>JACPPF010000182.1 GCA_016191165.1 Planctomycetota bacterium
ATCCAAATCCTCACCGCGCCGATTCCGCGCGCTCCCCCGCGTCCACGGCCCACCGCCACCGCCGTCTGTCACCGACGGCGATCCGAACCCGCCGGCGTCGGCGCGCGGCCGCCGGGAAGCCTCAGCAACGCAACTGCCTCGAATTCTCGTTTAGTTTAGCCGCAATACCGTTCATCGAAGTGCACTTGACCAGCCCCCAGCGCAAGCTGGGGGTTTTGGAAGTCTGCCCAACCCCACGCTTGCGCGTGGGGCTGGTATCGCTCGCCTGCGGGTCGCGGCTATCTTGGTCCGGGTTATCCGAAAATGCGACGGAAGAACCCGCTGCTCTTCTGGTCGTTGCGCAGCGCTGCCTGATCGGCAGTCGGCTGGGCGAAGCTGGCCTTGGACTCGGGACGGCGCAGACTCTTGAGCCGCTCCTGGAGTTCGGGATCGCGAGCCGCGTTTTCGACTTCGCGTGTCAGTTCCGCCTGAAGCCGTTGCACGTCCTGGCGCTGGCGCGCCATCTCGGCTCGCTCCCTGGCCATCGACAACTCCATTTGGCGCATCTGGGCCATGACATCCTTCTCGTCCTGTTCCAGTTGCCGGCGTTGTTCCTCCAACTCCCACTTCAAGTGCAAGATTTCCTCGGCCTGCCCGAGGCGCGTCGCGCTTCCGGTGAGATTGGTCGGCGTATCCCCGAGATTGACCGACTCCTGCATTTCCTGAATTTGTTGATGCAGGCCGCGGATGACCTCCGATTTCTCTTCCAGGAGCGCTTCATATTCACTTTGGCGCTCAAGCCAAAGCGACTCCCCCTCACCGGCGGCGAATGCCTCCAACTCCTCGACGCGCGCCCGCAACCGGGCATTTTCGATGCGCAGGACATTCAGGTCCTCGGCATCCACTGCTGGCGCGGCCGGTGGATTTTCGGCATCCCCGGATTGCATCTCATCCAGCAATTCCTGGTTAGCCGCGGCAAGGCGGCGCAATTCGTTCTCAAAGTCAAAAAGGTCGAGGGAACCCTGATTGTCATCAAAGTGAGGGCGCGAAGGTCCAGACTCCGACGCGCGCAGCGCGTCGACTCGTTCGAGGAGTGCCATTTCTCTGTCTCCAGTTTGCGAATGTTTTGGTTGTTGCCGGAATGGTTCCGAGGCATCCCGCACAACCCTCATAATAACCATAGCTTGCAAATTGTGCACGCGCGGAAAAATCGGTGCATTTTGTTCGCTGCTCGCTTGACGCCCAGGCAGCGCCCCAAAGTTTTCGTCGCTAATCGCCCTGCAAGGTCTCGCGGAGTAAACGCAAGGCGGTATCGATTTGCTCTGACGTAATGCACAAGGACGGGCAAAAACGGATGGCACTCTCGCCGCAGCCCAGGAGCAGCAGTCCACGCTGGAATGCCGCCTGGACGAGGGAATCGCGCAATTCTGGGTTGGGGGTCGAGTCGCCAGGCGATTTGCGCAGGTCCATCGCGGTCATCAAACCCAGGCCGCGCACGTCGCCGATGAGCGGGAATTCCTTTTGCAGATGCCAAAGCCCGGCCCGCAGTTGCTCGCCACGGGCGGCGGCGTTGGCGATGTATTCGGCTTGCAGCAAATCGATGGTCGCCAGCGCCGCCCGACAGCTGACCGGGTTACCGCCAAAAGTGCTGGCATGGCTGCCCGGCGGCCAGTCCATCACGTCTCCACGTGCGATAATGGCGCCGAGCGGCATGCCGCTGGCGATCCCCTTGGCGATGCACAGGATGTCCGGCTCGACATTCCAGTGCTCGACCGCGAACATCTTACCCGTACGGCCCATGCCGGTCTGGACTTCGTCGGCGACCATCAGGATCTTGTGCCGATCGCAAAGTTCCCGAAGCGCCGGTAGGAACGCCGGCGGCGCCACGTGATAACCGCTCTCCCCCTGGATCGGCTCGACGAAGATCGCCGCCACCTCTTCCGGCGGCGCGACACGCTTGAAGACGGTGTCCTCGATCTGTTTGACGCAGTTGCAAGCTTCGATCGAAGACGTCACGCTCCGCGTGACGGAATCCTCTCGCGGAGCGAGAGGACTACATTGCTGGCAGCCCCGGGGAAAAGCGACATGATGAATGTCGGGCACCAGCGGCGAGAAGCCGCGCCGATGCACGAGCTTCGAACCCGACAGCGACATCGCGCCATACGTTCGGCCATGAAATGCGCCAAAGAAGGCGATGGCGCGCGAGCGATGCGTATGCCAGCGTGCCAGCTTCAAGCCCGCTTCAAGCGCCTCGGCCCCGCTGTTGGTAAAGAAGACGCGCTTCGGCCTCGTGCCCGGCGCGAGCTTGGCGAGCCGTTCGGCGAGATCGATCTGCGGCTGATAGTAGAAGTCGGTGCCGCTCATGTGGATCAACTTCGCCGCCTGATCTTGTATCGCGGCGACGACTTGCGGATGGCAATGCCCGGTCGCGGTAACGGCGATGCCGGCGGTGAAGTCGAGAAAGAGATTGCCGTCCACGTCCTCGATGACGGCCCCGGACCCGCGTGCACAGACAAGGGGATAGATGCGCGTGTAGGACGGCGACATGTACTGCTGGTCGCGGTCGAGCAGGGCGCGCGCCTTCGGGCCGGGGGGGGCGGTTTGGATCAGGGGGACTTGGCGACCGGCGAATTGCCACATGATGGATTTCCCTCAATAGCGGGGAGTTTGCCCCGTCAGCCATCCTTCAACGAAATCCTTCAGAGACGAGGCTATCGACGTAAGCTCATCTCCAATCGGAGTCCATACCAAGACGCTTGGCTCCGCCGCTCTTTGGGCTTTGACCGGATGAGCGAAAATCCCATCCGCTCCATCATTTGCAAAGAACAGCAGGCCATCGGCGCGAGGACAGTACGGACGATTGTCATCGTAGGGACGCATGGAGGCGCGTCGTAAGTAAATATTCTGTTCGATGATCTCCGCAACAGTCCAAAGGAGCCAGTGCTCTTCAAACCAATCGCCATCGTCTATTTTCATCAAGTTCATTACGCCGTTGGTATCCAAGAGAAGTGATCGAAGATCGGTCGACAGTAAGGTATTGAGTTGTCGCTCTAGATTCGTGATTTCCGCGATGCTTGCCGAAGGTCGAAAGTCCGGCTTGCAGGTGAAACCGACCGCGTGCGGGGCTTTTCCGTATAGCTCAGCGATGAAATCGCGCCAGTTCATATTGGCTGTACTCAGCTCGGAAAGTCCTTGAGAATTGACTCCAAGTCGCCGTAATCGTAGGGCGGACGCTTGCGAATGGCGAAAACATCGACCGTCTCCTCGGCGTCCGAGACGGCGTAAACGATTCGCCAGCGATCGAGTCGCAATCGACGAACTTCGGTTGGCAAGTCGGGAATGTCAAGTTTCTTGCTCTTCGACGGTCGCGGTTCGTCGGCCAAGTCATCCACGGCTTTGCGGACGCGCTGGCGCATGTGCCCGGGAAGAGCTTTCATCTCTTTCCACGCGGCTGGCGTAACATGGACGACATATTCCATCACCGGAGTTTGTCCTTTACGTTGTCCCATTCAAGCCAGCCGGCACGTTTGCGATTCCCCTTGGCCGACCTCAATTGGGCAAACGCTTCGCGCGCGATGCTCGCGTCCTCCAATGTTTCGAGCCATTCGATCAGGCATTCCCAATCGTCGGCACTGAGGACTGCAAGCCGCTTGCCCTTTTTCCCGACAAATTGCACCGATTGCAGTGCGTCGATTCCAGTCATGTTCATCTCCTGCCAATTCATCTCATCATACGCTTGCCTTTGCGCGTCGCAAACGCCTACTTCACGTCCGTCGTCAATCCCTGCGCCATCTTCACTTCCTCAGCATGGTTGACGGTCCACGCCGTCTTGTGCGTCACCGCCTCGATCAGGCCCGCGGCACTGGGATGCCCGTTGCCGCTCTTTTTGACGCCTCCGAACGGCAGATGCACCTCGGCGCCGATGCAGGGCAAGTTGACGTAGCCCATGCCGTAGTCGCATTCGTCGCGGAAGTAGCGCATCGTCCGGTAGCTCTCGGTGATGATCGCCAGCGACAGGCCGTACTCGGTGTCGTTGTAGATACGGACGGCGTCCTCGTTGTCCTTGAACGGGATGAGCGCGAGATGTGGGCCGAAGACTTCCTCGTGAATGCAGCGGACTTTTGGGCCGTGCTTGATGCGATAGATGTGCGGCGACAGGAAGCAACCTCGTAGGTCAGGCTTTCCAGCCTGACTGTCAGGCTGGAAAGCCTGACCTACGAGCAAAATCTCGGCGCCTTCCTCCTTCGCAAGCACGTTGTAGCGTTCGATCTTTTCCATTGCCGCTTTGTTGATGACCGGCCCGGTAAAGTTGTTCGCGTCAAGCGGATCGCCGATATGCAATCGTTTCGCAACAGATACGAACTTCTCCGCGTAGGCGTCGATCAGCTTTTCATGCACCAGAATGCGTCCCGCGCTGACGCAGCGCTGGCCGCTGGTCTTGAATGCGCTGATGATTCCCGCCGTGACCGCAAGATCGAGCTTCGCATCTTCACAAACGATAACGGCGCTCTTGCTGCCTGTTTCACTGGCGACGATGCGGTCGTGAAAGCCGGCCGAGATTTCGGCGATACGTTTGCCGACTTCGTAGCTGCCGGTGAAGAGGACGCAGTTGACGCCGGGATTCTTGACCAGCGCTTCGCCGGCTTCGCCTTCGCCGTGGAGGAGATTGATGACGCCCGGGGGAAAGCCCGCTTCGGCAAACAACTCCACGATGCGCTGGCCAATCGCCGGCGTGTCCTCCGACGGTTTGAAGACGACTGTATTCCCCTCGACCAGGCTCGGCCCAAGCATCCATAGCGGCACCGCGAACGGGAAATTCCACGGCGTAATCACCGCGGCCACGCCCCACGGCTTGCGCCGCATGAAGGCATCCTTTTCGGCAATCTCCGACGACAGGATGTCGCCCGTCGGCATGCGGCCGGTGCCGAAGACGTACTGGATCATGTGCAGGCCTTCGATCACCTCGGCCCGGCATTCGGTGACGACCTTGCCGCACTCGCGGGCCATGAGATGCGCGAGATTATCGGTCTCGCGCTTGACGAGCTGAGCGAGGTTATCGAACAACTCCGCACGCAAGATTCGACTCGTGCGCCGCCAGCCGGGGAACGCCGCACGCGCGGCAGCGACGGCTTCGTCGGCGTCGGCCTTCGTGCCGAGCGGAAACGTGCCGATGGTTTCGCTCAAACGCGCGGGACTCGTGCTAGGGAATGTCTGGCCCGTGGCAGGGCGCCATTGGCCGGCGAAATAGTGTTTGCCGAGGATGCTCATGCGGATGCCTCCTGCACGAAAAAAGTCTACCGATTCATTTTATCGCAAAGGGCATTCCGCATACAATCGGAGTATGGAGCGAGCCGGGAGCGAAAGCGCGACCGGAGTTTTTTTCGACAACACCTCCGATCGCCAGCGCTCCCGAGTCCCCATTGCCCTGTTAACGATATTCAACGCACGCCATCAGAAAGGAACCACGAATGCTCTCCTTCACCGTGACGCTCTCGTTTCTCCTCGTTTCGCCGCCGGACGCGCCGAAGATTCACGCCAGGACGCCGGCGCGTATCGCGCAAGGCGCGGTCGTCATCCGCACGGCGGCGCAACTCGCCAAATTGCGCGGCGCCGACGCGGACAAGGCAAGCGCCGACGTTGCCCGGCTGCTCAAGGTTCAGTCGATCGACTGGAAGAAGCAAATGCTCATCGTCATCGCGGGCGGGGTGCAGCGCACCGGCGGGTATTCGGTCGAGGCCAAATCGCTCGAGGTGAAAGCGGGCAAACTGATCGTCCACTGGAAGTTGAAAACGCCGGCGCCAGGCGCCTTTGTCACCCAGGCGTTGACCAATCCCGCGCTGACGATCCTGGTCGATCGGTTTGAAGGAGATGTCGTATTCGATCCCAAGGCGCCACCCGCGGGGAAGGGCAAAAAGCGCCAGGAATAACCGAGGGCATTCAGCGGTCCAGTGACAAACGGAAAACAATTCCGACGACCGTGTGATGGTCGTCGGGATCGAGGCGCACGCGCAACGCGACATACGTGTGGCCGTCGCTCAGGAAATGTTGATCGCCGGCATCCGCGAAGAAGTCCCGCAGGTCGGGGAGGATCGTGCAAAGGTCGAGCTTTCCCGATTCCCGTTCCATTTGGCTGTCGCGTTGTTGCCTCATGAGGACCGATCCTTGGGTGTCGGTAACAAAGATTTCATAAGGGCCCTTGCGAAGGCCCCTCGCGATCTGGCGAATCACATCGGCGAGGCTCATCTTGATCACAACCGCGCCCTGGCTGACGCCATTTTTTTCATTGTAGACCGGCGCACCCGCGACTAGAGCCAGTCCGTGACGTCGGCTGACCACACCCTTGCGGACCAGAGGTTTGTGGGACAATTTCACTTCGCCCGGTTGCAAATTTGCGACGTCGTGGATCAACGTCTCCTCTTCGAAAACGGCCAGGCGGCTCTTGGGCACGACAAAAATCTGATCCGCGTCTCCAGACTGGCGCGCGACCCGGGCGATTTCCTTGGACTTGTTTTTACCTTCAACCTGGATGTATGAAACCGACAAGTATTCGGGGTTGGCCCGCAGCAGGCCCTGGTAGACCCGTTCGATACGCTCCCGCCAAACATCATCCGCCTCGTTCTCCCCGTTGCCGCCACGCGCCGAGATGATTCCCTGGATCCCCGGCACGTTGGTCATGAAACGGACATTCCGTCCGAGTGAGCGTGCGGCCCCGCCAAGTTGGGTTTCCATTTGCCGGGCGTGAGCCAGCATGTCGTGAAATTGATCATGTTGCTCGGCGATTTGCTTCTGGCGCGCCATGAAGCCGAGGCTTATGCCGGCAACCAGGACGGCAATGAATGCGATGGCGATTACCTGCGACCATCGGCGATGGTGGGCGATCCAGCGGTTGATTCGACGGGAAAGCGGCTCGGAATGAGCGGACACGGGTTCTCCCGCCATCCAACGTTGAACGTCCTCGGCAAGCTGGCCGGCACTTTCGTACCGGACATACCGCCGGTTGGACATCGCCTTTTCACAAATGGCAGCCAGCCCCGGATCGACAGTCGCGATGTGATCGCTGACCCGGGGCGTCGGAGCACTGGCTATCGAATTGAGAAACTCGGAAACCTTGGTCGCGGTGGACAGGGACGAATGGCTTTTCTCGTGCGGCGCGAAACCTGTAAGGATGGCAAACAGGATCGCGCCAAGGCCGTAAATATCCGTTCGCTCATCGACCTCGTCCAAACGACCGGCGGCCTGCTCAGGCGCCATGTACAGCGGCGTGCCGAGGACGTGCCCGGCCACGGTCCGTTCGGCGCCATCGCGCGTGCCCCCGCTCGCGTCGGCAATCCCTTCGTGTTGATCACCATCCTCCAACATTTTGGCCAGGCCCCAGTCAATGACAATGACCTGCCCAAAATTGTCCAGCGCGATGTTATCGGGTTTGAGGTCGCGATGAATCACGCCACTCGAATGAGCATAGCCGATCGCCTGGCAAACGGTCAGAAACGCCGATAGGAGCCGGTGCAAATCCAGGGTCACATCCATGCCGGCCGCGCATTTTTCGTGGTACTCCTTCACAGCGTCCGCCAGCGTTTTTTTCCCAACGAATCGCATCGCGTAGAACGCCCGGCCAGACTCGGCGTCCTCGCCGAACTGGTAGATGGACACGATATTCGGATGCTCGAGTTGTCCGGTAATCTCGGCCTCGCGCTGGAAACGACGAGCGACCGCGTCGGAGACCCCGGAGCGAACGATGAGTTCCTTGATGGCGACGTTGCGGCGCAGATTCTCGTCACGCGCCAGCCACACGGCGCCGATTCCTCCTTGACCCAGTTTGCGCAGGAGAGTAAAGCGGGTCGTGACCTGTCGGCCTTCCTCCGCGGCATCGGCGTGCGCGGGATGGAATATTCCCAGCAGTCGGCCAAGGCGCGACATTTGATCCCCGGCTGGACCGGTCCAGGCCGTGGTCACGCCGGGATCGGTCGGGGAATCGCTTTGCATCGCCGGGTCGCTTTCGTTGAGATAGGACGTCGCCTTGGCTTCCAAACCGATACATTCCTCGGCACTGAGAAGGCCCTGGTGTGCCAGTTGTTCCGCAAGCGTGCGCTGGCCCTGCGGCGACCAGTCCCGCGTGGCACGGATTAGCTGCCGTTCGCCGAGCCGACCGCTCTCCATCAGGACAACCGCGAAGGCAAAATCACGTATTTGCTTGACCGAAGGGTCGGACGCAAGCGCGGCGGCGACCGGATTGGCGGGCGCAGTCGTCGGGTCCACGCGAAACGCGGGGGTAGGTTCGCTCATCGTGCAACATCTCTGGGCGGGAAAAGCCAGGTGAACCTATTTTAACTTCGGTCCCGTCGTTTGCAAATGAAAATAACCGACGGGAGACCATGACGTGGGAAAGCACCATCAGGGTTTCTTGGCGCTGGTTTGCTAGCCTGGATTCCCACGCGTGTTCGTCGTGTTAACATTTCGACCCGGTTGGCGGGTCAAATGTTAGCACAAGACTTAACCCCACGGAGCCTCAGCCGAAGACCAGGCGCAGGCGTTTTTTGCCGAGCCAGGGGATC
>JACPPF010000020.1 GCA_016191165.1 Planctomycetota bacterium
CGGCGGCTCGCTGTGACCCTCACTTGAACCAGGCCGTCTTGGGGGCCTGGCTCAAATCGATCGAATTTAGGGTAACAAACAATCCGCGAGCCGCCGGGCTTTTCCCGGCGGTGAACCAAGGCGAATCGGAATGCACCGCCGGGACAAGCCCGGCGGCTCGCTGTGTCCCTCACTTGAACCAGGCCGCCTTGGGGGCCTGGTTCAAACCGAGGGGACAATCCAAATCTACCTGGCTTGCCCAAACTTCCCGGTCTGGATACCCCCCGCGCCCCGTGAGAAGTCCGCAAAAAAAACGCTGTAACGTGTTGCAAATTTATAGGTTATGGAGCAAAGGGGACTTCTCACATCAGTCGTGTCAGCAACGGCGTGTTCGCCTTCTTTCGGCAATCCTTGGGTTACCCGAACCCGACGCCATTTGAACCACGCCTTCATCCGGTCGGTTGACGATCGCTGTTGCGTATGTTGGCGGGCATTCATCCCTGTGCAGGCAACAAGGACAACGAAAACCTCAGTCCCGTTATGCAACCGAAAAAACAGAAACAGCTGTGCTCGGTGGAAGATCATCATCCGATCCGGCATGAGGTTCAACTCGACATATCTTTGGATATGCGTTTGAGCGCATGACCAGTCAATAACGTGTTACTTCTTCAACGCCGTCAGAAGGCCGGGATTCTCGTGCAGCAAATTCACCTCCGCGCCGGTGAGCGGCCGATTGAATAGCGCGAGTTCGTCGATCAACCCGATATAGTTGACCGCGATGTAAATGCCGGCCTTTTCGACATCCCAGTCCATGGCGATGGCGCGGTCCTTGACGTCGCCGATCTTTTTGCCATCGATAAAGAGCGTGGCGTGAGCGTTCTTTTTCCCGGTATCGAAGTTCTTCCACATGATGACGACGTGATGCCATTCCCCTTGCTTGAAGGCGACCTTGGGCACACGCACCATCGGCGCGCCGGCATCGCTTTCCTTGGCGCCGACCGTGCCTTCGCGGACGGCGGGAAAAACGCCCATGCGCAGATCGCGCGGCTTGGCGTTGTTGAAGTCGAACCAGATGCCGCCGTTGTTGGCGCCTTTTTGCGTGATCTGAATTGGATCGCAAAACGTGGTCTTCAAGAGCTTGTTCGGGTCGGTGTTGATCCACATCGACATGGCGCCGCC
This sequence comes from Planctomycetota bacterium, assembly GCA_016191165.1. Lineage (GTDB taxonomy): Bacteria > Planctomycetota > Planctomycetia > Gemmatales > Gemmataceae > SIAQ01. Next base: position 1,159 of record JACPPF010000020.1, read on the forward strand.
CCAGCCGCCCTTCTTGAACGCGAGGTTGCCCTTGACCGGGTAGAAAATCCGTCCGTTTCGCGGCAACACGTCCACCGCTTCGAGACAGCCGCCCGCAATGCCTTTCTTTTTGGCAACGCGGAATTTCTTCTTGTCGAAGCCCTCGGCAAACACGAATTTTCCAGCTTCCTTTTCGTGATTGAACCGCGTGGCAAGCGTGCCCGCCCCGATGTCGGGCGTCAGCTTCTCGTCGAAGGAGGCATAGAACAGCACGGCCTTCTTCAATGCCGCCCCCTTCTCCTGCCCGCGTGCGCCCACCGCAAAGATGCCAAGGCCAAGCATCGCCAGGATGCTGATGAGCTCCCATTTCAACATGCTCGTCTCCTTGATTTCGGTCGTGTGATAACATCGCCGACGAGTAGCGTAACCGCGCCGGGGTCTCCATGCAAGCATCGCCCACAAATCGTTGTGATTTTCTTGAGTACGGGCTTACAATAATCGACGTCAATATTCCCCCGAGGAGTTTTCAATGCGTCCCAGGTCTCTGCTGGCCATCCTGGCCTGGTGTGTCCTGATCCCGTCCACGGTTCACGCTCAGGCTGCGCCGATCGCAATCTTATTCCTGGGCGACAACGGCCATCATCAACCAGAACTGCGCTTTCGCCAGCTGCAACCGATTTTGGCGAAGCGCGGCATCGAGCTGGACTACACGAGCAATCTGGCCTCACTCAACGCCAGGACCCTGAGTCGCTATGACGGCCTCGTGATTTACGCCAATCATACTCGGATCACGCCGGACCAAGAAAAGGTTTTGCTCGAATACATCGCGTCCGGAAAAGGGTTTATCCCGATTCATTGTGCGTCGGCCTGTTTCGGCAACTCGACGCAATACATCGCCCTTGTCGGCGCTCAGTTCAAATCCCACGGCGCGGGTACGGTGCGCACGACCATCGCCGAGCCAGAACACCCCATCATGAACGGATTCACCGCATTCGAGAGCTTCGACGAAACCTACGTACACGCCAAACACAATCCGACCGATCGCACCGTGCTCGAATATCGCGGCAAGGAGCCGTGGACCTGGGTTCGCACGCACGGCAACGGCCGCGTGTTTTACACCGCCTGGGGGCACGACCAGCGCACCTGGAGCAACGCTGGCTTTCACGACTTGATGGCGCGCGGCATTCGCTGGGCGGCCGGCGGGAAAATGCGAAGCCGATGGTCCATCGGTTTTCGGCCTCCCATGACCGCCCTGCGGAAGGACGTCAAGCCTTTCGAGTACAAGGACGCGAAGATCCCTCACTATGCGCCGCGCGTCGGCCCGCGCACGGGTCCACTCACCAAGATGCAATTGCCCCTCGAACCGGCCGAGTCGATGAAGCACTTTGTGCACCCGACCGATTTCGAGTTGAAGCTTTACGCCTCGGAGCCCAGGATCAAACGGCCCATCTGCATGAACTGGGACGAGCGCGGCCGACTGTGGATCGCCGAGTCGGTTGATTATCCAAATCAACTGCGCAAACAAGGGGAAGGGAATGACCGGCTCGTCATCTGCGAGGACACCGACGGCGACGGCGTGGCCGACAAGTTTACCGTGTTCGCGGACGGGCTGTCGATTCCGACCGGTTTCGCGTTTGCGCACGGCGGCGTCGTGGTGCTTTCGGCGCCGCACACGCTCTTCTTGCGCTCCACGAAGGGCAATGACGTTTGCGACGAACGCAAGATCCTCTTCACCGGCTGGGGCACGCGCGATACCCACGCGGGGCCGAGCAATTTGCACTACGGCTTCGACGGCTGGTACTACGGCATCGTCGGCTACTCCGGCTTCAACGGGACCGTGGGCGGCGAGAACCACCAGTTCGGCCAGGGCTTCTTCCGCTTCAAATTATCCGCCGAGCCGGGGGCGTCAGCCCCCGGTGCCTCCGGAGCAAAATGCACGAAACTCGAATTCCTCCGCTCCACCAGCAACAACAGCTGGGGCGTCGGTTTCAGCGAAGAGGGCCTGCTGTTCGGCTCCACCGCCAACGGCAACCCGAGCGTCTTCATGCCGATCCCGAATCGCTACTACGAAAAAGTTCGCGGCCTGTCCGCCAGCGTGCTGCCCACCATCGCGACCAGCAACAAATTCTACCCGATCACGGACAAGGTTCGGCAAGTCGATTGGCACGGCGGCTTCACGGCGGCGGCGGGGCACGCCCTATACACCGCGCGGACCTATCCGAAAGAATACTGGAACCGCGTCGCCTTCGTAACCGAACCGACCGGCCATCTCATCGCCAGCTTCGTCCTCAACAAAGACGGCAGTAACTTCACCGCGCGCAACTCCTGGAACCTGCTCGCCAGCGACGACGAATGGAGCGCCCCGATCATGGCCGAGGTCGGACCCGACGGCAATGTCTGGGTCATCGACTGGTACAACTACATCGTTCAGCATAACCCCACGCCCCCCGGCTTCAAAAACGGCAAGGGCAACGCCTTCGTCACGCCCCTGCGCGACAAGGTGCATGGCCGAATCTACCGCCTCGTCATGAAAACCCCAGACGCCCACGGCCGAAAGGCCGTGGGATCCCCGCCCCTAAAAACCCCCGCTCAAATGGTAGCCGCCCTCAAAAGCGACAATCTATTTTGGCGCAAGCACGCCCAGCGGTTGCTGATCGAGCGCGGCAAGAAGGATGTTGTCCCCGCCCTGTTGAAATTGGCTGCCGACGCGAGTGTTGACGAGATTGGGTTCAACGGCGGCGTGATGCATTGCCTTTGGACGTTGCACGGCCTGGGCGCCGGCGACCAACTCATGGGCGAGACCGCGGCCGGCATTATCAGGCACAGGTCGGCTGCCGTGCGCCGTACGGCCGCACTCAATTTGTCCGCCACCAGGATGGGCCCAGCCATGGCGAGCGGTTTCCTTGACGATCGTGATCCGCACGTGCGCCTTGCGGCCCTGCTCAGGATTTCCGAGGGTCCCGGCGCGAGGGACACGGGGCACCATCTTGTCAAGGCATTGGCCCGACCCGAGAACCTCGACGATCGCTGGATTCCTGACGCCCTGACGATAGCGGCCGCGCAACACTCCTTCGCTTTCATCCACGCGGTCGCCGTCGCCAATCCAAAGCTTCCGGCCAATGGAATTGCCATCGTCCGCGTTGTCGCCGAGAATTACGCGCGGCGAGGCCCGACGGAGTCGGTATACAGCATCCTCGGCGCGATGACGGACGGCCAATCCGCGACCACCCAGGCCATCCTCGCAGGCTTGGCGAAAGGTTGGCCGAAGGGAACCTACGTGAAGCTTGCTGCTGACCTGGACGCCGGGCTCGTGAAATTGCTGCCGAAGTTGCCCGCCTCCTCGCGAGCCCAGCTCATGCAACTCGCCAAGGCGATGGGATCGACCGCGTTCGAGAAACAATCGGCCGAGGTGAAAAGGAGTCTGCTGACGACCTTCCTTGACGCCAAACAATCCGACGCCCAGCGCCTTGGCGCCGCCCAACAACTGATTGAGTTTCAACCCGGCGATGTGAAGTTGCTCGATCAATTCCTCGCACAGATCACGCCGCGTTCCTCGCCCCAGCTTAACGCCGGCATCCTCAATGTCGTCGCCGACAGCCCGTCGCCCGCTCTCGGCGGCTTGCTGCTCAAACGCATGGCAACATTCACACCGCAGGCGCGCGCCGCAGCGCTGAGCATACTTTTGAGCCGGGCCGAATTGACGCGGCAATTCCTCGACGCCGTCGAAAAAGGCACGCTGACGTTCGGCGAGTTGCCGCTCGACCAGAAGCAGGCGCTCGCGTCGCATCCCGACAGACAGATTGCCGCGCGCGCGAAAGCCCTTTTGACCAAAGGCGGTGGGTTGCCCAATGCCGATCGGCAACGAGTCGTTGACGAATTCCTGCCCTTGCTCAAGAAAACCGGCGATGTCGCCCGCGGCAAGGCGCACTTCAAGAAACACTGCGCCCTCTGTCACACCCATTCCGGCGAAGGCGCAAAGATCGGGCCCGACCTCTCCGGCGTCGCGGCGCATACGAAAGAACATCTGCTCATCGATATCCTCGACCCGAGCCGGGCTGTTGAGGGGAATTATCGCGTCTACACGGTCGAGACCAAGAAGGGCAAGGTGCTCAACGGCTTGCTCGCCTCGGAAACCAGAACGACCATTGAACTATTCAACACCGAGGGGAAAAAGCTGGTGGTCGAACGCGATGACATCGACTCACTCATCGCCTCCAAGAAATCGCTGATGCCCGATGGCTTCGAGAAACAACTCAAGCAGGAAGAATTGATCGATCTGTTGGAGTTTCTGACCGCCCGCGGCAAGTTCGTGCCCCTCGCAATGGAAAAGGCCGCGACCATCACCAGCACGCGCGGCATGTTCTATTCGACGGAGTCAACCATCGAACGGCTCATCTTACCGGCCTGGAAACCACGCATCGTGAAGGGCGTTCCGTTCCATTTCGTTGATCCGGGCGAAAAGGCGAGGCCGAATGTCATCATGCTCTACAGCGCAAATGGTCCCTTGTCGGCCAAGATGCCCCGGTCGGCGATGCTGGAATGCAGCCTGCCGGCCCGCGCCATTCACATGCTCTCGGGCGTCAGCGGCTGGGGCTACCCGTATAGCAAGGAGAACGCGGTCGCGTTGATCGTCCGGATTCACTACGCCGACGGCAAGACGGAAGATCACTCGTTGAAGAACGGCGTCCACTTCGCGGATTACATTCGCCGGGTCGATGTCCCAAAATCCGAGTTCGCGTTCATGATGCGCGGTCAGCAGATGCGATACCTGAGCATTACGCCGGGTCGCAGCGCGATGTTGAAGGCAATCGAGTTTGTGAAGGGGCCGGACCGGTCAGCGCCCATCGTGCTGGCGGTGACGGTGGAGACGAAATAGTCGCTCCAACGCCCGCAGCCGTCAGGCTGCGGGATCGTCAAGCTGGGATCATCAAGCTGAAATCCCGCAGCCTGTCGGCTGCGGGCGTATAGGAGAGGTTTACACCAATGGCGACCGCCTGGCACGGCATCTACCCCGCATCCACCACGCAGTTCCACGCCGATCAATCCCTTGACATCCCCGCGACCATCGCGCACGTCGAGAAAATGATCGCCGTCGGCATGCACGGCATCATCATGCTCGGCTCCGTCGGGGAGAACACGACCCTCGAATACGGCGAAAAGTTGGAGGTGTTGAAGGCGACCGTCGCCCAGGTCCGCAAACGCATCCCCGTGCTCACCGGCGTCGCCGAGACGACCACGCGGCTGGCATGCCGCTTTGCCGAGGACGTGAAAAAGATCGGCGTGGACGGCCTGATGGTGCTGCCCGCCATGATCTACAAGGCCGACCCGCGCGAGACGATGGCGCATTTCCGCACCGTGGCGCGAGCGACCGATTTGCCGATCCTCGTTTACAACAATCCACCCGCCTACGGCGTCGATATCACGCCGAGGATGTTCGTGGAGTTGGCCGACGAGAAGTCGCTGATCGCCATCAAGGAATCGTCGGACAACGTTCGGCGAATCACCGATATCAAGAATCTGTGCGGCGATCGCTACATCCTCTTCTCCGGCGTCGATGATCTGGTGCTGGAAAGCGTGATGCTCGGCTCGGTCGGCTGGGTGTCGGGATTGGTGAACGCCTTCCCGCGCGAATCGGTGCGGCTCTGGGAGTTGGCGATGGCGGGCAACTACGCGGAAGCACTGAAGGTTTACCGCTGGTTCACGCCGCTCTTGCACCTTGATACGCACGTCAAGCTCGTGCAGTACATCAAATTGGCGGCGGCGGAATGCGGATATGGCACGGAGACGACACGGGCCCCGCGCTTGCCGATCGTCGGGAACGAGCGCGAGGAGGTAATGGGGATTATCAAACGGGCGATTGAGACGCGGCCGAGTCTTTGATTTTTTCGTTTAGCGCCCGCGTGGCGGCATGCGAGCGCTAAACGAGGAAAATGGTTTACTTCACGCTCCAAATCTTGACCGTCCCGTCGATGCCGCCGGAGGCGAGCCATTGCCCATCCGGGCTGAAACTAAGAGAATTAACCGTCCCTCCTTCAACCGGCGTCGAGCCGAGGCGAATGTGGGCCTTGATGGTGCGAAGCTCGTTGCCGGCGGCGGTGTTCCAGATTTTGATGGTGCCGTCCCAGCCGCCGGTCGCGAATTTGGAGCCATCCGGGCTGAGAGCGAGAGCCCAGACGCCTTCGTGGGCCTTGAGTTCCTTGGCTTCCTTCTTGCCGTCGACGTCATAGATCTTGATGATGCCGTCGAGGTTGCCGGCGATGACGCGCTTGCCGTCGCTGGTGAAGAGGGCCGTGGTGAATTCGCGGCCCAGTTCCTTTTTCTTGGTGACGATGGTTTTGGCGCCCTTGCCCTTGCCCTTGGTCACCTTGACTTCGACCTCGCGCTCGACCTTGAAGTTGGCCAATTCCTTGGCATCGGCGATGGTCCAGACGCGCAGGGTCCGGTCCTTGCTGGTGGTGACGAGTTGCTTGCCGTCGGGGCTGAAACCGACGCTGGTGACGTCGTCGGTGTGTCCTTTGATGGTCTGCGTGGTCTTGCCGCCGGCGATGTCCCAGATGAGGACGGTCCCATCCTTGCTGGCGGTGGCAAGGGTTTTGCCATCCTTGGAGACGGCGATGGCTTCCACGGCCGCGGCATGTCCGTCGAGGGGTTTGCCTGCCTTGCCGTCTTTTGCGTTCCAGACGCGCACTTCACCCTGGGCGGCCTTTTTCTTGACGTTCCAGAAACCGGTGCCGACGAGGACTTGATCCTTGAGAAAGACGATGCTCTTGTATTCCGCCAGGCCACGGGCGTCCTTGGCCGGACCTTTGAGGGTCTGTACGTCTTTCTTGGTCCCGATGTCCCAGATCTTGATGGAGTAGTTGCGATAGGCCGCCGCGAGCGTTTTGCCATCGGCGCCGAAGGCGACATCAAAGACCCAGTAGGATTTATCCTTGTCCAGGTATTTCAGTTCCACCTGAGCCTGGTCCGGCTTGAAATCTTCTTTCTTTTTCACTTCCGTTTTGGGTTTCTTGTCGTCCGTTTTTTCCACGTCTTTCTTGCCGGCTTTCTTTTTCCCCTTTTTTTTGACTTGAGCAGTTGCTTCAAAACTGGAGCAAAGGACTCCTGTCACGGTAAGAGCGGCGAACAAGAGAACGAGAGTTCGGGAAATGTGACGCATAAACTGCTCCTTGGGGTGGGACTAAAGCGGTATGGTGAAATTGTCGCAGGCGCGACGCGAAGGTCAAGCAGCTGAGCAAAAAAACTTGTGCGCCGACGCGGAAAGGAGGCGGTCCACCAGCGCCGAGGGCAAGCTCGGGGGCGGACCCCACGCTTGCGCATGGGGCTGGTGGGAATGCCAGCTAACTTGAGTTTGGGAACCTGGGGCAACCTGAGCCCGCCTGACGAAAAAGCAACGCCCACGCGGGGTTTGGTTGGCCTTGACTCGCTTCGCCGGATTTCATTAACATGCCGCCCGTGTGGCAACGCCTCGGCGCGCACGATGCGACGATGGGCTTCCACGATCGACACCATGCGAGCGTTCCGAGGGGTTGCCGGGTGATTCAGGCAATAAACCTTGCAAATGGTTCCCTCTTTTGAATTTGGAAAGGATGCCAGAGATGAGAAAAACGATGGTACGACTGAGCGCCGCGCTGGCGGTGCTGTTGGTGGTGGGCGCGAGCGTGCGTGCGGATAGCATTCCCTGGGGTTATTCCGGCGCAGATGCGACCATTTTCAACAACAACAACCCGATCAAAAGTTCGTCGGTGCTGTTCAAGGGCAGCAGCGGGGTGGCCAGTGGCGATTCGGGCATCATTATCTACAACCTGACCGCCTCGAGCACTGCGGGCGACGGCTCGCCCGACAGCTTCTCGAACGTCCCGTTCAGCCTCGCGGTCACGTTCACCGACGTGATGGCAACGAGCAGCGCTTCGGGCACCAAAAAGACCAGCGACAGCGTCAGCTTCGCGGGCCTCTTCAACGCCAGCAATGTGGCAACCAAGAGCATGTTGCCCGGCTTGAACACCTGGACCTCGCCCACGACGGCGGAAATCGTCCTGGGCGCCGACGACGTGGGCTGGCGGAAATACTCCGTGGCCATCTCCAGTTTCACGCCTCCCGGACAACCCGGCGGGGCGCCGGGCTCGATCCAGGCCATCGTGACCATCACGCCGACGGACGGCCCCGGCGGCAGTGGCGAAGGCGAGGGCAATCCCAACGCCACGCCTGAACCAACTTCCCTCGTTCTTGCCGGTTTGGGTCTGCCTGTCGTGGTTCTTCTGCGCCGCCGCATGAAAAAGGCTGCGTAGGCAAATTTGCTGATTTCGCTTGGGCGCTCATCTTGTGCGAGCGGGAATCCCTGGGTTCCCGCTCGCCAAAGGCGAGGGGCCAAACGCAACATCATTTCTGATTCCTCATCGAACGATCACCCCTGGATGGACCCCCTCATGCGCAAGATCAACACCCGTTTCTTTTTCTTGCTCGTCTTCAGCCTCGGGCTCTGCGCTGGCGGCGTCTACAGCATGCACCGGCTGCAAGCGGGCAACATCGCCGAGGCGTTGCTCTGGCAAGCCAATCAGGCGGAAAAAGACGGCAAACTACCCCGCGCCGCCAAGTACCTTGGCCGATACCTGGAGTTCCGGCGCGAGGACCTCGACGAACGCGAGCATCTCGGCATGATCCTGTCCGACCCGCGGCTCGCCAATACGCACCAGCGCCGCGCCCGGGCTCGCTTTGTGATCGAGCAGGTTCTCGCCAAGGATCCGCACCGCCATGGCTTGCGTCAGCGTCTCGCCGAAAACCTCATCGCGGGACGTTCCTTCACCGACGCCAAGGAACACCTGAATTATCTTGAGAAGCATCACGCCGATTCCGCCGAAATCCCCTACCTTGTGGGCCTTTGGCATGAAGCCCAGGGACAACCGGTCCCGGCCGTGGAGGCATTCCGTCGGGCGATCCGGATCGACGCGGGCAAGACCGAAGCCTATGTCCGCCTGGTTAACGCACTCAAGCGCGCCGACTTTGGCAAAGAAGCCCGTCACACTCAGGAGATCGAACGCTTGCTGGTGGTTGCGCTTGAAAAGGCCCCGACCGACCCGGGCGTGCTCAGCCTCGCCGCGCAACACGCTCAAGAACAGGGTAACGCCCGCATTGCTTTGAAACACCTCGAAGAGGGCTTGAAACACCATCCCGGCGAACCACGCCTCTACCTGGCTCTGGCCCAATACCACGGACAGGACGGCAAGCGAAGCCTGGCGATCGACAAGTTACGCCTGGGGCTCAAGACGGTGCCCAAGGATCAGCAGTATGAACTGCGCTGGAGCCTGGCGAATTTGCTGATCGAGGAACGCCGCCTGGAGGACGCCCGGCGCGTCAGCGACGAAGTGCGAGAGGTCAACCCTCTGTCGGCCCAGTACCTCGACGCGCGCCGCGACATGGCGCGCGGCCGATGGTTCGAGGCAGCCCGACTCTTCGAGAAGATTCGGCCTTCCCTCAAGACGATGAAGGAGCTGGCGTTCCAGATCGATTTGTACCTGGGAGCCTGCTACGAACAACTTGATGAACCGGCGCTCCAGTTGACGGCATTCCAACGCGCCGCCAGCGCCGATCCCACTTCCATGACCGCCCGACGCGGCATGGCCAATGCGTCCTGGGCCCTCGGCAATGCTGAAGAGGCGTTGCGCGTTTACCAGGAACTGATCGCACGCACCGGCGATGGCAAGGAGGCGGCCAAACGCCGGGTCGAGTTCACGCGCCTGTTGCTGCAAAGCGGGCGGTACAAAACCCCGGTTGAAAAGCAGCGCCTCGAGGCCGAGGTGAACGCGGTTGAGAAAGCCTCGCCCGGTTCACCCGATGCGCCTTTGCTGCGGGCCGAGTGTCTCTTCCTCCAGGGCGATCGCGCCGCCGCTGAAACGCTCCTCAACGAAACGATCAAGTCGCATCCCCAGAGCCATGAACTCTGGCTCATGCTCGTTTCCGTGTCGGCCAGCAAGACGGCCGGACAAGAAGCAAAGGCCCTGATGCGGACCGCGGAGGCGCGATTCAAGGGAAGCGCGGAATTCCGTCTGGGCCAGATCCGCTTCTGGGCCAAACATTTTGACGCGGACGCCGTCGCCGGGCTGAAACGTCTGGAGGACGCCCTTGGCGGATTCACGCAGGGCGAACAATCGGCCCTGTTGCAAGCGCTGGCGGAAGCCTATTACGATGCCGGGCGATATGGCGATTCGGAACGCGCCCTGAGGCGGATGTTGCGTACCCCACTTCACGCGCTGGACATGCGAATCCATATGCAATTGTTCGAGTTGGCCCTGATCCAGAATGACATGGCCAAGGCGAACTCGACGATTGCCGCGATCAAAAAGATCGAGGGGGACGGCGGCGTGGATGGCAGCTTCGGCGAGGCGCTGCGCATCATCCGCCTGGAACGCAAGGCCAGCGCGGGAACACTGGAGCGGGCTCGCCATCTTTTAACCGTGGCGTCGGCGCAGCGGCCCGGGTGGCATCCGATCGTCCAGGCGCGCGCCGAACTCGACGAACGCCAGGGCCGACCCGATCAGGCCATCGCCAATTATCGCCGGGCACTTGACCTCGGCAGCCGCGACCCGCTCGCCACCAAGCAACTCCTGATCCTCTTGTCGCAAGCGCAGCGATTCGACGAGGTCGAGGAAGTCCTGGCACGCCTGCAGAAAAAACAGGGGACCACCGATCAACTCGTCCGCTACTACGTCGCTCATTCGTACAACCGGCGCGATTTGAAGAAGGCCGAGTACCTGGTCAAACAGGTGGTTGCCAGCAACTCGGCAAACTATCGCGATCACCTATGGATGGGGCAGATTCTGTCCGCAGGCGGTCAGTCTCCCGCAGAGGCGGAGAAAGCTCTGCGCCGCGCCGTCGCCCTGGCCAAAGAACAACCTGAGACCTGGATCAATCTCGTGCGCCACCTCATTGGCATGGGCCAATACAAATCCGCCAAGGCCGAGATGGACCAGGCCGGTGACATACTGCCGTCTCAGGTGAAGCATTCTACCCTGGCGCAATGCGCCGAAATGTTCGGCATGTTGAAGGATGCGGTGGACCATCATCAAAAGGCGGTCGAAGCATCCGACGCCCCGGCGTTGGCCTTGCGTGCGGCTGCCGAGTTCCATCTGCGCATCGGCAGCTTCGTATCCGCGGAGGCGCTGTTCAGGAAACTGAGCGAACGCCAGCAGTCCGACGCCGACCTGACGGCCGCGCGGCGCGGCCTGGCTCTGTCCTTGGTGAAACAACGTCGTCCCCCGAAAACGGCTGAAGCGCTGCGGCTGGTCGGGCTAACGCTCGACGCCCGCGGCCTGGTTGCCGACAATCGCCTCGCATCCGATCCGATCGAACGCTTGCTCCAGGCCAAGGTGCTGGGATCGATGAATCATCATGCCTTGCGCGGCAAGGCCATCGCCGTGCTGGAATCCATCCATCAGAAGGCCCCTCTCGTTCCGGACGATCAATTCTTCCTGGCCCGTCTCCTGGCCCGGCATGACCAGGACGGGATCGCCTGGGCCAAGACCCGACTCCTTTTGAAGGGTCTGATGGAGCAGTTTCCCAAGAACGCGCGCTATCTCGTCTTTGCCGGCCACCTCCATGTGAAGCAAAAAGAATTCACCGCGGCAGAAGCCATCATTAAGCGTCTCGAAAGAGTCGAGCGCGAACGCCAGACTACGCCGGGCGGATTTGGCTCAATCGAACTGCGCGCCAAGATGCTGGAGCTGCGCGGGATGGATACGCAGGCCATCGCGCTGCTGACCGATTACGCTGCCCAGACGCACGCCTCGCCGATTCGGCTGCTGCTGGTGGCGAATCTTCAGGGCCGACTTGGCAACTTTCGGGAGGCCATCGATCTGTGCGAGCGCGTCGCCCAGGCGCCGGGCCTTGCCCAGGAAGGTCGGTCCGGCGCGGTCGCCATTCTGCGCGACACGAAACCAAGCGAGGCGTTGCTTACTCAATACGGCCAATGGCGCGAACAACGCCTGCGCGTCGAGACGTCCTTGCGTGAAGCGATTGCCACGAACACAAAGGACATCCCATCCCGGCTGTTCCTGGCCGCGCTGATGGAGATGCAAGGCAAGCACGCCGAGGTCGAAACGATCTGCCGCGGCGTCCTCAAGGATGCGCCGAACAACCTCGTCGCCCTGAATAACCTGGCGTGGCTGCTGGCCCAGAAACCCAGCGGCGCTGCCGAGGCTTTGCCCCTCGTCGAACGCGCCATCAAGGAATACGGACCGCGCCCCGAATTGATCGATACGCGCGCGGTTGCCCATCTCAATCTGGGCAACAACACGGCGGCTTTGAGTGATCTCGAGCGCGTCGTCAACGAAGCCCCGACGCCAACCCGCTTATTCCACCTGAGCCGGGTATACGAAAAATCACGCAACCTGACCCTTGCCCGCGCGACGTTTCGGCGGGCCAGCGACCTGGGGCTTTCCCTTCAGCATCTTCATCCCGCCGAGCATGGCGAGTATCAGCGGGTCGTTGGTGAACTGCGCAAATAAAGAGGAACCGTTAGCCGGAAGCGCAAGCGACGGAGGCGTCCCGGTCGTTTTCGTCCGTCGCTTGCGCTTCCGGCTAACCGTGTTGCCTGCGCGTCGGGCTATCGCGCGTGCAGCAGCGCCAGGCTTCCCAGCCCATAAAACGTGTATTCCACATCGGTCGCTTCATCCCAGACCCCGCCGAGGAAACCGCCCTCGGGACGTTCCAGCGATTGCACGTACTGAAAGGCCTGGCGGGTATTGATGCGATCGAGCGCGCCTAACTGGGCCAGCGTCCAGCCCCCGGTGAAGGTGGACAGCAAGTCGGCAAGCGGAATCTTGTCATTGGCGCGCAGGCCGCCTTCCATCGACGGCATCTCGGCCAGGTAGTCGATCGTGGTTTCGACTTCGGCTGCCGGCAGATTGCGCCCCTTGAGCAGATGCAGGAGCCCGATGGCCGCCGCGGTCGGGTTGGTGCCGCTGCGCCGCATCGCAGCGACTTCGACGTAGCCGCCATCGTCGCGCCGGCGCGCTTGCACGAAGCGAAGCACGTCATCGGGATTGGGAAGCGTTTGCCCCAAAAGCTCGAAGCAAAGCCCGACGAGGAACGTGTGATAGGTGCTGCCCGACGTGGCCCCCGGCGATTTGTTGTAGCCGTGATCGCTAGTGCGAAAACTCGCCAGCGTGTCGGCCACGCGCCGCGGCCAATCGGGCGGGCTATCAGCCAATACGTCCAGGCCACTGGCGGCTTGCACCAGGGCACAGGAATAAAGGAACGAGAAGAAATCAACCACGCTGGTCTGCCGCGTCAGACAGCCACGCAGGAATCCCACGGCGCGCTCGGCAAGCTCGGGCGTGAGCGCATCGAGCACCGACAGGCCGCGCAGGCCGAAGCCGGTGTAATACAGATCGGATTCCCCCTCGCGCCCCGAAAATCCGCCGTCGGGATTCTGTTGGACCGTCAAGAAGTGCGCGTGCCGTTCACGCTGCGCTGGCGGCAAGCGCGCGACCCCGTCGGCGACGCGGGCGTTCAGGTCTTGAAGGTAAATGCTCATGCGGTGGGCGCGTTGGCGGTCAACCGGGCACGATACCCGGCGGGGATCTCGATGGCTTCCAGGCGATGCGTGGCATCGATCTTGCAGCAGACCGATGTCACCTTGCCGCGCGCGACCACCGTGCCGGTGCGCGTGAATTCAAACGCATAGGTGACGGATTTTCCTCCGATGCGTTCCATGGCGACGGCGACATCGAGCAGATCCTCGAAGCGTGCCGGACTGACGTATTCGCACGTGGCCGACACACGCGGGAAACCGATCGGCTGGCCTTCCCACTCCATCTTCACGGACAGGCCGCGGCTGCGCAGGAACTCGCATTCCGCCGCTTCCATGAAGCGAAAGAAATTGGCGAAATGCACGATCCCGGCCATGTCGGTGTCGCCGAACTCGATGCGCCTGGTTGTATGAAAAACGGTCATGCGATTAGACACTCACGCCAAGCCGCCAGCCGCGGCGTGGTTCGAGTATTGTATGCAACAGCAGCGGTTTCCATAACATTTCCCCAACGACGGCCAAGAGGAAACCAAGATGTTCGTGACGCACCTGGAATCCGCCATCGACGGCACGCGCTTCGAGGCCGGCCGAGTCTGGACCACGCATGAGGGTCGGCCGCTCTGGGTGCGCTACGATCTGGCCGATGTGAAAAACGCCGTCAAGCCGGCCGATTTCGTTATGCGCGTCAACTCGCTGTGGCGCTACCGCGAGCTTTTGCCCCTGCCCGTCAGCGCCGAACCAGTGACGCTTGGCGAAGGCATGTCGCCGCTTCTGCCCTGCCCGCGGCTAGGCAAGGAGCTGGGTTTGCCCCGGCTCTACATCAAGGACGAATCGCAACTTCCGACCGGCAGCTTCAAGAGCCGAGGTATGGCCGCTGCCGTCAGCATGGCGAAACATCTCGGCCTGAAGCGCCTGGCCGTGCCGACCGCGGGCAACGCCGGTGGGGCGCTTGCCGCCTACGGCGCGCGCGCCGGCATCGAGGTCTTCGTCTTCATGCCCGACGACACCCCCGTCATCAACCAGATCGAGGCCTTTCTGTGCGGCGCCAGGGTCTTTCTCGTCAACGGCCTCATCAACGATTGCGGCAAGATCGTCCGCGAGGGAACCGACAAGCTCGGCTGGTTCGACATGTCCACCCTTAAGGAGCCGTATCGTTTGGAAGGCAAGAAGACGATGGGCCTGGAGATCGCCGAGCAGTTCGGCTGGAAGCTGCCCGATGTCATCCTTTACCCGACCGGCGGCGGTACCGGCCTGATCGGCATGTGGAAAGCCTTTCAAGAGTTGACCGAGCTCGGCTGGCTGCAAGCTGCGAAACTGCCCAGGCTCGTGAGCTGCCAGAGCGATGGCTGCGCGCCAATCGTTCGCGCGTTCGAGCAAGGAGAACGGTTCGCGCCGGTGTTTGAAAACGCGAAAACCGTCGCCAGCGGCCTGCGCGTGCCGATGGCGGTCGGCGATTTCATGATGCTCGACGCGATCAAAGCCTCCGGCGGCTGCGCGGTCGCGGGCCAGGAGGAAACGATCTTGCCCTGGATGCGCCGCGTCGCCTCGCTCGAAGGCATCGCCATCTGCCCGGAAACCGCCGTCTGCTTCGACGTGCTGACAAAACTTCGCAGGGATGGACGCGTGACGCCGGATGAGGAAATCGTCGTCTTCAACACCGGTGCTGCCCAAAAGTACATCGAGGCGGTGGAACTCGAATTGCCTCGCATCGACAAGGACCGGCCGGTCGATTACGAGGCGCTGGCGAGATAGCTCGTCGCCCGCCTGCATCGGCAGCGTAGGCGACCGGCCAGCGCAAGCTGGCTGGTCCAGGGCGCGTGGCCGACAAGCCGCCCACCCGCCGGCCCACGCCGGCCGTTCGCAGCCTCGTGCCGCATTTCCCGCACGTGAGCGGACAAGTGGCGGCTAGGGATTCCTGTGTAGTGTGGATGGTTGGTGGTTTGGGGGGGGCGGGTGCGATCATGGATTGACGCACCCGCCGGATCACGCCAGAAGAAAATGGCATCCGCTGGTCGATCGGATTCAAACTTCACTCGATCGCAACCTGCGGGTCATACCGCCGCGCCGTTTTAAACAGCGGTTTCGCTAGAGCTGCGAGCGCTGCGCCCATGCGCGTGGAGACTGCCAGCGGCGACCGTTTCATTCTGCGTGTCGAGCACATGAAGGAACTTTTGCCCACCATAACGAAAGATGATTCGGAAATGCCCGCCACGCTGTTCGAGGGAAGCCATACGCCCCTCAAGGGAATCGTAAGGGAGAGGCGTGTCTCAGACGAGCAGCGCATGATCAACAGAGACCAACGTAACCGCAATGGGCCCCCAAAGCAGCAACGCCACAAAATGGCACTTTGAGGCCTGTTCCCAAGTGCTTTTCGATATTAAACTTGCGACGAATGGTCGCAAAAGGAAAGAGCTGGGGTACTAGGATTCGAAGGCAGCAACCGTATGTCGTGCCTGTGTATCAATCGCGTTAGTTTTGAATCGCAACTCCAATAAGGTCCAAGAGAAACGCCTGAAAACTGATTCAATCACATTTTATCCACGTTGCGATGGCGTGGACAATTCGGCTCTTCCGTTTTTAGGTGCACGCCGCGGAGAAAATAGGCCGGAACGCGGCCGCGGTCTCGCGAATCGCTTCGATCGTCTGGCCCACTGCCTCGGCAGCCAAGTTCAGATCCAGAACCAATCGCGTCCACAGGCTC
>JACPPF010000163.1 GCA_016191165.1 Planctomycetota bacterium
AACCAAGTCGAACTGTGGTTCGGCACCTTGGCTCGTCGCTTCCTCAAACGCGGCGACTTCGCATCGGCCCAAGAATTCGTCACCCGCTTGACTGCGTACCTGGACGACCACAATGCTCATCGCGCTCATCCCTACCGCTGGTCCTACACCGGACAACCTTTGGTTCGCGCCACTCCTTTCAGCCAAACACGCCGCCAGCAGCAATTCGGTCGAGCGTGGTTTGGCCGAGATCCCCAGCGTTTCAAACGCTTCCTCTACCCACTCCGCCCCTACCACCGCCACCCGACGGACAACTGCTCAGGGACTTGTAAAATGGCCATCTAGCTTCGAGGGGATGGAATGATTGAACTTGGTAACTTATTTGATTACCATCACTTGCGTCGAATAAGTGCGCCAGCTTGATGCCATTTGAACTTTTCTTGGCTGCGGCTGAAACGACGCAAGTCCTGGACTCTCAATAAGAAAAGAGCACCTCATCTGATTCGATCAGGTGCTCTTTTATCCGAGTGGAGGCGCCGGGAATTGAACCCGGGTGTCGGAGTACTTCAGCGGCGGCATCTACGTGTGTAGCTTGGCGATTTTGAAAGGCCGAACCCTTCATGTTCATCGAACGCGCTTCGTCAAGCAGAGGGTGCGTTCGACTAACCGGCCAGGTTTTTTAGCGATCGCCGCCGCCGATGCGTCCCTTGCGAGACTCTGGCAATCGCGAGCCTGATTTAACGACCGAACTGGGACCTCTCAGGTTAAGCTCCCAGGATCGGGGCAGCACTATTAGGCTGCCATGCTGAATTGAGGTTCAGCAGTTAAAGTTGTGATCGGCTTTTTACGTGGCCAGCTGATCAACCACGACACGCCACCGGGCGCCTCAACTTACCCGATCGAAACCAGGTCGCCCCCGTTCGATAAATGGCACCCACAGCGGGTACCACCTTTTTTATTATATCGGCTTTGAACGGAGCGAGCGAAAGAAGATCTGAAAAACGTTCCCGGGATTGGACGAAATCCCGGGACTGCTGAATATTCAATCAGTTGCAGCAACCAACTGGTTCATCTTGCTCAAGACTTTCCTGGATCAAGCGGCGGAGAAAATGAGCCACGCTCATGCCATGCGCACGGGATTTCCGTTCCAGTGTGTCAAACTGGCGACGAGACATCATCAACGACAATTCGATGATGCTGTCCTCCCGCGGCGGCGAGCCAAGGTTTTCCGGTGCCGTGGTGGCGATCATGCGTGTCTCCATTCGTGAATAGGGCTGACGTTTGACATCGGCAGAGATTTGGAAGAGCAAACAGGATGCCAGCCCTTTGACGTCCTGTCTTTTCTGCTCAACTATTTATCCGCACACACTTTATATAAAATCCCAGCCTGGCAGGAAAGGGACCAAACAAAAAAAATGCTCGTTTGGGCGTCAGTTGCCGCACGGTTTCTGGGCAGGTGATTCTCGAAATGGCCGGCCCGCGCTACGCCCAGTGCGGTTGTGCGGGTTGGGGTTGACGATGTGGATTCGGCTGGCTATGGTCCCGCCCGGGATGAAAACAGCGAAAGGATTCGCCGGGCTCCAGGTTGACGTCAGGGGAGAACCTGGACCGGCACAAATTACTCAAGGAACAGAGGAGACAGGGAATGGGGCTCAAACCATGGTGTAAGGTGGGCGTCCTTTTGTGTGCCAGCATCGCGCTGGTTGGATGCACGAATTCGTCGTTGCGAGATAAGAGCGCGGTCAACCCGAAGAACCCGCAGGTCAATCCGTACGCCAGTTCACAACCGTTCCCGCAGGCGTCCAATGGCGTGAACCAAACCGGGGGACTGAGCAACGTGAAGCAGCCGCCGCCTTTTAACCAGCCGCCACCGTACGGTCAACAGCCGGGCGGTTTCACCAACCCCGCGTTGCCTGTTCCGCCTAGTAATCTGGGGCCGCTGGACAACAGCGGTTCGTTCCAGCCGGGCCCAAGTCAATCCTCGCCAGGGGCTGGCGTTCTGCCGATTCAGTATCAATCCAACGGAAACCCGCCGCCAATTTCTACGCCGCCCGCCGGCAGCCAGTTCGGCACGAGCAACTCCAACGTCACCTATCCGCAAGGTGGACTTCCTGCGATTCCTCGTCCAACCCCGTGATTTACTCCCCGCGAACTGGCTTGACATAAGAGCCGCGCACGAGGTAAGCGGTGCGCGTCGTAGCACACCGCCTACCTCGTGCGCGGCTCTCGACCGTCCAATCACCCCGCCGAAGGCTTGGCAACGCCTGAGGTTGCCAAAGCTTCCGCGGAACGTCTTCGCTTTCGGGCGAATCGATCATCTTCCCTTTCGCCACTCCTTGTAGCGGCGTGTCTCGTAGCTCAGCAACATGAACAGGATCAAACCCAGCACGAGGTCGCCTGCCTTGTCGATCAGTCGGCTGACGAAATTGTCGTACCCGGCGAACGGGATCCACCAGTGAGATACCAGGATTGCGAGCAAAAGCCCGATGGTGACAATCCGGGTGAGCCAGCCCATATGGTAGCGGCGATCGACCAGCATCCAGAGCAGCAGCTTGATTTCCGCGAGCATTTCGAGTACCGCCCACGTTGTCCTTGCGGTCGTGACGAGTGATTCGACGTTGGGGATCGGCAGCGAGATGTCCTTGAAGGACGGCGCCGCCGTGGGATCGACGGGTTGCGGCAGACTGGCCTTCACCCACTCGGTGACATGCTCCTCGATCTTTTGCGCGTCGGGCAAGGCGGCGACTTTCGTCTCCAGCGCCTGCACACGGCGTTCGATCTCGGCCAGTTTCGCGTCCGCCGCGGTTTCGATGGCGATATCGTCCATGGTGCAATTATAGCCGCTCGTGCGCTAACCGTGCAGAACACGAAACGAGCAAAAGTGCCCCACCACGATGCTCAACCGCGCAGGCCGACCGCAGCGAAGACGGTTTTGCGCTTCGCCGAGGCGTTTGGTGTCGCTCCGGAAAGGAAATCCTCTGGCCTCTCTTCAAGGCAGGCGAGTGAGCTATCCTGCACGCGGGAAGAAATGCGCCATTCCCGGATACGAGCCGCGACCGTCAGGGAGCGTTGGTATTCCCGTTTCCTGACAGCCCTGACGGTCGCGGCTCGTTGTCCCGCTTACAAGCGCTGACCGTGCAACCGTGCCCATTGACATTTTGTCCACCCCTCCGATTGTCCTTCGCCACCAGCGGATTGCTCCTGGCTCATCTTGTCCGACAAAACATGCCCCCCCCCCCAACCACTTTTCTTCGTTCGTGAAAGCAGCCGCGCGGGCGGGAAGGTCTTTCCGGAAATAGGTGAAAAAACATGTGACAAATACTCATTCTCGCTTGCCCAGAATGCGCGTGGAGATCAATAGGTCAATTGCCACATTCGACCAGATTTGTAATTGGCGTTTAAGAGCGGGTTCGTAATAAATCAAGTAACTTCTTGTTTTTTCGGGTGCGCAAAATGGAGTCCCTCCAGTGGCAAAAAGGCGGACCGTACCTTCGGTTTCACTCCACGCGTTAATGCCGGACCTTGCTGGCATTTCAGGTATCGATATCGGCAGGTTGGCTCAAAAGCTCATCCGGGCGATTCGGTTCATGACGCCGCAAGGCGAAAAAGAGTTACCGATAGTTGATTTACAGGCGACATCCAATGGGGGATTGATCGCGAATTGGGAATGCGGTGACTTGTGTCACGAGGTTGAACTAACAGTCGACGGATTCCTCAAATGCACGAACATCGAATCTGGAACACGCGAAGTCGTAACCAAGAAAGACATTCCCCCCAACGAAGAGAGCAAACAGATCCAATCCTTCGTGAATTGCGTACGGAATGCCGCGAAAAAGGTCCTCTGGCTAAAAAGAGCAAGAGTACTCCAAACAGGTCAAGTGGTCGACGCATTCGTGGTCACGTCCCCAGACTCCAGCAAAATCACAGGAGAACGTTTGTGCGTCGATCTCGGAGGGCTTCGGGCTATGGTTCATCGGGATGAACTCCCTCGATTCACACCGATGGTGCAGCTTGCTAAAGGCCAGTGGATTAAGGTGCGAATAATCAAATTGGACATTCAGCGAGGACGTGCCAGCGTCAGTTGCCGGCAGGCTGAGTGGTTTGAACGGCAGAGCCAGCATGCCGTGGGTGAAATTGAGCGCGGAACGGTCAGTCGAGTTCTCTCGTACGGTGCCTTCGTGCAGTTGGTGTCGGGACTTGAAGGGCTTGTCCATGTCAGTGAAATGACCTGGAGGAAAAACGATCCCGATCCTTTCTCTTTGCTTTCGGTTGGGCAGCAAGTCGACGTATTCGTAGTCGGAAAAGATACTGAAAAACAACAAATTTCCTTGAGCATCAAGAGAGCCTCCGCCGATCCTTGGTTGTTAGTTCCAAATCGGTTTCCTCCGGGAACCAAAGTCAAAGGAATAGTCCGAAAGGTCAAGAAGTACGGTGCTTTCATTGAAATTGCACCAGAACTAAATGGTTTGCTTCACGGAAGCGAAATCTCCTGGACTAAAAACGGCGGCCACTGCGAATTAACACCCGGCCAAGAAATCGAGTGCTTGGTCTTAGCGATTGATAATGTGAAGCGCCATATTGCTCTTGGTGTCAAGCAGCTGGAAGTAGACCCGTGGCTCTCATCAATTCCAAACCGGTACCATGCGGGCGATTTCGTGAAGGGCCGTGTCACCAAGGTCACGAATTTTGGCATATTTGTAGAATTGGAAAAGGATCTCGAAGGACTGGTGCATAAGTCGGAGGTTGCTGAGGAGTTTGGGGACGCTTGGACAACGCAGATCTTACCAGGCCAAGTAGCCAAATTTCGAGTTATCGGTGTGGACCCAGAAAAACGCAAAATCCAGCTTTCCATGCGATCTGTGGATTCGGGGAAGAGCTAATCGGATCGCGACCATACGTTCGGAAACAAAGTGTCGGATGTTATTGTTATACAAACTCCTTAGCCGCTTTGTGGCCCATTGATGGGGCGCATGCTCCACGGGAACCCGGGGGCTCCGCGATTTTTTCTGCCAGGCTCAGGACGAAGTATACATTCCCGCCACGCGCCAGACATGGTCGTCGAGCCACGGACATGGGCCCGGCATGCGTCTGCTTGCCTGATGGCCGCCATCTTCACCCCGGCCCAGGTTTTTTCTTCTTGCGGCGCCGCCGCGTTTCGTATTCGCGTAGCCGCTGGTCGAGTTCGATGAACATCTCCGGGGCTTCCAGGGCCTGAGCGAATTCGTCCACGTGTTGGCGAACGTAGGCGACATCCAGTTTGGTCGCACGGTCCAATAGGCCTTCGATGTCACCCTTGTCCACCACTCGGCGGGCGACTGCCTTCAGGACGATCAAATCCTCCGTGCTTGCGACCGGGACAGAAAGGCGGCCGACGTTGACCTTGGTGGCTCGCTTTAACGCCTGGTATTCCAGGGGCAGCGAACCGAGCGATAGATCGACCTCCACGCCGGTGTTTTTGTGGACCATCAGCAGGACGCGACTCCGTTTGACGAAATCAAGCAAGTTCGGAATGCGGGGTTGAAACGAAAGGGCAGCGCCTTGCTCGAGGAAATCGGGTATGGCATCCTCGTTGAGAAAAATGATGGCATCGACATCGCGCGTCGTGCGCGCCCGGCCGCGGAAAGCGATCGCCAGGCCGCCGATGATCACGCCTTTCACCCTGGCCTTTCGCCACCAGCGGAGCAAGTCCGGCAGCACGCCCAGGGGGAGGTCGGGCTTCTTTTTAGCCACCGTATCCCTTTAGCTTTTGCCAGCGCCGGCGCACCTCCGCGATTTCTTCCGGCGTGTGGACCTGCCAGTTCATCGACAGGCCCTGTTCCATCAAGTAAGAGAATTGCCGCAGGCATTCCTCGGGCGTGCGGCGGCGTAGTTCCTCAATTTCCAATTCGTTGACGCGCTGATAGCGCTCGATGTAGGCCCGGTAGTCGCTTTTTTTTGCCAAGTGATACCTCCTGACGCCGGGGAATTCTGGGGACACATCCCCAATTCTACGCCAGACGGCTGCGTTGAAAAATGGCATGTTTCTAAACATTCCACCTACTCATCGGTTGGTGAGTAGGCGGAGGGGCAAGCGTGAGGTGATCTGGCACGTGAGAGGTGGCGAGACCTCGCGCCGTTCGCATGAAGTGGACCTCACGGCCGAATTTCCTGTACGACGATCCTCTGATGTCCGACGTGATAGAGCGTGGTCCAGTCTTCGGTGAAGACGGTGTCGTGCGTGTGCATGGGCAGGTTCATTTGGTGGATCATGGCGCGGGTCTGGGTGTTGTGGAAGAAGATGAAGCCGTTGGACCCGCCGCCGACGCCGCACAGCCAGTTGTTGCGGGGGTGCCAGACGAGGCGGTTGACGATTCCCTGTTGTTGCCCCTGGAATTGGTGGACGCGTTCGCGTCGGCTCCAGTTGTGGATTTCGACGCGCGACGGGCCGCCCAGGCCATCGACGTTGCCGATCTGCCCGACGCCGCCGACGGCGAGTTGCGTGCCATCGGGCGAAAACGCGAGCGAACGGATGCCGCCGATGGAACGAATGCGCTGGGTGCCGTCCCAGGTGTATAGCGAGGGGACTTCGATGGTGCTCAGTTGCCGACCGTTGGCGACATCCCAGATGACGACATGCCCAACGCGATCGCCGGTGGCGAGTTTCGTGCCGTCGTTGGAAAACGCGCAGCAGTAGAGCATGGAGCCGAAGTTGGTCGGCGTGCGCAGCTGGTGCCCGCGCAATTCATGGAGGCGTTCGCCGTTGGCGACGTTCCAGATCTTGCAGAGCATATCGTCGGCGACGGAGGCGATCTTGGTCCCATCCGGCGAGAGCGCGAGCTGGCGAATCTGCCGGGCGTGCGCGTTCTCGAGCGTGCGGATCATGCGATTGTTTTGCAGGTCCCACCAGATCAGGCGATTGTCATATCCACCGGAGATGATCGTGTTGCCCGCGAGGCGCACGCAGGTGACGTAGCGGCCATGATCGGCGAGATCGCGCTGCGTGGCGTTGTCGCGGCCGGCGTCGATTTCGTGGACCTTGTTGTCGTTGCTCGCCACGAGAAGGCGCGCGGTGTTCGGCACGCGCGCGACGGAGAACAGGATGTCGCGACGGTTGATCTGGCGAACGGTGCGCAGGTTGCGGGGATTTGCGTCTGGCATGGGTGGGACTCACAGGTACGCCCGCACCCGAAAGGGTGCGGGATTGGAAACACGATCCCGCACCCTTTCGGGTGCGGGCGTGAAAAATGCATTACGCCAACACTTCGCGGATCGGCTCGGTGCCGGGGTCGGTCAGCGGGATGGGGCGGGCCCCAAGATAGTAGTTTTTCGTATGGCTGATGCCCAGCGCCCGATAGATCGTCGCGAACAGGCGGGCGGCACCGATCTCGCCCTCGGCAACGCGCTGGCCAGCGGCGTCGCTGCGACCATACACCGTGCCCCCGCGAACGCCACAACCAGAAAGCGTCGTACTCCAAGCCGATGCGAAGTGATCGCGCCCCAGCGTCGAATTGATGTTCGGCGTGCGGCCAAACTCGGCGATCGTGATGACGAGCGTGTTGCGCAGGAGGCCGCGTTCCTCGAGATCGTCGAGCAGGGTCGCCATGACGTGATCGAGTTCGGGTACCATCTCCTGATGCGATTCGAAGTTCTGGGCATGGCTATCCCACCAGGCCCGGCCCACGCGGATGAACGGCACACCCGCCTCGCACAGCCGGCGTGCCGCCAGCGCCTGCCGGCCGAAAAGCGTGTTGCCGTAGCGGTCGCGAATGCGCTGCGGTTCGCGTTCGATGTCGAACAGCTGCTCGTTCGCCATGATACCCGAGACGCGGCGGTAGGCCTGGTTGTGGCTATCAAGGGTCGAGGAAGATCGGCCGCGTTCGAACATGCCGCTGAGCTGATTGCGCAATTCGGCGCGTTCGCGATGATCCTGTTCGCTGACGCCGGCGCGGCGAATGTTTTCCGGGACCATCGAGGTCGTCAGGTCCATCGAGCCAAAGCGGGCGCCCAGGAAACCGGGGCTGCCCGGCGACATATTGCGCCCTTCGGTGGCGGTGTAGAACGACACGTAATCGGGAACCTGGCTGCCTTCGAGACCCATTTCGCGGGCCATGACGGCGCCGAGATCGGGATAATCGACCGACGGTTCGCCCATACGGCCACGCATCATGATGCGAGCGGCGGAGCCGTGATCGGCGTTGCGCGTGTTGAGCGAACGGATGATGCAGGTGTCCTTGAGGCGGCGTGCCATGCGCGGCATCAACTCGCTGATGCGAATGCCCGGCGTCGAGGTCTGTATCGATTGGAACGGACCGCCGGTCGGGACGCCTGGCTTCGGATCAAACGTTTCCAGCTGGCTGGCGCCGCCCGCGAGCCAGAGCATGATGACGCGTTTCTGGTTCGCACGCAGATCGTTGGCGACGGCCGGCGTGCCAAGTACCTGCAGCGCCGTCATGTCGGCAAACGCCGCCCCGCCCGCGAGGGCCGCCATCGAGGTCAGAAAGCCGCGGCGGCTGACGGCGTGATCGGCGGAGCCGCAGAATGATTTTCGTGACATTGGAAGATTCCCCCCTAGGTACGTAGCTGACAGTCAGTAGTTTACAGCATCCAAACGCGGAAAGCGAGCACAAAAGTCAATTATCGAGCCCCAGGTCGGCGAGCGATTTCGCCACCAGCACGTCCTTGCCCAGTTGCTTTAGCTCCACCAATGAAAGGCGCCCCAACCGCTCGCCCACGGATGCCGGCAAAGTGCCGAATCGTGCCTCAAGGATTTCGCATAACGCAGCCCGTCGCCCGCGTGCCTCGCCTTCTTCAATTCCTTTTTCAATTCCTTTTTCAATTCCTTTTTCGTACGTCGTCTTGTTCATGGCCTGGACTCCGGAATATCTTTCAGTTACAAGAATTCCATCAAGTTCGCGCCTTTGGCCCTCATCGATGGGCCAGTAGGCGTCCACGCATTCACCCAAAAGAAAACGCTTCTGGTCCGACAACCCGGAGCCGGCGATTTTCCGCAGGGCTTCCGCCCCAAGTTCAACCAGCCGATCCTTCGGGATTTTCATCAGTGAAGCCAACGCCCAGCCGAGCTGGTTGTCCTTCTCCAGATATTCTACTGCATCCAGCGCGGGCAAGCCAACGTACATGTACTCGAACCGCACGGGCCGAAACTCCCAGAAGTGCTCCTCGTAAACGTCGATGTCGATGCCATTCAAACCGACTTTCAGAAACAGGCCGATCGGCAACACAGGCAAACCGTAGCGCTCCCGCAGGAGGTTGTACGACCGGTACATCCGCGGGCGCAGCGGCGCTGCCTTGTCGGGCGATTCGATCTCAATGTGCACGAGTGCAAGCCAGGTTCCCCCTTCGGCCGGCGGGAATCCAGGAATCGGTTCGCGCGCGGGCAGTTTGCCGACCAGATCGAGAATCGTGCGATCACCCTCGGGCGGATCGGGAAACACCTCCTTGTCAAGCCATTCCACGCTCGAACAATCCAGCCGCTCCGCCCACGCGGCAAAGAAGAGCGCCACGAACTCGGCGAAGAATTCGCGGATCAGGGTCTTGAAACGCTGGTCGTGGTCGTGCATGGCGGAATTCTCGCACGCCGATCCCCCTCGCCTTCAATCGAGTCCAACCCCCATCCAGACTCAATGATTAAACCGAAACTCCGCGCTAGTCAGCAGCGCCCACACGATCTGCTGACACGCCGCGTCCGGGCGATCCTGGCGGCGTTGCATGTAGCCGACCAGGGTCTTGATCTCCTCCGGGCGCGGCGTCCGGCTGAGTACCGTGCGAACGGCCAGTTCGGCTCGCTTCGCAAGATCAGGCTCCTTGCTCAGGGTCTCGACCAGCGTACCGCCGCCGGTGAGCAAGGACTTTTGCAGGCCATCGTTGTTCGCGAACAGCATCGCCTCGGCGACGCCGATCTGGAAGTTGTCGGTCGGCTGCGCGAAAAGATTCGCCAGGCCGCCCGCGGATTTTTCGATCTGGTCGATCCGGTCCTCCAGCTTCTTTGGCTCGGTCGGGATCGTCTGCGGATTCGTGGTCGCCAGCTTCAGCGACGTTGCCAGTTGCATCGGGGCCAGCGGCCTGACCGTCGCCATCGCGAACAGCTTGGCGTCCGGAACCTTTTCGGTTTCCCAGCGACTTGAACGCGCGTAAGCGTTGGTCAGCACCAGGCCACGCACCAGCCGCTTCAGATCGTAGCCATGTTCTGCCAGGTCGCGCGCCAGCCATTCCAGAAGTTCCGGATGACTCGCGGGGTTTTCGCTGTGAACCTGATCGAGGGGCATGACCAGCCCGCGGGCAAAAAAGCGATGCACCATCCGGTTGGCGATGTTCCGCGCGAAGAACCCGCGACTCTCCGGCGCCAGCGCGGTCTCCACCAGTTTCGCTCGCAGGCTGAATTTCGGCGGCGCCGCCGGGCCTTTCGCCTTTTTGCCGACGCTGAGGCGTTTTTGCTCCGCCGATCGTTCCGGCCCTGTCGGGTCCTTCATGCCTGGAACGTCCAGCTTCTTGCCCGTCAAGAACAGGATCGGCGAAACCTTCTCCTTGCCTTTATTCGGCGTGTACTTGACGACCCCAAAATCGCGCTCCGCCAGGAAGCCGCCCGCATCAATCGTCCGCGCGAAGAACGATTTCATGCCATAAAACTGATCCTGCGTCCACTGATGCACGTGCGGATGGTCATGGCATTGCGCACAACTGACGTTAACGCCGAAGAACGTATTGCTTGAATCGATGGTGAGGCGATTGAGGTCCCGGATTCGGCTCTTGAGGAAGTCGCTGGCGCCTTTCACCTTGGCGTCTTTTTCGTCGGGCAGCATCATCTCACGAAAGATGCGGTCCCAGCTACGGTTCTCCGCGAGGCTACGTAGCAAATAGTCGTACAGGGGATTTCCCTTATCCCCCCGGCGGCGCTGCCCGTTGTTGAATTGCATGAACGCATAAAAGGTTTGCGCGCCGTGCCGGGCAAACGCCGGCGACGCCAGCAGGCGATCGACAACCTTCGCCTTCTTGTCCGCCTCGGTACTGGCAAGGTATTCCTCGACCTCGCCCAGCGTCGGCACTCGCCCGTTCAGGTCAAGCGTCAGACGCCGCAACAGCGTGGCATCGTCAGCCAACGGCGCGGCGGCGATCTTCTCGCCCTTCAGCTTCGCATCGATGTAGTGATCGAACGCCTGCTCGATCGTCCGCTCCGGCGGCAACAGCTTCAGACTGGGCTGCGCGGCCGCGAACGAAGAAATGGAAAGAACCAACGCAAACGCACCGAAATTTCGCATCATGGCGGAAACGCCTCCGGCGGGAGGGAAGGTAAGGTAGGTAGAAAAATATTACAGCAAACGGGCGGGCAAAGCAACCAGTAAAAGCACGCGAAGCGGCTGACACGGGCCAAGTGCGGACAGCAATTCTCAATACAACATTCGCATGAAAATCACCTCCATCCAAATCACCGGCCTCGCCGGCGGCACCGTCGAGGGCGGCTGGGCCGATGAACTCAGGCCCGAGGACGATGTGCACACCATCGTCGAAGTCATCACCGACGAAGGCCTCACCGGCGTCGGTAGCGTCTTCACGTCGAAGGCGCTCGTCGAAGGCGCGGTCAAGCTGCTCAATCCCTTCCTCATCGGCGAACGCGCCGACGAGCCGATGCGCGTCAGCGAACGGTTGCGCCAATCGACCTTCTGGCAAGGCCGCGGCGGCTCCGTCGAACACGCCATCAGCGGCATCGATATCGCCCTCTGGGACCTGTTCGGCAAAATCTGCAACCAGCCCGTCTCGCGCCTGTTAGGCGGCTGCTATCGCGACAAGATCAAGCCCTATGGCTCCATCCTCTTCGACGAGCCGGCTAAACTGCGCGACAAGCTGCAAGCGACCATCGCACGCGGATTCAAGGCGATCAAGCTCGGCTGGCGGCCCTTTGGCCGGCGCGACGCCAAGACCGACGAGTTGCTTATTCAAACGGCGCGCGACACCGTCGGGCCGAACGTCGAGATCATGGTGGACGCCGGCGGCAGCGAGCAGTTTTGGCCGCACGGGTACAAGTGGGCGCTGCAAACCGCGAAGATGCTGGCGAACTACGACATCGTCTGGTTCGAGGAAGCGTTGCCGCCGGACGACATCGAGGGCTTCATCGAGCTGCGCCGCCACGCCCCATTGCCGATCGCGACCGGCGAGTGCCTGACGCGCCGGCAGACGTTTCGTCCCTGGCTGGAACGGCACGCCGTCGATGTCATCCAGCCTGATTGCACCAAGTGCGGCGGCATCAGCGAAGCGATCCGCATCGCCTGGATGGCCTACGAGCACAACATCTGGTACGTCCCGCACGGCTGGAACACGGCGATCGGGCTGGCCGCCGACTTGCAGTTGGTCGCGGCGGTGCCGGTGGCGCGTTACGTGGAGTACCTGACGCCGACGCCGTACATCGACGAGCTGATCACGGTCCCGTTCAAGCCGGACGCGGAGGGGTTCTTGCGGATCCCGGAGAAGCCGGGGTTGGGGATTGAGCTAAATCGGGAGGCGCTGAAGCGGTATGGGGTCTGAGCGTTGATAATTTGTGGATCGATCCGATTGGGTTTCCTGGTATAATGCCCTGGCTGCAGTCAATTTTTATCGAGGCGGCAACAGCCTTGTTCCGAAGCCTCGTGAGGTCAAGATTGATCCCGTTACTGGCTTGGTTCAACCGCAGAGAGGTGTGTCCGTTTACGATCGCCCAGAGAACCTTGACCGATTCGGTGGCGCCTTCCTTTTGACGAATGTTCCGGAGAGCGTGCAGATCATTCAGCAAGGCCGCGATCCCACGCACTACGAAATCGTTCCCGCGTCGCCCATGACGATGGACGATTATGAAGAAGCGCTGAGCAAGATTGTCCTTGTGAAAGCATCGGAGAAGCCATGGCAGTTGTTGAAAAAGGAATCAGCATCCATTTCCCCGCAGATTACGACGCTCAAGGCGAATTTGAAACACCTTCGCGCGGCTATCTCGCCGAGGTGGACATCGACGTGGACGGATTGCGATATCGGCTTTTCTTCATCGATCCGATTCGCCTTGAGCAAGAGCTGAAATCCAATGTCGAGTCCGGGCGGTGCTATTTCGCAGAGCCGAATCTCATCGTCTTGCCCAAAGTTTCCACGGAGGTAATCAAGAAGGCCGTTGACGGTTTGGCACGGGATGGCATCTTCCAACATTTGAAAAACTTTGCGTGAAGGCGGAGGGATACTGGCGGGCACCAGAGAAGCCGGGGTTGGGGATTGAGCTGAATCGGGAGGCGATGAAGAGGTATGGGGTATAATGGAAGCGAAGGAGAAGGACTATGAATGCGCTCAACATTGAAGCGATCTACGAAGACGGTACGTTGAAACTGCCGCAAGCTTTGCCGCTACAAGAAGGGCAGAAAGTGACGATCACGATTCATCCGGCGGGCAGCGCCGTGCGCCGACTTACAGGTCTGATTCAGTGGAAAGGGAGCCAGGAGGACCTCGACTATCTCCTCGGCCCGGACAACCACCCCTGGGCGAAAGACGAATGACTTTCCCCGACATTGCGGCCGGCTCGGCTGTTTTTCTGGATGCGAACACGTTCGTATACGCGATCCTTGCGCATCCCACCTATGGCGCCGCTTGCTCGGCATTGCTGGATCGCGTTGAAAGACAGGACATTCAGGAATTCACATCGTCGCACGTGCTCAGTGAAGTGGCCCACCGGGTCATGACACTGGAGGCCTGCGACCGCTTTGGTTGGCCCACACGCGGAATTGCCCGACGATTGCGCCAGCATCCAAGCGAAGTGCAGCAGTTGCTGGTTCCTCGACGAGCATTGGATGAAATCCAGGCGGCCTTGGTGATTGGCTTGACCATCACCGCTCAGCAAGTCTCGACGGCGGTCGATGTCTCGAGGCAATTGGGCCTGTTGTCGGGGGACGCGCTGGTCGTGGTTGCCATGCGCGATCAGGGTCTCACGCAAGTCGCGAGCATGGATGCGGACTTCGATCGTGTGCCTGGTCTGGCTCGATACGCGCCACTCTGAGTCACGCCGGATGTTCAGGGGTACTTGCGGTTTTCCGGAGAAGCCGGGGTTGGGGATTGAGCTGAATCGGGAGGCGCTGAAGCGGTATGGATTTTAATGTACGCGAAGGAGACGTGCAGACGCAAGCAGCGCTGCAAATGCTCATCCGTGCCGACAAGGCCCTTGGCTTCAAACACGAAGCCATTCATCAAGCGGTCGGATACGGTCTCGACAGGCTCCTGAGAGCCCAGTTCCCAAACGGCGGCTTTCCCCAGGTCTGGATTGGCCCCGTCGAGGCGAAGCCGATCGTAAGGGCGAAGTTTCCCGACTTCGACTGGAGGACCGAGGGCAAGGTCCGCAATTACTGGGACTACTACACGCTCAACGATGATATCGCCGGGACGGTAGCAGCCACGTTCATCGCGGCCCACCAGACGTATAAGCACCTCATGTACAAGACCGCGCTCCAGAAGCTTGGCGATTTTCTCATCCTCGCGCAGATGCCCGAGCCGCAGCCGGGCTGGTGCCAGCAGTACACCTACGAGATGATGCCGATGTGGGGCCGCAAGTTTGAGCCGCCCGCGATCACCGGCTGGGAATCGCAGGACGCCATGGAGGCGCTGATCCGGATCGCGGTGTACACGGGCAAGAAGAAGTACCTCGAACCGCTGCCGCGCGCGCTGGCGTATTATCAGAAGTCGCTGCTGCCGGACGGCCGCGTCGCGCGGTTCTACGAACTCAAAAGCAACAAGCCCCTTTACATGAACAAGAGATACCAGCTCACGTACGACGACTCCGATGTTCCTCGCCACTACGGCTGGAAGCAGCCCGCGCGCTTCAAGCAGATCGAAAAGCAATACCAGGACGCGAAGAACGGCGACGTTGCCAAAACGCGCGGCGTGAGCGCCGAAGAGGTTCGCAAGATCATCAAGGCGCTCGATGGCCAGGGGCGCTGGATCACGAAGCATGACGGCTCGCGTCTGGTCGGTCAGCCGAAGTTCGCGGAAGGTTTCGAGTAAATCTCCAGCGACGTGTTCAGCCGTAATGTCGAGACGTTGAGTCGATTTGTTGTGGCGGCGAAGAAGTGACGGCAACGAGCCGGAAGCGTTAGCGACCCGATTCCCTGTCGCTTATACGTCCGGCTCGTTCGTCTCTTGACATCCATAGACCGATCGGACTAGAATCCTATCACCCGGTCTAATTGCATCCTGCAACCGGCGCTTCGGCGCGAACGCTAAACGTGAACAGCCTCATGCGCAACGGCCGCATCACCATCGGCAGCATTCGCCGCGTCGAGATCGTCGACGCCGCGGTGGCGGTCATCAATGAACAGGGGATCCAGAACCTGTCGCTGTCCGAGATCGAGAAGAAAATCGGCATGAGCCGCGGGCAGTTGACCTATTATTTCAAGACCAAGGAAGACATCCTTTTGGCCGTGTTCGATCGTATGATTGAGCTCATGGGGCAGCAGCATGGCGAAGCGGAACTCGATCGGCTGCCGTGGCTCGACATCGTCCGGCACGTGCTCGAAATCGTGCTGGCCGATCCGCCGGCGCATCCGGAGTTTCACGCGCTGCAGCACACGTTTCTGTCGCAGATCAGCCACCGCGACGACTTTCGCCGCCGCCTGGCCGATCTTTATGAACACTGGCGTGGCCGCAGCATCAAGGCGCTCCAACGCGATTTGAAGGCGAACCCCGGCCTCCGCAAGGTGTCGCCGCGCGTGCTGGCAACGCTCGTCCAGGCGATTTTCCACGGTCTGGCGGTGCAGCGCGCCGCCGATCCCCATGCCGTCAAGCCGCGTGAGATCATTCGGCTTTGCCTTGACCTACTGGGCACCTATTTGTGGGAAGGGGAACGCCCGCAAATCGAAGTGCCAGGTAAGCGAACGAAGCGGCGTCCCGCGAAAAAGGTGGCCCATGAGTGAATCAGCAAAAAGCGACCCAACTTCCCTGAGCGAACGCGTCCGCTCCCTGCGCTTGACCGAAACGAGCGAATCGACCAGCGGCGGCCTGTGGTGGCTGCCCTGGGCGATTTGCGCCGTCCTGTTCCTGGTCGCAGGGGCTCTCGCGCTCGAAGCGTTTTCATCAATCGACGACGACCTGCTCAAGAAACTCGCCGAGGAGCGCGGCCTGAATCTCGGCAAGGGGGACACCTCGACCAGGATCACCTTGCCAGGCGTTTCGGCCGGCAGCGTCAGCGAATCGGACATCGCCCTGGAGGCGAAGGGTTACATCGTGCCAATCCGGTTGATCCAGGTCAGCCCCAAGGTCTCCGGCACCGTGATGAAGCTTGAGCTTGAGGAAGGCAAGTATGTCAAAAAGGGCGTGGTCCTGGCGAAGTTGGAAGACATCGAGTACGAGGCTGACTTTCGACATGCCTCCGCGGCGGTCAAGGTGGCGCAAGCGCGCGTGGATGAACTGAAGAAATACCGCGGCGACGAAATTGCCCAGGCCAAGGCCGACATGGACGATGCGCGAGCCCAGTACGATCAAGCGCTCGCGAAATACAATCGCACTGTGGAGTTGCGTGAGCGTGTGGCCGTCTCGGCGGAGGACCTTGAGGCGGCGAAGTTCGGCTTCGAATCGATGAAGTCGCGCGTGCGGCGCTTTGAGCTTGCTCACAAGATGCTGGCCAAGGAAGGGCCTCGCGACGCCCGGATTGCCGCCGCCGAATCCGAACGCAACCAAGCGGAGGCCAACCTCACCAAGGCCAAATGGAAATACGAGAACGCCGAGGTCAAGGCGCCGATCACCGGCGTCATTCTCAGCAAGAAGACGGAAGAAGGGAACATCGTTAACCCGTCGGCGTTCTCCAATGGCCTGTCGGCAAGCCTGTGCGAGATGGCAAATCTTTACGAGATGGAAGTCGATCTGTCGATTGCCGAGCGCGACATCTCCAAGGTGTTCAAGGGGCAGGAATGCCGCATCCGCGCCGAGGCGTTTGTCGATCGCTACTATTCCGGATACGTCTCCCGCATCATGCCGATGGCCGACCGCGCGAAAAGCGCCGTGCCAGTGAGGGTGATGATTCAATTCCCGGCTCTTGATGCCCAGGGGAAACGCTTGCCGATGGAAGCACAAGGAGAATTCCTTCGCCCGGAGATGGGAGCGATTGTGACGTTTCTGAATCGAAAGAGGTAGCTGTCAGCCAGAATGCTGATGGCTGAACGCTGATAGTTGAGAGCTTTGCAATGGCCGAACCGATCATGCACATTCGCAACGTCGTCAAATCGTTCACGCGCGGCGGTGAAGAGATCACGGTGTTGCGTAATCTGAATCTCGAGGTCGCCGAAGGCGAGTTTCTCGGCATCATGGGACCTTCGGGGTCAGGCAAGACGACGCTGCTCAACCTCATCGCAGGGCTGGACAAGCCCAATCGCGGCGAGGTCTGGATCGGCGGACGTTGCGTTTCGACCATGACGGAATCCCAGCTCGCGGCCTGGCGGACGCGCAACATCGGGTTCATCTTCCAGTTCTACCACCTGCTGCCCGTGCTGACGGCGTACGAGAACGTTGAGTTGCCGCTTTTGTTGTTGCCGATCAGTTCACAAAAACGGCGTGATCAGGTGTTGAACGCTCTGGACCTGGTGGGACTGTCGGATCGGATGTATCATCGGCCGGGGCAGCTTTCGGGCGGACAGCAGCAGCGCGTCGGCATCGCCCGGGCCATCGTGACCGACCCGACGCTGATCGTCGCGGATGAGCCAACGGGCGACCTCGACGCGCGCTCGGCGGTCGAAATCCTGAATCTGATGGGCGAGTTGCAAAAGGGATTGAACAAGACGATCCTCCTGGTGACGCACGATCCGCGCGCCGCCGAGCGCACGCAGCGCATCGTTCATCTGGAGAAGGGGCAACTGCTCGAATCCGAGGAAATGCAGGCGGCGGGCCTGATGGCGCCGTCGGATAGCTTCCAGGCCAAAGCCCAGGGGTGAGCGCAGCGAACCCCTGGAATGCGGGCGACCCGATCCCCGGGGTTCGGCTTCGCCTCACCCCGGGGCTTCCGTGGGACCACAAAATGTTCACGCGCCTTTATGAACAGATTGCCGCGGACCCGATCAACCTTGCGGCCGCGATCATCACGTTGATCGTCCTCGTCGCCGGCGCCGCCTACATCGTCACGTACCCGCGGTTGTTCATGCTCGGCTTGAAGAATCTGCGCCGCCATTTCCTGCGCACGGCATTGACCAGCGCGGCGATCGGCGTGCTCGCGTTCATGATCACCACCATCTGGACCATCATTTTTTTCATTGACCTGATCACCGTCGAACGATCGAAGGATCTCAAGATCATCGTCACCTACCGCTGGTCCGTTCCTAGCCAAATGCCGATCACGCATGCCGATTACCTGAATCCGGCATCCTCGCAGTTTCTCCCGGAACTGGTCGACGCCCAGGGCAACAAATTGTATGGCCCGAATGACTTCATGACCTGGTCCTTTTACGGCGGCACGACCGATCCCGCCAAAATCACACCCGACACGCTGATCCTCTTTTTCGTCATGGAGCCGGAGCAAATCATCCCGATGATGGACGACCTCGGCGATCTCGATCCGAAACTCGTCGAGGCGCTCAAGGACAAGCCCCAGGGATGCCTGCTGGGTACTGACAAATTGAAAGCCCTCGACAAGAAGGTCGGCGAACGTTTCAAGCTGACGAGCATCAACTACAAGGGAATCGACCTGGAGTTCGAGATCGTCGGCGTCCTGCCGGATGGACGTTACAACGCCAGCGCGATCATGCGCATGGACTACTTCAACAAATCGTTCGAGCAGTATGCGCGCGCCAACAACGGCCGGGCGCACCCGCTGGCGAACAAGCGGCTCAACCTCATCTGGCTGCGCGTGGGCGATCGGGATAAGTTCGACCAAATTGGCAGCATCGTCATGAAGTCGCCGCGGTTTAGCAACTTTCCCGTCAAAGTCGAAACGGCCTCGTCCCTGGTCGGCTCTTTTCTCGACGCCTACCGCGATATCTTTCTGGCCATGAAATTCGTCATCGTGCCCGGCATGTTGGTCATCATGGCCCTGGTGATGGCCAACGCGATCAGCATCACCGTGCGCGAACGCCGCGGCGAAATGGCGGTGATGAAGGTGCTCGGCTATCGACCCAACCAGGTGTTTCTGTTGATTGTCGGCGAAGCGGTCTTCGTCGGCGCCGTCGCGGGCTTGTTGGCCGCGGGAGCGACCTTTGCGTTCTTTAACCTGCGCTGGGGAGGCATTCCGTTTCGCATCGGCTTTTTCCCGGTGTTCCGCATTCCCGAGGCGGCCTTGATGTGGGGCCTGGCGATCGGCACACTAACCGCGCTGGCGGGATGCCTGATCCCGGCATGGACAGCACGCTCCGTCAAGGTTTCCGAGGTGTTCTCCAAGGTGGCGTGAGCCGCTGGTGGCAAGTGGTTTTCCCAATGCGCACGCTCCGCAATCCATTCCTGAACTGGCTCGTCGAGCATCCCACGGCCGCGGGTTTCGCGGTGGTGGGCGCCGGCATCGTGTTGCTGGCGCTGCTGCCGATCTTGCTCTATGTGTTGCCGATTCGCAAGGTGCCGCTGCGCTACAATCTTCGCAATCTGCAAAACCGCTGGAAGACGACGCTGGTCACCGCGCTGGCGTTCACCTTCGTCACCGGTCTGCTCACCGGCATGTTGTCCTTCGTCCGCGGCATGGATCGTTTGACCGAAAGCTCGGGCCACCCCGGCAACGTCATCGTCCTCTCCGACGGCGCCACCGACGAGGCCTTCAGCAATCTCCCGCCCATGGCCGTCGAACAGTTGCCGCGCGATTTGCAGCGCGAAGTCCAAAAAACCG
Source organism: Planctomycetota bacterium (assembly GCA_016191165.1). Taxonomy (GTDB): domain Bacteria; phylum Planctomycetota; class Planctomycetia; order Gemmatales; family Gemmataceae; genus SIAQ01. The sequence continues at coordinate 19,763 of JACPPF010000163.1, forward strand.
AAGATGGCCAATGGCTCTTCTCCAAGGAAGTCTACGTGATCGTCATGTACATGATTCCCAACCCCTCCGCTGGCGGCCGGGAACGGCGCTTCGTGCAGATGCGCGGACTCGACAACATTCCCGTCGCGGCAGCCGTTCACGATGTCAAGCTCGCCGTCGGGGATTGGCCCAGGGAACCGTTTGTCCGCAAAGTCGATGGCTTTGGCAACGCCAAGGAAATCGTCATTGGCCACGGCGTCGCCCGCGCCTTCGGCAGCGATGTCGGCAAGAAAATGCTCGAACCAGGCGACACCGTTGTCCTCGGGCCCGAAACCTGGGTCGTGTCAGGTGTCATGGAAGAAGGCGGTAACTCTTTCGGCTCCGAAATCTGGACGCGCGACCTTTTCGTTCAGCAAGGTTTTGGCCGAGAGAATTCCTATTGCTCCTACGTCGTCCGCACCGCCAGCGCCGACAAGGCCAAGCTGGCCGCCCAGGAGATCAAGAACTTCAAGCTCGAACGCAATCTGCAAGCCTTTACCGAGCGCGCCTACTATGCCAAGATGTCCGAGACCAGCAAACAGTTTAGCTTCGCAATCTATATCGTCGCGGTAATCATGGCCATCGGCGGCGTGCTCGGGGTCATGAACACGATGTACGCCGCGATCAGCCAGCGTGGCAAGGACATCGGTGTTCTGCGTTTGATGGGCTATCGCCGCTGGCAGATCTTGTTGTCCTTTCAACTCGAATCGCTCCTGATCGCGCTCCTCGGCGGCGTGCTCGTGTGTGTCGTCGCTTTCCTCCTATTCAACGGCACGACCGTGAGCAGCATCATCAGCAGCGGCGTGGGCGGCGGGGGCAAGAGCGTCGTGCTGCGGCTGATCTTCGACACCTTTGTCTTTGGCTTCGGCCTGACGTTCAGCCTGTTAATGGGCGCCCTCGGCGGGTTCTTCCCGTCCCTGAGTGCGATGCGCTTGCGCCCGCTGGAATCTCTGCGATAGCACCGAGCTTCGGACTCGTTTACTGAAATCGCACCGAGTGGAGCGTCACGGTTTCGCCCCGGTTTCGCAGCGTGGCCGTGAAGGTTTGGCTACGGGCGCTGGGCGTGCCCTCGAACTGGGTGACGATGACCGTTACCGTCGTCGGTTCAACCTTGGCGTTGCGAGGGCCGCTGAAATAGTTCGCCTTGATCGTGAATGTCCCCGGCACCGCTCGTGCGAGGGCATAATGTTCCGGGCCGAAGCCTGACGTCACGTCTTCGAGAAGCGCGCCGCCATTGGCGGTTTGACGCTGGCGATACCAGCACCGGGCGCCGCTGGGTTCTTCGACCCACAAATCGACGTCCGTGCGGGTGTTCCACGTCATGGTTACTTTGAGGTCGTTGGTCTTGCTCCAAATCTCCACCGGTTGGGGCCCGCGTGCCGAAAGTCGGCCGAGCATCTGCACCAGCGAATCGCCCACGAAATGTCCGCCGAGCGCATTGGAGTTAGCGCGCGGACCGCGCACCGGGCCGCGCGGCAAGTTGCCCGGATCGCGGCGCTGGCCTACCTCGCCAGGAACTTGAATGAAATGTTCGATGCCTCCGGCGGTCATGACTCCCGAATGCCCATTGCCCGCGCCAATGAGGATGACATCCCCCGGCCGCAGGAAGCGCTGTGCCTTGGCGAGAGCGGCGGCGTCGGACGAATTGAATGATAGGATGCCTCGGTATTGACGGGCCCGCAAGAGTCCAATCAGGTCGCCGCGCCCGAGATTGTCGCCGTCGGCGCCGGCAACCCGGTATCGCGTGAAGTCGTGACAGACCGTAAGGGCGGATGCTGCCTGCGAGCCGGCAAACAGGCCGAAAACGCCAAGTAGGAAAAGGCGGGACATGGTTCTACCTCCAAATGTTGGTTTTGAGTTCGGTTAAACTGTTGCCACACGAATGTCAGAAGCGGCCAAACTTGCGCGGCAAGCGATGAGATTTTCATGGTTTCGTCGCATGGCCCAATAGAACATCCCGGACGTCCCCGTTGCCGAGGAAGTACCATGACCCCCGCCGACCGTTCTCGCCGGTTCCTTTTGCCCGTCGTCGCCGACGGCCTTGAACCGATTGTGGTCGCGTCGGCGTTGGGCCGCACCGTCACCGACATCGATGGCAGGGCGTATCTCGACTGCTTTTCCGGCATCTCCGTGGTCAACGCGGGGCACAATCACCCGCGCATCCTGGCGGCGGCGCGGGACCAGATGGACAAGCTCGTGCATTGCGCCTCGTGCGTCTACCATGTGCCGGTCGTGGGTGAATTGGCGGAGAAACTTGCGGGGATCGTACCCCTCGGACCAACCAGCCGGGAGCGCGAGCGACCGGGGGAAGCCAAGAGTTTCTTCTGTAACTCCGGCGCCGAGGCGAATGAAGGCGCCATGCGTCTCGCCAAACAGCACACCGGGCGGCGCGAGATTGTCGCCCTGGCCTACGGGTTTCATGGCCGAACCATTGGTACCCTGTCGATCACGGGCAACCAGGCGCGCAAGAAGAACAATGGGCCGTACCTGCCAGGCGTCGCGTTCGGGCCGGCGCCCTATTGCTATCGCTGTCCACTGGGTCTGGAGTATCCGTCGTGCGACATCGCCTGCGCGAATGCGCTCAAGGACGTCGTCCGCGTGCAGACCTCCGGCGACGTGGCCGCGTTTGTCGTCGAACCGATCCTCGGCGAAGGCGGCATCATCACGCCGCCCGATGAGTATCTCCCGATCGCGGCGCGCATCATGCACGAACATGGCGCGCTCCTGATCGTGGACGAGGTGCAGACCGGATTTGGCAGGTCGGGGCGAATGTTCCACGTGGAACATACTGCCAATTTGACAGTCGATATCATGACGATGGCCAAGGGCATCGCCGCCGGGTTTCCGCTCGGCGCGTTCACGGCACGCCACGAAATCGCCAGCGCGATGAAGCCGGGCGACCATCTGTCCACGTTCGGCGGCAACCCCATTGCGTGTGCGGCCGCTCTGGCGAATATTGCTGTGATCGAGGAAGAACGTTTGTGCGAAAACGCAAATGCGCGTGGCGCGGAGCTCATAGCGGGTTGTAAGAAGCTACAAGAGAAACATGCGCTGATCGGCGATGTGCGTGGCCGAGGCCTGATGATCGGCCTGGAACTGGTGCGGGACCGCAAGACCAAAGAACCAGCTCCCATCGAGGCGAAAGCGATCCGCGCCAGGATGCGCGAGCGCGGCATCCTGGTGGGCGTCGGCGGCATCTTCGGGAACGTCGTGCGCCTGCAACCGCCGCTGTCGATCACCCAGAAGGAATGCGAGCGGGCGCTCGCGGCGCTGGACGAGACGCTACGGTGATGCCGCTTGCGGCTTAACGCTCGCACGGTGCGCTGCTCCAACGCTCAGCCGCGCCTATGCCATTTCATCCCAGGGCCACAAGGGCCGCGGAATGCCCGTGAACGGCAACGTCCAGAAATCCGACGGGGCGCAACCTGGCGCCCGCACGACGAAAATCTGCTTCGCATGATCGGCATACGCCGCCCGGAACCCGCACGGGCTCTTGGCGATTAGCACCGAGGCCGTGAATGGGTCAAGCCCCGCCGACTGAAACAACTGCGGCGCGAAATGCGGGCCGGAACGCGAGGTCACGATGATGTGTACGTTCTTGTACATCAACACCACCGCTCGGCCCATGTCGATTGGCAATTTCTCGGCGAGATGGCCAGATAGGATAAACTTCGCATCGAAGATATTCTGAACGCGCACCGGCAGAGTGATCGGCTTAAAAACGCGCGGGTTGCGCGTGGCGCCCAGGGTCGCGGTCCATTCGGCGCCGCTGCCATGCGCCTCGGCCTCGGCGACCGTTTCCGGACCGACGAGCGTGACGAGCGCGGGGCGAGGCCATTCGTATTTGATCAGCTCGCTCAATACCGCGGTGCTGTCGCCGGTGGAGCCGGACGTGGTCGCATCGGCGCTGTCGCTGATGACGGTGAGCGGTGATCCCGCAAGTTCGCTGCACTCATCAGCGGGCCTGGCGGCATCGAACGCAGCGCGGACGGCCGTGGAAATATCTACCAGCGTCGGCAGGTAGTCGCGGCGGTGGTCCCAGACGTTAGTCGCCAGTTCCGCGCAGGCATGTTCGCCCCAGGACGCCGGCGCCTGATCGCTGCAAACGACCAGCGTTGAACTTCCGAGGTCGGGAATGTCGAGCCAGGGCTGTACCGTTGCCAGGCCGGCGCTCAAGACAAAATGATTTCGCTCCCAGCTCTCGAGCAACTTGCGAATGCCATAACTGAAGCTATCCGGGTCTTGCGTGTTGGCGCGCTCCGCGGGCACGACCATCGGCAGCTTGCGGAAGGAGGTCACCGGCTTGCGGCCCTCGATCAAGATCTTGCGCAGCGCCTTGGCGCCGCGCCGGCCGGTGCTCATCACATCGACGTGCGGGGCGGTGTGATACAGAACCAAACACTCGGCGTTGTCCACCATGCGTTGCGTGATGTTCGCGTGCAGGTCGAGCGTGCCGACGACCGGAATCGCCGGGCCAACCAATTCCCGCACGCGCTGAAGCAGGTACCCTTCAACATCGGGCTCGCACTCGGCGACCATCGAACCGTGCAGGGCGAGCAACACCGCATCGACCTTCCCGGCACTTTGAAGCGTGTCAATCATGCGATCCATCAGCATGTTGAATGTAGTCGTATCCACCGGTCCGCCTGGCCAGGCGGCGAAACGCATCAGCCCGACGATCTCCTTGCGTTCGGGCCAGGCTTGCAGCGACTGGATGAAGCCGCCCAGTTCGTTGGTCTCGGCGAATCGCTCGATGAGGTCGGCGCCCTGGAAAATGCCAAACGCCTCGAAATCCGCGCACGTGGTCGGCAGCGGATTGAGGGTGTTCGATTCTTGCCAAAGTTGACCGATGGCGATGCGCATGGTATTCCCAAAATGTTTAGCCGCTCGCCTTTGGCGAGCGTTTCACACACCCGCTCGCCAGAGGCGAGCGGCTAAACGCGGCTAAATGCCAAATCCAACCGCCGCAGCGCGTCCGTCACATCGTTGGCGTTCATCGCCGCGCAAAACCCGTGGTGGCACGCCGCGCCGCCGTAGTCATGAAAGTAGACGCCCCGTTCGATGGCGGCCTTGATGAAACGCAACATCTGTTCACGCTGATGCTTGACGGCGTCGCGATAATCGCGCACCTCCCCGTCCACGCCGAAGTAAATGCCGAAGCGAGCGCCCAACCCTTGCACGCGCCCGGCGATGCCATGCCTGGCGAAAAGCGCCGTCAGGCCGTCGCACAGCGATTTGGCAATCGTGTGGATGTGATCGTAGAACCCCGGCTCGCGATAGGCGTTGATCGCCGCCAGCGCCGCCGCGACGACGACGGGATGACCGTTGTAGGTCCCCGAATGCTGACAGTCGCCGATCGGCATCAGGCGATCCATGATATCCTGCCGACCGCCAAACGCGCTCAAGGGATACCCGCCGCCGACCGCCTTGCCGAGCGTGCAGAGATCGGGCATGACGCCGAGGTATTCCTGGGCGCCGCCAAGGCCCATGCGGAATGCACTGAGCACTTCATCGAAGATCAGCAAGACGCCATGACGCGCCGTCAAATCGCGCAGCGCTTCGATGAACTCTTCGCTTGGTATGATGCAGCCCGCGTTGTAATAGATCGGCTCGCCGATGACCGCCGCCAGCTCTTTCCCGTGGTCGTAGAACGCCTGTTCGAGCAGATCGACGCGGTTATAGGGCACGACAATCAGCTGCTCTTTCAATCCGTCGGCGATTCCCGTCGAACCTGGATAAAGGCTCGGATGATTTTCCGGCCCAAGCTGGTCGGCGGGCGTACCGATGGCGAACATGACCTGATCGTGATAGCCGTGAAAGTTGCCCTCGAACTTGAGCAGTTTCTGTTTGCCCGTGTAGGCGCGGGCCAGGCGGATGCAGTGCATGGTCGCCTCGGTGCCGGAACCGGTGAAGCGGACGCGCTCGAGGCACGGGATGACATCGCAAAGCAATTCCGCCAGTTCGGCGTGTTGCTCGTTCTCATAGGAACAGGCGGCCCCGCGCTCCAGGGCGCGTTCGACAGCTTGCCGCACGCGCGGATCGCCGTGACCCAGTAACGTGGCGCCGTGACTGCAACAAAGGTCGAGGTACTCCTTACCGTCGAGGTCCCATAGTTTGCAACCGGCAGCGCGATCGAAGTACATCGCATGCCCGACGGCCCGATTGAGCCGGGTGGACGATGAAACGCCGCCCGCCAGGGAATGACAGGCCCGTTGGTATTGCTCGACAACTCGGCTCACGGCGATCTCCGGATTTTTTGTTGTGAGGGGGATGAGAACAGTGTAAATCAAAGTGGGGGATTATTCCAGGGCGCGGATTCGCCGCTTGCCGTTTAGCGCCCGCATGGCGCCAGGCGGGGGCTAAACGGCAAGCGGCCAACCATCGCGCCAATTTTGCGGCGGAGTCTCATTGATGAAAAGCGCTCGTGGCACCGAGGTCATCCACAACGGCACGCTCATCGACGGCACCGGTGCCGTTCCCATCGCCAACGGAGTAGTGCATATCACCGACGGAAAGATCACCTATGCCGGCTCCGTAGCCATGGCGCCGCCTGTCGCGCCCGACGCCAGGCGCATTGACGCGTTGGGCGGGACGATCATGCCCGGCCTGGTCGAGGCCCATTTTCACGCAACCTACTTCAACGTTGCCGCGCTCGAAGACCTGGACATCAAGTATCCCGTCGAATACGTCACGCTCCTGGCTGCCAGCAACTGCAAGCTTGCCCTCGAGTGCGGCTACACCGCGGCGCGGTCGGGCGGGTGCCTCTTCAACGTTGATTACTGGCTGAAGAAGGCGATTGAAAACGACGTCGTCCCCGGCCCGCGGTTGGCGGCGAGCGGCCGTGAAATTTGCGGTGTCGGCGGGTTGATGGACTGGAACCCCGATTTCCGCAAGATCGGCATGGATGGCCTGGTGCTGCTCATCAACGGCGCCGACGAATGCCGGGCCGCGGTGCGCAAACTTGTAAAGGACGGCGTCGAGTGGGTGAAGACCTACCCGACCGGCGATGCCGCGGCGCCGGATGCCAACGATCACCACACGCTGTGCATGACTTTCGAGGAAATGGACGCCTGCGTCGCCACGACGCACAATCATGGCCTGAAGATCACGGGCCATTGCCGGGCGAACGCGGGCATCAAAAATGCTCTCCGCGCGGGCTACGACACGATCGAACACGGCACGTTCATGGACGACGAGGCCCTCGACCTGTTGATGATCCGCAATACGCCGGTGATTCCCGCCTTGCGTTTCGAGCAGGCGAGCATCGAACACGGGCCCGAGTTTGGGATGCCGCAGCGTATCATTGACGGGCATATTGAGTGCATGGAATGCGGCGCGGAATCCGCCCGGCGCATCCTCAAAGCCGGAGGCCGCATCGGCATGGGCGGCGATTTCGGCTTCGCCTGGAACTCGCACGGGGAGTACGCCAAGGAGATGACGTTCTTCGTCAGGTACGTCGGATTCTCGCCGCTGCAAACGATTACCTGTGCGACCAAGATTGGCGCCGAGATCATGGGACGCGGCGACGAATTCGGCACCCTCGAACCCGGCAAACTCGCGGATGTCTTGGTCGTCGATGGCGATGTGCTGGCGGATATCTCGATCCTTGAGGATCGCCAGCGGATTCTGGCGGTGCTTCAAGGCGGCGTGCTGAAAACGGGGCGATTGTTGGCGCAGCCGGGCAATTCCTCGCCGCCGTGAAAGAATGAGCGAGTCGCTTCCTACTTGAACTGCTCCAGGTGGACGAAGTTGCTGGCCATTTCTTCAGATGTGAAGTGGTTGAGCATCCGTAACATTCGTTGGAGGAGGTGGCCATATTGGCGGCTGCCAAGTTGTTGGGAGACAATGATCCCGGAATGACTCTGGCCTGATTTTTGCCACTGGTCGTGAAGTGGTGCGAAATCGCGAATATTGAATGTGAGGATGGCTCGATGTTCCGCCGCGGCAAGGGCAAGCTGTTCTTCGTCCGAGGCCGTGTCTTTGCCTGCCTCCTCGGTGGTCAGAACATCGAAACCCTTACCTCGCAAATCCACAGCCAGCCGGCGCATGATGTGGCGGTCGAAATAGAGTCGGACAAAAAACGACTCAAAGCTGGGTGAATCGGCCATGGGCTTGGTCTTCCAGGGCGATCAAGGCTAGAATCTCATCGCGATGGTCAAAGAAATAACTGAGGGCATGAAAAACCTGGGCTTCTGAGATGTTCAGAGCCTCGGCGATATCGACAATGGATTCACCCTGCCGATGGAGCGTGGCAACGTGACGGACGGCCACGCGCAAGCCGTCGATTACCGGCTCGCCGCCGCAAACGGATTCAAGTCGCACGATATGGGGGTGCTCGGTCTTCAATGCCTCGGCCATCGTGATTTCCCCGTGGTTCACGCCGTCCTACCTTTCGCCAGTGTAGCAGGCAGGCGGTTCACGGGCTAGACAAGGTCGGCGTGCCAAGCCTGATCGGGCTACAGATCGAGCCTCACCACCCTCCCGTGAAAGGACGGTCGGGGGGGGGGAACCTTGAACAACTTGGTGGCAAATCGCGCCGACGACGGGCGGGTTTTTCAAAACCGTCCTTGATCTTTGCCCATTCATACGCGATCATATCCAACCATGACCTCGAAATCGCACCCAGGAGAACGAACATGAAAACACGCATCCTGCTCCTTGCTTTTTGCATCGGCCTGGCGCCGGCTGCCGCTCGGGCTGACGTCAAGCCGCACGCCCTGTGCTCCGAAGGCATGGTCCTCCAGCAAAAATCAAACGTCAACATCTGGGGCACGGCCGACAACGGCGAAAAAGTGACCGTCTCCTTCCGCGGCAAGACCTCCACCGCGACCGCTGACGCTAACGGCAACTGGATCGTCGCCGTCGCCAGCGGCGAGGCCGGCGGCCCGTTCGAGTTGACCATCAAAGGAAACAACACGATCGCCTACAAAAACGTGCTCGTCGGCGAAGTCTGGATCTGCTCCGGCCAATCGAACATGGCCCAAACGGTCAACGGCAGCGACAAGGGCGACAAGCAGACCGCCACCACGGCAAAGCACAACCCCATGCTGCGCATGTTCACCGTCGCACGCAGCCCGCAAAACAAACCCCAGGCCAATACCACCGGAGCCTGGCTTGAAGCCAAGCCCGAAACCGTCGGCGGGTTCTCCGCGGTCGGCTATTTCTTCGGACGCAACCTGAACGAAAATCGCAAGGTCCCCGTCGGCCTGATTCACACGAGCTGGGGCGGCACGCGCATCGAGGCGTGGACGAGCCAGTCGGCTCTCAAGGCGACCGGACTGCCGATCTCCCCGGCCAAGGGTCCCAACGTGGCGTCCGCGCTTTACAACGGCATGATCCATCCGCTTCTCAACTACCAGGTCCAGGGCGCCATCTGGTACCAGGGCGAAAGCAACGCAGGGCAGGCGTACAAGTATCGCACGCTTCACCCGGCCATGATTGAGAACTGGCGCGCCGATTTCAAGAATCCCAATCTCGCGTTCTACTTCGTTCAACTCGCGCCGTTTAACACCGTCGCCAAACAACCCGGCGAAAGCAACTGGGCCGAACTGCGTGAAGCCCAGACCATGACGCTCGCGAAACTCAAGAACACCGGCATGGCCGTCATCACCGACTGCGGCGACGAACTGGACATTCACCCGGTTCCCAAGCGGCCGATCGGCATTCGCCTCGCCCTGGCGGCGCGAGCCCAGACCTATGGCGAGAAAATCGTCTACTCCGGCCCGATGTACAAGAGCGCGAAGTTCGGACGCGGGCAGGCGACCCTCAGCTTTGATCACATCGGCGGCGGACTCGTCGGCATGGAGATCGTGCCGACGCCATCAGCCAGAAAGGGCGCCAAGAACGCCTTCGCCTGGCGCGTCAAGGAAGGCTCGTCCACTAGCGCGCCGCTCGTCGGTTTCACCGTCTGTGGCAAGGACAGGGTCTTCCACAACGCCAAGGCGGAAATCTCTGGCGAAACCGTCATCGTTTCTTGCGACAAGGTCGACGCGCCGATTGCCGTGCGCTATGGCTGGGCGAATCACCCGATCTGCAACCTCTACAACCGCGAAGGTCTGCCGGCGTCGCCATTCCGCACCGACACCTTCCGCGGCATCACGCAGCCGAAGCAGTGATCGCGCGCGTTTGCGTTTAGCGCCCGCCCGACGCCCGGAGTGATCCGGTGTCTCGATGCGGGCGCTAAACGAATGTGGCTTTCAGTTCAGGACTCCATGCATGGACAAAACGCTCCCGCGCATTTTGATCATCGAACTGATCGGCGCCTTCGGCCTGGTGTTTTTCAGCTCCGGACTGATCTGCGTCAATCAGATGACGCTGGCGTCGCACCAGCTCGGCGTGCTCGGCATCGCGCTGGGACAGGGCCTCATCCTGGCGGCCATGCTGGCGCTGACCGCGCCGGCCACCGGCGGCTATCTCAATCCCGCGATCACGCTGATGCTCTGGGTGTTCGGCCGAGTCGAGACGCAAAAGGCCGCGGGGTTCATGGCCGTGCAGTTCGCGGGGAGCATCCTCGCGGCGGTGTGCCTCTATTTCACCTTTGATGCCAGCGTTCTCGGTCCCGCCCAGTTTGGCGCGCCGCATCTCAACACGCTGGCTTACCCGACCGTCGGACAGGGCACGCTCTTCACCGGCGCCGTACTCGAACTGGTCTTGACCTTTTTCCTCGTGTTCGCCATCTTCGGCCTTACCGGGGGCGATGCGCTCAAGCTGGGAATTGTCGCCGGCATGATCGCGACGGTGTGCGCCCTGTTCGGCTTCGCCCTGACCGGCGCCTGCATGAACCCCGCCCGCTGGCTCGGGCCCACGCTGTTGGAAGCGTTCAACTCGACGAACCCGCCGCGCAGCCCCTGGACCGACTCGGCAATCTACCTGGGCGGTCCCATCGTCGGCGCCCTTGTCGGTGGATTTGTTTCTTTCAAGGTGTTTCTCGCGCCGGAAAAGTAACTATAGGGGCCTATTACCCGACAGGGTGAGGTTCGCCGGGCGATGATATGCGAATGGATGCGATTGGAAATTGCTGATTGTAAATTGGAAATGCCCGCATGACCAGGGATGGTCCATGTTGCCTCTAACCGTGGATGACCTGCTGCCCCTCGAAGAATACGCGTCCCGGCGTAAGGAGTTCTTCGACGCGCATCGCCGCTACCTCGATCGCTATCGCCGCGTGCGCGTTGGGCCGAAGCTGACCTTGCTTTTCGAGAATCGCCAGACGCTCTGGTTCCGCGTGCAAGAGGTGATCCGCATCGCCCGCCTCGCGGAGCCGCGCGAGGTGGAGCTGGAGTTGAATCTCTACAATCGGCTCCTGCCCAGTAGGAACTTGCTGCAAGCGGCCCTGCTCATTGAGATTGCCGACCCGACTCAACTGGTCACGGAACTGGCTCCCTGGCGCAGCCTTGCGAACGCACATCTCAAGCTGCATGTTGGCCAGCACAAGATTGATTGCAATCTCGTCACCTGCCGGCCCGAGGACCGTGCGGTTGGCGCCGCCCACTGGGTGCGGTTTCAACTCCCGTCCGCCGCCCGGCAAGCGCTCGCCGATTTTTCGCAGCGTGCGTTCTTCAGTTTCACGAATGAAACCTATCAGCACAAGAGCCCGCCATTCACGGACGATTTTCGCCAGAGCCTGCTCGACGACCTCCTGATGTCCGATCGGGACGCGGACCGCCATGCGGCGTAGGGCTTCCCATTCACAATCTACAAACGCCCTTCACCCTGAGCACCGCTTGGCGGTTTCGCGCATTCCCGCTCGCCAGCACGCTATCGCTTCTTCGATAGGTCGGTCTGAGTCTGCGAGAGGTTCGCAACCACTTCGAGAGTGACGGTGGCGCCAGGGGCGCCCTTGGTCGTGGCGTCGCCGCGCATGGTCATCTTCATTTTCATGACGCCCGCGTCCGACGAGCCATCGATGCAAGCGTCGAGTGAAAGGTCCATGAGGATTTTCGCGCCGGCGGCGAAGGTCAGCGTGGCGGTCCCCTTGCCCACGGTGGCGACGGGGATATCGAGGCTAAAGCGCATTTCGCCGAATTGCCGGCCATTCTTCTTGTAAGCCTTTACCAGCGTCCCTTTGCCGGTGGCCTTGGTCGCATCCAGGGTCATGCCTTCTTTACTCAATTCCGTGACGATCTTGGCCATCTGAATTTTCCACGATTCGCCCACGTTGACGGCTTTCTGGGGCAGGATCATTTTCTCGATTTCCTTGCTGGTATCGCTCTTCTTGCCGAATTCCTTCGCCAGCGCCGCTGCCGCCTTACCCTCGACCTGGCTGCCGTCCTTGTAGGTGAAATGGAATTGCTTGTCCTTCTTTTCGATGAGGACGGTCTTGCCCTGCAACCCCCAATCCTCGGCCGTGTCCCCCTTCACGGATTGCGCCTTGACATACTCGCGCATCAACTTGGTGGGCGACTTGCCGGCCGCGCGTTTGATGGTGGTTTCCTTGAACTCCAGGGTGTCCCCCTTGGTCTCGTTTTGATCGGCGAGGACGCCGCCGCCGGCGTCCTCGACGAGCACCTTGGTCACGGTGGTGTCGGACTTTTTGACGAGCGCGACATCGCCGTCGCCGCTCTCCTTGAATTTGATCGTGAAGGGCTGACCGTGCACAACGCAGGCGCCGACGAACAGGGCCATCGCTGTCAGAAAAACGTTACGATTCATGGAAGGTCTCCGGAAAAAAACGGATAGTTTCACCGCTGTCGCTCTGACGAGAGCATAGCCAAAGGGGCGTCGGAATCAAACGAAATTGGGATTGAAGTCAAGATCATCCCCGGGCGGGGGAATTCAGGCCGGCTAATTCAGGCCACGGCCGTAGGTAGCTTTACGGCACAATATCCGCAACGATAACGTTCACCGTGGGCGTCGCCGAAAGGTTACCGTCTATGGTGACGTCGTCAGAATCAAAGGCGATTTCGCTAATCACCCAAATCTCAATCGTCATTTCCTGATTGGTTTCAACGATGACATCGGATTTAGCACCGAGAAATGGCGGCCCGACGCCCGACCTACTCTAGTTGGCATCACAACTCCCAGGCGTATTGGCGGCGACAGAGCACACGTGGAGACCACCGAATACAAGGGGGAGGAACTACACCGCCTCGATTTCAAAGACGAGCGGCCGGCGATCGTCGAGTTTACTCTGGATGGAAAATACTTGTTGGTATTTTCAAGTCCGACTCCGTTCTCAGGGAAAATCAGCAAATGGGACTTGAAGACAAAAAAGAGAGTTTTTGCCGTTCCCGGCTTTGGCGGGAACATGTATTGTCTGCCAGGCAACAAG
>JACPPF010000164.1 GCA_016191165.1 Planctomycetota bacterium
TCCAAATCCTCACCGCGCCGATTCCGCGCGCTCCCCCGCGTCCACGGCCCACCGCCACCGCCGTCTGTCACCGACGGCGATCCGAACCCGCCGGCGTCGGCGCGCGGCCGCCGGGAAGGCTCAGCAACGCAACTGCCTCCGGATGCCGCAATCCGATTATCGCCGAAAGGTCATCGAGCGAGCGGATCAGGCGGGCCCTCGCGTATTCCTGCATTCGCCGCCGGCTGGATAGCGGCCTTGAGCGGTTCGTCGCCGGAAGCCGTGTCGGAATCACGCGGTACCGCATTGGGTTCCCCGACCACGCCGCGCGGATAGATGAACTGCCACAGAAGTGCCGACGCCAACAAGGCCGCGATCAAGGCATAAAAACCAGGGTCCCAGCCATCGCGGCGTTCAAAGCCAAGGCCTTTGCGCCAGTCAACGAAGGCGCCGAAGAAGTACTGCGAGCCCATCGCTCCGACCAGGCCGATGCCGTTGAGCAGGCCGAAAAGCGAACCCGTGTGCTTGCCGCTCACATCGAAGGAACAGGCCCACCAGCTGGGCAACATGCAGAACATGAGCACGCACATCGTCGTGCAAAGAATGGCCGCGCCCCATGCGGAATCGACGTGAATGCTGCCATACAGGCAGACCGAGGCGAGAACGTAAACGGTCAAGCACAGCAACCGACGGGCGCGATAGATATTGCCGCCGCGGCGCGTGATGCGATCTGCGATGACCCCGCCGATCAGCGAACCGGCCGTCGCTCCGGCGAGCGCCAGGGCCGCCATCCAGCCGGCTGTCTGATTGCTGACCAGCCGGGCTTCCTGCAAGTAGGTGGGATACCATGAGAAGAAGAAGTACGAGTTGAAAGCCGTCAGCGTAACCGTGATGCCCAGCAACCAAACATTGGGATGCGTGATCGCCGCAAGCCAGGGGACTGCGCCATGCCCGCTGCCGTGCGCCCCCGGACCGATGAGCTGCGCTTCGGCCTGATTGACCGATGGGTGATCGCGCGGATCATCGCGAAACCACCAGTAAAACGCGCCTGCCCAAACAACCCCCACGCAGCCGAAGAGAACAAACGTGCCGCGCCAGCCGACGCGCGAATCGATAAGCCAGGCTGCGACCAGCGGCGCGATTGCTCCGCCGATGTGCATGGACGCCTGGTACATGCCTTGCATCTTCCCGCGCTCGGTGTCGGGAAACCAGTGCATCAGAATGCGCGCGGAATTTGGAATCGCGCCTGCTTCCCCGGCCCCGAACAGGAAACGGATCAGGATGAGAAAGACCAGGCTAACTGGGATCGTCAACAGCTCCAGATCGATATTCGGCACGCAGCCGGTCAGGGCCGTGAACGCCGACCACCACAGCACAATCCGCGTGAGTACGCGGCGCGATCCGAAGCGATCGCCCCAGCGGCCCGTCGGAATCTCGAAGATGCCGTAGGCCAGCGTGAACGACATCAGGATCCAGCTCGCCTGGGTGTTGCCCAGGCCATAAACGCGTTTCATCGGCACCAGGGCCTGCGAAATGCACACGCGATCAAGGTAAAGGACAAAAGCCATCGAGCAAAGGAACCCCAGGGCGACGTGACGTGCCCGCGTTGGTTTCACCAGCGCGATTTCCGACTGCAATTCCCGATCAACTGCCATGACGTCTCGTTTCGTGGAGTTTCCTTCGTGGAGCGAAGCGAGCGATCATACCATCCGGCTTGCGAAATCGACAGCTTAATCTTTTATAATCCACGCGCTCGATATTGGCACAATTGTTACGAGCCGCGACCCTAAGGGCGCGAACGAGCCCAACGCTCCCTGACGGTCGCGGTTCGTTCGTGAGGATGTGTCATCATGGATCAGAAACCCTGGTCCGAGCCAATGAACAAGGGCCGGGCCCCGCGATTCGTCTAGCATGAATCGGCTCATTGTTCTATCCTGAACGGCAAACGCCCAGCCGGTGTGCAGGCGGCTCGCCTGCACGTTGACTAATCAGACCCTGCAGGCGAATCCCCTGCACCACGACGAAGGCTTTGCAAGTCGCATGTCTATCTTGACGCAAATGAAGCCCGGTGATGCTCTCAGAAACCTGATGAGCGAGCGGATTCTCCTGCTCGACGGCTCGATGGGGGCGCTCATCTACTCGCATCACCTGGAAGATGCCGACTACCGCGGCGAACGTTTTCGCACCCATCCCAAGGCGCTGAAGAACTGCACCGAGGCGCTGGTGTTGACGCGGCCCAGGTTGATCGAGGATATCCACCGCGCCTATCTTGAAGCCGGGGCGGACATCGTCGAGACCTGTACGTTCAACGCCAGTCGGCTGGCGCTGGAGGAATTCGCGCTGGACGATCTGGTCGGCGAGATCAACCAGAAGGCCGCCCAACTCGCCCGCCGGGCCGTGGACGATTTTACCCGTCGCAATCCAAACAAGCCTCGCTTCGTCGCTGGGAGTATTGGCCCGACAACCAGATCGCTTTACATCGAGCCCGCCTGCGCCGATCAGGGCAGGCGTAGTCTCACCTACGACGACTTCGTTGCCAGCTACTACGAACAGATCAAGGGGTTGGTCGCAGGCGGCGTCGATCTGCTCGCGGTCGAAACGGGCAACGACATCCTGGTTTTGAAGGCGTGCTTGTTCGCCATCGACCAGTTCTGCACGGAAACGGGCGTGCGCATTCCGACGATCGTATCGGGAACCATCTACAGTCCCGGTGGTCGCACGCTTTTCTCGCAAACCCCCGAGGCGTTCTACGTTTCGGTGTCACATTTTGACGCGTTGAGCGTTGGTTTCAACTGCGGCGTCGGTGTTGACCTGATGCGGTCCGCGGTCGAAGAGGTGGCGAAGATCTCGCGCGCTCCAATCTCCGTCTATCCCAACGCCGGGTTGCCCGATGGCATGGGCGGCTTCGTCGGCCTGGGCAAAGAAGGCACCGCCAAGGCGCTCGGCGACTTCGCACGCCAGGGCTGGGTCAACATCGTCGGCGGTTGCTGTGGCACCACGCCCGACTGGATCGCTGCCATCGCGCGCGAAATCGAAGGCGTCAAGCCACGAGTTGTGCCTTCTCAACCAACCCCACGCGCAAGCGTGGGGATTAGCGCTCCCGGCGGTTTGACCCCAACGCTGGCGCGTGGGGCTGGTTGGTCCTACTTCAGCGGCAATGAGGTCTTGACCATCCGCCCCGAGACCAACTTTGTCATGATCGGCGAGCGTTGCAACATCACCGGCTCGCTCAAATTCAAGCGCCTCATCAAGGAAGGCAACTTCGACGCCGCCATCAAGATCGCCCGTGACCAGGTCGAAGGCGGCGCCAACATCCTCGACATCAACATGGACGCCGACCTCATCGACGGCAAGGAGGCGATGACGCGCTTCCTGTACCTGCTGGCCAATGAACCGGTCCTCGCCAACGTGCCGATCATGGTCGATAGCTCGAAATTCGAAATCATCGAAGCCGGTCTGAAGTGTCTCCAGGGCAAGGGCATTGTCAACTCGATCAGCCTGAAGGAAGGCGTCGAGAAGTTTCTTGAACAGGCGCGGCTGGTCAAACGCTATGGCGCCGGCGTCGTCGTCATGGCGTTCACCGCGAAGGATCTGATTCCGGGCATCCCCGAAGGCCAGGCCGTCACCGCGGACGACAAGGTCAGAATCAGTGAATTCGCCTATAAACTCCTTACGGAGGAAGTCGGCTTCGATCCGTCGGACATCATCTTCGACACCAACATCCTCACCATCGGCACCGGCATGGAGGAGCACAATAACTATGCCGTCGAATTCTTCAATGCCGTGCGCGAGTTGAAGCGCCGCCTCCCGCTCGCCAAGACTTCCGGCGGCGTCAGCAACGTGTCGTTCAGCTTTCGCGGCAACGAAACCGTGCGCGAGGCGATCAACGCCGTGTTCCTCTATCACGCGATCCGGGCTGGCCTTGACATGGGCATCGTGAACCCCAACCAGCTTCAGGTCTACGAGGAAATCCCGAAGGACCTGATCGAGCACGTTGAAGATGTCGTCCTCAATCGCCGGCCCGATGCGACCGACCGCCTCCTGAAATTCGCCGACGACCTCAAGTTGAGCCGTTCACCTTTGACGAACGGGAACGCCGCCGCCCCCGCCTGGCGCACTGGCAACGTCGAGGAGCGTCTCAAGCACGCCCTCATCAACGGCATCGCCGACCACATCGACGAGGACGTCGAGGAAGCCAGGCAAAAGTACGAACGCCCGCTGCAAATCATCGAAGGCCCCCTCATGGACGGCATGAACGTCGTCGGCGATCTCTTCGGCGCCGGCAAGATGTTCCTCCCCCAGGTGGTCAAAACCGCCAACGTGATGAAGAAAGCCGTCAAGTACCTGCTCCCGTTCATGGAAGCCGAACGGCAGAAAAGCGGGCAGGTCCACAAGGCACGCGGCAAGATTCTCATGGCGACCGTTCGGGGAGACGTGCACGACATCGGCAAGAACATCGTCGGCGTGGTCCTGGGTTGCAACGACTACGAGGTGATCGACCTCGGCGTGATGACCCCGTGCGAACGAATCCTCGACGAGGCCCGCAAACAGGGCGTGGACATGATCGGCCTGTCCGGCCTAATCACGCCGTCCCTGGACGAGATGGTCCATGTCGCCAAGGAAATGCAGCGCGAGGGCTTCACGATCCCGCTGTTGATCGGCGGCGCGACGACCAGTGCCAAACACACCGCCGTGCGTATCGCGCCGTGTTATGGCAACGTCACCATCCACATCAAGGACGCGTCGCGCTGCGTAGGCGTGGTCGAACGCCTGATGAAGCCTGACGCCCGCAAGGACCTCGACCGCGAAAACCGCGTCGCCCAGGAGAAAGACCGCGAGAGCTTCCGCAAACGCCGCGAGCGCAAGCTCGTGTCTTACGCCGAGGCGAAGGCGAAACGTTTCCAGATCGATTGGCCGCACTCGCAAATTGCGAAGCCGGCATTCACCGGTGCGCGGGTCGTTGAGGTACCGCTCGAAACGCTGGTGCCGTACATCGACTGGTCGCCGTTCTTCATGGCCTGGGAGATGAAGGGGAAGTATCCCGAAATCCTGAATGACCCGATCGTGGGAAAGGAATCACGCGACCTCTTCGAGAGGGCGCAGGTCATGCTCAATTCGTTTAGCCGCTCGCCTTTGGCGAGCGCTAAACCGCTCGCCAAAGGCGAGCGGCTAAACGAAACGCCGATCCGCGCCCGCGGCATCTACGGCTTCTTCCCCGCCAACAGCGACGGCGACGACATCGTCGTCTACACCGACGAAACACGCACTCACGAAGCCTGCCGCATGCCGATGCTACGCCAACAATGGGAACGCGAGGGCCAGTCGAGCTTCCGCAGCCTGGCCGATTACATCGCACCGGTCGAAAGCGGAATCCACGATTACCTCGGCAGCTTCGCCCTTTCGACAGGTTTCGGCGCCAAGGAACTGGCGGACCAGTACAAGAACGCCGGCGACGACTACAACGCCATCATGGTCGAAGCCCTCGCCGATCGGCTGGCAGAGGCGTTTGCCGAATTCATGCATCAGCAGGCCAGGCAGAACTGGGGCATCGTTGAGAATCTGACTACGGAAGACCTGATCGACGAAAAATACCGCGGCATCCGTCCGGCCGCCGGATATCCATCGTGCCCCGACCATACGGAAAAGAAAACGTTGTGGACGTTGCTCGACGTGGAAGCCAAGACCGGCATCACGCTGACGGACAGCTTCGCGATGTGGCCCGCCGCGAGCGTGAGCGGTTTATACTTCGCACACCCGGAAGCCCGTTATTTCGCCGTCGATCTCATCACGCGCGATCAGGTGGAGGATTACGCCAGTCGCAAAGGCATGACCGTCGCCCAGGCCGAACGCTGGTTGCAGGCGAACCTGGCGTATGAGACGCAGTAGGCTTGACGAAGCGGGAACGTTAGTGCAGGGAGATTTCGATGGAACACCCCAACGTCGTCATGCTGGCGGGCCCGAATGGGGCGGGGAAGTCGACGATGGACTTTGGGCCCGGATCAAGCGACCGGTGAACCGATGAAAGACGAAAAAGAAATCAACATTCCTGAAATTCTGAAGGATCGACCGCGCGTGCAAAAGGCACTTCGGGAAGCCGTTCAGAAGGCTGTCCGTTTTCACAAATTGATGGGTCGGCCGATCGTGGTTTGGCATGACGGCCATGTGGTCGAGATTCCGCCGGAAGAGATTGAATTGACCGACGCCAACGGCGATTCGCCGCCGCCTCCAAAAGGTTAACGGCGGCTGCGTTATTTCCCGGGGCCGAGCAGTTTTTCGAGAGGGCCAAACCGACTCACGCGTCTTTCTTCCAACCAAATTGTAACCCGTCTTTGATCGTTGGCGATTTTTCTCAACAATTTGGCAGATTCGCGGACCTCCTTGAACGCCGGCTCCTTGAGTTCCCCAGGCTCCACGGCCGCCAGGAAAGCCTGTACTCGCTGATTGGCCTGGCGCGCCTTTTCTAGTGCAGTCCGCCCTTCCCGTCGAATTGTACTCACGTCCCCTTTGCCTCTCGTACCTCTTTGCCGTCACTTTCCGTCACGCGCTCAACCGCCGCAATCGCGTCCGACGCAGGCACCAGCTTAGGTCCGGGGTAATGCGCGGCCAAAAGCTCTTGTAATTCCTTGGCTTCGACAACTTCTTTTTCCATCAGACGTTGCGCGAGCGCTTCGAGGGCGGCGCGGCGATCCACCAGAATCCGACGCACGTCGATCATCGCGTCTTCGACGATCTTGCGGACTTCCATGTCGATCTCGCGCGCCGTCTCCTCGCTATACTCCCGTTGCCCTTCAAACGGGTTAATGCCGCCCAGGAATGGATTGCCGGTATCCTGTTGGTAAAACACGCGGCCCAGCCGGCTCATGCCGAGCATTTTCACCATGACCCGGGCGATGTGGTTGGCGCGGCGCAGATCGCTGGAGGCGCCGTCGGCGATTTCGCCGTAGATCATTTCCTCCGCGAGCGTGCCGCCCAGACAGACCTTGATCTCGCTCTCCAGTTCTCCCCGGGTTTTCATGTGCCGTTCGTCGTCGGGTCGCTGGAGGATGTAGCCCAGCGCGCCGATGCCGCGGGGGATGATCGTGATCTTGTGAACCGGGCTGGTGTTCGGCAATGCGCACGCCACGAGCGCGTGGCCGCCTTCGTGATGGGCCACCCGCAACTTCTCGTCGGGCGTCATGATGCGGCTTTTGCGTTCCAGGCCGATGGCGCCGCGTTCGACCGCTTCATTGAAGTCGGCCATGGCGACGGCGTTGCGATTCTTGCGGGCGGCGAGCAGGGCGGCCTCGTTGACGATGTTCGCCAGATCCGCTCCCGCGGAGCCCGGCGTCAAACTGGCGACGTGGCGCAGATCGACGTCATCAGCCAGCTTCACCGAACGGGTATGTACCTTGAGAATCGCTTCGCGCCCGACGAGGTCGGGACGATCGACGACCACCGTGCGGTCAAATCGACCCGGACGCAACAGTGCGGGATCGAGCGTTTCTGGGCGATTGGTCGCCGCCATGATGATCACGCCACGGTTGGAGTCGAAGCCGTCCATCTCCACAAGAAGCTGATTGAGAGTCTGCTCCCGTTCGTCGTGACCGCCAACCGAGATGCCGCCGCGGGTCTTGCCGAGCGCGTCGAGTTCGTCGATGAAGATGATGCACGGCGCCTGGGCATCGGCCTGGTTGAAGAGATCGCGCACGCGACTGGCGCCGACGCCGACGAAGAGTTCGACAAAGTCCGAACCGCTCATGGAGAAGAACGGCACCTCGGCCTCCCCGGCAACCGCCTTGCCCAGGAGCGTCTTGCCCGTTCCCGGCGGACCCACCAGCAGCACACCTTTCGGAATGCGGCCGCCCAGGGCGTGATATTTCTCCGGTGTCTTGAGGAAGTCAACGATCTCGCGCAGTTCGGCGACGGCCTCATCGATGCCGGCCACGTCTTCAAACGTGATCTTGAGGTCCTTCTGGGCGTAAAGCTTGTGTTTGCTGCGCCCGAAGGTCAGGGCACTGCCGCCGCTGGACATCCAGCGCAGCAAAAAAAAGCCGATGAGCACGAAAGGAACCAGCATAAAGAACAGCATGAAGACCGCCTGAATGCTGTCTTGCAGCGTGCGTTCTTCCTCACCCTGGTAGTTTGGGCCGACTCGTTTGTCGAGACGCTGCATCAACTCCACGTCGGACGCGAGGCCGATGCGGGTGCGAAACAGTTTCTTCTCCTCCGCGCGTTTGGCTTCGAGCGAGCCGTCGGAGATCGTGTCGGTGATAAGCAATTCCCCACGAATCTCGGACGCTTTGCGCACCAGGACGTTGTTGAAGCGAGCCGTCGGATCGTCGGCCTTGCAAATCTGCATCAGGTTGCCATAGGGCAGATCGCGCACCGACAGATCGCGGGTGAGGTACCAGATGCCGAAAGCGACTGCGAGCCCGACCACGAACAGAAGGGGCGTGCTGGTAAGGATCGGCCAGGAACGGTCTTTGCCTTTTTTTTGCACGGAAAACTCTCCGACAGCGTTAGGACATTCTCTTCACTGTAAACGGCGAGGCGCGGTCGGTCAATGTAGGTTGGGAAACCTGCGCCGCAGGGGTCCGCGCAGTGCGCGAAACCGGAAGCGAAGCGTCCTAGGCCTCGTTATGGGTTTGAGCTGACGAAAATGGGCAGCTAGCACGTAAGGTCTTTTCCATCTCGTCTGCCGTTTCGAGCAGATGCTGACGTAGATCGTTGACCTCCCAGCGATCCTCTGGCTTGAGAAAAAGCTGCGGCGACGTCGCCTCGATTCCACCTGGCTGCGCGATGGGCACGTGCAAGGCGGCGTCGAGCGTTCGCATCAACCACGTCTCGTAGCCAGCGATACGCATCGACGCCAGCGCGTGAGATCGCAACGACCGCACATCGCCGCGCATCAACGGCCACAAGCTTTTTCCCTGCATCGGCGGGACGGCCTGGCTTAGCGATTCCAGGAAAGTTGGCAGCAAATCGATCGGCTGCGTCAAGGCATTGATTCGCAAACCCGCATCCGCCGCCCGAGGCAAGCGCATGATCAACGGCACATGGACCAACTCATCGTGCAACGCCGCGTGTGGCGTGCCGATCACGCCATGCTCGCAAAGCGGCAAGCCCGTCCGTGCGGTGACGCAAACCAGCATCGCGTCGAGCGTTTCGTTTTTCCGCAATTCATCCAGCAAGATTCCAAGCTGAGCATCAAACTCCGTCACGACACCGGCATACGTGTTTTGCAAACGGAGTACGTCAATCTCTTCAAGTTGGACGAAATCCATGGGCGGATCGGGCCAGGGATCAACCTCGTCCTCGGCGTCGTCCTCGGCGAAATAAGTTGCAAGGATTTCCAGATCGCGGTCCCAGGGCGGCAGCAAGCTCGGCCCCTCCAGCCAAAGCCACGGGTCGCCGCATTCCAGGAGCGCCAGCGCGTCGTTGCCAAAGCTCGACATGGATTCAAGCCAGACGACCCGGGGGGAGGACACATTCGTTGCCGACGGCGATGTGCCAGGTAGGGCATAACGGCCCGTGCCGACGCTGCGCTGATGCCAGGGCGTGCCGGCGCGCAACTCCGGTTGATCGACGATGTGATTGTCAAAGACAATCCCCTCGGCCGCGAGTCGGTCGAGGTTGGGCGTGGCGACCCAATCGTTGCCGTAACAGCCGACGTAGGCCAGGTTCAGGCCCCATGTTTCGATGGCGAGGATCTTCATAGAACCTATTGTAAGGTTATTGTGAGCGCCGATCCCTGGGGTTCGTTGCGCTCACCCCTGGGCTTGGGGAAAATCATGACGCAATCGTTTTTTCGGCTCGACAACAAGGTCGCCCTCGTCACCGGCGGAGGGCAGGGCATCGGCGAGGCGATTTGTGTTCGACTCGCGGCAGCGGGGGCGAAGGTCGGTGTGTTCGATCGCAACGCCGCGGCGGCGCAGCGCGTCGCGCTCGCCGTGGGCGGGCATGCCGTCGCCGGTGACGTGACCTCCGAGGCCGATGTGGAGACCGCCGTTGAAGACGTCATCGACCACCTTGGCCCGATCGATATTCTCGTCAATAACGCCGGCATCACGGGCAAGGCGGGCAAACTCTGGGAGCTTTCCAAGAGCGACTGGGAAACCGTCCTCGCCGTCAACACGCTTGGCCCGGTGCTGTGCTGCAAGGCGGTTATCGACGGCATGCGGAATCGCAAATATGGCCGCATCGTCAATATCGCGTCGATCGCCGGCAAGGAAGGCAACCCGACGCTCGGCCCTTATTCCGCCAGCAAGGCGGCGGTGATCTGCTTTACGAAATCGCTGGCGAAGGAGCTGGCCGGCGCCGGGGACATCACCGTCAACGCCATCTCGCCCGCGGTGATCGCGACGCCGATCCTGGAAGGGATGCCGCAATCGACGGTCGATTACATGGTCGCGAAGATCCCGATGGGTCGGGTGGGCAGGCCGGACGAAGTGGCGGCGCTCGTGCATTTTCTGGCGAGCGCCGAAGCGAGTTTTACCACGGGGCAATGTCTGGACATCAGCGGCGGGCGAGCCACCTACTAACGCCGCTTGCGTTTGGCGCTCGCGCGGAGTCACACGAGCGCTGAACGCAAGCCGACCTACTTCATCACGTTCGTCACCTTCGCGGTGTATTTTTGCGCCCGGATTTCATGAACGCCGGTGACGACTGACTTGCCGTCGGGCGTGAAGGTTGCGCAGTAGGTGATCCAGCCGCGGCGCGCTTGATCGGCTGCCTTGAGTTGCGCGGCGTCTTTCTTTGGGTCAGCGTCCTTGGGGGGAAAGACGCGATTGCCGCTGGTTAACTCGTAGACACGCAAGCTCCCGCCATATCCCGCGGTGGCGACGTATTTGCCATCCTTGGAGATCGACAGGCCGAAGATATAGTCGGGGGTTGGGCCGATCTTCTTGGCTTCCTTGCCGTCCGCGATATTCCAGTAGCGTAAGAACTTGTCATGGCCCACGGAAAGGATCTGCTTGCTGTCCGGGGTGAACGCGACCACGGTGAACGCATCGCGCAGTTCCTTGGGCTCGACCTTCTTGGTCATCTTTTTCTTGGTGTCCTTTTTTCCCTTGACGTCTTTCTTTTTTTTGGGCTCTTCCACTTTCGGCTCGATCTTGACCAGGGGCTTGGGCAGATCGACCTTCAACGACTTGATTTCTTTCATGCCCTTGACGTCCCAAATCTTGATAATGCCGTCGTTGCCGGTGGAGGCAAGTTCGCTCCCGTCTTTGCTGAAGGCGACGCTGTAGACCGATTCGGTGTGAGCGCCGAGGTTCTTGAGTTCCTTGCCTTCCTTCACGTTCCAGAGGCGTACGGTCTTGTCCGAGCTGCCCGAGGCGAGGGTCTGACCGTCGGGGCTGAATGCCAGCGAGCTGACGCCGCCTGTGTGGCCCTTGAGTTCCTTGGCGGACTTGCCGTCCTTTGGATTCCAGAAGCGGATGGTCTTATCGTCGCTGCCAGTGGCGACGATGGTGCTGTCCTTGCTGAAGGCGACGGCGGTCACGGGCGAGGTGTGCCCCTTGAGAACCTGGCTTTCCTTGCCGCTGGCGAAATTCCACAGCTTGACCGTGTTGTCGAAGCTGGCGGTGGCGAGGATCGCTCCGTCGCCCGAGAACGCAACGGAGTGAATGAGGCCGTCGTGCCCCTTGAATTCGCTCGGGGTCTGAGCCCACACAAACGAAACGCACATTAGTGAGAACGCGACGAGGCCGAACCAGGAACGCTTCATGGAGGTTTCTCCTTGGAGGGACAGCCGCTCGCAGGTTGGCAATGGCCAAGGCGCGAACGGCAATAAAGGCGGTGGGGTGGGTCTTCAGTCGTCTAGTATATGAGGCGCGAACCCGCGCCGCATCGTATTTTCCGTGATAACACGTGGAACGAGGAATTGCAACAAATAATCCGCGCCCCCGGCCTTGGATCCGATGCCGGAGAGTTTGAACCCGCCGAACGGCTGCCGAGCGACCAGGGCGCCGGTGATCTTGCGGTTGATGTAGAGATTGCCGACGCGAAACTCACGCTTCACGCGGCGGATGTTATCAGGGCTGCGGGAATACAGGCCGCCCGTCAGAGCGTAGGCCGTCCCATTGGCGATACGCAGCGCGTCATCGAGATTCGCTACCTTGAGAACCGCCAGCACGGGGCCGAAGATTTCTTCCTGTGCGATAAACGCATTCGCCTGCACGTCGGCAAAGACGTGCGGCCCGACGTAAGTACCTTCGCTGACCAGGAAGCCCGGATCGCCCGCGTAGGCCAGCCGAGCTTCGGCCTTCCCCTTTTCGATGGCGCCCAGAATTCGTTCCCGCGCTTCGTGATCGATCACAGGTCCAAGTTTGCAACTCGGATCTTCAGCGGGCCCGATTTTCAAACTCCTGGTCGCCTCGATGAGACGTTCGAGAAAAACATCGTGCAAGGATTCAAGCACGATGGCGCGCGAGCAAGCCGAGCACTTCTGCCCTTGGTAGCCAAACGCGCTGGCGACGACCCCGCTGACCGCTTCGTCGAGGTCGGCGTCATCGTCAACGATGATTGCGTTTTTCCCGCCAAGTTCCGCGATCATCTTCTTGAGGTGGGTTTGCCCCGGCGCGAGCTCGGCGGTCTGGCGATTGAGGATCATGCCGACGCCGCGCGAGCCGGTGAAGGCGACAAGGGCGACATCGGGATGCTCGGCCAAAGTCGGTCCGACTTCCTCGCCGATGCCGGGCAGATAGTTGACCACGCCCGGTGGAAAACCGGCGTCGGCAAAAATGTCCATCAGCCTGGCTGCGATGACCGACGAATGCTCGGCGGGTTTCATGATGGCGGTATTGCCGGCCACCAGCGCCGCGGCCGTCATGCCGCACAGGATCGCCAGCGGAAAGTTCCACGGCGCAATGACGACGGCGACGCCGCGCGGTTCATAGAAGTAGGCGTTGTCCTCGCCGGGCAGGTTGTTCGCCGTCGGGCAGGCCAGGCGGCGCATTTCGAGGGCGTAGTACTCCAGGAAATCGATGGCCTCACAAACGTCGGCGTCGGCTTCGCGCCAGTTCTTGGCACATTCAAAGACCTGCCACGCGGCCAGGTCGAAACGCCGCGAGCGCATGATGCCGGCAGCCTTGACAAGCAGATCGGCGCGCGCGTTTGGTTCGACGTCGCGCCAGAGCGGAAAGGCCGTCCTCGCCGCATCAATCGCCAGGAGGGCGTGCTCCTTTGTCGCCTTGCCGCACCTGCCGACGATTTCGCGCACATGGGATGGATTGAACGATTCGACGGTCGCTTCGGTGGTGATCTTGTTGGCGTTGACGACGAGGGGATAGGCTTGGCCCAGTTGCTTCTTGACGCTTGTAAGGGCGTCCTGCATGGCCTGACGCATGTCATCTCGGCTGAAGTCGGCTATGGGCTCGTTTCTGAATACTGTCCCGTCCCGAGATGGGAGAGAGGCCCTTACCCCCGACCTCTCTCCCGGAGGAAGAGGGGCGGAATTTGCTGGATTCATGAGCAGTTTCTCCTCGGATACATGCTCCGCGAAACTCGCGCGCAGGAATGATGTGTTCGCCGTGTTCTCCAGCAGGCGGCGCACCAGATACGCCATGCCGGGAAGCAACTGACCATACGGCGTATAAACGCGCACGCGCTGGCCGAGCTGCACCAGCGCATCCTTGATCGGGTCCGCCATGCCGTAAAGCATCTGAATTTCGCAGGACGCCGGCGGCAATTCCATCAACTGCGCGGCGGCGATGGCGTGCGCCAGGCTGCGAACATTGTGGCTGCCAAAAGCCGGATGCAGCCATTCATGATTCGCCAAGAGGAACAACGACATTCGTTCGTAGTTGGCGTCCGTCTCGTTTTTGCGTCGGTAGACCGGCGGCGGCCAATGTTCTTGCGCGCAGATCACGGTCTCGAAATCCCAGTAGGCGCCCTTGATCAGGCGGACCCATACCGGCGTGCCGCGCTGTTTGACCCAATCGAGCAGTCCATGCAGGTCCGCCTCGCACGAACGCAGATACGCTTGAATGGCGATGCCGGCGTCGGACCAGGTTCGGAACTCGGCCTCATCGAGGATTTCCTGAAAGATGTGAATCGTCACGTCCTTGAACGCGTGCTGCTCCATGTCGATGTTGACGAACGCCCGTCGTTTCATCGCCGCGCGCAGGATTGGCCTCAGGCGTTCGCGGACGCGGGCGCTGGTGTATTCCGGCGCCATCGGGTCGAACTGGCTGAAAAGCGATGAGAGTTTGATCGACACGTTGACGCGAGGCAACGGGCCGCGCTGGTCGCGGTCGATCAGATCGATGGGGCTCCAGGCGTTGACCTCGTCGCTCAGCCCTTCGATCAGTTCGAGGTAATCCCGCTGGCTTTTCTCGGCCTCCTTCTCGGTGATGGTCGCTTCGCCGAGCAGATCGAGCGTGAACGCCTGCCGGCGCCGGCGCAGCGCCTCCACGGCGTTCAACGCTTCATCGACGTTGGAGCCGGCGATGAATTTGCGCCCAAGATTCTCGGCACTCAAGCGCGCGATACAGGCCAGCAGGTTGGCGAGGAGACCCTGGCGCGGGATGAAGCGCAAGCCAAGCTGCGCCCAGCCGGGGAGGTGATCGCGCGTTTCGCCAAAATATTCGCGCAGATGTCGTGTGATGCTGGCGGCGTTGCGCAGCTGGGGCAGGGCGTCGATCAGGCGAAAGAGCTGGACCTTGACGACCTCGTCGTGCATGGTCCAGGCCATGAAGCGTTCGTCCCACCAGCGCGGCGAGAACAGGAGCGGGCCTCGCTGCGAAACCCGTGCGAAGATCTCGTGCCCGTAGGCGCGGGTCATCCGCTCCAGTCGCTTCCGATCGAGGTTGAACGCCGTCACAGCCGCTCCGTCATTCCGTTGGATATGCTCGCTGCGTGCCCTATCCATAATAATAGGGTGAATCGTTTCATTCGTTTAGCCGCTCGCCCTCGGTGAGCGCGCGGAGCGCCACCCGGATCACACCCATGGCGGAAACCATCGGCAACTTCAAGGTGCTCGCGGAACTGGGCAAGGGCGCGCACAGCACGATCTACCTCGTTCGCCGCGAAAGCGATCAACGCCAGTTCGCTCTCAAGATGGTTCCCATCGCGGACAAGGAACAAATGAAGTACCTCGAACAGGCCCAGCTCGAATTCCGCGTCGGCCAGATGCTCAATCATCCGAACCTCGTCAAGATTCTGGCCCTGGAAACCCAGCGCGACTGGTTGTTCCGCGTTCGCAAGGTTCACCTCCTGATCGAGTACGTGGCCGGCAAAACGCTCGATCAATCGATCCGACTATCGACGCCCTGGCTGGTGCAAATCTTCGCGAAAATCGCCGCCGGGCTGGTGCACATGCATCGCCGCGGCGTTTACCACGCCGATCTCAAGCCGAACAACATTATCCTCAGCAAGGCCGGCGACGTGAAAATCATCGACTACGGCCTGGCGTGGATCAAGGGGGAGCCGAAGGACCGGGTGCAGGGAACGCCGGAGTACATGGCGCCGGAGCAATCGAAGCAGACCCTGGTGAATGAGCGTACCGACATCTACAACTTCGGCGCGACGATGTATCGCCTGACGACCCAGCATCTCCCGCCGAGCACGGTGGCGGCGCCGAACAGCCCCGCCATCAACGCCAAGCTGTTTCGGGACCTGCTGAAACCGGTGCAGGAATACGCCCCCAGGATGCCCAAGGCGCTGTGCGAGTTGATCCATCATTGTCTTGAGTATGAACCCAAGAAACGTCCAGAACGTGTCAGCGAAGTCCAGGATGAACTGAATGCTCTGGTCGAGAAGTTGGTAAAATCCGACGACGACCGCCTCGAGGCGATCGGGTGGTGAGAGCGATTCCGCGCCGTTTAGCAATGCTCAAAAAATAGCTTCCGGCGTTCGGCCCGAAAGGCCGATTCGGTCAGCCCAGGCCGAAGGCCGGGGAATTCCGTTGGCTCGACGGATCGAGCCTGAAGGGCTCGTTCAACGAACGGCCCGTTCAGGGCCAACCGCTTTCGGCAACCATGACCCAGGCCTTCGGCCTGGGCTTTCAGAACGAGCCTTTAAGGCTCGACAAACCCGAGAAAGGCAAGTGTGAAATCGGGAAGGTATTTTTCGAGCATTCTTTGGCATGGAGTCTCCTGCAATGGCCGAATACAAGGACCGCGAGCATTACATCCCGTTGCGCCAGAGCGATCTGGTGGAGTTGCTGGGTCGCGACCTCGGGTCGGACCGGGACGCCATTGCTTTGTTGCGGAAGCTCGACGCGTTGCTGTCGGCGACGTTCCACTACGAATACTACCGATTGCTGCAGGAACTCAAGGATCGCTACGCCCCGTTCGATCCCGATGCCGTGACCACGCCCATTCACCAGCTGACCGCCGATGAGCGATTGCAGAAACAGGAGGAGTTGTACGAACGGTTCACGTTTCTCATGGAACGCGCGAACTTCAAGAAGCTCACCATGGACGAGATCAAGGTCCTGGCCGAGGGGGTCAGCGAATGGGGCCTCAATATGGATGTGGACTTCCGAGTTTTCGAAAGGCTCGAGGTATTCGTCCGCGGCGACACGATTGGCTCACGGTATGTGCGGCGTTGGTGGCGTATGTGGAAGCGCGAGGAGGTTCGCCTGCCCATCTTCAAACGGTTGGTGCTCTTCGCCAAGATGAAGCCCAACCGGAGGTTGCCTGACGAGATCGATACCAGCGCGGTCTTTTTCAAGGTGTTCAAGGATATCCCCAAGGTGGACCTGGAGATGCTTTTTCCCGGCGCGGCGATGCGCATGCCCAACTTTCATCGGTTCAAGCTCGGCGGGTCTTTGCTCGGCAGCGGGGCGTGGATCCTTTACTCGGTCTTCGGGCAACTGGCGGATATGGTCGCGCGCTTCAGCGCCGCCATCGTGACCAGCATGGTGATGGGCCCGCTCGCCGCCCTCCTTGGCTTCGGGTACAAACAGTGGTACGGCTACCAGACCACGCGGACCATGTTCAGCTTGCGTCTAACGCAAAGCCTCTACTACCAGACGCTCGGCACGAATCAGACCGTCCTTTTCCACCTTCTTGACGAGGCCGAGGAGCAGGAATGCCGCGAGGCGCTGCTGGCGTATTACTACCTCTGGCGGCACGCCGGCGCGGCGGGGTGGGACGCCGCCAGCCTCGACGATTACGTTGAGATGGACCTGGAGCGCCTCGCGAATCTCAAGGTCGATTTTGAAATCGACGACGCGCTCGCCAAGCTGGAACGTCTGAAACTGGTCACCAAGAACGGCGAACGTTATGTGGCCGTGCCGATCGAAAAGGCGCTCGAAGCGCTGGATTATGCGTGGGACAATTATTTCAGGTACAACCGAACCTGAGCGCCAGCGAGGGGCCAGCCAGCGCCCTTCGCTGGCGCTCACGCCCGGATTGAGCGAATAAAATTCTCGTCAGATTTGGTTTCCCTTTCTTTTAGCGTGACCCTACAATCAAATAACGTCGCCAGGAGGAACGTCTACCCTGATGGAGTTGACCCCCGGCATGGCAGTGGGAATCATCCCGTTCGCGGCGAGCGACGAGGGCTTGCTCAGGCAAGCGGCCGCAGGCGATCGGGAAGCTCTGGACGAGTTGTTTGGCCGCTATCGCTTCCTGGCGTATCGCGTCGCGTTTCGGCTATTGGGGCACGAGGCCGACGCGCTGGATGCGGTACAAGAGGCGTTTATCAAGGCGTTGATCCATTTGCCGAGTTTCCAGGGACGCAGTTCGTTCAAAACCTGGATGCTGCGCGTGGTCAGTAACGCCGCCCTTGATCTGGGCCGGCAACGCGGCCGGCGCGAAGCGGTCAGCATGGATGGCCCGGGATTGAGATTCCGCGAGGATTGCGAGCCGCTCACGCATCCGGATCCCAGCCATGAACTCAATCGGCAAGATATGCGCCGCAAGCTGCAAGAAGCGCTGTGCCAGCTTCCCCTGGCGCAGCGGCAGACTTTCGTCTTGCACGCGGAAGCGGAATTGAGTTATCGTGAAGTCGCCGAGACGCTGGGCATTTCCATCGGCACCGTGATGAGCCGACTTTACTATGCCCGTCAGCGCCTGCGTACGTTGCTTGAACCCTGGGTCAGAAGCGAATGAACCCGTTGCTCGAATCTGATTGGAACCCCGACCCGCAGCTTTTGGCGGCTTATTTCGACGGCGAGCTGGAAGGGCGCGACGAGATGGCGGACGTACGCGCTCGCATCGAGACCTGGCTACAAACAAATCCCGATGCCGTCGGCGCGTGGGCCGCCCACCGTGAATTGCAACAACAGTGGCGTGACACCACCCCGCCCGAGCCGACGCAGGCGATGTGGGCCAAGGCGCTTCAGCGAATTGACGCCGGGCGCCGCCAGCCGAACGTTCCGGTGGAACGCCGGCGCCCGTGGTTGACGGCCGGGCTTGTCGCCGCCATGGTCCTGTTCGTGTGCGGATTGCTTTTCTGGCGCGCTTCATCGATTCTCAATTTCAGCCCGGAAGAGCCGGTCGCGAATCTCCCGAAAGCGCCTCTTGATTTGGATGATTCCGACGTCTTCGCCGTGGCAACCGCCGGCGAGGTGACGATCTTGCGCGTCAACGGCGACGATGCCGAGGCGCTCGTGGTGGGGGAACTGCCCCTCGACGGACCGCTCGAACTGGCAAGTCCGGGCGACGTCTTGGTTACCTCGTCACGCTGTCCGCGCACCAACGTGCGCCAAAAAGGCCCGGCCCGGCCCATGGTATGGGCTCGCCTTGATGCGGAATGAACCCGACCGTTCGCCTTCCTTTCAAAAAGGTCCACCGTGTTGTTGCGCCTACTACCTTTGCTTGGCCTGGCGGTATTCGTGTCCGGCTCGGTTTATCCCTCCCCCTCCGTTTGTTGTGACGAGAAGGATCCCATCAAGGTTACCCTGGTCGTGATCCTGGCCAGCGAGCAGGGCAACACGATTGACCCCAAGCTCAAGGCCATTGCCGCGGAAGTGCGCAAGCTCAATCCCAACCTCAAGAGTTTCAAGCTGCAATCGATGCAGAGTAAGTCGTTCAAGCAGGGGCAGAAGGTGTCGTTGCCGGCCGTCGAAAAAACGACCGTGCATCTGACCATAAAACACGGCGCGGACGAGAAAAATCGCGTCGGGTTGGCGGTGTCGGGGCCAGGCATTGCGGAAATCGAGTATCAGACCGTGTGCGGCAAGTTCTTGCCGATCGTGACGCGCTATCACACCAAAAAACGTGAACGTTTGATCCTGGCAATCCGCGTGCAGCCTTGCCGCGGCGAGTAGAAATGCGAGCCGGCATCGTTCGATGCGTGCCATTACTTTCGCGGCTGAGCGTGCGATCGAATCTGATGCCCGCTCCACGTCACGGTCACGTCCCACACGTCCCATTCATCGAAATGCGCGGTGCCGTGCAGCTCCCACCTGCCAATGATCCAACCGTACCACCGGCCTGGTTCGCGATTTCGCTCGAACTGAATCGTGGCTGGCTCGCGGCCGACTTTTTTGCTGAAGAGTGCCCGAACCTCCAGGACGGCCTCGTCGTGCTTCCTGTCCGCAAGGAACACATCGATACAGAGATAAGCCGCCAGTCCGGCCATCGTCAAACCGAGGCCGCCCTTTACGAAAATGGCCAGCCAGCGCCGCGGCGGTCGATGGTCCATCGGATAGGCTTCGATGGTCGTCTGGGAGCGAGGATAGGCCAGGTTTTCCAGCGCCCAAAAAAGGAGAAACACGGCAAACAGGCCGAAGGCCAAGCCAGAGATTAGCGCAATCGGCATCAAACTCGTCCCCGCTGTAGTGTGGGTCGAAGAAAGTGAGGGCTTCCAGGCCCATACCATGGCTAATCATAGGCTTCGCGGCGGTGCGCAATCACCGCCACAAAAACGCGATCGTCGTCAATGCGATAGATCACGCGCCAGTCGCCAACGCGGTAGCGGCGGTAGCCAGCCCACTCACCGGTCAGGCGCTTTGCGTTATTGCCCTGTCGTGGGTCGGTTTCCAAATTACGGAAACAACGAGCGAGCTTGCGGGCGAGGCCCTTGTCGGCGGCGGCGTAGAACTCCGCCGCATCCGGCGAAAGGATGACCTCAAACATCGGCCCGGACCTTGCGCCAGTTGACGCCCTTGCCGGCCTTGTATGCGCGCTCTGCCTCCTCGACTCGCTTCATCACACTTGGGCGATTAAGAAACGCCACATAGTCCGCCAGTGAAGCCAGGCGATCTTCCGGGACGTGATCAATAGCTTTTTTGATCTCACGGCGTAGCGTCGTGTTGGTCATTCTTGAAGACCTCGCCAATGGGTTTGAGAGTTCCGCGTCATGGTGTGTGAATTATAGGCGCCAAATGTTGCGACTGCAATGCTGGGGAATGTAGGGCGGGTCGAACGCAGTGAGGCCCACCAAGCTCTTGAAACGACTCTACGGCTGAAGTTGCCATACGCCTTCGACGTATGCGAACCCTCATCGTCGCCCGCTTGTCGGAATCCTACCATAACCAAAAGGAACGCCCTATCAAATTCATCGGTTTTGCGGGAAGCCCAGGGGTGAGCGCAGCGAACCCCTGGGATGAGGCACGACGCGATCCCAGGGTTCGCTGCGCTCACCCCTGGGCTTGGAAAAA
Organism: Planctomycetota bacterium; assembly: GCA_016191165.1. Lineage (GTDB taxonomy): Bacteria > Planctomycetota > Planctomycetia > Gemmatales > Gemmataceae > SIAQ01. The sequence continues at coordinate 20,516 of JACPPF010000164.1, forward strand.
ACAAAAGGATTCCGACATGGTCCAGCTCAAACTCCCTGACGGCTCGGTCAAGGAAGCGCCCGCCGGCGCCACTCCACGCCAAATTGCCGAGGGCATCGGCAAACGCCTCGCCCAGGCGGCCATCGCGGCGAAAGTGGATGGCGAGATCGTCGATCTCAATCGCGAACTGCCGGCGGACGGCGAGCATTCCTTTCAGATTCTCACCGAAAAAGATCCCGACGCGCTCGACGTGCTGCGCCATAGCTGCGCCCACATCATGGCTCGCGCGGTCATGCGGCTCTATCCGGGTTCGCAGCTCGCCTTCGGACCCGCTGGCGATTTCGGCTTCTATTACGACATCGAATCGCCGACGCCGATCCGCGAGGATGACTTTCCGAAGATTGAAGCCGAGATGAAAAAGATCGTGGACAAGGCCGAGCCTTTTGAGCGCTTCGAGCGGCCCACCAGCGAGGGCCGCGCGCTTTGCGCCGACTTGAAGCAACCGCTCAAGGTCGAACACATCGACGACGATCTGAAGAAATACCCGACCTTGAGCTTCTATCGGCAAGGCGAGTTCATCGACCTTTGCCGCGGGCCGCACATACCGGACGCGGGCCGCATCGGCGCCTTCAAGGTCCTGAGCATCGCCGGCGCGTACTGGAAAAACGACGCCACCCGGCCGCAGCTTCAGCGCCTTTATGGTACCGCGTTCTTTACGCAAAAGGATCTGGAAGCCTATTTGCACCGCATCGAGGAAGCCAAGAAACGCGATCATCGCGTCCTCGGCAAACACCTGAAGCTCTTCACCATCAGCCAGATGGTCGGCAGCGGCCTGATCCTGTGGATGCCACGCGGGGCCACCGTCCGCGGCATCCTCGAAACCTTTATCAAGGACGAGCTAGTCAAGCGCGGCTACTCGCCGGTCTACACGCCGCATATCGGTCGGCTGGAGCTTTATCGCACCAGCGGGCATTTTCCCTACTATCGCGACGCCCAGTTTCCGCCCATGTACCATCGCCCCGCGGCGGGCACACTCGATCTTTGCCAGTATCGCCTCGCGATGGGCGAGATCGATGACAAGCGCGAACACGAGTACATCGAATACATGCGCCAGGCTCACATGCTGCCGCCGCAGTACACCAGAGAAACCTCGCAGTCGGCCAAGCTGGAGATGATTCACGAGTTCGTCCTCGTCCTGCTTCGGGATTTGCAGGTCGATCTGCCGGAGTATCATAAAGCGACCAATCACATGGAACGAGCCGACGCGCTGTTGAAATGGCTGATGGAGCAGGAAGGCTTTCTCCTCAAGCCGATGAACTGCCCGCATCACATCCACATCTACAAGGCCGAGCCACGCAGCTATCGCGATCTGCCCGTGCGGCTCGCGGAGTTCGGCACCGTCTATCGCTACGAACAAACAGGCGAGCTCAACGGCATGACCCGCGTGCGCGGCTTCACCCAGGACGACGCCCACCTGTTCATGACCTCCGATCAGGTCGAATCGGAAATGAAGGCCAACATCGAACTGGTGCTGTTCATCTTCAACACGCTTGGCCTGAACGATTACCGCGTGCGGCTGGGCTTCCGCGATCCCGGCAGCGGCAAGTACGTCGGCGCGGCTGAGGACTGGGACACCGCCGAGAAATCGCTCGAAGCCGTCGTCAAGGGCCTCGGCATGAACTACACCGTCGAACCGGGCGAGGCCGCGTTTTACGGGCCAAAGATCGACTTCGTCGTCAAGGATTGCATTGGCCGCGAATGGCAGCTCGGCACGGTGCAGCTCGATTACAACCTGCCGAAACGTTTCGACCTGGAATACATCGGCGCGGACAATGCGGCGCACAGGCCGGTGATGATCCACCGGGCGCCGTTCGGCTCGATGGAGCGCTTCATGGGCATCCTGATCGAGCACTTCGCCGGCGCGTTTCCGACCTGGCTCGCCCCGGAGCAGGTGCGCATCCTCACCGTCAGCGACAAGTTCAAGGAGTACGGCGAGAAAGTCGAAACCCAGCTCAAGGCCAGGGGCCTGCGCGTGACGGGCGATTACCGCTCCGACAAGATCGGCGCCAAGATCCGCGAGGCCCAACTCGATAAAGTTCCCTATATGCTGGTCGTCGGCGACAAGGAGCAATCGGCCGGCACCGTCGCGGTCCGCTCCCGCACGGAGGGCGATCGCGGCGCGAAGCCGATCGCCGAGTTCGTGGAAATGATCGAACGCGAGGTGAGCGAGCGCAAGCTGGCGGGCGCGATTTGAGCGCGCGGCGCAAGCAAGGGCGGCTCTTGCTTGCGCTGCGCGCTCAAAAGGTGTAAAATGAATTCGCCCCCACCAATCCGGAGGACATCGCGACGGGTTCCACACCTGCCAGCGAATTGCACGCATTTCACGTTTTCATCGGGGAGAAGCTATCCAACGGCAGCGAGCACCTCTCGCCGGAATAGGCCCTTGATGCCTGGCGGGACCTGTATCCCGATCCGTTCGACGACGAGGACGACGCGGACGCGAATCAGGCGGCGCTCGACGATGTCGCGGCCGGGGATCGCGGCATACTGAGAATGGAAAAGCCCCAGGCTCAAAGCGGCCGATGGAGAAGAGGCGCGGTCAAGTGAGGATGTAAGTAATATTTCGCAACGATAACGTTCCTATAACCACTCCCGCCTCTCCTCTTTGGCCTGTTGGTTCTGCGATCTGTGGGGAATCATCCAAAAACCATTCCCGCGTAGCCGACTACACGGGTCGTGTCGCCCGTCACGTCGGCGGACGTTGCGTAACCACACCGCTCGGATATGCGCAATCGGCCGAGGCGGATAAGCGTTTCCAGAACAATGACCGCGGGCAGAAGGCCGCACATGCTTATGTTGTTCTCCGTCACCGTCTGGTAGAGGTGAGCGGGATCGAGGCGTTCGAGAGCGTCGAGCGCGATGGCGTCCAGGCGGCGGTTTTCGGCGTCGTCGGCGAAGTGGTTCATGTCGCTGGAGATCAGCAATAGCGGCGAATCGTCGCGCCCCTTGAGCACCTCGGCAAGGCCTTGAGCGAACCGCCGGCAGCTGGCGAGATCACCGGCGCCGACGGCGATGCCGACGACCCGGCACTGCGGCGCGAGGCGGGCGAGGAGCGGTAACTCCACCTCGATGGCGTGTTCGCGCTGATGGGCGGCCGCATCCATTTCGAGGCCAGGTATTTCGTGACACAACCGCCGGGCCAGGATGAAGTCCGAGGAGAGCTGGCCACCTGGAAAGGCCCACGTCTCGTGCGGCGCCACCGCCCAGTCCACTCCCAGCGCCGTGTGCTTGGGGCCGAGAATGATGACCGTGCGCGGAATGCGCAAACGCCTGAGCACATCCGCGGCAATTCGCCCGGAGTAAGCGAGGCCCGCGTGAGGCAGCATCGCTGCGGGCCAGGGTTCCTCGCGTCGTTCGCCCGTCACCAGATTGTCCACCAGGGTGGCCAGACGATCCGCCTCGGCCGGGTAAAATTTCCCGGCCACCGCGGGCTTCCGAGTCGCTGGCCCGCGCACGGCGCGCGGCGCGGTGGGAATCGTGAAGATCGATTGCGCGAGCGCCGCCAGGCTGTAGACTGGCGCCGCCTCGGGATGGGTCGCTCTCGCACTTTCCACGGCAGCTCGAAGGGCGTCATCGGCGGCGAGTGCGGGATCGTAAACCAGCCCGCTCTTGTTTCTCTCCAGTACCAGGAACGCTCGCGCCTGCGGTGAAATTCCCTCCAGGTCATGCGCGGCCACGGTCCCGTGCAGCACCGCGTCGTACAGCACCGAGACGCCGATTTGCACGTTCGCCAAGAGGCTCGCCGCGTTCGCCTTCTGGACCAGGCTCTGGGCAGCCTGCTGGCAAAGTTTGCCCAGGGTGCTTTGCAACGCCACGCCGGGCCGCAGCGAAATCTGAAAACAGTGCATCGGCTCACGATTCGGGAATTCGAGCGACAGGACCACGCCGGTCACCGTGCCATCCGGCGCGCCAGACACAAAGGGGGATGGCGTTGTGCCACCCAGTAACGCGGCGATCGTATCGCAAGCGAACTGGGCGTAGGCGCGCAGATCATCGCGCGAGCAAACCGCGGCGGGAGTCATTGAACGCGGCGTCCCGACCTCGCGCACTGGACTGCGCACGACTTCCCCTTCAAACGTGGACAACGCGGTCGAATCCTCCAGCCAGGCGCTGGCGGGCAAACCGGCCTTGATACACACCTGGTTGAGAAACCGCCGACTGTCCCAGTGGTTCTCCACGCCGACCGCCGGCAAGAACAGGCCATGTTGCTGATCGCGCGCGACGCGAATGCCGTGCTTGCCCACGGTCACCGCGTCCGCCCGTTCCTCGCCCAGGGCCTGCACTGGTTCCGGGGAATGCAGCAGCCAGACCTCCATGTTGAGATGCTCGACCTCGGTGGGCGAGACGGGTGGAAACCGCGCGTCGTCTGACACGGTGCGCGATGCCGCTTCATACAGCGCTGCCAAAAGCGCGATCGGTTTGCCCATCATGCCACAACACGATCGCAGGTGCTTGCCGCGTTTCAAACTGATGAACACGCCCGCCACGACTTGCTTGGCCAAATCGGCCAGCGCGGGATAGTCGAGGCGAGGCTCGGTGCCGGATGCGAACGCGCGCACCAGATCGGCGGCGGCGCCGAGGAGCTTCTCGCGTTGGCCTGGTGTCAAGGCAGGTTGGGCTGAGGCGGTTGGGCTCGTCATGGGGTCGTTTCCTTGGCGGGACGTTGGGGTCGGCACATCCGTGCCAATCAAGGGCAAGGTGGTCAGTGTCCGCGTATTCCCCGACACGGGCCGCGGCATGCGGCGGGCGTACGCCTCACGATCGTTGCCGGTGCGCACCGACGTTGCCTCGCCGGGCCAGATTCCTGGCAGCGCGGTCGCACAGTGCGGGCACAGGCCCTCGCTGGTCAAATGATACTCGCGAATCAGATAGCCGAAGCGCTCGATCAACGTCGCGCTGCAAGTCGGACAGCGCGTATTCTCCCACGGGCCCACCTGGCCTGGCAGGTTGCCCGCATAAACAAAACGCAAGCCTTCCTCGGCCCCGATTTCCGCGGCACGAATCAATCTGGCCGGCCCGGTGGCGTCCGGCCCGGTCATGTGGTAGTCCTTGTGGAATGCCGTTACATGCCAGGGAATGTCGCGATCGATCGACACGAGGAAGCGCGCGATGTCGCGCAATTCACTTTCGCTGTCGTTAAAGCCGGGAATGACCAGGGTGACGATTTCGAGCCAGATGCCGCGCTCGTGAATCATGCGAATCGTATCGGTGATGTTGTCGAGCGTTCCGCCGAGTGTGCGGTAGTGGCGATCGTCAAAGCTCTTGAGATCGACCTTGTAGGCGACAATCCAGGGGCGCAGATAGTCGAGCACCTCCGGCGTGGCGTTGCCGTTGGAGACAAAGGCGCACGCAAGTCCGGCAGCGCTGGCTTGCTCGAAGACGGCAACCGCCCACTCGGCCGTGATGAGCGGCTCGTTGTAACTGGACACGACGAGCCGCGCGCTTTCGCGCTGGGCAATCTCCACCATTTGCGCCGGTGTCATCGGGCGAATCGCGGCGGCGGCGGCGGGATCGCGCAGGGCCTGCGACGTCACCCAGTTTTGGCAATACTGGCAGTGCAGGTCGCAGCCCATCATGCCGAACGTCAACGCATCGCTGCCCGGGTAAACATGAAAGAACGGCTTCTTCTCGACCGGATCGCATTGCAGCCCCGCGACGTACCCGAACGGGACGCGCAAGGCGCCCGCCTCCTCGAAGCGCACCTTGCAGATGCCGCGCTTGCCTTCACCGATGAGGCACCGATGCCCGCAGGCAACACAGCGGAGGTGGTCCTTTTCGCGGCGCCACAACGAGCCGGCGACGGTTTGCCGATCGAGCAATTCGGCCAGGTTCGGGTTTACGGTCCTGGGTTTCATCTTGATGCGTTCGAGCAAAAGGACAAGTGGGCGCGTTCACCACTCGCCTGAAACTTTTCTTAAGAAAATCCCAAAGTCATGTCCGGTTTTGTCCGCGAATTTCGATTCTTATAGTAGAGATTTTTCTGCGCTCCCATTTTGCGCCTACCTCAAACCCGTCCAGGAGGTGGACATGTATGCGCCCCATCGCTCGACCACAAAGGAAGGAAGGAAGGAAGGAAGGAAGGAAGGAAGGAAGGAAAAACCTGCGAGCCGAGCCGCGTAAGCGGCCGGATTCCGCCATCCAAAAAACCCCGCTGGGACCGCGATAGCCGCACGCTCTGGCTCGGCGACGTTCTCATCAAACGCTTCCGCCAACCCGCCAAGAACCAGGAAACCATTCTCGACGCCTTCGAAGAGGAAGGCTGGCCGAACCATATTGACGACCCGCTGCCGGGCGGGGACAATGTGGACAGCCCGGAAAGGCTGCACGACGCCGTTCGCCGTCTGAATGAGCAAAAGAACCGCCGCATCCGTTTCCTTTGCGATGGCCGGGGCAAGGGCGTGCAATGGGAATTGCTGTCGGCAAAAGATTAACAAGCGCCCAAGGAGCGCCCAAGGAGCGCCCCTTGCAAATGAAGTTTTTTCTGTCAAAATCGCCCGTGTTGAAAGGAAACGTGTCATGCGAAAGTACCTAATCGCAACGGTTGGCATCCTCGGCCTGGCATTCGGTTGCCACGTGCTGAGCACGAGCGCCAACGCGGGCGGCAAGGACAAGAAGGAACCTGCAAAGGGCTCGGATGCCAAAATTGATAAGTTGGCGACGGCTACAGCCGAAGGGTTCATGAAGGCGGTGTGGAAGCAAGACATCGACGCGGTGATGAAAACCGTGGACCTGCCTTTCTTTTTCGACGGTGTCGAGAACCTCAAGGACCGGGATGTGCTAAAGCGCAAGATGGAGCGCTTGATCAATCGGGATCGAAGCAAGATTGAATATAAGCTCAAGATTCAGTTTCGCTTTAAGGATTTTTCGCCGAAACTCACCAAGAAGAGCCGTACATTGCTCAAGGATGTCGTTGCTGACAACGACAGGGTCGTGGTTTTTTCCGTCTCGGTCTCCGACGACTTGATTGGGGTCTTTACGCGGGTTCGAGGCGGGAAGGCGAGTGTTGTTGGATTCCGCGATTAGTAATGCAACTCACGGTAACGGGCGTCCAAATGTGGTTGAGAGCGTGTTTTCCAATTGACCATTTGTACACAAAAAGGCTAGGCTCCCGCTTTCCCAACCAAAGGATTGCAAGGAGCCATAGCCATGGAACGGCGTCATTATCCCAGCGACCTCACGGACGTGCAATGGCAGATTATTCA
>JACPPF010000165.1 GCA_016191165.1 Planctomycetota bacterium
AGGCTGGTCGAAAAATCGAGGGAAAAAAAATTTCGCCGCATCAATCCGCTTAAAACTACGTGATCGCTGGGGGAACCGCATTTGCCGACACCGCTGCCGTTAGGAAAAAGAGCGGGACCGCGAACTTCGCAATAGCCTCCGGCATCCGAACACCTTGTTGCGTTTTCCGCATTACCTGGTATACTTCAATCCACTCGATGGCCGCTTTCATTTCCTGGCCTTCCCTTAATCGGGAAGCTCATCAAATCAAACCTTCCATCCACACCAACGGTGCGCGGGCTTGGTCCGTGTCGCCCGTTATTTGCCTGCGAGGATCTCTTCGTGGCGGAAGGTTTACGGGAGGTGAGCGATGGCTGGTCAATGGTATTACATGCACGCCGGGGAAAAGAGCGGTCCCTTCACCGGGCAACAGCTGGCGGACCTCGCGACGAGCGGCGTGTTGTTGCGCGACGACACCATCCTGAAGCAGGGCAACGATTCCTGGGTGCTGGCCAGCCGGGTTCGGAATCTGTTTCCGGTTTCTCCAGCCGAAAACTTGGAGTTGATTACCGTCGCCGATGTAGCCGCAGCCGATGGACCCGAGCAATCCGATGACAGGCCCATCCTGGCCGAGGAGCCTGCCAAATCCGAAACCTATAGGCCAGCCGTGAAGGAAGAGCAACCCAAAAAGAAAGGAGTCGCCAGCGCCTTGAAAGGCGCGGACATCGTCGGGCAGGACGGCGTGTATGCCCGCTACCGCATGAAATGTACAGAGTGCGGCCACAAGGACGCCAGCTGCCGCTCGATTGCGATCTCCAACAAAGTGACCAAGAGCCGTTTCTTCTGCCGCAAGTGCAAGAAGGGGCGCGAGGTCGTCATTCAATGTCGCCTGGGATGAAAAAAACTCCAGACGTTGAAAGAATCACGTGGCCGGGCTCGGACAAGGTCATTCCTTGACCAACATGACGTTGACCGCCTTGACCACCACGCGAACGTTGTCACCCTTCTTCAGACCCAGCTCTTCGAGCGAATCCAGCGTTGTCACGGATTCCATGACGGCGCCCTCATTTTTTCCAGCCCATGCGCCTACAGCAACGGCATGCACACACACACGACACCTCGGCGTGATACTGTTTGCGTAACGTGAACGCAGCGTTCCACCCACCCAGCATCTGAAGGTTCTGGAGGTTCGCCGACGCGGGGATGTCAAACCGCGCGTCCACACCCGCCGTGTTGTAGGTTCCGGTGGCGACGTTGACAAAATCGTCTCCATCGTTGACCGCCGCTGCGGCATTGACGGCCGCCTGGATCGTGCGATAGCTGCCGCCGGCTACTCCGAAGGGATCGGCATCATTGCCGGTCAGTGCCACCATAAAGGCGGCCGGTGCAAGGCGATCCTCCAGCGTCTCCACCCGCGGCCGAAAGCGGCCACGCGCCTTGGCAGCTTTGCTGAGATTCTCGAGGAGGTCGGCCAAAATGCTTCGCTTGAAGAAAGAGAAAATCGACATTGCAACAAATTCTTTCGCAAGACCCGGAAGGTTACATGGAACCGAAAACAACGATTCGAGAGCCAACGCGGTCCAACGGGGGCCATTCCGAGACATCCGCTCATCAGACGGCGGAGCAACAAAAAAGCTCCTCAATCCATGATGGTGGATCGAGAAGCTTTCGTAGCTTGGCGCAAATTCACCCGTCGCGAGTGAATGCAGCAAAGAGATTGTCGGAACTTGATTGCTTGAGTGTCAAGCAAGATTAACGAATCTTTAGCATCAAAACAGAAACTTGACGATGATTCGAACAGGGTGTAACCGCTCGTCCGCAACACTCAGAACCCTTGAATTTCCACGGTTTTCCAGGGTTTTGGCGGTTTGGAGAACCTGAACATTGTCCGAAATTCGTGATTTCGTTTTTGCGTTTTGGTGAAAAGGTTGTAATTTCAGTAGTTCCAAGAATTAGCCACGGAAAAAACGCGGAATGGAAAATGGTGCGGAATTGCCTGTATTGCTGCCAGTTCTCCGCCGCCTTTTTCCGTTCTACAAATGATCCAAAACCAGGCACGCTGCGAAGATTTTTAGCCACGGAAGGGCACAGAAAAAAACACGGAAAACTGGAGGTCACAGTGACTTTTCCGTTCTACTAATGATCCAAAACTGCGCACCCTGCGAAGATTTTTAGCCACGGAATCACACGGAAAAAGGCAAGACTTTTGAATTCTTCTGTGTTTTTCCGTGTGATTCCGTGGCTGAATTTTATCCGCGTTTCATCTGTGTTCGATCCGTGGCCAAGATTTGGCGGTCACATTTGGTTGCGGCTTGGCCGCCCTGGGTGTCTTCCGTGGCTGATTGAATTTTGGAATTACTGAGATTCGATTCGCAAATTACCTCGGTGATCTTTTTGAGCGCCCTTACCCGATGCCCCTCACTGGCAAGTCGTTCAACATTTCGTTGCGTCTGGATGAGCTTCTGCACCGATTTCTTGGCATTTCTCAGATGCTTCCCAATTGCCCCGGTGCCCTCCCCCTCAGCGCTAATTTGCTCAAACCAACGTATCGTGTCCTTCCTTGTTTTGTACTGTTCTTTCAAGATTCCCTCGGCCGGGAGGCTTTTGTCCTCGATTTCCTTTTGCGCCTTGGCGATTATCGCCAGTTCTCGGTCCAGTTTTTCTGAGGTTTGACGTTGTAGCCGTGGCCCGAAATCGAAGTCCAACAACCTCGCCGTCGCGGTGGTGTCTTTTTGGATTTCCCAGGACTGATCCGCAAGCCGACTCAAATCGGCGGTGTTGCTGAGTTGCGAAACGGTGACGAGTTTCAGCATTGCCTCGCTTCGCGTTTGAATGCTCGCCCTTTGTGGGGCCCGCCGAACCTTTCTCAGGTGTCTCACCATTTGTCGGTCAGTCAGGCTGACCCTTGGCGCTAATTTCCTTTCAAGAGCCACCAGAGTTGCCTCCCACCGAACGAGCCCTTCCGTAACCTTTTTTTGCTTTTCGAGAAGTGCGGCACGGTCCCGCGCTTGCCCATAGGTGAGGGGCGACAAGACCGGAAGCAACACCATCATCATCACGGTCCATCGCATGGCACCCTTTCGCACACGTGGTTAGGAATTCACCCCACCGCCTCTTTCACAAATTAATTAACGAACGGTAGCGGGAAAGCCAACGCGAGCCTGACAGAAGCCCAGGAAATCCCGTTGGCTTTCCCGAAACCTTTCGTCATAATCAGGGTTAGATTCCCGGACCGCCGAACCTTTTTCGAGGCCGACCATGCTTGCGCGCACTTTGGCATCCCTTACCCTCCTTGGCGTCGCTGTCGCACTTTCCGTGGGGCAGCCTGCGCCATCCAAAACGCCACGGGTGGCGCTGCAGGTGTTCGGCGATGTGATCGGCAAATGGAACGGCACGGGCGAACCCAAGGGCACCCGCGCGGAGGTGCAAGCGGGTTTCTGGACTGAAAAGATGGACTGGGCCTGGGCGTTCAAAGGTCAGGACGCCTGGATCAAAGTCGATTTTCAGAAGAGCAAGAACTTCACCGCGGGCGAATTGCGCTACGTTCCCTCCAAGGACCACTTCGCGATGACCTTGACGACGCTGAAAAAGGAAAAGCTCACCTACGTCGGCACCATGCAGACACGCGACACGACGAAAATCCTGACCCTCGAGCGCGACGGCGACAAGGAAAGCCAGCGCCTGGTGTTCACGTTTTTACACGCCAATCGTTTCCTGTACAAATACGAGATTCGCGGTGACGGCCGACCGCTCTACGCCCTGAAGTGGAAGGTCGGCGCCACCAAGGACGGCGAGTCCTTCGCCGTCGGCACCGGCAAGCCCGAATGCGTCGTGTCCGGCGGCACCGCGACCACGCCCGTCTCCTTCATGGGCAAAACCTACTACGTATGTTGCTCAGGGTGCCGCGATGAATTCAACGCCAGCCCGGCCAAATACGTCGCCGAATTCGAAGCGCGGTTGGCCAAGAAAAAGAAGAAATAGGCTAATGCATTTAACGCTCGCCAGCCGCCGCGCCGGCGCTAAACGAAGTCATCACCTTTCCTTGACACATCTTTTGGGTTACAATCGCCGAAGTTGATCGACGGCAACCTTCGGCGATTTGTCATGCTTCTCGATGACGTTGAGCGAATCCTCCGCGAGATGTTCCTTATCAACCTGCCAGCGCTGATCGCGCTGGCGATCGGTATCGGCGTCACGTTGTCGCAATGGCGCCGGCACCCTCCCGCAGCGCGATGGGCGCTGCTCGGCTTTGGCTGGCTGTTCTGTATTTACCTTCTGGCCATCTGCTGGCATAGCTTTCTTTCCCATCTGGTTTTGGGACTGCCGCGCGCGCTTGAGGACGAGCGCCCCTACCTGATGGCCATGTCCTGTTGCGAGGCGCTGGCATACTTCTTTTTCCTGTTCGCAATCAACGCGGCCCGCACGCCCTATCGACCGCCGTTTTATTTCGACGACTTTGATGACGAGCCCTTTTCTCGGAATAAGCCCGAAAAACCCTGATTGGACGAAAGGACAAGACATGCGAAATTGCATGGCTGCCATGCTGCTGTTGGGTTGGATTTTTCTGGATTCTCAGACGTTGTCGGCTCAGGCGCCAACGAGACGCCACATCACGATCGACGATTATTTCACGCAGGCCGACCTTTTTGGCCTGGCGTACTCGCCGAAATACATCGCGTACGTGGAAGGCCGCTGGCGTGAATCGAGCAACGACCGCAAGACCGACCTGTGGGTTGTGCCGACGGCAGGCGGCCCATCGCGCCGCCTCACCGGGGACCGCGCCAGCGATCGCGCTCCGCAGTGGAACCCCGATGGCTCGTTCGTCTACTTCCTCGGCAATCGCAAACGCGAAGGGGAAAAGCACCCGCCCTACGACGGTCGAGCGCAGGTCTGGCGCATCAGTCCCGACGGCAAAGGCTCCCCCCAGCCCGTAACCCGCGTCGAGGGGGGCATTGAAGGCTACGAACTTTCCCGTGACGGTAAATCGATCTATTACCTGGTTCACCATGCCAAGATCGAGGACGACTGGTCGGGTCTGCGTAGCAAGTTCAGCAAGCTCGACTACGGCCACGGTCAGAATCGTCACGGCCAAATTTGGAAGCTCGACTTGCAATCGCACCGTGCCCAAAAATTGATCGACGCGGGCCGCAACATCCGCGAATTTGCCGTCGCGCCGGACGGCAAGCGCATCGCCATGATCACAACGCCTGATGACAAGGTCGTCAGCTTCGAGGGGCAGTCGCGCGTCGATGTTTGGGAGGCCGCGACCGGTAAAATCCTGACGCCGCCGGAAGGACCCTATCGCAAGAAGGTTTCTTCCCCGTACGCCTGGCTTGAACAACTGGCGTGGAATACCGACGGAACCATGCTCGCCTTCAACGCGATCTTCGATGGCTACCCGGCCGAGATTTTCATCGTCAACCTCAAGGAAGACACGCCTCAGGTCACACGATTGCCTCGCCCAACGGGCATTCACGTTCGCGGTTACGGTTCGCCGCTGGCGTGGTCCGGACCGGATAACCTTTGCTTCCTCGCGGAGCAAAAGGCCCGCGTTCGTCTGACAAGGGCTAGCAAGGTCACCACCGGCATTCCCGTGTTTACCTACATCACCGCTGGGGATTCGGTGGTGGAGCAATTTTCGCTACGGCCAAGCACGCCCGGAAATGTCGAATGCGCCGTGATCCTGGGAACGCCAACCAGCCTGCCCGAGATCCATGTCGTGGGGCAAGGCCGGGTCACGAACGTCAATCCGCAAGTCGCGTCGTGGAAACTTCCGCAAATGTCCGTTGTGTCCTGGAAGGGCGCCGGCGGGCAAACCGTCGAGGGCATCCTCGAGTTGCCCCCCGATTACAAAAAAGGCGACAAGGTCCCACTCGTCGTCGAAATCCACGGCGGCCCGACGACGGCGAGCTATTTCAAGATGCAATACTGGATCTATGGGCGTACCCTGTTGCCCGCGCGCGGCTACGCAGTCCTGTGTCCGAACTATCGCGGCTCCACGGGCTATGGCGACAAGTTCACCACCGATCTGATTGGCCGGGAAAACGACCTGGATGTCGAGGATATTCTCAAGGGCGTGGACGCAATGATCGAGCGTGGCATCGCCGACCCGGATCGGCTCGCGGTCACGGGGTGGTCGAACGGCGGATTCCTGACCAACTGCATCATCACCAAGACGAAGCGATTCAAGGCCGCCATCTCCGGGGCCGGCATCGTTGATGCCATCATGGAATGGGGCGCCAACGACGAGCCGGCGTATGCGATGGTGTTCAAACAAGGCCTGCCGTGGATGAACCCGGAGAAGTATCACCGGGCATCGTCCACTTACGACCTGGGCAAGGTCCGCACTCCGACGCTAATTCATGTCGGCGCCAACGACGAACGTTGTCCGCCGAGCCAGAGCCGAATGCTCTACCGCGCATTGAAGGAATACGTCAAAGTACCGACCGAACTCATAGTTTACCCGGGCGAGGGCCATGGCCTGGCGAAATATCGCAACCGCCGGGCGAAAATGGAATGGGACCTCGCCTGGCTCGACCGGTGGGTGCTTGGTAAATCCAAATGAACCGCGCGACCGTTTGGCGAACCGTTATTTTTTCTTGAGCGTATCGCCCAGATCGGCGCGCATGCGCTCGGCCAGCGTTTCGAGGCGCCGCACGACGTCCGGGTTCCGCGCGGCGATGTTGGCGCGCTCGCCTAGGTCGTCGTCGAGGTTGAACAATTCCAGACCGGCCTTGACATTCTTGTAAAGGCCGGGTCGGCCGTCTTTTCCAGGCTTTTGGCCCGCCATGGTGCGGTAGGTGCGCGGAAAATATAGCTTCCAAGGGCCGGCGCGCACGCCGTGCAATTCCTTGCCCCAATAAAAGAAGTAGGCGTCGTGCGGGCTCTTGGCGTTGGGCTCGCAGAAAAGCAGCGGGCGGATGTCTTTGCCGTCGAGTTTTCCCGCCGGCAGCTTGGCGCCGGTGATGCGCGCAATGGTTGGAAGCAGGTCAATGGTCATCGCGGGCTCCTTCTGGGTCTTGTCAGCGGGCAGATGGCCTGGCCAACTCGCGATAAACGGAACGCGCACGCCCCCTTCCCAGGCGGTGCCCTTGCCCTCGCGCAACAGACCCGCGGAACCCCCGTGATTGCCATAAGAAAGCCACGGCCCATTGTCGGACGTGAAGATGACGAGCGTGTCTTCCTCCAGGCCATTCGCCTTCAACGCCGCCATGATCTGGCCGACGGACCAGTCGAGTTCCTCGATCACATCGCCATAAAGCCCGCCCGCGGATTTTCCTTTTTGTCGCGCGGACACAAAGAGCGGTACGTGCGGCATCGTGTGCGCAAGGTACAGGAAGAACGGTTGATTCTTGTTTTTTTTGATAAACTTCACGGCTCGATCGGTGTAGTCGGTTGTCAGCGCGGATTGATCGGGATTGAGCGTGATTTTTTTTGTGCCGCTGATAAGGGGCAGGTCGGGAAACTTGGCGGTCGGGTGTTTGGGCCACATATCGTTGGAGTAGGGCAAACCATAATACTCATCGAAACCGCGCTGAGTGGGGAGGAATCCCTCGGAGTGGCCCAGGTGCCATTTGCCGATCATCGACGTGGCGTAACCCAGTGCTTTCAGCATCTCGGCGATGGTGAAGTGGTGTCTGGCCAGTCCGCCCTTCGCCGCGGGGCCCAGAGCGCCAAGGACGCCGGCGCGATTGGAATATTTGCCGGTCATCAGCGCGGCACGTGACGCCGAGCAGACGGCCTGGGCGACATAAAAGCTTGTGAAACGAACGCCGCGCTTCGCCATGCGGTCGAGGTGCGGGGTCTTGATCTTCTTGGCGCCGAAGCAACCGCAGTCGGCGTAGCCCATGTCGTCGGCGTAAATGATGATGACGTTGGGCGGACGCTTCGTCTTTTTTCCTTGTCCGGCTGCCACCGACGGCAAGAGGGTTGGCAAGATGATGGCAAGAAACGCAGACACAAGATGAAAAATGCGCGTCATGGTGGCGGACCCTTTCGAGGGCGAGTGGGATTGCCCTACCATAACGCATTCAAATTGAATATCAACTGTGCATCCGCGGAATTTCCTCCCCGTCCGAAATGATGGCCGCCTCCGCAACCGCCAGTTCTTCCAGGCGCGCCGCGACTTTCATCTCCGGCGCGAACAGCCGGGCCAGGCGAACGTAGGTGGCGTGGTGGCGCGCTTCCGATTCAAACAGGCCGCCGAAAAAATCGGCCAGTTCGCGATCTCCCAGATGATCGCGCAGCAGCCCGAAACGTTCGCAGGAGCGCGCCTCGATCAGGGCGGCAATCAACAGGCGGTCCACCGCTCGCATCGGTTCTTCCTTGTTCGCCAGAGCATGGAGCCGGCCGGCATAGCGGCTTGCGGGAAGCTTGCGAAAACGAACACCGCGGCGGTCCAACAGGTCGAGCACGAGGTGGAAGTGCCCCAATTCCTCCTGCACGATCGCCGACATGGCTCGAACCAGCTCCACGCGATCGACATACGCGAACAGCAAATTCATCGCCACGCCGGCCGCCTTCTTTTCGCAATGGGCGTGATCGATCAAGAGTTCATTCAGATTCGCCGATACGTGCGTCAGCCAGCGCGCCGGCGAGGGTGTGTGAAGATTCAACATGGAGAAATAATAGCGGCTGGGCGGCCCAGGTGACACGCGGATCTGGGTTGACCATCCCGCTTCAACCGGTTATAGCGACCACGGTCCCTGGCAGAAAGGCGGCGGAAATGGCGAAGCGAAAACTCTACTGGCTGTGCGGAATTGGCGCCTTGCTCCTGACCTTCGGGATCACTGCGCTAGGCGCCGCCGTCAAGCATGAGCCGAGCTTTTATCGCCAGAGCCGAATTCCGGCCAGCAGCGAACGAAAGGTCCTTGGGCACAACTTCATGAGCAAATTCGGCCAAATGCTGGCCGACCGAAAGCAAGAGACCTGGGACTGTGATGTGACAGAGAAGGAAATGAACAGCTTCTTCGCGGAGATCTTCGATCAAATGGGAGAAACCGAGGGGCTGCGTAAGCTGGGCATCTCGTCCCCGAGCGTCATACTTCTGGATGACATGCACGTTCGCCTGGCGTTTCGCTACGGCTCAGGGTTTTTCAGCACCGTTATCTCGTATGATTTGAAAATCTGGCTCGTGCCGAAGGAGCCGAACGTGATCGCGGTCGAGTTCCTGCGTGCCCGCGCCGGTGCGTTGCCGATCTCGAACCGCTCAATCTTGCAGCAACTTTCTGATTTTGCCCAGAAGCAAAACTTCCAGGTGAATCTGTATCGTCATGAGGGGCACTCGGTGGCCGTCATCGACCTGCGTAACGAACCCCAGAATGCCGCGTCGATCCTGACGATGCTCAAAATCGAACCGCATCGGCTGTCCATCCGCGGCAAGACGCTACCCAGCGGGTTGTCGCCACTTGATGCGAGTCGGGATTTCAACAAGCTCGCGTCGCCGTGACGTGGCGAGCGTCACCTTGATTCCCACACGAAACGCCAGCTGGCTCCGTCCACTTGCGTCAATTTCACCTGACCGATAACCCGGCGGCCGGTAAGCGAAAACATGCGTCGGGTTGGCGTGGAATCGGCCATCTCCTCAAAAGTCCCTGAGTCCCAGCGTTTTACCGTCCCGCGATCGCCGCTCACCGGGCCTTCGTAATTGAGGTACATCGCGCGATGGTCGCCCAGAGCCGTGGCGTCAATCGTTCGCCCCGGTTCGGGCGGTTCGGCCAGCCGCCACGTTCGCAGCGCATCGCCAGCCTCTAACATCAGATCCCAGTGCAGTTCGGGGTGATCGTGGTCCAGAATGACAAATCGCGGCATGGACCTGACCGTTTAATTCGCCGTGAATCCGCCAAGCCCTACCAGGAGCGCAGCGAATGGCGGCGATTCAGCGAGGTTCGTTCAAGCGAGCGTAAGCCGTCGGAAACCGTCTTTCGCTAACGAATATTCACGCCACTTGGTCCACCAGTTCCACTGACAGCCCAAGGGCGTTGGCCACCGCTTCCAGGTTTGAAAACCTGACATCCTTGCCTTGTTCAATGTCGCGAATGGTGCTCTGATTGGGAATTCCGGCGAGCTTGGCCAGCGCGTACCAGGTCAGCCCGCGCGCCTCACGCGCTTCGCGGATCCGCGTTGGAATACCCGCCGGTGCTGGCTTTCGTCGCGCACTGGATTTGGGCGGGATTTCCAGAAGCGACGCGGCAATGATTCGGGCATGGCGAGCCCGGTCGTCGTCCGTCAGGCGGCGGTTTACGTGTTTCAGCTTTCTCATTTGCGTTTCCTTCGTCTCTCAGGAACTTCGTACGCTGTTACGGGGATGATCGTGTCTTCATCGGGTTCTTCGTAAATCACGACGATATGCCGACCGTCGGGAACATGACCATAGACGCACGGCCGACCGCTGGTTCGGCTCGTGCCGTCGGATGAATGGCATTCCAGGACGTAGTCCACGTCGTCCGTGGTGAGATCGTGTTCCTCGACGTGCTCCACGTTGCCGCCGGGCGTCGGATCCCAAATGATCTGAGTCCACCTCATTTCCACCCAACCTTAAATTGTAACATTTTCTTGTAGTAATGCAATTCCGGTAGAGTGCGTCCCCGCGCCGCCAGGGCGCAAATCTTCTGACAATTGAAGCCCTCCGCAAGCAAAAAAACGCAGCCACAAACGGAGTATTTCAATTGGACGCCCTCCGGCTACCCCGTATGATACAATGGATTGGCCCACTCGTTCCATCCTTGTAAGCTCTCCCGCCGTAGGATGTTAAGCTACCATGCGTTTCCCGATTCCAGCCTGCGCGATTGCGACCCTCTTCCTGTGCCTCCTCTCGCGTGGCGCCCCCGTTGCGGCACAGACCAAGCAACCCGCCGCCAAGAAGAGCGACGCGGTCGCCAAGGTGATTATTCCCTACGTGACCAAGCATTGCGTCATGTGCCACGGGCCGAAAAAGAAAAACGCCGACTTGCGACTTGATATCTTCAAGGACGAAGCGACCATCCTGAAGGGCCGCAAACGCTGGCATGAGGTGTTGCGCATGGTTCACGGCGGCGAAATGCCCCCGGAGAAGCAGCCGCGGCCCGACCTCAAAGACACCGACGCGTTTCTGAAAGCCATCAATGACATTTTCATCGCGGCGGACACGACCGGCAAGCGTGATCCCGGGCGCGTAACCATGCGCCGGCTCAATCGGGCTGAGTACAACAATACCATTCGCGATCTCGTCGGCTTCACCGATTTTCGACCCGCTGACGACTTCCCCTCCGACGACGTCGGGCACGGGTTCGACAACATCGGCGACGTGCTCACCGTCTCCCCCGTGCTGATGGAACGCTACCTCGCGGCGGCCGAGACGATCATGAAAAACTCGATCACGGTCGGCCCGCCGCCCAAACCCGCCGTCGAGGTGACCTCCGCTCGCTTCCTGCAACCCTCGGTGCGCAATCCGGACAAGATCGGCCGGTTCCGCTCGATCACCGAGGCCAAGGGAACGCTGTTCACGTTTTTCAAGGTCGGGCGCGAAGGCGACTTCAAGGCCCGTGTGCGAGCCCACGGCAATCAGGTCGGCAAGGAAGTCGTTAAGCTCGCCTTGTTGGTCAACGGCAAACAGGAGAAGGTGTTTGATGTCGCCAACAGCAGCGGGGGCAAATTTGGGAGAAGTTATGACGTCCAAGTCCACCTCAAGCCCGGTTCGCACCGCATCGAGGCCATGTTTCTGAATCCATATGCCGACCCCGAACGCAAGGCCAAGCGTGCCCTGAATGTTGAAGCCATCCAGCTTGAAGGCCCGCTCGACACCCGGCCGCCGTCCCATTACAAGCTTCTCGCCCACATGCCAGGCGCGAGCAAAGAAGAGGCGGCCCGCGAGATTCTGACCCGCTTCGCCTCGCGCGCTTACCGCCGGCCCGCCGCGAAGGCCGAAGTGGATCGCCTGCTCAAATTCGTCGATCTGGCTCAAAAAAACAAGGAGAGCTGGGAAGCCGGCATTCAGCTCGCGATGCAAGCGGTCCTCTGCTCATCCAAGTTTCTTTTCCGCGTCGAACTTGATTCCCGCCCGGACAGCAAGGATCCGCATCCCATCGACGATTATCAGCTCGCGTCGCGCCTGTCCTACTTTTTGTGGAGCACGATGCCCGACGACGAGCTCTTCGCCCTTGCCGCCAGGAAACAACTGCACCAGAATCTCAAGCCGCAAGTGATTCGCATGTTGAAGGACCCCAGGGCAGCGGCCCTGAC
The DNA here is from genome assembly GCA_016191165.1 of Planctomycetota bacterium. Lineage (GTDB taxonomy): Bacteria > Planctomycetota > Planctomycetia > Gemmatales > Gemmataceae > SIAQ01. The sequence goes on from JACPPF010000165.1 coordinate 12,199, forward strand.
CGAGAACTTTGCGGCCCAGTGGCTGCACCTGCGCTTGCTCAGGACGCACGCTCCGGATTCCAAGCTCTTTCCGGATTTTGACGAGGCACTGCGTTCGGACATGATCCGCGAGACCGAGCTATTCTTCTATGCCATTGTCCAGGAAGATCGCAGCATTCTCGATCTGATCGACAGCAATTTCACGTTCATGAACGCACGTTTGGCTCGCCACTATGGCATCGCCGACACCAATGGCAATCGACTCTACCAGAAGGCGAAGGTCAAGCCGGGCACACCGTTTCCGGGCCGATTTGAACGCGGCGGCAAATCAGATGAGTTCCTGCGCGTCACCTTCGCCGACGATCAGCGTGGCGGCGTTCTGACCCAGGCGAGCATCTTGACGCTGACCTCCAATCCGACCCGCACCTCGCCCGTGAAGCGCGGCGTTTGGGTGTTGGATCAAATCCTCGGCGCCCCGCCTCCGCCTCCGCCGCCCAACGTGCCGGAGCTGGAATCCAAGGGGCAGCTGAAAGGAACCCTGCGCGAACGCATGGAGCAACACCGCAAGAACCCGAGTTGCGCCAATTGCCACGCCCGCATGGATCCGATCGGCTTCGCCTTCGAAAACTTCAACGCCATCGGCCGATTTCGCGTGCAAGATGAAGGCCGGGAAATCGACGCTTCAGGAGTGTTACCCAATGGCCAAAAATTCAATGGCCCCAAGGATCTCAAGGCGATTTTGATGGGCAAAAAGGATCTTTTCAGTCGTGCCTTGACGGAAAAGATGGTAACCTATGGAATAGGCCGAGGCATCGAATACTACGACAAACCAGCCATTGACCGGATCGTGTCGGCTCTCTCCAAGAATGACTTCCGTTTCTCCACCCTGATGGTCGAAATTACCCAAAGCGAACCTTTTCGTATGCGGAGAGGAAAGGATCAGAAGGACTAATCTGGAGGCCAATCATGGTTGTGGCGTCACACTATCCGCATATTGAAACCGATGAGAAAGGCACGCTGCGCATCGGTGCGTCACGCTATGAAGTGATCCATCTAGCTTCGGAACATTTTCACCATGGCTGGTCCGCCGAGGAACTGCTCCGCCAACATGCCGATCTTCGCCCCGAGGAAGTCTATGCCGCCCTGGCTTACTTTTACGACCACTACGAGGCGATGGTCGCCCAGATGCAAGCCTTCAATGAGCGCGGCAAAGCGCGTTTGCAAGACCAGACGTTGACGCGCGAGCAACTGCTGAAACGGCTCGGCAAAGCTCAGGGGTAATCGTGGCCCTGACCTTCTACATGGACGTGCACATTCCCGCAGCCGTAACCGATGATCTACGCCGTAATGGCATTGATGTCTTGACTGGCCAGGAAGACCAGACACGCACCGCGGACGACGAGGATTTGTTGGACCGCGCGACATTGCTTGGGCGATTGCTCTTCACCTGCGACGAGGACTTTCTCACTATCGCAGCAGCGTGGCAGCATTCGGGAAAACAATTTGCCGGCATAATATTCGCCGCGCAAATGGGTATGAGCGTCGGCCAAACCATCGCTGACATTCAACTATTCGCGGAGGTATGTTCGCCCGACGAAGTTGCGGATCAGGTGATCTATCTCCCCTTGAAGTGAAGATTGCGGAGATTGTGATTTGAAAATCGAATTTTATCAGTCTGCCTTGACGCAATTGGTGTTACATTGTGAAATAGAGAACGCCGTAACGCCCCCCGAATTGTGGCGTCCGCCTTCACCTGTTTTTTGATCATAGACACAGCAACGATCGCCGCCACGCGGCAACGAAAGGACCAAACGCATGACCAGGTTGATCTCGCGTCGTACCGTATTGCAAGGTCTCGGAGCGTCGATCGCGCTGCCGTGGCTTGAAGCGATGGGCCCGCTTTCCGCGTGGGCGAGCCAGGCGCCCGCCGCCAATCGCACGCCGATGCGTATGGCATTCCTTTACGTCCCCAACGGCAAAAACATGGTCGAGTGGACGCCAACCGCGACCGGGGCAGACTTCACGTTGCCGCGCATCTTGCAACCGCTTGCCGAGGTCCGCGAATACGTCAGCGTCTTGACCGGGTTGACCGCGGACAAGGCGCGGCCCAACGGCGACGGCCCTGGCGATCACGCTCGCGCGATGGCCGCGTTCCTGACCGGAGCTCAGCCGCGTAAGACCGCGGGGAGCGACATCCGCGTCGGCCTGTCGGTCGATCAGGCCGCGGCCGCCCGTATCGGCAGCCAGACGCGCTTGCCCTCGCTTGAAATCGGCGCCGATCCGAGCGCCCTGGCGGGCAACTGCGATTCGGGTTATTCGTGTGCCTACTCCTCCACGATCTCCTGGCGTTCGGCTACGCAGCCGATGCCGAAACTGAATAACCCGCGTCAAATCTTCGATCGCCTGTTCACATCAGGACCGGACGCGAACCGCGTTCGCGCGGACCGCAATCGCCGCAGCATTCTCGATTTCGTCCGCGAGGACGCCGCGGGCTTGCAGAACCGCCTCGGCATCAACGATCGCCGCAAGCTTGAGGAATACCTCGGCGCCATTCGCGACATCGAGCAGCGCATCGAACGCGCCGCCCGCCTCCCCGAGCCGCGCCGGCCGAATCTGACGCTGCCGACGGGCATTCCGCGCGATTACCAGGAACACCTTCGGCTCCTGGCCGACCTCTTGGTCCTCGCGTTCCAGGCCGACATCACGCGCGTCAGCACGTTCGTGTTCGCCAACGAAGGCTCGAACAAGCCCTACCCGTTCATCGAGGTTCGCGAAGGCCATCACGACCTTTCCCACCACGGCAACGACCGGACCAAGCTGCAAAAGATCGGCACGATCAACCGCTTCCACGTCACGCAGCTCGCCTACCTGCTGAATCGCCTGAAGAACATCCGCGAAGGCGACCGCACGCTGCTTGACAACTGCATGATTGCCTACGGCTCGGGCAACTCCGACGGCAACCGGCATAACCACGACGACCTGCCGATCCTCCTGTGCGGCCGCGGCTCCGGCACGATCCGCTCGGGCCGCCACGTGCGCTATGCCCGCAACACGCCGCTGAACAACCTCTGGCTGTCCATGCTCGACCGCATGGGCACCCGCGTCGATCGGCTCGGCGACAGCACGGGCCGGCTAGGTGAATTGACATAGGAGCGAGCCGAGCCGCGTAAGCGGCCGGGTGAAGCAACCGAAGCCGCTTGCAACGCGAGGTTGTGAGCGGCTTTCCTGTTTTTGCGTATCGTTCAAATGCGGTAGTGTGGAAACGCAAACAAAGCAGCATTCTTGCGAATTCAGGGAATACGCCACTTGGCGGAGATTTTCTCATACTCAAAAAGGGGATTATCGCCTAAGTATTTCAAACCATCCCATATTTCCATCCACTCCAAAAATCCATCCACTTCTCGATCCTTGATCCGCCGGCATTCTAATTCAAGTGGGGCGAAGACTTGTAGGCAGTCTCGAAGGGACGCGGCTTGCGCTGTTGCGCCGATCATTTCATACGCGGCGATCGCGTCTTTGGTCATCGGATCGAAATCGACGAGCCGATTCCAAAAATATTGGCCCGCGCCGCCATTGAAAACCTCTGATTCAATCCAAACAGTCGGGGTCAACACTCGATAGCCGGGCGGCAACGTCCAGGTGAATCGATAGTCGGACGCGTTCAGCTTCTCCCGACCAAACCGATTTTCCAGACAATCAAAGAGGAATTGCTCAACGTCGTCATCGTTGAGCTTTGCGACCGTGCCGACCACTTCATCGACGTTGACCATTTTCCACCAATAGCGTTGGTCGCGTTCGCGATTCACCCCCGCACCCGCCGCCGGCAAACTGCCTCATAGGTGGCTTCCAAATCCACCGGCACCACGTCCGCCCCCTTCAGCGCCAACGGCATCGTCGGCAACGCTTCGCCGAGCGCCAGGGGTTGCTGCCAGATGTCAATCTCCGCGCGATCCTCGCGTGTCACCGGTCTATACGCCACCGCGTAGAGGAAGCAATCGGCCCCCATTCGATATTGCGCCGGTTGCTTCAGGAGGTCGATCATTTCGTTGTGCAGATTCGCGTGCCGGCTCGTCACGATGTCGATGACGACCACGCCGATGCCCTGGTGCAGATAGCTACCACATTTGATCGCGAAAGCCTGGCGGTGGGCTTCGCGGTCCTTGTTACCGGGGCTGATGAGTTCGACCGAACCAACCAGCGTTGGCCCCCCTTCGCTGGAATAGATCTGAACCGAAAACGAATCCGGAAACACGCCCGGCATAGTCGCGGTCGGCGTGGGCGGCGACCACGTCTTCTTCACGACCGCCACGCCGCCGTTTTTCTCCGGCGCCGGTGGGTGCGGAGTCTCCTCGAAAGTTGCGACATCAATCTCAACACGGCCGCCAACGGTAACCAACTCCTCGGCAAAGAAACCGACAGGCAGCCATTCCTCGTTGAGCGCGTCAACAAGCGCCGTGGCCCATGCGGAGTGAAAGGATTCCCAGTGCCTTCGCTGCGAGAGCGGCGGATGGAAGTGATCTAGCAATGGCATGTAAGAAATCCCGTCAGGCGGTCCGAGTTCCTCTGCGCGGCTATGGGTGCATGTTACCAGAAACCACGGTTGTCGTTCAATCAGATCCGCACAAAAATCCTGCCGCGATACATCCAGAACAAAATCAGCCAGAGCGTCAACAGCACCACCGCCCCCGTCAACATCGGCTCCCAGAGGACGTCACCGTAGCCGTCAAGCCACTTGAAGATGTCCGGCCCCAGGTGCGTCTTGTAGCTGCTGACGATGAATGGGCGCAGCGTGTGATAGGCGACATACGCGAGAATCGAATTGGCGCCGACGACGAAGAGCGGGAAGGCCCAATGCCAGAAACCGATGACATCGATGATGAGGTAAAACACGGCCAGGAACAGGAACGTCCAGCCCCCGGAGTAGAGAACCCAGGCCGGCGTCCAGATAATCTTGACGACCGGGCATATTTCCAGGTGTTCGCTTGCCTCGCCCAGCGCCAGACCCACCGCGCCTGCGACCGCGAACGCTGTGAACTTCAACCCCTGGGACCATTCCTTGCGCAGCCACGTGCCGGCGATCAGGCCGAGGATCATCGTCGCCAGCGTCGGAATGAAGTTGAGCGTCGTGTAGCCGGAGCGCTCATGGGTGAACGGTTCCTTGCGAGGGAACTGGTTCAGGAGCCAGACGTCAACGTCATACGCCAGGTTGGCGTTTTTGTTCCAGTGGGCCATGAAGCCCTCGAAGCGACCCGGCTCGTTCGATTTGACATTGACCGCCCGGTAGTCATAGTCGTCTGGCGGCAATGGATACGCCGCGAACGCCGCCCAGTAGCCGATCACGATCAGGACGAACGCGCTCCATTGCACAACCTGCGATCGGCAATAACCAAGCAGAAATAAGAACACATAACCCATGCCGATTTGCGTGAGGGTGTCCATGAAGGTCCAGTTGGTCATTTCCCGTCCCATCGATCGCAGGAAGATGCCGAGGAACATCAGGATGCCGCCGCGCAGGATCGCGTGCATGAACATGCGGAAAAAACCCTGGCCGCTTTCTTCCCGTTTGGCGATGGAGAAAGGCAACGACACGCCGACGAGGAACGAGAAGCCCGGTTGAATCAAATCGTGCAGCGAGCAGCCGGTCCACTTGACATGATCGGTATGGAAGGCGAGCGTTTCCCAGAATTGGCTATCAGGGAAAAAGTGCTGGTACATGTAACCGATGCGCAGGGCGCTGTCCATCATGAGCAGCATGACGAGGCCGCGGAAGGCGTCCACGGACAGGGCGCGCTGCGGTATGGATGGGGGAGTGGCGCTCATTATTTGCCTCGACGCCCCGGGGTGTGCGCAGCGAACCCCCGGGATTTCATCCGCGTTGATCCCAGGGGTTCGCTGCGCTCACCCCCGGGCTTTCTAGCGGCTGATGCGCAACCCGCCGCCCTTGAGCATGGCCTCGACTTCGTCGCGCGTGATCCACGCGAAGTCTCCGGGGATCGTGTGCTTCAACGCACTGGCGGCGACGCCGAAGTCGAGCGCCCGTTGCAAATCGCCTTCCAGAAGGCCGTGGATCAACCCGGCCGCAAACGAGTCGCCGGCGCCCAGACGATCGACGATCTCCACCTCATAGGTCTTCGTTCGGAGGATCTCGCCATTTTGGTAGGCGATCGCCGTCCAGGAGTTTTTCCAGACCAGCGGGTTCTCGCGTACGGTGATGGCGATGATCTTGAGGCTGAATCTTTTCGCGGTCAGCTCCGCCGATTCCTCGTAGCTCTTGCCCTTGATGCCGAAGACGCGCTCGATGTCCTCTTCCGTCGTGATCAGGACGTCCGTGTGTGCCATCAACTCACTCATGCACTTGCCGGCTTGCTCGGGAGTCCAGAGTTTGACGCGATAGTTGAGATCGACGCTGGTCCGCAAGCCGGCCGCCTTGGCGGCGATGAGGGCTTCCTGGGTCACTTTGGCGGCGGCCTCGCTCAGGCCGGGCGTGATGCCGGTGACATGAAACCATTTCGCGCCCGCGAAAACTCTGGCCCACGGAACGGTCCCCGGTTGCAGCCCGGCGATGGCGGCGTTCTTGCGATCATAGAGGACGCTGGAAGCGCGCGGTGCGGCGCCAAACTCCAGGAAGTATAGGCCAACGCGATCATCGCCGGTCCACACGACATGTTCGGTCGAGACCCCTGCTTCGCGCGCGTGGTTGGCGACGAGTCGGCCCAGCGCGTTGTCCGTGAGGCGCGAGACCCATGCCGTCGCATGGCCCAGGCGCGCCAGGCCTGCCGCGGTGTTGAGTTCGGCGCCTCCTACCCTCAGGTCCAGGCTGCGCGCCTGTTCGAGCCGGAGAAAGTTGGGCGGGCTGAGGCGGATCATCGCTTCGCCGAAAGTAACAACATCGAACGGCATAGGGTTTCTCCCGGGGTGCTATTGTCTACAGCCAATTTACAAATGACAATTGACAATTTCCAATTAACAATCGAAATGGCGAGTTCTGTTCACACGGTTTCCCCTGTCAGGGCAACCGTTGGCGAGGAGCCGCAGGGCAGGTCCTGGCGGTGCATCCCGCTTCGGCCTGGTTCACCGCCAGGACAAGCCCGGCAGCTCGCGGATGGTTTTTTACGCTAATATCGATGGATTTGAACCAGGCCGAGAAGTCCTCAAGAAAACTGCGGCAACCAACGACTTGGCAAGAATTTGCGACGCGATTACGATTATTCACTTGTTCGAGCGTCATTGGCCGAGGAGAAAAGGGCGGTCCTGCGGATTGAAAAAAAATGCTTGCCGGGGGAGGGATTCGATGCAACGATGGCGTCCGTTCGTATGATGATGCCAAAGGCTAAACGGAGGATCCATGAAGAAGAACATCCCGCTCTTGCTGCTCGCCTTCGCAACGATCACCGCCACTACCTGGTCGCAGGGGGCCAAGAAAAAGCCGCTGCCTGACCCGACTCCGCGAAAGGACGCGATCGTGAAACTGTTTGCCGAGGAGTTTGTGCCGATAACGCCTGGCAAGGGCAAGTTCCCCGCGAGCTTTCTGATGGGCACGGCACAGGGCGGGCGCGACAACGAGCGACCCGTTCACAAGGTCACGTTCAAGTATTCGTTCGAGATCGCCAAGTACGAGGTCACGCAGGAACTGTATCACGTCGTCATGGGCAAGAACCCGGCCAAGTGGCAGGGGCTGCGCAACTCCGTGGAAATGTGCGATTGGAACGAGTGCAACGAATTCTGCGCGCGCGTCACCAAACTCTTGAGCGAGCGCAAGCTGATAGGCGCCGGCGAGGTGATCCGCCTGCCGTCGGAAGCCGAGTGGGAGTATTGCTGCCGGGCCGGGACCACGACCGATTACTCCTTCGCCGATACCAAGGACATCGGCAAATACGCATGGTACAAGGTCAACGCGCCGGGCAACGACCCGCCGGTCGGCGTCAAGCTGCCTAACCCGTGGGGCCTCTACGATATGCACGGGTACATCGCGGAATGGTGCCTCGACACCTGGCACCCGACCTACGAGGGCGCGCCGACCGACGCCAGCGCTCGTACCACCGGCGACACCAAGGAGCGCGTCATCCGCGGCGGCGGCTACCCCGATCCCGCGGAAAAACTTCGCTCCGCCTATCGCGATCACGTCGCCCTCAATACGCAAAAGGACACCATCGGCTTCCGCTGCATCAAGGTCAAAACAAAGTAGCAAGCCCAGGGGCGAGCGCAGCGAACCCCTTGGATCGAACTTGCCAAAGGATGAACGCATGAAACGCTTTCTCGTTCTTGCCCTGCTAATCGCGCCCACGCAACTCCGCGCCGACGATTGGCCGCAATGGCTCGGCCCACGACGCGACGGTGTCTCGACCGAGAAGGGTCTCGTCGAAATCTTCGGCAAGGCCGGGCCGAAGGTCGTCTGGCAGCGCGACATCGGCGAAGGCTACGCCGGGCCCGTGGTGGCCAAGGGCAAGCTCATCCTCTTTCATCGCGTTGGCGACGGCGATGTCGTCGAGTGTTTGGCCGCCGACACCGGCAAGTCGCTCTGGACGCTGACTTATCCAACCGACTATCGCGACGCCCTCGGCAAGGGCGATGGCCCGCGCTCGACACCGGCCATCGTCGGCGACAAGGTCGTCACGCTCGGCGCTCAAGGGATCCTCCAGTGTGCGACGATGGAAGGCAAAAAGGTCTGGTCCCGCTCGCTGACCGCGGATTACAAGACGCCGCTCGGCTACTTCGGCATCGGCACGTCGCCCGTCGTCGAGCAGGGGCTGGTCCTGGTCAATGTCGGCGGACCGAAGGCGGGCATCGTCGCGTTTGACCTCAAAGACGGCAAGGAAGTCTGGAAGGCGACCAACGACCCTGGCAGTTATTCCTCGCCGGTCGTGACCACCGTGGACGGCGCTCGCCGCGCTATTTTCTTCACGCGAACCGGCGCGGTCATTCTCGATCCCAAAACCGGCGCGGTCATCTATCAGCAACGCTGGCGACCGCGCATCGACGCCTCGGTCAACGCCGCCACGCCGGTCGTCATCGGCAACCTCGCGTTTTTCTCCACCAGCTACGACAAAGGCGCCTTGCTGTTGAAACTTGGTAAAAATGGCGCCGATGAGGTCTGGAACGATGAATCGGTCATGTCCAACCACTACAACACCTGCGTTCATCAGGACGGCTATCTCTATGGTTTCGATGGACGCCAGGAGGTAGGCCCGAACTTTCGCTGCGTGGAATTGAAGACTCGGAAAGTGAAATGGGACCAGGAACGCTTCGGCAACGGTTCGATGATCCTGGCGGACGGCAAATTGATCGTGCTGACGGAGAAGGGCGATTTGTGCCTGGTGCAGGCGTCGCCCAAGGCATTTCGAGAAACAGCTCGCGCCAGGCTGCTCAGCGCGGGGCCGTGCCGGGCGCAGATCGGTCTCGCCGACGGCCGGCTTTACGCGCGCGATCAGAAGAAACTGGTGTGCGTAGATTTGCGGAAATGATGGTTCAAAAAAACCGCTCGCCAAAGGCGAGCGGCTAAACGGGGTTATTTGGCGGCGGCGCGCAGTTTTTCCAGGAGGTCGCCTTCAAAGCGGGCCTTCGAGTCGACACGTTCGTTGTTAAGCCCCTGTACCATCGCATCCAGGCCGGTGTGATACGTCGTTTGTTTGTCGATGAAGTAATTGACGTTCAGATTCCACTGCTGATTGGTCGGGATATTCAGTTTCCATTCTTCGCCCTCTTTCACCAGCTCGACACGGTTGAACTGAGTCCTCGGCTCCACCAAAACGCACTGGTACATGCGCATGTCAATCTGTTGCGCCTCGGGGCCGAAGGAAACGGTCCACGGGTTGAAGGTGAAGATCGAGTTGTCCCACAGGAACGACCCATAGGCTTTCGTTTTGCTGCTGTCCTCCTTGGGCGCGGGGCCGACCTTGAAATTGGTCGGGAATGGATCGAGGCGATAGAGCAACAGCGTCACCTTGTCGGTCAGGAGGCCCTTCTTCTTGCCCCAGTTGCGGATGCTGTCGATGTCCCCGCCCATCTGCGATGCCGCGGTGTGGGAGCGGGTGAGGAATTCGGCATAGTCTTTCGTGCAATACTTGGCGGCGAATTTGTACTGGCGTTTGGTGATGGCTTCCTGGAATTTGTCCATCGCCTCGGACGGCGTCTTCGCGGGCGTATAGCCGCTGGTTGCCGCCAGACCGCCTTCGAATGCTTCTTTGAGATTCTTCTGGTTAAGCCAGCCGATGCCGATGTAGCCGAAGAACGCCAGGACCACCACTCCGACCACGCCGACCACGGCGGCGAGGACAAGGAAACTTGATACCCGCATTTCAGCCATGGAATGCCTCCTTAGGAAAAAATAAGAGAAATGAGATGGATCAGGCCGAACGCGCCAGCGGGGTGTTTACGCGAAATCCAGGCGATCCCCGCGCTGGCGCGTGGGGCTGGTATGCTGCTTTGTTTGGGATTCGCGGTTCTAGTCGCCGCGCAGGTTCATGCCCATCTGGCGGAGTTTTTCGCGCACCTCGTTGAGCGAGGTCATGCCGAAGTTTTTCGCTTCCAGCAGCTCGTCGGCGGTGCGGTGAACCAGTTCGCCGAGCGTGGCAAGACCCAGTCGGTTCATGCACTTGCGGGCGCGCACGGAGAGGTTCAGGTCACTGACGGGCCGATTCAGTTTCATCTGCTCTTCTTCGCTAAGCTGCTGGGTCGGCATAAAACGGCGCTCCGAACCCGAACTCGTTTCCAGTGCCTGGCCCACGCGCAAACTCTTGGCGCCGAGGATTAGCTTGATCTCGTTGAGCGAGGTTTCGCCAAAGTTTTTGCTGCTCAGAAGCTGCGGCTCGCTCACGCGGGTAAGATCGCCCAGCGTGCGGATGTTCATTTTCTTCAGGCAATTGCGGCTGCGGACGGAAAGCTCGAAATCGGTGACGGGAATCTCCAGCACCTGGTTGTAGCGGCTGCTCGCGAGCTCGGCCTCGGGATTGTAGTACATCGTCAACGAGGCTTCGGCGTCCTTGAAGAACAGTCTGGCTTGTTCGTGGTTTGGATCGGCGTGCAGGATGCGGCGGTAGCAATCGACGGCCTTGTCGTACTTGTCGGAATCTTCATAGAGGATGCCGAGGTTCATGAGCAGGCCAACGTGAATGGGCGGATGATTCATGCAGCGCTCGTAGCAGCTGATGGCGTCTTCGTCATTGCCGGCCAGGTCGTTGTAATGTCCGAGTTGAAACAGGGCGCCGGTATGGCTGGGGTCGAGTTCGATGGCCTTCTCGAAATGCTGGACCGCCTTGTCGTGCAGCCCTTCCTCGGAGAAGCAGCAACCCGTCTGGAAGTGGTATTCGGGATTGTGCGACGCCTGGCTTTCGACTTCTTTGAGAACGCTGCGGGCATGGGCGACATCCCCCTGGGCGCGGTAGATGCCTGCGCGTTGCAGCTTGACCTGATTGCTGTTGTAACCTGCTTTTTCCGCCTTGTCGAATGCCTTGAGAGCTTCGTCAGGTTGTTGTTTTTCGAGAAGCGCCTTGCCGAGATAGAAGTTCGCCAGCGCTCCTTCGGCCTGTTTGAAGTTCTCGATGGCGTCGCCGAGATGGCCGATAAAATATTGCGAGATGGCCAGCTTGAGGTGCCAGCGTTTGCCCAGGGGGGAACCGGCGGCGGCGTCGACTTTTTTCTTGAGCGCCTCGGCCGACTCGCGCAGGGCGCGGTATTGCGTCTTGCCCTGGGCCAGGGCCGTGCGCAGTTTCTCGACGGTGCCAGCGTCGCAATCTTCGCGCTCCACCATGAGCGCCTTCAAGTCAATCAAGATCGTGTCCACCATCTCGATCCAACCTCCCTCGAATGAGTCGCAGTGCCAGTGCAAAACGATAATATAATCGGCAAGAGGAACAAACGCAAGACCCCCGTGGATACGCCCGTTTACGTTTAGCGCTCGGACGACGCCAGGCGAACGCTATTCGGCAAGCCGATTGGACAGCATGGCTTCTCCGGAACTACCCGCCTGTTACGCGATGGTGCACGATGGCCTGGAGGGCATCGCCGGCGAGGAGATTGTCCAGACGCTCGGCGGAATGGTCAAGCGTTCCGGGGCTGGAATCGTTGTCTTTCGACTTGAGGACATCGATCGGTCCATCCTGCAACTGCGCACCACGGAGGACGTATTCCTCTTCGCCTGGGGTACCGACGAGCTCAGTTACCGCGCCAAGGATCTCGACAGCATCGAACGCTGGACCGCACGCAGCGCCCCCTGGGATGTGTTACTCAAGATTCACCATGCGGTGACGCCAAAGCCGAGGGGGAAAACCACTTACCGGCTCGTCGCCCAGATGACCGGCGTTCACGGCTATCGGCGCATTGACGCCCTCCAGGCCGTGGCGCGCGGGCTGGCGGGGAAGCTGCCAGCAAGTTGGAAATATGCTGACGAAAACGCATCGGTCGAGGTTTGGCTTACCATCCACGGGGCAATGGCGATTTGCGGGTTGAGGCTATCGGATCGGACGATGCGGCATCGCAGCTACAAGCATGAGCACCTGCCGGCATCGATCCGACCGACCGTTGCCGCCGCCATCGCTCGCATGGCGGATCTGAAGCCCAATCAAAGCGTGCTCGACCCCATGTGCGGGGCGGGAACCCTGTTGGCGGAGGCGTACCTCTCCACCCGCGGCAAGCGAACGACCGGTGGCGTCGATTGGCCGATGCACTTCCTCGGCGGCGATCTCGACAAGAGCCATGTGCGGGCGGCGCAGGTGAACCTTCGGCAGTTTCACATCGAGGACCTGCGGGTCTGGGACGCGCGCGACTTGCCACTGGAGGATGCGTCGATCGATCGCATCGTATGCAACCCGCCGTTCGGCAAACAGCTCGCCACGCCCGAAGCGGTTGTGCCGCTTTATCGAGAGAGCGTGCGTGAGATGCAGCGCGTCCTACGGCCGGGAGGCAAGGCGGTCCTGATCGTCGCCGATGCCAAGGCGCTACGCTCGGCTGTTGAGCGCGTCGGGTGGAAGGAACAGCGCCATGCCCAGATTCGGATGCTGGGGCAACGAGCGCTGATCGCGTTGTTTCGCAAGGAGCCCCGCTCCCAGGCGTAGGTCAGGCTTTCCAGCCTGACGTTTCGCGCGTGCTGTCAGGCAAGAAAGCCTGACCCACGAAACAGGACGTAGAGGTCGGCCATGCGCGTTGAATCAACCGCGGACAGCGGGTCGCCAATCCCCGGCCCCACTCCACGACCGGCATCGCCGCGGCAGGTGTTGCTTGGGTTCTTCGTCCTCTTTCAACTCGCCTTCTTGCTGGTCAGCAATTTCTACGGCTTCGTGTCCTATGTCCTACCGAAGAAGACGCCCGATAACTTGCGCCCAGTGGTGAATCAAGCGATTCCCGACTTTATTTACGAGGCAGGACACGGCTGGAAATGGGGCGGCGAACTGGAGACCAACATCCGGCGCTGGACCCAGCTAACCGGGCAGGAGCAGGCCTGGTCGCTTTTTGCGCCGAACGTGGGGGAAGCAACGGGGTTCCCGGCCGTCGTTTTCCTGTGGGATGACGGGCTGGACGATCCCCTTCCTTTGCCAGGTACGTTCTTCGCCCGTGACGAGAAGAACGGCATTCACCTGTGGGCGCCCTGGAACCGCGGCGGCAGTCCGGAGCCCTCGCTGGCGACGATGGGGCGCCTTGGCATTCTTGGCGCGGCCAACCCCCTTGACGCTTTGACGCTGGCCGCCGTGCCTTTCGCGAAGCCCACTGACAAGGCGCCTCGTGTTGAACTTCTGCTTTCCAGGAATGAGCCGACGAATCTGAGTAACTTTTTCAGGGTCTCCAATTGCCGGGTACGGCGCTACGACGGTTCGCTCTATCAAAACCTCCAACCCTACCCGGACGAAACACGGGAAAAACTGGAGACGCGATCCACCAAGCTGGTGCGCGAACTGGTGCAGGACTACCAGCACGACCGTACGCTGGCGTATTTGAAATGGCGCAGAAAGGTCTGGATCGACGCCCATCCCGACGAGTTGAGGCCGAGGCAGGTGCTTTTGTTCGAGCGCTTCATGCGAATTCGTCCGCCCGAGGAAGGGGTTCATGGCTGGGATCCGCCGATCCTGTATCCGATGGCTCGCTGGCAACCTGAGAAGAAAGTCGACGGCAGCGGCTATGTCCTTGAATACTTCGACTACACGACGAAACGCTTCTGTCCGGGGCCGTGATGCCATCCTCCGAACCACGTTCCGCTGAAATTGTCGGCATCGCCCCGTGGCTGCCCTGGCCGTTCTCGGCGTGGTCGTGGTGGACCGAACCGGTGCGCGCCGAGCGCTTGGCGGCGCTGCGCATCGGCGTGGCCGCGTGTCTGATCTTCGATGTTGCCTACAACTATGCGCCGGAAACGCAGGCGTTCTTCGGGCGCGACGGGCTGGGCGCCCCGGCGGTCTTCGATTATCAGTTCAAGGGGCCACGCACGACCTGGTCGCTGCTGCGCGGCGCGAGCGATCATGCGAACCTGTACCTGAGCCTGACGTGCCTGATCGCGACGACATTGTGGATCGTGGGCACCAGCCTCGCGCGCTGGCTGCTGGTATTCGGCAACCCGCAGCCGCCCTCGGATCGTACGGGAATTGCAGCGGGCCTGTGGATCGCATCGTTGATCTTCTACACGTTGAGCGTGTGGGCGCAAATGCTGGCCGCCCGATGGTTCAGTCCTTTGGCCTATGGCATACCCCTGGTCGGCTTCACGCTCGCCTGCCTCTATGCGGTATTCGAGTTTTCGACGCGCCTGCGCGATCCGACGCACCGCGTCCCCTGGGTGGGCACGTTCTTGATGGTGTTCACGCCGACGTGCCTGGCGCTAATTGGCCTCCTGTTGTTTTGCATCGAAAGTCCGGAGGCCCTCGACAAGGACGTATGGTGGTTTCGCGTGCTGCAATCCTGGCAGGAGGACGATTTCCTGATCCTGCTGGCGATGGGGTTCTGGATCACCTCGGCGGTCTTGTTCCTGTTCGGGTGCGCGACTCGCTTCGCCACGATTGCCGCGTGGATGTTGTCGCTCTCGTTCCAGAATGCCAACCCCTGGCTTGACAACGCGGGGGATACCATTCGGCTGATCCTGCTGTTTTATCTGATGTTTTGTCCCTGCGGGGCCGCGTGGTCGATCGAGGCCCTACTGCACCGCCGCCGCGGGCCGGTCTACGTGCATCCTTGGCCAATTAGGCTATTATTCGTACAGATGATTTTCATCTATTTCATCAATGGCCTGTACAAACTGCTGGGCGAGAGGTGGCTGACCGGGACGAGCCTGTATTTTGTCCTTGCCGACGCGGCGTTGATTCGGTTTTCGCCGGTGGCGTTTCCCATTCCCGTGTGGATGACACGGGTGATGACCTGGTCGGTCCTCGCGTGGGAGGTGGCGTTTCCCGCCCTTGTGCTTTTCAAATGGCCGCGCCGCCTGGCGCTGGCGTTTGGCGTCCTGTTTCACCTGGGCATCTTCGCGACGATGGAGTTGGGAGGCTTCGTGCCATACGCGCTTTGCCTGTACCTGCCGCTGCTGCCGTGGGAACGCCTGACGCTCAGGCGTGAGCGCGGCGAACCCCTGGGATTGCAGAATGCAACTTGATACTTGACACGCCCCAACGATTCGGCGAAGATAGGACTTACGTACCCCCCGGGCCCCTATTTCAGGAGAATGGCATGTCAGAACAAGTGAAGGTCCAATGCAGCGATTGCGATGCCCTGGACGGCGTCGGTCGCCGTGATTTCCTCTTGGGTGTTGGCGGCACCGCGGTGACGCTGGCCGCCCTGGAAGCGATTCCCGGCTCCGCGCTCGCACAGCAGGCGCAGCCTGCCCAGCCCGCCCGTCAGGCGCGTCCCGCCGAAGCGCTCATCCGCGAACTTTATCAGGGCCTCAGCGCCGAGCAACGCCGGCGCGTCGTCTATCCCTGGAACCACGGCGGCGGCAACAACCGCACGCCCACCCGCAAGGGCATGTACAATGCGGCCATCTTCCGCGATCATTCCATCGGCGCCGCTTACACGCCTGCCCAGGTCGAATTGAATCAGCGCATCCTGCGCGCCATCAGCTCGGACGATGCGGGTTATCGCTGCATCACTCGCAACGGTACTTTCGACGGCTCCGGCTCGTTCGGCCGCTGCGGCGCCTACATCTTTGGCGACCCGAGCGGGAACAACCAGTTCAGCTGGGTGTTCTCTGGCCATCATCTCACCGTGCGTTGCGACGGCAACTCCGAACCGGATGCGGCGTTCGGCGGCCCGATGTACTATGGCCACAGCCCGGACGGCATGAGCCAGCGAAACGTGTTCAACTTCCAGACCCGCAGCGCCATTTCGGTATGGGACGCGCTCAGCGCGGCTCAGCGCCAGCAGGCCACCATCGCGATGAATCCTGGGGAACAGGCCGGCTCGGTTCGTTTCCGCCGCAACGGCTTCCCGGGCATCGCCGCCAGCGCCTTGACCGCC
Source organism: Planctomycetota bacterium (assembly GCA_016191165.1). Lineage (GTDB taxonomy): Bacteria > Planctomycetota > Planctomycetia > Gemmatales > Gemmataceae > SIAQ01. The sequence continues at coordinate 28,597 of JACPPF010000165.1, forward strand.
GATCAACGCCGGCTGGTGCAGCAAGTCATGCGCGACCTGCTCTCGCCCTATCGCCGTGAAGATGGCGACGAGGTCATGGAGTTGGTGGGCCGCAACGGCGGACTCGAACGGCTGCACATCGGCTTCTACCGCGCCGCCAACACGGCCGCTGATCGCTGGGACTTCTGGCGCATCGAAGGCCCCGGCTTCGTGTGGAACTTCCGCGTCCTGCCGCACGTGCATTGCTTCGTCAACATCGCGCGTCAGCCGCAGGCCTGAGCGTTAAGCCATTTGGCCGCGGGGCTTGCCCCGCGCGGATCAAGCGCCGCGGCCAAATCCTCAATTCTTCAATCCCGCACGCGCACGCGCAACACCGATGCCCATTCGTGCGAATCGACCGTGCGCCGGCCCACCGTGTTTGGCTTGATACTTTGCAACGCCAATCCCAGCATGTACTGTTTCTTTCCCACCTTGATTCGGCCCGCGATCATTGCCCAACGCGTTTGTTCGCCTTCGGCCGCGCCGGTCACGGTGTTGCGGTGAAAATGCGTCGCGAACCCCTGGTAACTCACCTGCGTGGGCCAAACGCGCACGCGCGGCTTGTCGTGTTTGAGCACATCGCCGAGTCCGGGCAGGAGCTGTTCGAGAATTTTGCCCAGTTCATCCTCGTCAAGGTCGGACGCAGTCCCCGCCGGCGCAATGACGACCAGACGAACGCGCACCGGCACCCCCTCAATCCGCAGTTGCTTGTCGCCCGAGCTCGTCTTCAGGTCGGGGTATTCCGAAAGCTGCTCGATCAGATTTTTTTCGTAGGGGCTCTTTTTCGCCCGGCCACCGAACAGCAATCTGAAAACGACGATCAACAGCAAGAGTCCCACCAACCCGACGAGACACAGCGCGCCGCCCAGAATGTAAAGCGCATAGGCGCGCAGGCCCTCGGGCAGGAGGTCGGTCACCATTTGCGGGGCTTCGAAATTCATGTGCGGAGGTCCTTGATCTACAGGAAAGGGTGTACGATTCCGAATGGTCGTTATAATGGCTGAACGGGCTTTTTAGCAAGCAAGAAATGACCAGACGCCGGATTCCAGGCCGTGCCTGGTTACCGCGGCCTGGCTTATCGATGGGAGCGACCATGTTGACGATCTGCGCGTGCCTTTTTCTGGCCGGGCAACCTGGCGGCGATTGGCAGAAGGCCGAGTCCGTTCATCTGAAAAATACCAAGCAGGTGACACGCGATTTCGTCCGCGCCGGCGAAGGGTACTTTTCGCCCGATGGCACGAAGATCATCTTCCAGGCCGAGGAGAAGGGGGAAAACCCGTTCTATCAAATGTTCGTCCAGGACCTCGTCACCGGCGCCGCGCGCCGCGTTAGCCCGGGCGTCGGCAAGACGACGTGCGGGTTCTTCCACCCCCTGGGCAAGAAAATCATCTTCGCCAGTTCCCACCTCGATCCCGACGCGCGCACATTTTATCAGCCCGAGTTTGACGCGCGCGCGGAGGAGAAGAAGGCCAAGAAACGCCGGCGTTACGTCTGGGATTTTGACGTTCACATGGACATCTTCGAGGCCAACCTCGACGGCTCCCGCCTCAAACGCCTGACGGACGCCAGGGGTTACGACGCCGAAGGGTCGTATTCGTCCGATGGCAAACAGATTGTCTTTTGTTCCAATCGCACCGGCGCCAAGAACCTTGAGTTGTTCATCATGGACGCTGATGGCAAGAATGTCCGCCAGTTGACCAAAGCGCCGGGATGCTACAACGGCGGGCCGTTTTTTTCGCCCGACGGAAAAAAGGTCATCTTCCGCAGCGATCGAAAAAAGAAGGATCACCTTCAGCTTTACGTCATCAACGCCGACGGCTCAGGGGAGAAGGCGCTCACCGACGACGAGAATTGGGTCTTCTGGGCGCCTTACTGGTACAAGGACGGCACCCACATCATCTATACCGCGGCCGATCATAGCGATCGCACGAAACGGCCCAACTACGATCTCTACTGGATGAACATCGAAACGGGAAAAAAGATCCGGCTAACCTTTGCTCCCGGCGCCGACGTTTTGCCCGTATTCAGTCCGGACTATTCCAAGGTGATGTGGACCTCCAATCGCGACGGGCGGTCGCCCACGCAGCTTTATCTGGCCGATTTCACGGCCCCGCGTTAGTGCAGCGTAGCGAAAATGCGGCAGTTTTCGTGGCACAGGCAAGATGCTTGTGCTACGGGCGAAACATGCACTGGTCGCACATTACCGGGCCGGTTCAAAGCAATAAAGCGAATTGTTGACGTTGGGGCTGAAAAAAAGTCGGCCATTGGCGGCGATCGGCGTCGTGCAGGCGCGCGGCGCAAAGCCGAGGCTTTGCCAGAGAATCTTTCCCGTGTCCACATCGCGCGCGTACAATCCGCTGGAACTGACGGCATAGGAGATTCGGCCCGTTGTCAAAAGAACGGGCGAGCAGGAATGATCGGGACAACCGCCGAGCGCGGTCTTGCCGTTGCGGACGATCGGTTTGCCGGTGGCGAGGTGGCGGAGAATGCCATGTCCCCCGTAGCTGCGTGTCACGAAGTAATCCTGACCGAGGCTGGGATTGTGGGAGTAGCTGACGTTGTCCACCTTCCACTTGAGCGTCGCGTCCTTGGCCGAGATGCAGTACATCGGCGCGCCGGATTGGCCGCCCAAATAAAGCAGGCCATCGCGAGCAGACGGTCGGCCGTAGCCGTGGACGTGGTATTTCTCGGTCGTCCAAAGCACTTTGCCCGACGCGGGTTCCACGGCGACGGTGCTGCCTGGTCCGCCGCCCCAGGATAAACCGCACGAAAAAAACATGACCCCGTCGAGCACGCAGGCGCCGCCGGCAAGGGATTTCGCGCTGCCAGGCAAGTCAATTCGCCAAAGTGGCTTGCCCGTGTTGCGATCGAAGGCGGCGGCAATCGACTTCATCGGTTTGCCTTCCATCGTGATGCCGGCGACCACGTCGCCCACGATGACCGGCGCCGTCCGGCACGTGCCTTGCAAGGCGCCCCACGGAATCTCCCAGCGAAGTTTGCCCGACGCCGCGTCGAAGGCCCGGAAGGATGCGCCGCCTTCACCCGGCTTGCGTTCGCCCAAGCGCGAACTTCCCCGCGTCACATAAAGGATGCCGCGATCGAGCAGGAGTTGCTTCCAGCCGTCGATCGGGCCGTTGAGGCGCTGCCGCCAGCGAATGCGGCCCGTCGATTGCTCGATGGCCCCAAAGGTGCCCGCCTCGGACACGAAGTAAAGACTGTCGTCATCGGCGCTCATCTGAACGCGCAAGTCGTGTGGCCGCATCGCCCAGCGCAGCCGCAGCGGCGGCTTGAGTCGTGGGTCGTCGGCGCAATTGGTGTTGCCTTGATCCATGCTGGCGACAGGCGCGCCGTAGCGTTTGCCAGTGGCTGGTTCGACCTTCGAACGGGGCGTGTGCAGGTCGGCCATCTTGGTTGGGAGTTTGCGATTGCCTCCGGGCGCCAGTCCATAGAGGTAGCCGTCGTCACAACCGAAGTAGATGGCGCCATTCGCGATAGCAGGCGAGGATGCGATTGGTCGGCCGAACGGTGTCTTGAACATGAATGGCTCCGGCTTGAATTTCGGCCACGCGCCTGACGCGTCAAGCGGGACGACATGCAAGTCGCCAAAGATCGTGCCGAAGACGCAATGGTCGCGCGCAAGCGCCGGCGATGCCAGGGCGCCCGTGAACTTCCGTTGATCGAGCGTATTGTCGGTACGTGCCGCCCAAATGACACGCCGCTTTTCGGTTTCCCACGCATGGACGCCCATGTAATGCGTCGGTACATGCGCCGTCGTGCCGCGAACCGCTGGCGTGGCGAACACGGCCCAGACCGAGCCGGGATAGCCGCTGTAGCGGAAGTCCTTTTTCGGATCGAACGAACCATCCGCGAGTTTGACGCGCATGAAGCCGCCGAACTGATCGGTGCCGGGATGGCCCAGGTAAACCCAGTCGCCGCAGATGGCGGGGCCCATCGGAATCCCGGGATCCTTTCCCAGCGGCGCGCGATTACACCACTTCATACTTGGCTTTGCGCCTGTATCCTCCAGGCAATAAAGGTCCCAGCCCATGTTGACGACGAGTCGTTTCCCGGCAATCGCGATCTCGCCGCCGGCGTAATGCGGATCGTGATAGCTGCCGGGGAAACCGACAGCGCGTTTGTTTGTCTTCGGATCGACGTAGGTTTTGTAATGGTCCCAGCGCCAGCGTTCCTTGCCGTCAAGATCCAGGCAGTGAACGTTCGCGCCGACCGATTGAAAATAAATCGATTCGTTGGCAAAGGTCGGCGATCCGGTGATCGGCCATTCGGCGTCGAAGCTGCGCACGAGGTTGCCTGTCCGGGCGTTGAGCACATGCAAGCGGCCCGCCGTGGTGCCGTAGTATACCCGTTCATGGGCCACGCACGCCGACGACGTATTCCCGCCGCGCGCGTTCTTGCCGTCGGGCGACGATTTCCACACGATGCGATTGGCGGCAGGGTCGATGCAGTAGGCCGTCCCCATCTGATCGACGACATAGATCTTCCCGCCGACGACGGCCGGCGCCGTCGTCACCGCATCGTCGAGTTGCACGCAGGTTGCCAGGCCGAGCGGCAGCGTGAGCGATTCCGTGGCCGCGTCGCCGGCATGGCCACTGGAATGCATGAACTGGGGCCAATCCGAAGCTCCAGCGAGCTGCACGGAGAAAAGGATCGTCAACAGGATGATCGGAAAGTGAAGCAACTGGTGAGGCCAGGAGATGTGTCGCATGGCAACTCCTTGACGGCTAGATGGTTGCGGTGATTGTAACCAACGCGCGGCCAATTGTCCTGCTTCTACTTTCAGCGACTGCAAAGCACGGCCTCGCGGCATGTCATTGCTTGCCAATGGCGTACAGGCGTTTGGATCCGAGGAGATAGAGTCGTCCGCCCGAGATGGCCGGGGAGGCGTGATTGGAGTCGCCGAGTTTGTTGGTCGCCAGCACCTTGAAAGAGGCGCCGGCTTCGACGACCACGCTGGTGCCGGCGTTGGCCAGCAGGATGCGCCCGGCGCTGTCAGCGACCGGGCTGGCCCAGCTGCTGGAGAGGCCGTTGACGCGCTCCTGGTAGACTTTCTTGCCGGTTTCGATGTCCCAGCAGGTGAGCGTGTTGTTGTCGTGTAGGCGGTAGATGTGGCTGCCGACCACGAGCGGCGAGCTGAGGGCGTGCGGGACGTTCGCTTCCCATTTAACGTGGGTGTTGCTGACATTTCCCGTGCCGGTTGGGTCGACGAGGCGGGCGCCGCCGCCGCGGCCGCTGTCGCAGAAGACGAATCCCTTCGCGAAAACCGGCGAGGCGGTTTCACCTCGGCCCGCGGACCACCAGAGGCGTTCCCCGGTGCGCGGGTCAAAGCTCTGAATCGCGTTTTTCGCCGGGCCCAAGCCCGCGCCCATCAGGACCATTTGCGGCGCGCCCTTCACCTGAATGATCAGTGGTGTGTTGTGCCCGTAGCCGGTGTCCTTCAAGTTGTTGTCCCAGGCGATGTCGCCCGTGCGGCAATCGAAAGCGACGAGCCGGGAGCCGCCTTGCATGCCGCAGTAGACAATGACCGTGTTCTTGAAGAGGATTGGGCTGGTCGCCATTTCCATGTCGTAGCGGTGGGGAATCAATTCCTTGCGCCAGACGACCTTGCCGTCGAAGTCGAGGGCCGCGAGGACCGAGGTGCCGAAGAGGGCGTAGACGCGTTGCCCGTCGGTTGCCGGAGTACAGTTGGCAAACCCGCCGCCGGCGCGGTTGTTGTGCCCGCGTTTCCAGGGGCCTGGCCCAACGATGGTGTTCCAGAGCAGCTTGCCCTGGGCCGTGTCGTAACACGCGACATATTGTTCCGGATATTGTCTGCCGATCTTCTTGTCGTCCGCCTTGCGCGACGTGTTGAGGACGAAGAGGCGATTCTTCCAGACGATCGGGCTGGCGATGCCGTCGCCAAGCAGGTCGGCAGTCCAGACGACGTTTTCGTTTTTCGGTCCACCCCAATGTAACGGCAGATCGTTCGCACTGGACAGCCCGGCGCCGGTCGGGCCGCGAAACTGGGGCCAATCCTCCCCTTCGGCGCGCGGCATCACCGCGGCCAGACAGATGGCGACGAGGAACAGTTGGAGAACGGAGCGGCGGCAAAGATTCCTGACGGGCATTCGCGGGGACCCTTTCATCAGATGAGAGGCGCTGAATTGCTTGGGGGGAGGGATTGACACCGAGCATTTTATGGCAGACCACCGCGGGTGCAATGGGTTATTTATGATCGGAAGGGATTAGCAGCAATACTGTTCGTCGAAGAGCACTTGACCAGCGCCCATCGCAAGCTGGGAGTTTGGGGAGGCTATCCAAACCCCCACGGTTGCGAGTAGGGCTGGTCCGATGCAGCGAATGGCGTCGCGTTACAAATTCCAAAGTGGCAGCCACTCCGCTTTTGAATGAAGCCTTGTCCATCCGAAAGCTTTTGGTATAAGCGACGGCCGCCGTTGTTTATTGATGCGGAATACGACGCGTGAATGGCCCTTTTGTTTTCTATCTGCTTGGGCCGAGTGTTTTTTAGAGAAGGTCGATGTTGCCAGTCTCACGAATCCTGAAGGCCTTGCCATTAGGCGTGATCGCGGTGTTCGTATTCGTGACGTGGCTCACGGCATGGAATCGTGGACCGAGCGCCTGGAGTCAGGATTCATCACCCCCAAAGCGCGCCAGTTTTGGCAGACCGACTGGTTTGCGTTCCTTGCCAAAAACGAAGGCAATTGTCCAAGCGTCGCAAATAACCGAGAATCCCCAGTCGCCGCGAATCTCGCAGGCGCCGATGCGTTTTGCGGGCATCGATGAAAGTCGGCTCATGCCGATCACGTTGAGCGCAGCGCTGCGTCTGGCGGGGACGAGCAATCTGGACATCGCGCAGTCACGTGAAGTCGTGCGCCGCGCTCGGATCCAGCTTCAACGGGCTCGCATCCTTTTACTTCCGAACGTCAACTTCGGTAGTACCTATGTCGATCACGATGGTCAAATTCAGCGGGCTCAAGGCGATGTTTTCACGGCCGATCGGAATTCACTATTCGTCGGCCTCGGCCCGTCGGCGTCGGTCCACCTGGGAGATGCCGTGTTTGCACCCCTGGTGGCTCGTCAGCTCGAACGCGCCAGCGAGGCGGGTCTGCAGCGAGTTCACAATGACACGCTCCTGGCGATCGCGGAGGCGTATTTCACGCTGATGCGTGGCCAGCGGCGCCTGGCGCGCGCCGAGCTGACTCTGGACATGCTGACTTCCGAGAAACCCTCAGCGATCCGGGCAGGTTCCAAGGGGCTGCTGCCATTGATCACCGCCATGCAGAAAGCCGGGGCGGCTGAAGCATTCAAATCGGAGGTCTATCGTGTGGAGGTCGATGTGCTGCGCCGCCGCGAGGAGCGCGCGACCGCATTGCAGGAATACCAGGTCGCCTCGGCGGAATTGGCCCGGCTTTTGCGTTTGTCCCCGGACATGTCGCTTTGGCCTGTCGAAGATTTCCGCGCGCCGCTGGATATTTCAGGCCCGTGGACAGACCAGTCATTCGAAGCCATGGTACGGATCGCCTTGAGCAATCGCCCCGAGCTTGCGGAGAACCAGGCCCAGGTACAGGCCGCCGTGGAACGGGTTCGCGCGGCCCGCTACCGCCCTCTCATTCCGAACCTCATTGTGAATTACACCTTCGGCGGCTTCGGGGGGGGGCCAAGCCCTAATCCGATTGCCGTGATTCGCGACGGCAAGAGCATCGTCGGCGGCCCGGCGTCGGTAATCGGGAACTTTGGCAGCCGTGCCGATTTCGACGTGGGGCTGATGTGGCGCTTGCAAAATCTCGGCCTGGGCAACCGCGCCGAAATTCGCGAACAGCAATCGCTCGAGCGCCAGGCGAACTTGCGCCAGCTTCAGCTTCAGGACACTGTGGTTGCTCAAGTTGTGCAAACCCGGGAACAGATCAAGGCCTCGAAAGACCGCGTGAACCAGATTCGCTCCGCGCTTTACGACGCGTCCGGCAAACCCGTTGGACCGCTCTTTGAATCCACCCGGCTCAATTTTGAGCGGATTCGCCAGGTGGAAAAAACGCGCCCCCTCGAAGTCCTGGATTCGCTGCGTCGTTTGGCCGACCTCCTCGAATTGCACGCTCAGGCGGCTACCGACTACGAGCGCGCACGCTTCCGCCTTTTGGTGGTCCTGGGCTTGCCGGCGGAGGAAATCATTAGTCGTGCGGCCGTACCCGTACCGGGGCTGGTTCCAAAGGCAAAGTGAGAGTGAATTCATGTGGCTTGTCAATCTGGCCCTGAAGAGTCCGTACACGATCTTTGTCGCGATGATGCTGACGGTGGTGCTCGGCGTACTCGGGTATGTGCGAACGCCCACGGACATATTACCCAAGATCAAAGTGCCGGTGGTGGTCGTTTTTGCTTCCTACCGGGGCATGCCAGCGCCGGACATGGAAAAGAGCGTCACCGCCGTGTTGGAACGAGCCTTGACGCGCTGTGACCATTTGCAACACATCGAATCCAAGTCGCTTCTGGGCATCGGCATTATCAAGGTGTACTTTCGCGAGCAAGTCGATCCCGATGTGGCAGCCAGCCAGGTCATTTCGCTGGTGAACGGGGAAATGCAGAACATGCCGCCCGGGATGTTGCCTCCCAGCGTCTTGAAATTCGACGCGAGCGCCATTCCCGTCGGCAATCTCATCATCACGAGCAACCGGCGCACCGACAAAGAGCTCCTGGACATCGCCGACTATCAACTTCGGGAGGAGCTGGCCGGAATCGAAGGCCTGGCGTCGGCGCCGGTCTTTGGCGGGGTTTTTCGCCAGGTGCAAATTTACGTGCATCCGCGCTCACTGGAATCGCTGAAACTTTCCCCGCTGGAGGTTGCCCGCATCGTCAACCAGCAAAGCCAGATCATCCCCACCGGGGAAATTCGTATTGGCGATCAGAACTACTATGTCATCTCGAACAGCATGGTCGGCACGCCCAAGGACTTCGAGAAAATCCCGCTTTACAACGATGGCCGAAAGATCGTGCATCTGGGGGATGTCGCCAATGTGGTCGACGCGACTCGCTGGCGCACAAACACGGTGCATGTGGACGGCAAGCGTGCGGTCTACATGCCTCTCCTGCGTCAGGCCGGGGCGAGCGCCATCACGGTCGTGGACAACGTGAAGGCATTCCTGCCCGAGTTGCATGAGCGTGGGGCCATTCCCGACGACGTGCAAGTCGAAATCGCTTTCGATCAGTCGCAGTACGTGCGTGACGCCATCGCCAATCTTCGCTTGGAGGCCGCTCTGGGCGCCGTGCTGGCATCCCTGGTCGTCCTCCTGTTTCTGGGCAGCCTGCGCAGTACCTGGATCGTCATGCTGTCGATCCCGCTTTCGGTCCTCATGGCCTTGGCAGGGCTATATTTCACCGGCGCCACTCTCAACATCATGACGCTCGGCGGGCTGGCGTTGATTCTTGGCCGCGTGGTTGATGATTGCATCGTCGATGTGGAGAACACGGTACGTCACCTGGAGATGGGCAAGAATCCGCTCCAGGCGGTGCGCGACAGTTCCCAGGAAATATCGTTGCCCGTTTTGATTGCCACGGTGACAACCGTGGTCGTGTTCTTCCCGTTGACCTTGATGTCCGGCATCGGTCGTCACCTGTTTGTGCCGCTCGCCATCAGTGCCTCGCTGGCGATGGGCGCGTCGTACCTGGTGGCGCGAACGGTATCGCCGCTCTACAATTCTCGCTTCCTGCGCGCCCACGCGGAAGGGGAGCGATTTCCGAGCTGGCTGATTCGCATCGCGTTGTTCCTGACCCTGGTGGGCCTTGGCCTGCCCGCGCTGGCCCACTATGGCGCGGGTCTCCTCGATCAGTTTTTCCCGCGCCACATCGGAGATACGTTTGCCTGGCCCTACCGCGTTTGGCCCGCGGGGGTGCGCCGAGCGCTGGTAGCCGTCGGCGCTTTGGGTGCGTTGGTGCTGATCATCGCCGGTTTGGCGAGGATCGCACCGGTATTCCATCGGCTCTTTGAGCGGTGCACCCAGGCCTACGAGCGATCACTTCGTTGGTGCCTCCATCACCGTCTGGCCGTCCTGGGGCTGTTGGCCATGGCGATTGTGATGGCTGCCTGGTGTTTCCCGCGCATCGGCCAGGAACTTTTCCCCGAAGTGGATTCCAGCGAATTCACCGTCCACCTCCGGGCTGCCGGTGGACCGCGGGTGGAGACCACCGAAAACAAGGTCCACGAGATCGAACAACTCATTCGCGATATCGTCCCGACCGAGGACCTCAAGCTGACCCTGGCCAACATCGGCCTCTCGTCGCGCTGGTCCGCAATCTACACCTCCAACAACGGACCCCATGCCGCCTTTATCCGCGTGCAACTTCGCAGCGGATTCGACGGCCGTACCACCCCGACAGGCGCGTACGTCGAGGAACTCAGGCAGAAACTCGAAAAGAGCTTTCCAAGCGACGACTTCTTTTTTGAAACCGGGGGCATGATCCGCCAGATTCTTAATGGCGGCGCTCTGGCGCCGATCGAGGTGCACGTGCATGGCAAAGACATGAACAACCGCCGCGCGGTGGCCAAGGCACTCGACTGGCGCATCGGCCGTATCCCGCAGGTCAAGGAAACCTATTTGCCTCAGGCGATGGACCTGCCGCAACTCAAAATCGAAGTGGATCGCACGGCCGCGGCCCGCTTGAAGTTGACGCAGACCGATGTGGTGCGCAACGTCATCACGTCGTTGATGTCAAGCGCTCAGCTTGCGCCCAACTTCTGGATCGATCCGAAGACAGGCAACCCGTATATCATCGGCGTGCAATACCCGGAAGATTTGGTTGAGGACATTCAGACACTGGAGACCGTGCCGATCACCCCCGAGAAAGGGGGAACCCGACGACGAGCGCCGCTATTGCGCGATTTGGCCACGATTGAGCGCGGGCAAGGGCCGGTCGAGGTGTTTCATTACGAGGCCGATCGTGTCAGCCAGCTTTTTGTTTCAGTCGGAGACAACGACCTGGCGCGCGTTGCGGGTGAAATTGACCGGATCGTCGAGGAATTGCCGTTGACTTATGCGATCACCGTTTTGCCCCGGGACGCGCTGCTCGCTCACGCGCTCAAGGTTTTTCCCGCCGAGAAGGGAAATCCTCGCCAGAAAGCGAAACTGCAGCGCGTGCTCAAGGCCTATTTTCACGACGAGGATCCCGAGGTCGCCAACGAGCTGCGTGAGGAGTTTGGGATTAGCGTGGACTCCTTGCACCTGGGGAAGAACCAAGAATTCAAGGCCCGTCTGGGCCAATTCCTGGCGATGAAAAAAGGCAAGGAGCAGGCCCGGGCGGATTTGCAGCGGGATTTTGGCGTCGATCCCGAACCGTTGCGCTTGCCGCGCGGGGTGCGCGTCACCGTGCGCGGAGAGGTCGCCAGCATGCGGGAATCGTTTTCCGAGATGGGCATCAATCTTCTGCTGGCGGTGCTTCTGGTATACTTGGTGATGGTGGCGCAATTCGCATCGTGGCTCGACCCGTTCATCATGATCGTGGCTGCGCCGCTCGGTTTGGTCGGCGTGGCGGTCACGCTTTGGGCGACGTCCACGTCGCTCAATATTCAGTCGTCCATGGGCGTGTTGTTGATGGTCGGCATCTCGGTGTCGAACTCGGTGCTGCTCGTGGATTTTGCCAATCGTCTGCGGGAAGAGGGGATGAGGACGTTCGACGCGGTGGTGTGGGCGGCGCGGACGCGGTTGCGCCCGATCGTGATGACGACCGTCGCCACCGTCGCCGGGTTGTTGCCCATGGCCATCCATCTTCATCCCGGCGATGAGATGAACCTGCCGCTGGCCCGGGCTGTCATCGGTGGGCTGACGGGTTCGACGCTGCTTACGTTGTTTGTCGTGCCGGTCTTGTACATGTACCTCAAGCCTGCCGACGCTCAAACCGCGGAAACGCCGGCCTCGTGAACCTGGAAACCGAGCACGTAGTTAGTCTGCCCGTGAAACGAGGTAGAAATGAGGACTCTTTGGATCGTGATTGCACTGGCGGTGCTGGCGCCACTGCCTTTGGGTTGCAGTAAACGAAAAGCGCCCAGGCCGAGCCTCGGCGAAGTGGAACGCCTTCCGTCGGTGGAAACGGTCGTGCTCGGAAAACCGTCCAGACTCGAGGTCATTCGCAGCTATACCGCCACCATCGACGCGTTCGAGAAGGCGGAGGTCTGTGCGATGGTCAAAGGATATCTCAAGGAAGTACCCCTTCACCTTGATATCGGCCACACCTTGAAGAAAGGCGAACACCTGCTGAAACTCGACGTTCCCGACTTGCGCGCGGAGCGGGAAAACAAGGAGGCCCTGGTGGAGCAAAGCCAAAAAGCCGAGGCCCTGACGGTCCAGGCGATTGCGGTCGCCCAGGCGGAGATCAAGGAAGCCCAGGCGTTGGTTTTGCGTGCTGAAGGCGACGTGGAATTCCGAAAGGCGCAGCACGTTCGCGTCAGAAAGCTGGCCCAGGGCGACACCTTGAGTCAGCAACAGGTGGAAGAGGCAAAGCTCCAGCTGGCCGCCGCCCAGGCGGCGCTGTTCGCCGCGCAAGCCCAGGTGGTCACCAAGCAAAACCGCAAACAGGCGGCATTGAAGGAACAACAGCTTGCCGCCGCGCGGGTCAAGACGGCACGCACGGAGCTCGAGCGCGCCAGCGTTCAGCTTGAGTTCGCCGAGCTTCGCGCCCCCTTCAATGGCATCATCACCAAGCGCTGGCTCGATTCGGGCGCCACCGTGAAAGACGCAGGCGTACCTTTGTTTACCATCATGCGAACCGACTTCGTTCGCGTGATCCTGGATGTGCCTGAGCGCGATGTGGTTTTTTTTCGCACTGGCCCCAAGGCCAACAAGGTCGAACTGCAAATCCCCGCCCTCAAGAATCTTGGCAAACCGGTCAGCATCGAGGGTTCGATCACGCTCCTGTCGTCGGCCATTGACTCCGTCACGCGCACGATGCGGGCGGAAATCCACCTGGACAACAAGCTAGGCCTGCTCAGACCACAAATGACCGGAACCGCTCGCGTCACGCTGGCCGTGCGGGAAGCCTACACCGTACCGGCCTCGGCCCTGGTCCGCGCAGGCACAAAAACCGAAATTTACGTCGTCGCGGATGCTACCGGGGAACCCCTGCGCGGCACCGTCAAACGAATCGAAGTCCAGATTGGCGTTGACGATGGCCGCCGCGTCGAGATTCGCAATGACGCCTTGACCGGGCGAGAACTCGTCATTGCCAAGGGCGCCGGCGCGCTTCGGCCCGGCGATCAGGTTATCTCCGTCCCGGCCGGTGTCGCGGAATAGTCCAGTCAAAACAACATGACAAGCCCGTCAACCGCGCCGAGGCGACGGTAAATCGCCAGGATTTGTTGCGCGGATTGCACCACGGGCTCCAGCGTTACCGAGACATGACGCCCACCGACCGCTTCGCGAATTCGATGATCCGGTTCGGTGTCGATGGTCAACACTTCGCGAAGCACCGCCAAGACCCTGGCCGTGAAACCTGGGTCCGCCTTGCCGATGACCTTGAATACATACGGGCATGGAAAATCGTGTGTTTTTTGCAACAGTTCGAGAGTCGGCAGGGAACTTTTCATGGGACCTCGCGGATGATTTGGTACTGGAGAATTACCCATCCCCGTCCTGCGGATGAACCCAATGCGCTCACACCAACTCGCGTATCGGTTCCGGCTGCGACAAAATCTCGCGCGGGCGGCCGGTTTGATCCGGGACGGTCTGGCGAGCGTCAATACCCAGAACATGGTAGGTGGTCGCCAGAACATCGTCGGGACGCAGCGGCCGGTCCCTGGGTTGCTCGCCGCGCGCCGTGCTGGAGCCGATTACCTGCCCGTGCCGCAATCCGCCGCCAGCAAGCAGGACGGAGAAAACGTTCCCCCAGTGATCGCGACCGCCTGCCGGATTGATTAAAGGAGTTCGGCCAAATTCCCCCGCCACGACCACAAGAACTTGATCGAGCAGACCTCGTAGTTCCAGGTCAGCGATCAGGCTGGCCAGAGCCCAGTCGAGGTGCGGCCCCTTGAGTCTCGTGCCGGCCTCGACCGTCGTGGCGCTGGGTGCGCCGTGCAGATCCCACTCCATGAACTCATAGTCCTCGATCATCACGTAGGTCACGCCTGCCTCGACCAGGCGACGAGCCATGAGGCAGCTTTGGCCGAGCCGTGTGCGGCCATAGGCATCGCGCAGGCGCGAATCTTCGCGCGTCAGATCGAGGGCACGCCTGGCCACGGGCCCTGCCACCAGGTCCAACGCGGCTTGATTGAACGTGTCCATGCCCGCGGCAACGCCATTTGCATCGAAATCACGGCGCATCCGATCGAACGAACGCTGAAGGGTTCGACGTTCCGCGAGTCGCTCGTGCGTCACGCCTTCTGGAAGTTGCAAATCAGGCACGGCAAATCGCGGCGAATTCGGGTCGCTCACTGCGAATGGGTTGTAGCCGACCCCGAGGTAGGCGGCGTTCCCATATCCGCTGGCGCGCGGAATTCCGACATAGGCCGGCATGCCGGCGCGGTTGGGCCCGCGGAAACGTGCCACGACCGAGCCGATGGCGGGGCGTTGATTCACGTAGAATTGCAGGTTCTGCGGATAGTAACCGGTGAGCATCCAGTGGTAGCTGTGATGGTGGCTGCCGTCGGCGTGGTGAACGGAGCGAAGTATCGACATTCGGTCCATGAGTCCCGCGACGCGCGGAAACAACTCCGTGATTCGCACGCCAGGCAAGCGCGTCGAAATGCTCTGGAATGGGCCCCGATACTCGACCGGCGCGTCGGGTTTCGGATCGAAGGTATCGTGCTGGCTTGGGCCACCGCTCAGGAAAATCTGAATAACAGCCTTGGGTGACCGCGCGTTTGTTGAGGCCGACGGCGCGCGCTCCTCGTTAGCCGGACGCGCAAGCGACGGACACGCCAGTCCCCCAAGCCCGATTACTCCGGCCTTGAGAAAGCTGCGCCGTGATAAGCCCAGATGCGTCGATCGGCCAGGTGCATCGAGTTCAAACATGTGATTGCCCCAATTTGAAATCCCAAATCCGGATCGCCGGCTCCCGTCGCTGTCGCTCCAGGCACGCCCCATGAACTATCCTTGTTTTACAAGACTCATCAGCCGATTCCCCGCCGCCTTGCGGCTTAGTATTTCGCTCACCCGCTCCACGATGACTCCGCCGGCCTCCGCGGGTGGCAGGCCGCCGGAATAGATGTTGGAGATCACGGTGTATTCAAAGCAAATTCCGGCGTTGCCGCTGAACCGAGCCGCCTGTTTTTGAATGTCAGGATCGCCAAGGCGATAGACCAAATAAGCCGACAGGCTGCGTGAAGCCAGCGCGTCGCCGCCGGGACGTTCGCCGATCAGGTAGACAACGACATCACACCGTAGTTTCTCGGCAAGCGGCTCGGCCAACTTCACGCGTCCATAACGGGCGGCGATGGGTTGCCCGGTTGTGAAACTTCGCCCCGCGAATCCGTCGAACAATACGGGCAAGAGATCGTTCATGTTATGATGCACGGCTTCGGCGCTGAGGCCGTCGGACACCACGATCTGCACCTGGCGATTTTCCGGCGTCAACCACTCGATGCTTTGCGCCGAGATGCGGGCGCCAAGATCGGGGGAGCCCAGGTGAGCCTCCTTGCTCGACGCCTCGGTGGTGATGACGCGGAACGGCGCGATTCGCTGTAGGTCATCGATGCGCAGTTCCGCATGGATCGCCGCGCGGCCTACGCCTTGATTGAGCCGCACTTGCCGCGCGACCGCGTTGGCCGGGCGCGGACCGGCGTTCTCGAGGCCGCAAAGGGCGGGGGTCGCGGCCAGGAGTTCCTGATACTCGGCATCCGACTCGCAGAATTGTCTGGGATCGCCCCACCGCGGTCCGCGTAGAACCGTGCCCTGCGCGTCGAGCGTGAAGATGCCGCGATTCAAACCCCATTCCAAATATTCCGGCGCGAGCCGCTTGCCATGAATTTCCCGCAACGTCTGATTGTCGTGGCCGCTGGTGTCGAAGTAGGCCAACATGCGATCCGTGTTGAGTCCCACGTCCATGAAGTAGTTGGCGCCCGCGGCCGTCAAAAGTTCCGTGGCGATCTGCTGCCCTTCCAGGGTGATGTTGGAGTGCAACGTGAAACAAGGGGCCATTCCCATCGGCAGGCCGAGCAGTTTGCCCATGAAGTGATCCTGCAAATTGGCGAGGACCATCTCGAAATTATCGAGGTGGGTTTCTGGGCCGATGAAACCCGTTACGTTGTTGACCATGAACGGATCATATCGCCGCGCGAGGCCGTAGCACAGCGCCTCGGAGGTGGTCATGTCGATGCCGTTGTGTTTGCCGTAGCTGTATTCACTCCCCTGTCCCGTCTCGAAGTACATGAATTGCTCGGCGATGTCCCTGAGAGGCCCCTTCTCGACCATGACCCGGTAGGCGTGATCAAGTAGATCGACGGTGATGTCGAACTCGTTGTTGGTCCTGTCGGTTCCTCCCAGGCTCTGAAAAATGACCTCTACTGGTACGCCGCGCTCCAGGCAGGCGAGTTGAGTTTTGATGTGTGCCAGCACGCAGATTTGGGTTGGCGCCCCCGTCCGGCGGCGCAGCTTGTCGAGGTGATGCAGGACGCTGGAAATGTTGTCCACCGTGTCGATGGCGGGGTTCAAGCCGATGAGCGCGTCGCCGGTCCCCAGAGACAAACCCCAATAGAAGAGAAAGGTGATGCCGCGTAAATCGTCCGTCGGATGGTTCCCCTGCAAGCGCGAGGAGAGCGTGCCTGGCGTGCCGAGCAGCGTGCGCGCCCTGGTCGGCCTGGTGATCTTCCGTGCAAGGTAGATCAACTCATGAACGTCGCATAACTTGGCCAGGGCCGCCGCCATGACGCCCGTCATGGCCTGACCCATGCGCTGAACCTCCACGGCGCCTGCGCGCAGTAGTTGATTCTTCACCTCACCCAGCGTCAAGCCGGCCAGCTCCGCGAATGCGGCGTGATCGATGTCGTAGTTTACCGCCATGACCGAATCGACTTTGTCATCGGCATCGGTAAGAGGATTGTCGTAAAGATGCTGCAACGTCAAATTTGAAAGGATGGTCCGTGCAACCTCGCGTTCCGTCTCGCTCGACGCGGCCAGTCCCGCATGGCGATCACCGGCCTTGCTGCAATCCGCGGCGCCCAGCAATCGCTTCAAACCCTGGAATGCGAAATCCTGCGCAAAGAACCTCGACCGGTACACCTGCTCCGGTCCAGGCCGCGGAACCGCGATCTCGCTCAAGGGTGTTAGCTCTTTCACGAACGATCTCCGTGAGGGAGAAACCCGTAATAGGAAACCGGAACCACCTGATTTCGCGGCAAACCGATTCGCACATATTGGGCGTCACGCCGCGGAATTTCGTCGATGACCAGAACGCGCAACGGTAGCGCGCCCCAGCGCGTCACGTATTGGCCCAGCACCTTGCCCAGATTCTCCTCCATCAAAAATACCAGCGGATGCCTGGCCGGGAAAGCGTCTTCTTGCAGAAACCGCGCGATTCGTTGACCCACGTCACGGACCACGGATGCGTCGTGAGTGCCGAGCTGCAACTGGATTCCCCCGCCGCAGCTGCTTTGCCGGACCAGCCTGAGGACGTCGTGAACCTGGAAGTCGGGCGAATCACCCCGCAGATTGCCCAGGATTGGAAGATCGGCCAGCGGCAAGATGTCAGCGTTTCCAAGGAACAAGCTGCTGCCGGAGACTTCGGTTGCATGGCGCAACAGACCGTAAACGGTCGCCCGGCCCCCGGACTCGGGGCGAATCCGTCGCAGCGATTCGGCCCAGATCGGCGCCTGCACGATGCGCTGGGCCAGATCGATACCGAGGTCGCCAAAATGCGTCGTCGCGGGCCAGGGCTGGCCTTGCAAATAGCGATAGATCAACTCGCCAACGCCGCCAGAGAATGTCACGGCGATGTCGCCTACCTCGGCAGGCATCTGAAAACGCGCCTGCTCCAGGAGACTCGCAATCGAATTTTGGAACGGTTCGCGGTTCCCGGTGCAAACCGCCTCCAGGAGCGTCAGATAGAATGACATGATCACGTCAACCTCGGTACTGGTCAGCTCGTCGCCCAGTCCCTTGCTGATTTGAACCTGATCGAACAAAGCCCGTGCATGGGCTGAAAGGCGAACAATCCGGTAACTGCCCGGGACCAGCTCAACGTGACGGGCGCCCAGGAAAAGGCACCCCGTTCGCGTTACCTGCCCGCTGATCCCGAGCGCGATGTTCGTCGTGCCGCCACCGATGTCGAGGTTGAGAATGGCCAGGCCGGGATGTTGTCGCGCAAGGCCGGCACAGTTGCCCATGAAGGCAAGCCAGGACTCAAGACAGGGATCATCTGCCGTCGCGATCAGCGCATCGCCGAGCCGTCGGCGAATCAGGCTGACGAGCCCGGCCGCGTTTTCCTTTTGAGCGGTCAGCCCGGTCAACAAGGCGCCGCCGCCGAATAACTCATCGGTATGTACGTGCCCCGCTTGCAGCCAGCCGTTCAAAAGGGATTCCACCCTCGCAAGGTCCAGGCGGCCATCGGGCAGCAGCGGAGTGAAAACCATCTCGGAGCGAAAAACCTCCTCCTGAAAACCAAGCTCCATACGCCCGACCGCCGTTCGGCATAACCGCGCAAGGGCGACCACAGCGATGCTGGTCGTCGTTCCAAAATCCAGGCCAATCAGCTTGACGGATTCTGACATGGCTAAGTAATCATTCTTTCATGGTGACGATTCAAGCTCCGTACCGACGCCGGACATCGACTCAAGCGCCAAACCGGGCGACCGGGTGACGGAAAGCCGAAGACCGAGAATGTTTGGACCAATCGGTAGTGTCTCAGTTTGATTGTAGACCTCACGCTCCGCGTGAGAAATTCCTCACGCGGAGCGTGAGGTCTACCATGCGTCGAAGCAAAATGAAACACTACGACCAATCACGCCGATCTCGTCATTCTCGGTTCTCGGTTTTCCGTCACCCGGTTGTCCGGTTGCGACCTTGCCTCATGGGGACGAAAAGGAATGTCCATCCTACACAACAAAGATAAAATGTTGGAAGAACCCCTTCGCATGGCCTCGTGGACCGATCATGATTAGTCTACGATGCCGGACTCCCCAAGGCTGAGGTGACGTCATGTTTTCGTTGAGGAAAGGCGGGATAAGTGATGTGGACGTCGCTTGTTGTTGACAACCGTATCGGAGTAAAATGAGATGCGCTTCGCTGGCCGATTGCTAACCCTTGGTTTCGGCGTGATGATCCTCAGTGGATGCCAACAACCTGCGGAACAACTTAAGGACCGGCTTGGCCATGAGCTCTATCAGGAGAAGACGGCGGAAGCGATAAAGACGTTGAAGGTGATGGGCCAACGTAAGATTTCACTAAATGGGACGTTTGAACTGCATCGCTGTTCGCGCTACAGAAAAGTTGAAGCCGTCAAGTTGCTAATCGGATTTGGATGCGACGTAAACGAAAGGGACGATGATGGCTGCACCCCGCTGCATTGGGCAGCAGAGAGTGGGTCCCTGCCGATCGTAATAGACCTATTGAAACACGGGGCCGAAGTGAACGCGAAAAACCATACCAACTGGACGCCGCTTGATAGGGCGACAAGTTATGAGCAAGTCGAGGTGGTGAGGCCGTTGCTTGCGGCTGGCGCCACCATCGAAACAAGGCTTCCAGGGGGTTCACCCGTACATCTTGCCGCCTCTAGGGGTAACCGTCGAATCCTTTCCGAATTGCTCATATTTCCGCACGAAATCGACAAGAAGAATGAATTTGACCGAACTCCTTTGGAGGAGGCTGCCTACCTCGGACGAATGGATGCGGTCGCGCTGTTGAGGGCCAACAAAGCCAAAATGACATTGCCCGCTGCAGTCCTATTGAAGGAGTATGACTTCGTCGTAGGAAGAAAAAGGGTCGGGGGTCAATAATTTTTCAAGGATTTTTGCATATCACCAGTGCTAGAAAAATCAATGAACGCCGCCCCTTTTTCTTCCCTCAGTAAGGTGTCCTAACTCCTTTTCCCAGACCAATCCCGCGCCCTGCAATCTTGAAAGAAACGGCCTGGTTCAAATCCGTCGATTTTAGGGTAACAAACAATCCGCGAGCCGCCAGGCTTGTCCCGGCGGTGAACCAAGGCGGATCGGGATGCACCGCCGGGACAAGCCCGGTGGTTCGCCGTGACCTTCACTTGAACCAGGCCAAAAAAACGGCTCCCACCCCTCCCCCGCCTGACCGCCATGTTCACTTCTGGCCCGTTTCCTGGATCAGCTTCTCCAGGGCGGTGTCGATGGCCCTTTCGCCGGGGCTGCCCATCCATTTGTAACGGATCACGCCCTGGGGATCGATGATGTAGTATCCGGGATTGCCGGCGTTCCACTTTTCTCGGATCGGACGTCCCTTGGCAAACGAGCGCCAGTTCAACATTTCCTTGGCCATTACGGTTTTCAATTTCTTTGGCTCCAGGCGATCGACGTTGACGCCGATCAGGGCGAACGGCTTCTTGGCCAGGTTCTTGACGAGCGACCGCTCGTGAGGCCAGGTGGCCCGTCAGTGGAGTCATATTTCGGACCAGAAGTAGAGCAGGACCACCTTCCCGCGATAATCGCTCAGCTTGAAATGTTTGCCATCCTGGTCCTGGCCTTCGATTTCCTGGGCCATTTTTCCGACGGTGAGATTGCGAAGTTCGTGCAGTTCGATCTTGGCCCGTTCGCCCACCGTGCCGGCGTAGGGAAGTTTCACGTCACCGAATTCCCTGGCAGCCCGCACGAAAAGGGATTCAACTTCTTTGACTGCCTGGGTGCGATCCTGGCGCTGAAGCGTCTCAAGATAAGCTTTGCCGAACAGGCCCTGGTAGCGTCGTGCCATTTCCGGCCGTTCCTTGAGCAGGTCGAGCCGATTCAGGCGGGTAATCAGAAGCTGAGCCAGGCGCAGGCAGGCGGCGCCTTGAACATCCCGGTGCGGGCTTTTGGCCAGAGCCGTGCGCAGGAATGTCTCGCAGTCCTTGTGAAATCCGTAGGAGATTCGCCAGCAGGCATGGCCGAGCTTGTCGCTACGGATGTGATTGCGCAGCAGGATTGCGATGGCCTTCTCTTGCAGGCCATCCTGGATTCGGCGAAGATTTTTTGTGTTGTTCTCGAACCAGAGTTCCTGGTTGACCACCTGGACCAGAGCATCGATGGCGACCGGGTCCTTGGGATACTTCTCGGCCAATTTCAGGCAGCTCACGGAGAGAGCACCCACCCGCGCGATGGCCGGGTTTCGCTCCTCGTCGGTCTTGGCCTTGAATGTGAAGACATGCGTCATCTCGTAGAACTCTTTGACGAGCGACTCGAACTGTGCGGCTGGCTTGTCCTTTCCGGCGGCCTGGAAATTTGCCGCCGCAAGGCCAATGACGAGAATGGGAATGCAGCTCATGTAGTTCATTCCATCCATCTTTTCTTTCCCCCTGGCGCTGTCGTACCGTTTGCTTCGGGTTGTCAAAGAACCGATGCGTGCGTCATGGGGGCCATTATATACTTCATGCGCTGAGGAATGGCATATTCGCTCCGCCGCAGGGATATACCCCCGGTTCCGTGAGAAGTCCTCGAAAAAAAAGTCGGAACGTTTGGCTGATTCATGGCTTATGAATCGAGAGGGACTTTTCACATGGTTTGAGACCGGCGACTGCACTCAAGCGAACTCCTCTTGACCGTTTCGACTTTACCGCTATAGGTCGCGTTCCAATTGCCAAAACATGCGAATTCTGAGCGAGGACCGCCGGCACGCGGGGGCGCCGGGTCTTCACGGAGGGGGACCGATGAAGCGATTCCAGTGGTGGACACTCATGGCGCTGCCCGCGGCGGGGTTGGCGGCGCTGCTTCTGGGTCAGGCGGTTTTTGGTCAGCCGGAGGCGAAGCAAAAGCCGTCGGCGCCGCTGGACGTGCCGGCAGCGCCCAAGAGCGGCGTCCTTCCTTCGCTGCCCGAACCGCCGCGGCTGCCGGAGGCGCCTGCACCCAAACCGATTGCCGAGCCGGCGGGCCCGACTGAAATCTCCAAACCGATGGAAGCGGTGTTGCCCCTTCCAGGTTTGTCCGAACCGTTGCCAAAAAAAGATGGTGGCCGCGTTCCCGAAATCAGCGAACCGACCGTGCCGGACATGTTACCCAGGCCGAAGAGCATTTCGCCGCCGGTTGCGACGCTGGTAACGCCCGAGCAGGCGCCGGGCAGCATCATCGTGGACGCGCAGCCAGGCAAACAACAGGCGGCGGTGAGCGTCGAATGGGTAGGCCCGGCCGCGATGCGCGTCAACCAGCCGATGACGTGCCAGCTCATCGTGCGCAACACGTCCGCGACGCCGGCGCAAAATGTCGTCGTCCGCCATCGCCTCGGCAAGGGCGTGGTGTGCAAGTCGTCCGAGCCGCTGGCGCTGCAAGGGGCGGGCGAACTCACGTGGAATCTCGGAACGCTCGGGCCCAAGCACGTTCGCCGTATCGACCTGACGCTTGTGGCTCAAACGCGCGGGACTTTGGATCTTCCCGCCATCGTGACCTTCAGTTCGGTTGCCGCTCATCGCGTGCAGGTCAACGAGCCGCAATTGCTGGTCAAGGTGCAGGCGCCCGACAAGGTGATCGTGGGAGAAAACGTCACGCTCTACATCGCGATCGGCAATCCCGGCGATGGGGCCGCGGAGGGCGTGAAAGTCAAGGCGATCCTGCCTGATGGGTTCGAGCACCCGCGCGGCAAATTCGTCGAGTTCGACGCGGGGACCCTTGAGCCCAAGGATGCCCGCGCGGTGGAGTTGGTCTGCGTTGCCAAGGCGGGTGGGGCGCAGAAATGCGTCGTCATCGCCAACGGGGCCGGCGGCCTGAGCCACATGGCCACGAGCCAGGTGGATGTTCTGGTGCCCAAGCTCAACGTTGCCATCGCCGGGCCGAAGTTGCGCTATCTGGAACGGCGCGCGATTTACACGCTCAAGGTCAAGAACCCCGGCAGCGCGCCGGCGACGAACGTCGAGGTGCAGGAGACGATTCCGGCCGGTTTCAAATTCCAACTGGCGAGCCATTCGGGAACCTACCAGGCCGCGACCAGACAAATCACCTGGACGCTGGGCGATCTGGCGCCTGGCCAAAGCAAGGATTTGGCGGTTGAGCTGATTCCCGTCGAGGCCGGCAGCCATCGCATCGCCGCCCAGGCGAAAGCGGCACGGGGCTTGAGTTCCGAGACGGACACGTTTACCACGGTCGAGGGGTTGCCGTCGCTGTTCATCGAGGTTGGTCACGTGGATGACCCGATCGAGGTCGGCGCCGAGACGGCCTACGAGATTCGCGTCGCCAATACTGGCACCAAGACGGAGACCAATGTCGAGGTTGTTTGTACGCTTCCCGATCAACTCGCCTTCAAGGCGGCCAAGTGCAGCTCGACGTTGCGCTACAAGCAAGAGGGCCGGGATTTGATCTTCGAGCCATTACCTCGCCTGGCGCCAAAAGCGGACGTGGTCTTCCGCATTCAGGTCCGCGGCGTGGCGCCGGGTGATGTGCGGTTCCGGACGCGCATCCGCGCGGATGGCTTGAAATCGCCGATCGTGCGTGAAGAGAACCTGCGGGTGTATGTCGATGACGCGCCGGTTCGGCCGGCGAAAGGAAACTCCAACGTTCGTCGCGAGGCGCCAATCGTGGAGGTGGAAACGCCGTCGAAGAAGGCCGCGTCGGCGCCCCTTCCACTGCCGGCGCCGCCCCGGGCCATCGAGGCGAACCCGGGTTCGCTGCCGATGATCGCGCTGCCGACGCCGCCGACGAATCGTTGAGCAAATTGAACACACCGGGCCTGAAGCGTTAGCGAAGGTGGCGTTTTCTTCGCTTACGCTTCAGGCCCGGACGTGCAGCCGGTTCCAGACTACTTCGCCTTGGCCCGCTCGATCAGGCTGGCGTCGGTGACGCGATAGATCGCCGTCGTGCCCTGCCGGGTCTGGCGTTGCATCACCTGGCCGCGCACCGAAATCAGGTCTCCGCCGCGAAACTGCGTCAGTTCGCCTTTCTGGGGCATCAGCACGATTCGGCCATCGAACTTGTCGATCGTCTCCGGGGTGGCGTAGTAAAGGACATGGTTGCCCTTCTCGATTTCGAGTTGTCCGGTGATCCACTCGAAGCGTTCATCGCGGCCGATCTTGTTGGCGAGGTCCGGGCGGATCGGCGTCTTGGCGTTCTTCAGGTCGGCGATTTGCTTCAAGACGTCCTGGTCGGCCTGGGTCGGTGTGGCCTCGCGCGCCACCGTCTTGCCTGGCGTCGTGGACCGGCTGGATGGGTTCGGCAGCTTGCGAAAAAAATCGTTGCTGGCGGGCGGCGCCGGCGCCGGATCGCTGAGCGGCGGCGGCGGAGTCTCCCGCTTGATCTTGTCTCGACCAATCAAACCGTTCGGCTGGGGGTCTTTCGTATCGCGTTTGAACCAGCCCTGAATCCGCGACAGGATCGGGCGATCCTCACGCGAAAACCAGTTAAGAATCGGCCTGGTTTGCTGCTGCTGCTGCTGTTTCGGCTGCACGAATGGCCCGCTCCGCGGCGGCGGCGGATCGCCTGGCTGTCCCAAAAACATGCTCGCCGCCAGCAAGCTGCTGCTCACAATCGCGTTCATCAGATTCCCCTTTTCCTATGGGTTGTTTGGGATTGGGCGTCCTGGGTCGAATCCGTCCGACGCCCTATTCCCAAGCACCACAAATTAGCGCCCCATTGGAGGCGCGTTCAAATTCCCTCCCTTTCATCGACCACGCAGGCGTGCGGCCTTTAACAACTTTGCCAGGCACGTGAAGATTGCCGAAAGGGCGATTTCGATCTTGATGCTTGCCGAGATTGTGCAGGTTCTGTTCAAATGGATTAGCGCTGCCCAGCGTCACAGGATTTGCGTGGAGGAACCGAGCGAGCCGCCGGGCTTGACCCGGCGGTGCATACGGTCGCGGCCTGGTCCACCGCCAGGACAAGCCCGGCGCCACGCTTGTATTTTGGAAACGAGCCCATGGTCAAACTTCGTGACACCAACGCCGGCAGTGCCGACCAGGGCGAACGCCTCGCCAGCCTCGACGCGACGCGCGGCATCGTTCTGCTGCTCTTCGTCAGCGGTGGCTTCGGGCTGCGCGTCATGCTGCCTGGCGCGCGCTGGGGTTGGATCACGGGCCAGTGGACGCATCGCGACTGGTTTGGCTGCTCGCTCTGGGACCTCCTGCAACCCGCTCTCCTGTTCATCGCCGGCGTCGCGCTGTCCTATTCCTACACCAATCGCCAGGCGCTTGGACAAAACTGGTTCCGCCAGTTTGGCCATGCGCTCCTGCGCTCCGCCATCCTGATTGCACTGGGAATCTATCTCGATTCCTACCAGGCCAATCGCCTCCTGTGGTGGGAAGTGCGCGGCGACTTGCAACTGATCGGCCTTGCCTATCTGCTGGCGTTTCTCGTCGTGCCGCTCGGCGTGGCCGTGCAATCGATCACCGTCGGATTCCTCCTGATTGGCCATATCGCCGCATTTGTCATTTACGGAATCGCGACCGGTCAGGACTTCTGGCTGCCTGACCAAAACGTCGGAATCGTGGTGGATCGCTGGTTGCGCCTTGGCGCGCACCCGCGGCATCTGGCGACGTTGAACGGGATTCCCGCCACCGCGCTGGTCCTGCTCGGCACGCTCTTCGCCGGTCTGGTCCGCGGTGGACTCACGCCCGGCGCCAAGGTGGCCGTGATGACCCTGTGCAGCCTGACGTGCATCTTGCTCGGCTGGGTTCTATCCGGCGGCAACGGCTGGATCGACGCATCCTGGTTCACCGTCGTTCCGATGATCCCGCGTCTGATGACGTTCACCTTTGTGCTGACCGCCGTTGGCTGGACGCTGTTGCTGTTCACCTATTTCTATCTCGTGATGGATGGGCTCCAACTGCAATCGTGGGGCACGCCCCTCTCGCTGATGGGCCGCAATTCGTTGTTGCTATTCTTGACCTTCACCCTGGCACAAGGCTGGGCCGTCCGGTCCGCGTCGCTGATTCTACCGGCGTCGTGGACGCTGCGGCCGTTGTTTGTCACTTTGATCGTGATCGCGATGTTTTGGCTGCTTTGTTTTTTTCTGTATCGTCGCCGAATTTTCGTGAAGGTGTAGAACAGCATAGCCTCCGTTCGCCAACGGCGAATGGCTAAGAGGGTCCAAAGAAATGAAGTAGGTCAGGCTTTCCAGCCTGACCGTCAGGCTGGAAAGCCTGACCTACTTTCAATGTTTTAGGCACTCTAAACAAACGCGACTTTTCTGGGGTGGTCATGCGAATCATCTTCGTCGTCCTGGGCTTGTATTTTTGTTGCGCCGCGACCCTGATGGGCCAGCCCGATCCTTATGTGAATCGGGTTGCCAAGGCGTCGAACGAATGGAAAAAGACCGCCAAGCGGATGAAACTTCCACCCGGCGTGCAGGCCGACATGTGGGCGGCGGAGCCGCTCGTCGCCAATATCGTCGCGTTTCATTTTGACGAGAAGGGCCGCTGCTTTGTCGCGGAGACATTTCGTCTGCACAAGGGGGTCACGGACAATCGCAACCATCCGCGTTCGTGGACCGACGACGATCTGGCCTGCCGGACCGTCGCCGACCGCATCGCCATGTACAAGAAACATCTGAAAGACAAATTCTCTACCTACGCCATCGACATGGATCGCGTTCGCCTGGTCGAGGACACCACCGGCTCGGGACGGGCCGATAGGGCGACCGTTTTCGCCGACGGGTTCAGGAATGCCGAGGACGGCATCGGCTCGGGCGTCCTGGCGCGCAACGGCAAGGTCTGGTTCACCAACATCCCCGACCTTTGGCTCTTGCAAGACACCAAGGGAACGGGGCGGGCGAATGTCAAGAAATCGCTCCACACCGGCTATGGCGTCCACACCGCATTTTTGGGGCACGACATGCACGGCCTGCGTTTTGGGCCCGACGGCAAGCTGTATTTCTCCATCGGCGATCGCGGCCTGCACGTCAAGACCGCCGACACGGTCGTCGCCGCGCCCGACACCGGCTCGGTGCTGCGCTGCAACCCCGATGGCTCCGAACTCGAAATCTTTGCCTCCGGCCTGCGCAATCCGCAGGAGCTTGCCTTCGACGAACTCGGCAACCTCTTCACCGGCGACAACAACGCCGACGGCGGCGATCAAGCCCGCTGGGTTCACGTCGTCGAGGGCGGCGACAGCGGCTGGCGCATGAGCTACCAGTACCTCCCGCGCCTGGGCGTCTGGAACGAGGAACGCCTTTGGCACACCCAGGCGACCAACACCGCGAGCTATCTGCTGCCGCCGCTCGCCCATATCGCCAGCGGACCATCCGGGCTGACCTATCACCCCGGCACGAGCCTGTTGCCTGAAAAGTACGCCAAGCATTTCTTCTTATGCGACTTCCGCGGCGGTTCCGGCGGTAGCGGCGTCCGCGCCTTCACGCTAAAACCCAAAGGCGCCTCCTTTGAACTCATCAACCGCCAGGAATTCGCGTGGACCATCCTGGCAACCGACTGCGATTTCGGCCCGGACGGCGGCTTCTACCTCAGCGATTGGGTCGAGGGATGGGGCACACCCAACAAAGGACGCATCTTCAAGCTCTTCGATCCCAAACGGCTCAAGGATCCCGTGGTTGCGGAGGTCAAAAAGCTGCTTGCCGAGGGATTCAGCCACCGATCAGCGCCAGAACTCGCGGGGTTGCTCGACCACAAGGATCAACGCGTTCGCCAGGAAGCGCAGTTCGCGCTCGCGGACAAGAAGGACATT
This sequence comes from Planctomycetota bacterium, assembly GCA_016191165.1. GTDB lineage: Bacteria > Planctomycetota > Planctomycetia > Gemmatales > Gemmataceae > SIAQ01. The sequence goes on from JACPPF010000165.1 coordinate 56,351, forward strand.
GATACCCTCGCGGGCGTCGCGCCCAAGGCCAGCAAGTTGGCCCGGCTTCACGCAATTTGGGGCCTCGGTCAGATCGGTCGCAAGGACGCCAAGGCGCTGGAGCCGTTGCTCTATCTCGTCAAGGATGCCGACGCCGATGTGCGCTGTCAGATCAACAAGGTGGTCGGCGAGGCGCGCTGGCAGCGCGGCATCGTTGGCGTAACGTTTGGCCTGAGCGATCCGGAACCGCGCGTCCGCTTTCAAGCGGCGCTGGCGGCCGGCAAGATTGGCGTCAAAGAGGTCATTGCCTCGGTGCTCAAGATGCTCAAGGCCAACAACGACACCGATCCCTACCTTCGCCACGCCGGCGTCATGGCGCTCATGGGCATCGGCGATCGTGACGCGCTCAAGAATGCCGCGGCTGATTCGTCGTCGTCGGTGCGATTGGCTTCGCTGTTGGCGATGCGCCGACTGGCGATGCCCGAGGTAGCCCTGTTTTTGAATGATGCCGACAAACAACTCGTCCTGGAAGCCGCACGCGCGATTTACGATGTCCCGATTCCCGCTGCCATGCCTGCCCTGGCAGAGCGCGCGTTGCAGAGCGCCAAAGACGTCCCCGAACCGGCGTTTCGACGTGCCCTGGCGGCAAACTATCGGCTCGGCGCGAAAGAAAACGCCCGTGCCCTGGCGAGCGCGGCGACGCGCCCTGACGTGCCGATCGCGCTGCGCGAACAAGCGCTGAAGATGTTGCAGGCGTGGGAACAACCTTCGGGCCGCGATTGGGTTGTCGGCCTCTGGCGGCCGATCAAGGCCCGGCCCGGGAGCGATGTGGCCGAAGTCTTGCGCCCGGCGCTGCCAGCCTTGATGACTGGCCCCGCCAAGGTGCGAACCGAAAGTGCCAAACTCGCCGCCAAGCATGGCATGAAAGAAATCGGACCCGCCTTGCGAAAAATGGTGCTCGACAAAAATGAATTGGCCGGCACTCGTATCGCTTCCATGCAGGCGCTGGAATCGCTCAAGGATGCCAGGGTCATCGACATCGCCAGGGCGGCACTGGGTGACGCCGATCCGCGTTTGCGCCACCAGGGCCGGCGCATTCTCCTGGCGACCGCCTCGAAAGCCGAGGCGGTGCAAACGTTGAAGAAAGTCCTCGACAACGGCGCGATCGTTGAACGCCAGGGCGCGCTCGCCCTGCTGGGCAACGTGAAAACCCCCGCGGCCGATGAGTTGCTCGAACATTGGCTCGATCAGATGAACGCCAGAAAAGCGCCGCCCGAAATCCACCTCGACATCATCCTTGCCGCTCGCGAAGTGAAAACGCCATCGCTCAACAAGAAACTCGCCGCCTACGAAGCCACCCGCAACGCGAAGAACCCCGTGTCGATGTATCGCGAGGCGATCATCGGCGGCGATGCCGATGCGGGACGCGCGATCTTCTTCGAGAAATCCGAGGTCTCCTGTCTGCGTTGCCACAAGGTCAATGGGATCGGCGGCGACGTCGGCCCTGATCTGAGTGGCATCGGCAAGAAGCAGAAACGCGATTACCTCCTCGAATCGCTGGTCGATCCCAATAAACAAATTGCCAAGGGCTATGAGTCACTTCTCATCACGCTCAAGAGCGGCCTGACCCGAACCGGCATCCTCAAAGGCGAGGACGCCAAGACCGTGCGCCTGATGACGCCGGAAGGCCAGATGCTCGCGATCCCGAAGGCCGACATCGACGAACGCGCACGTGGTCCCTCGGCAATGCCGAGCGACCTTGTGCAGAAATTGACACGCCGCGAGGTGCGCGATCTGGTGGAGTTCTTGTCCAGCCTGCGGTGATTGCGAGGACCTGCCAAATTGACAGCATGTTCCGCGCGGAACATACAACCCAGGCCTGCCATTTTGACGGGACCGCTGGCTTTGCACAAGAACTCCAAGCCAAGGTCAAAAAAGGAAAGCAGGAAGGCAGGAAACGTCAAATCAGCCAGCAGTTCCCGGCAGCTGGTAATACCGCGTCATTTTCAGGAAGCCTGCGTGTGGGCGTTCGTAATCGTTTTCGCCATGATAATTCCCTAGCTTCTCTATTTTGTCGTGCGCAAAGGGACTTGCCATGGATGCCGA
>JACPPF010000021.1 GCA_016191165.1 Planctomycetota bacterium
AGGCTTTCCAGCCTGACCCGTTTGCCGCTGCCGTAGGTCAGGCTTTCCAGCCTGACCCATCTGCCACGCCCGTCAGGCTGGAAAGCCTGACCTACCGGAGAGAGGAGGAAGCGGCCAGGCTCCTGGCGAACGCCGTCAGGCCGATCCTCCTCGCCGGCGGCGGCGCCGTCTGGGCCAACGCAGGCGGCGAGCTGCGCCAGCTCGCCGAGCTTTTGAACTGCCCGGTCGTCACAACGCAACAGGGCAAGGGCATCCTCGACGAACGCCATCCGCTTTCGCTCGGCCATGCGCGCTCGCTGAAGGGCAGGGCGGCCTTGCCTCACGCCGACGTGATGCTCGCCGTTGGCTGCCGATTCACCGAGGTGATGACTGGCTTTCGCAAGATGGAGGTGCCGAGGCGATTGATCCAGATCGACATCAATCCCGGCGAGATCGGCATGAACTATCCGGTCGAAATAGGTATTGTCGCTGATGCGAAGGAAGCCCTATCCCGGATTCTGGCCGAGATGCCGGCGAAGACGTCGAGCGACTGGAGTGACATCCTTCCAGGCGCACGGGCGGCGCAACGGCCGAATTCAGAATGGCTGATCGACACGTTGCGTGCGGAGTTGCCGGACGATGCCGTCGTTTTCACCGACGCCAGCGAGATGGCGTATCGCATGCACACGGACTTTCCCGCGTATTTGCCGCGAACGTTTTTCTATCCGTCGAACTACATCGCTCTGGGATGGGGTTTCCCGGCGGCAATCGGCGCCGCCATTGCTTTCTCCCCTCTCCCCTCCGTGGGAAAGGGGCAGGGGATGAGGGGGCACGCCATCTCCCCTCTCGCCTGCGTGGAAGAGGGGTCGGCGGTGAGGGGGCACGTTATCTCCCCTCTCCCCTCCGTGGGAGAGGGGTTGGGGGTGAGGGGGGCTTCGCCCGCCGCGGAATCGACCCTCACCCCCTACCCCTCTCCCGGAGGGAGAGGGGAGAATGCCCGCGTCGTCGTCAGCTTCAGCGGCGATGGCGGTTTCCTGATGACCTGCCAGGAACTCGCGACCGCGGCCCGCTACCATTTGCGCGTCATCATCATCGTCCACAATGACAACGCCTACGGCGCCATCAAGCACTTGCAGCGCATCAAATTTGAAGAACGCTATCGTGACACCGATTTGAACAATCCCGACTTTCTGACGCTGGCCAGCGCGTTCCAGATCCCCGCTCGCCGCGCCGGCGATGCGGACTCGTTCGCACAGGCCTTGCGCGCGGCGCTCGCGCAGGATGGACCGTTTCTGATCGAAGTCCCGGATGCGTGGCGATATCTTCGGCATTGAAAGCGGAATCCGCATGCCAACGATTCGAACAACGTTGGTTCCTGATTGCATTCAGCCCCGGTTTTTGCGATAAATAGTAGAGACCGAACTATCCCGCCATCCCGCTTTCTGCGAGCCAATGCCATGATGCGAATTGTTTCCATTGTTCTCGCGCTGACCATTTCCGCGACGTCGGCCATTGCGCAGCCCAAGGACGGCTCGTTCGAGAAATCGGTCCTTCCGATCTTCCGCGCCAGGTGTCTCAACTGCCACGGCGAAAAGCGCCAGCGGGCCGGGCTCGACTTGCGCACGAAAACGACCACGCTCAAAGGCGGTGAAAGCGGCGCCTCGCTCAAGCCGGGAACGCTCAAGGGCAGCATCCTGTGGGAAAAAATCCGCACCGACGAGATGCCCGAAGGCAAGGTCAAGCTGACCGCCGCCGAGAAGGATGTGATCAAGCGCTGGATCGAAGCGGGAGCGCCGGGCGATGACAAGGCCGTCGTGCCGACTGGGCCTGATGTGACAATTACCGACGAGGATCGCAAGTTCTGGGCTTTTCAAACGCCGGTGCGGCCTTCGGTCCCCCCGCGCGCTCCGGGAGAGGGGCCGGGGGTGAGGGCGGGGCGATTCGCCAATCCGATTGATGCGTTCATCGCCGCATCGCTTCAGGCGAAAGGACTAGCCTTGTCGCCCGAGGCCGAACCGCTGGTGTTGTTGCGGCGCGTCACCTTCGACCTGACGGGGCTGCCTCCGACGCTGAAAGAGATCGACGATTTTCTGAAGGACGCCAGCACGAATCCGCCGGGGGCTTACGAGAAGGCGGTGGATCGTTTGCTGGCGTCGCCGCGTTATGGCGAACGCTGGGGCCGTCACTGGCTCGATCTCGCCGGCTATGCCGACAGTGAGGGCATCCTCGACGCCGACTACGTGCGCTCGGCAGCCTGGCGCTACCGCGATTATGTGATTCGCGCCTTCAACAGCGACAAGCCGTATGATCGCTTTTTACAAGAGCAAATCGCGGGCGATGAGCTGGTCGATTACTGGAAGGTTTATCAGACCGAAAAGACGATGCCGCCGCAGGTGGTCGAGGCGTTGATCGCGACCGGTTACCTGCGTTGCGCGTCGGACACCAGCCGTCCGGATTTCGTCAACATCAAGAACGCGCCGGGTTACTACTTTCAGACGCTGGACGACACGCTCAAGATCGTCACGTCGACGACGATGGGTTTGACTCTGCAATGCGCCAGGTGCCATTCGCACAAATATGACCCGATCCCGCAGACCGATTATTATCGCATGCAGGCGATCTTCATGTCGGGCTATCGGCCCTACAAGTGGATTCCGCAGGTGCAGCGCAAATTGAGCGAAGCGACGGCGTTTCAGGAGAAAGACGCAACGGAACAAAACGCGAAGCTCAACGCGGCCATCGCCGATTTGAAGAAACAACAGGCGGCGTTGAAGAAGGATGGAAAGGATCCCGGCGTCAAGGCAACCCAAAAACGACTCACCGATGAAATCAAAACCCTCGAAGGCAAGAAACGCACCTTCGCCGAGATCCGTGCCTTTTACGATTTGCCCGGGGAGGCGAAGACGCATTTATTGAAACGCGGCGAGTATCTGCATCCCGGTCCGGAGGTCACGCCGAACGTGCTGCGCGTGCTGGCGAATCACAAGTCGTTCGTGTTGCCCCCGCGCGCCAAGGATGCGAGGACCAGCGGCCGACGCCTGGCGTTTGCGAAATGGTTGACGAGCGAGGAACATCCGCTCACCGCGCGCGTGTTGGTCAATCGCCTCTGGCTGCACCATTTCGGCGTCGGCCTGGTGTCCACGCCGGACAACTTTGGCAAGACCGGTTCGCCGCCGTCGCACCCGGCGTTGCTCGATTGGCTGGCGTGCGAGTTCATGTCTCCAACCAGCCCCGAGCGCAAGCTCGGGGATAGCCCCGCACGCGCGCGTGGGGCTGGTAAATGGAGCATCAAGTACATGCAGCGTCTGATCGTCACCAGTGCTGCGTATAAACAGCTATCGGCATATCAAGCGAAACTCCATGCGAGCGCTAAACGAATTGACCCGGACAACCGCCTCCTCTGGCGGCAACGCCTGCGCCGCCTCGAAGGGGAGGCGATGCGCGACGCGGTCCTGGCGGTCAGCGGCACGCTCAACACGCAGATGTTCGGCCCGCCGGTCCCCATGATCCGCACCGGCGAGGGTGAGGTCAACACGCCCGCCAACCCGGAGGGCGATCGCCGTTCGATTTACCTGCAAGTGCGCCGTTCGCAACCGCTCACGTTCCTCCAACTGTTCGATCAACCGGTGATCGAGACGAATTGCACGCGGCGTGAAACCTCGACGGTCGCCAGCCAGGCTTTGACGCTGCTCAACAGCGATTTCATGACAAGGCAGGCAGAAGCATTCGCCGGGCGCGTCTTGAAAGAGGAGCCAAATGACCCGGCCCGCCATGCTGTTCGTTTGGCATTCGCGCGGTTGCCGACCGCGGCGGAAACGCGGCTATTCGCGCGGTTCCTCGAACAGCAAGCGAACCAGCACGCCAAGCTGCCACCGATGGAGGCGCGCCGCCGCGCGGTCGTCGACCTATGCCATATGTTGCTGAGCGCGAATGAGTTTGCGTATGTGGATTGACATGGAAACCGACTCGTTTTTCTATCGCCTGTTCAACGATTTGCCGCAAGCCTTCTTCGAATTGATCGGCGAGCCGGCGGAGCGAGCGAAGTCCTACCGCTTCGACTCCGTCGAGTTGAAGAAGACCTATCGAATCGATGGACTGTTCCTGCCGAGCAAACGAACGCTGCCGATTTACTTTGTCGAGGTCCAGTTCCAGCGACGAGCGAGTTTCTACGCCAACCTTTTCGCCAAAGTGTTCACGTACCTGAACGAAAACGACCCGATGCATGAATGGGTCGCCGTCGCGATTTTTCCGACCCGTAACGAGGAGCCGGTTCACCTTGCACCCTACGAAGATTTGCTTGCGTCCAGGCGTGTGAAGCGGGTTTATCTGGAAAATGTCACGACGGCGAAAGATTCGCCGGTTGGGCTGGAGGTGTTGCAATTACTTTTCGCATCGGAGGTGGAGGCACAGCACCTCGCGCCGCGCGTTGTACGCAAGGCGAAAGCTGAATTGGCCGATAGCGATTTACAAGCCAAGGTGGTAGAATTAGTGGAAAGAGTCCTGATGACCCGCTTCACGGGGCTAGACGTGGAGGAGATACGTATGAAATTCAAGTTGCACGACATCCGCAAAAGCAAGGCGTGGCAACAGCTACGCGATGAAGGGCTCAAGGAAGGTCGCGAAGAAGGCCGCGAGAAAGGCCGTGAGGAAGGCCGCGAGGAAGGCCGTGAGGAAGGCGATGCGCGGCGGCTGAAAAAGACGGTTGAGACGCTGCTGGGAAAAGGCAAGACCCTTGGGGAGATAGCGGACCTGCTCGATATTCCCGTCAAGGAGCTGCGCCAGGTTGCACGAAACGGTACGCACCGAAAAACGTGAGGGTTGCCATGAGCCAAATCGAAGCGATCTATCGGAACGGCGTGTTCGAGCCGCTCGAACCGGTGGACTTGAAAGACGAGCAGCGCGTGCGATTGAGCATTGAAGTCGCGGACAAGGGCGCGATTGAGGCGTGGTTCAAATGCGCTGCCGCACTTCGCGAAGAAATCCTCGAACGTCGAAGGGGAGAGCCAGTCCCGGACAGTACGCTTGGTATCGCTGAGGATCGCATGCGATGAATGATGTCGTCGTTGACAGCAGTGTCGTCGTTAAGTGGATTCTGCCTGAGTCGGACTCCGCGGACGCGGTGCGAGTCAAAGACGAAGTCATGGCTGCGAACGGAAAGTTGATCGTACTCGACTTGGTATGGCCGGAGGTTTCCAATGCAATCTGGAAAAGCCACCGCCAACGGAAAATTACCCTTGCGAACGCGCAGCAGGCTCTTGCCGTTCTCAAGGGTCTGCCGTTTCAGGCCAAACCGGCAGCATCAGCGCTGGAAAAAGCATTCGACATCGCCGTCAAGTATGACCGTGCCGTGTACGATGCGTTGTTCGTCGCCCTCGCACAGGATTTGGGCGTCCGGGGCGTGACGGCCGACGAACCGCTGTACAACACGACGCACGCGGATTTTCCGCAGATCGTGTTGCTGCGGGATTGGTCGTGATTACCGACGCTAGCCACATGGCGCCAAGGAAAAGGTGTGGCGAGGCCGGATTAAATCCAATGCAAAAAACTCGCTTAACCACGCTGGAGACCGTATTGATGTCGGCCGAGAAACGCCCTGTCGATGAATGGTTATTCCTGCCGAAGGGGACCGTATGGACGTCGAAAACAGCGTGTGCAGTTTTGAAGGTCGTTCCAAACGCTGACGACGACGATGTTCCCGAATTTGTTAAGGATCATGAGCTACAATATGCCATGCATATTTCGCAGGTTCAGGACATTGTGATAAATGCACGCCTCCAGCGAAAAGACTCGACGCCGGATATGCTGGTGCAGGCTTTTTTGTTTTACTATGACCGAGATGCGTTCATAGACTTTGATGCGGAGTTGCACCATGAATAGGCAGTTATCTCGCCGCGAACTTCTCTCCACCCTCGGCGGCGGCTTCGGCGGCCTCGCGCTGGCGTCGCTGCTGGAAGGGCAAACGCCCTCACCCCCAACCCCTCTCCCGGGGGGAGAGGGGAGGAATGCTCGCCCGCCGCACTTTGAGCCGAAGGCGCGGGCGGTCATTCAGCTTTTCATGCACGGCGGCCCGAGCCAGGTCGATTTGCTTGATCCCAAGCCGATGCTCGAGCGCTACGACGGGCAGGCGCCGCCGGCCGAGGTCGCGGATGACGAACGGCTCACGGGCAATCTGCTCAAGTCGCCGTTTCGCTTTCATCGGCACGGGCAGTCGGGCCTCGAATTTTCCGAGGTTCTGCCTCACATCGGCCGACACGCGGACAAGATCGCCGTGGTGCGCTCGATGTTTACCGAGCATCGCAACCACGAACAGGCGTGTTGGATGATGCATACCGGCATGATCGTCGCGGGCAGGCCGGCGATCGGGGCGTGGGTCGCCTATGGCCTCGGGACTGAGAATCAAAATCTTCCCGCCTACGTGGTTTTACCGGACCCACGCGGGCTGCCGGTCGATGGCATCCGCAACTGGTCGAGCGGATGGATGCCGCCCGTCTACCAGGGCATGCAGTTTCGCTCACAAGGCATGCCCGTGCTGAACCTACGGCCGCGCACGCCCAGGCCTACAGGGGTCGAAACGAACCGAATGAAATTGCTGGCGGAGTTGAACGGCCAACATCGCGCCGCCCGGCCCGACGAGCTGGAACTGGACGCTCGAATCGCGAATTTCGAAATGGCCGCTCGTATGCAGCTTTCCGCCGGCGACGCTCTCGACATCAACCAGGAAACCCCCGCGACCCATCGGCTCTACGGTCTGGACAATCCAACGACGCGAGCCTATGGCACTCGCTGCCTGATGGCGCGGCGTCTGGTCGAACGCGGCGTCCGCTTCGTGCAACTCTTCCTGGCCGGTCAGCCGTGGGACACCCACAGCAACAACGCCGCCGGTACTCGTGGTGTTTGTCAGCAAACCGATCTGCCGGTCGCGGGGCTGTTGACTGACCTGGCCCAGCGCGGCCTTCTCGATTCCACGCTCCTCTTTTGGGGCGGCGAGTTTGGCCGGACGCCCGGAGCGCAAGGGCGCGACGGTCGCGATCATCACCCCTACGGCTTCAGTGTTTGGTTGGCCGGCGGCGGCATCCAGGGCGGGCAACATCACGGCGCCACCGACGACTTCGGCTACCACGCCCGGGTCGATCGCACCAGTGTCGCCGACCTGCACGCCACCATGCTGCATCAGCTTGGGCTCGACTACACGAGGCTTTCCTATCACCGACATGGAAGGGATGAGCGGTTGACCGATGTGGCGCAGCCGCGGTTGCTGCGGAGATTGATCGGCTAACATCATTGCGACCGGGCCGCCGAATGCACCCGCAACCGCTCCTCCGCCCACGCATTCAACTCCGGCGGCAGCACCACCTTGGGCGGTTTAGTGTAATCGACGGACAGGTCATACCCGCAAAGGTCATACACGTTCGTGAAAGCAAGCTGCAATTCCAGGAGCACGTCGGCATCGGGAGGCAGTAGCGGAACGGGAATGGTCGGTAAGGACGCCTGAAGCGGAATGGGCCAAACTTCCGTCTTGGGGCGTTGGCCCGCTCGGCTCAGGAAAACGAAGTAGGCCGCCGGCGGCAAGCGCTGGCGCATCGGAACCCGTTTGCCCTGACGTAGCAAGTCGATCTCAATCAAATGAACAGTGCTGGCCAGGATTCTTCTGCGCTTTTGTAAATAATCCCGTCGTCCCTCGCCACGTTTGTTGGTCGGCGACAGGAATTCAATTGCGGTCACCAGTTTGCGGTTCTGCGTGTCACGAATCTCGACCCAGGAATGTGGGACCGGAGCAGGCATCACCGTGGTCAGCGTCAGAGGAGCGACGAGCGTCGTTGATGCCGTCGTGAACGCAGGTCCGCCTTCCACATCGACTACGCTCGCGTCGGGGTAAAGATCGGTTGCTTCGATCGCAATATCATCCGGCTCGTCCATGACAAACCGTTGCTGCGTCAACGGCACATAGCGTGGCCTCAGTTTGGGGACCAGTTGGCGCGTAACCTCTGCCGCGAGTTGGGCGTGGACCGTAGTCCACAACCCTCCCTCGAGGTAGGGGTCCATTCCTGGGAAGGGTGATGGCATGGGATGAATCATCAAGGGCGAAAAATCAGACCCTCAAGGTAGGGTATAGCGCCGCGACTAATGACACCAGCGGGTCTGCCGACCTCGTTTGCGATCATTGGGTGAATTTCACGTCAAGTACATTGGATCGAATCTGGCCTGACCAGAGCATCGCATCGGGTTCCATATGGAAACGCGGCATCGGTATGTTCGCTTCGATCGACAATTGATACGTTCCCGCGCCAGTCGGCCGTTCCACATAGGCCCAAAGGTTGATGGTTTCGTCCAAGGTCTGCCCCGGCTCAAGGAGTACCGTACGGCAACGGAGGCGGATAGCGACGCAGATGGAGCGTACCAAAACCGAATTGGAAGTACAAACCTTAAACACGCAAAAAGAAAGCCCAGGGGTTCGCCGCGCTCACCCCTGGGCTTCGGGACTCTCTCGCCAATCTCACCAGTACCGCAGCCGCCACCAGTCGTGGCCTGTCGGGTTACGATGATACCACCAGTGACCGTCTTCCCACGTCAGGCTCACCGACCGCCAGCCCAGCGGCACGCGCGGGAACGGGTACATCGGACCGATGAAGGGCCATTGCTCATACGGATACGCCTGCGGATAGGCGACACGCGAGTAGTTGTTGTAAGGCGCATACGTTGGCCAGGCGTACGGCGGCATCGGCGGCGGCTGCATGCCCGGGTTCGGGCCCATCGGCGCCTGAAAAATCGGCGCCGGCTCCTGCAGTTGGCCGTCGATCCGCTCCGGCGGTTTGCCGTCCTTCCCCTCCACGCCCGGCTGCGGCGGAAACGTACCCGGCAACGGCTGAATCACCTGGGCAGCCAGGAGGTTCGCATCGGGCCGAACCTTCAGCCAGTCGCGTACCATGCCGACCCCCGGCGTCTTGCGCACGAGCTTGGCGACGACCTCGCGCTGGCTTTCGTTCGCCAGCTCGCCGACGAGATCGACGACGCCGTCCTGAACGGAGACATTGATGCGATAACCGGTGAGCTGCCCGCTTTCCCGCAGCGTGCGGGCAATCGTCTGAGCCAGCGTCGGCGGTTGATAGGGCAACGTGCCAGGCAACTGGGCCGGCCCTGGCGAACCTGGATAATAGGGACCTTGCCCCTGGCTCGGCAAACTCCAACTCAGCCACAGGCCCAACGCCATCAAAAAGCAAACGCGCGCGCTCACGGCAACCTCCTCCTTCGGGTTGGCAGTTCTCCGTATTACCCATCAGCCGTTCGCCGCCCTAAAAACCAGCCCACGCGGGAAAAAGCACACGCCCCGCACGCCGCAGGCGCGGCGCCCTCGTCACAAGACGTACCGTCCAGGTTTTTCGCAACGTCGGCCCCGCAGGAATCCTCGGCGCAATCGTCAACGTCGTGGATCGCGCGGTGGATTTTGGCCAGGCTACAGAAAAGGCCGCAAGTTTGCCCCCCGCGGCGCCGATTGCTGGGCGTGACATTGACGCTATTTCCCGGCCGCCCTATACTTCAATAGTCTTGGCACGCGCACCCGTAGCTCAACTGGATAGAGCATCGGTCTACGGAACCGAAGGTTGCTGGTTCGAATCCAGCCGGGTGTAGTCTATGCCGATTGCCAAATCCCAGGTCAACGACGACTGGCTGAAGAGGACGCACTTCTCTGATTCTGCCGCTTTGGCGTTCGTCTCGGCAAACCCAGGAGGCCCGTCGTGACTACGCCGTGGAATCTCAAGTTTGGAGCTGCAAACCTCACCGTCGGCGTGCCGGGCGATGCGAGCGAAATCCCGCCAGAAGCGCCGTTTCGCCTCCTTGTTACCGGCAATTTTTCCGGTGATCGCAAAGACCGGGTTCCGCTTGGCCAGCGTAAGCGCCTGCTCATCGATCGCGATAACTTCGACGAGGTTTTGGCAAAGTTGGCCCCGAGCGTCATGCTCCCTGGTACTGCCGGCGGATCCGATGTGCCAATTGCGATTAACTCGCTGGAGGATTTTGAGCCGGACCGTCTTTTTGAAACCTTGCCCGTATTCGATGAATTGCGCCTCCTGCAATCCCAGCTGGATCAACCTTCCTCGTTTGAACAGGCCGCGGCCCGGATTCGCGCCTGGGGCAAGCTGCCAGCAACGGCGCAGGAGGCTGCTCCAAAGCCGGCCATGTCCGGTGGGGAACTCCTTTCCCAAATGCTCGGCGAGGACCCCGGTCAGGCAACCGAACCCGCGGAGTCGAGCGAATGGCAGCGCTTCCTGCGACGAATCGTGCAGCCGCAACTTGTCGAGAAGGCCGATCCGCGCAAGGCGGATTTCGAAAAGGTCGTTGAAGAGGCAATCAGCGCCCAGATGCGCGCCATCTTGCATCATCCCAAATTTCAGGCGCTGGAGGCGGCCTGGCGAAGCCTCTTCCTGCTGGTCCGGCAACTGCCGACCGATGAAACGCTACAAATCTTCATCTGGGATGTCCGCCTGAATGAATGGCAGGCCGACCTCGTGCAGGCCGACCCGCATGATAGCGTGCTCGTGCGTGAAATCACTCAGAGCGGCGCTGAAAAACCCTGGGGTGCCGTCGTCAGCCTGGAGACGTTTGGCAAGGGCATCGATGACTTGCAAGTGCTGGGTTCCATGTTGCTGGTCGTTTCGCGTGGGCGTACGCCCGTGCTGGCGGCGGCGTCACCCAGACTGGTCGGCTGCCCGTCGCTGGCGAGCGATCCTGATCCGCGCGAGTGGAAGGCCGATCCGAATTTGAAAGCGGCCTGGCAGATGATCCGCTCGTTGGCCCCAGCCAAATATCTTGGCCTGGTGATGCCACGTTTTCTCCTGCGCCTGCCTTATGGTAAGAATGCGACCGAGACCGAGGCGTTCGCCTTCGAGGAAATGCCGACGCCGGAACATGAGCACTACCTCTGGGGCTCCGGTGCGGTCTTGTGTGCGCTGATGTTGGCCGAGGGCTTCGTCGCGGCGGGCTGGGACATTGGCCTGGCGGACATTCGCCAGCTCAATGGCTTGCCGTTGCACGTTTATGCCGAGGACGGATCGACCACGAGCAAGCCGTGCGCCGAGGTGCACCTGCGCGAGACCGCCCTCGAAGTGTTGATCGAGCAGGGATTGATGACGCTCATGTCCCTGCGCGATCGCGACGGCGTGCGTCTCGCCCGCTGGCAATCCGCAGCCCAATCGCAGGAGCAACTGGCGGGACTTTGGTGAGCGAGCGCCGGCGGTGGGGAACTCTCCAGCGGAGTAAGTGAAAAGTCGTAAGCGCGTCGCAAATCCTTGCAGCCAGGTTGTTTGCCGCGATTTTTTCGAGGACTTCTCACGGAACGGGGGGTATGGGCTACCCCAGATACCCAACTGCCGGGGGGTCCCTGCAAACCACGGGAAACCGTGGAATTTCCGCGGTTTTTCGCCCCGCGACGAGCAGATACCCACGTTCCGGGGGGGGGTGTAGGGGGCGCCTTTTCACAACCGACATTGCAATGCCACTCCAAGCCCGCAGCCGAAAGGCTGCGGGTTTTGCGACGAACAGCCCTGAACGGGCAAATCCCGTTTCAGACGTTCAAATCCGAGAGAGGAGTTGAAGGATGAAAGCACCGAGGTTTTTTTTCGGGTTCGTTATCCTTGTTTGGGCGACCGGCATTGGGATGGGAATGTCAGGCCAGAAAAAGAAAAAGCCGGCAAAAGCGCCGATTCCGATTTACGTCACGCCCTACTACGACTCCGAAGGCATCAAGATCGACGTCGGCAAGTTCAGTCAGACGCTGGCAAAGGCGGATTCCAAGTCGATCCTGGGCGTCATCGCGGAAATGCAGAAACAAAGGGAAAAACTCCGCGCTGAAGTTGCGTATGTCGCTGCAATTCGGTTGTATGATCTCGGCCATAAGGACGAAGCCGTTTATTGGTTTTATACCGCCCAATACCGGGCCGGTGTATTTCGGTCAATTCTCGACAGGCAAAAAATGGGCGGCATCGGGGCACCAGCTTTTGAACTCCGGCAAGCGTACGCCGCGTTCAATCAGCTGGCAGGCGAATATATCAACGGATACGCCTTCGGCGAGCTAGACAAGCTTGAGAAGACGTTGGCCAAAGTTCGCGAGGAAGGCAAGGCCATTCCAAAGTACACCGTACTTTACCCCCGAGTGAAGTTCATCGATTCAAAAACGTGGCAAGAAACCAACGCCAAATACGCTGACGGGAACATCACGGGAATGATCCAATATATCCGGAAAAATGCAGCGTTGATCAAGGAACTACGAAAGAAGAACGGCTTGGATGGAAAGTACTGAATCTTGGGGCGGAACAAACGGGGGTCGGGGGTCATTGATTTTACGAAAACTGGTCAAACGCAAAAATCGTTGAATAATTATTGACCCCGACCCTTTTTCTTCCTTTTTCGACGATGTCGATCACCGGCGTGAGGCAAAATCTGACTTCGCACGCCAGTGGCGGCGGCGACCCCTCCACTCACGACGTAACTTCCATCAACGTGTATACTCGGCGAACTTTTTGAGGGAAAGATCGTATTCCCTTAGCCACCGTTTAATGATTTTCTGATTTGTACCGTCGAGAATGCTAATCGCCGAGGTAACGATACCGCTTCCATCGCTTCCGAGTACAGCAGGACAAAGGACCCATTTCTTGTTCCACTCGTTGCTGGACTCAAACGAGATGTCTTGGTTGTTTAACGTTTTGAAGCCTGCGCTTTGAACAAACAGAAATGTTCCACGGTTTCGAAGAATAGCCTTGTAACCACTCGAAAAAGTCATCCAATACTCGACGGTTGACTTGCCTTTTACTTCAACGGATTTCTTTTCGTATTTAACTTTGGATTCCGTTAAGAGTTTGAAAAGGGTCTTTTCCGAGAGGCGGCTAAAGAGCAATTCGTTCTGCTCCTGAGCGTGTCCGGCTCGTGGAATTCCCGCGAGGATTAACAACACGAAAAAACACCGATGCATGTTGACCTCCAAGGTTGGCGTCGAGCCGTTGCGTGCTTGGCCAGCATGACATTGTGAAATAGCTTCGTTGCCGCAAGAACAAACGATCCACAAGGATGTTTTCGACCAATCGTTTGCGCGCAAACGCCCCACAATCAAATCAACCCGTCAATCGGCTCCCAGCCCGTCATGGTCTGCGAAATCTCGCGCGGCAAACCCGGGATCAGGCGGACTTCGCCCATGTCGAAGAGTTGGTTCATGATGGTGGCGACCAGGTTCTGGTTGCGGATCGGCGTCGTCGCGGGTTCGCCGCCGTTTCTGGTGGATCGGCCGATCACGCGGCCCATGTTCAGGCCGCCGCCGGAGACGAGCAGCGGGGCGAGGTTGCCCCAGTGGTCGCGGCCGCCCTGGCGGTTGATGCGTGGCGTGCGGCCCATTTCGCCACAGACGACGAGCAGGATCTTGTCGGTCAGGCTGCGGACTTCGAGGTCTTCGATGAAGGCAGACAGGGCCCAGTCGAGCGGTACGCCCATGTAGCCCATGCCCTCGCCGACCGGGGCGTTGTTGACGTCGGCGTGCATGTCCCAGACGAAGTTCGTCGTGACGGTGACGAAGCCGCAGCCGCGCTCGCACAGGCGGCGCGCCAAAAGGAGGAGCTTGCCGAGGCTCTTGGCATTGTCAACGTAGTTGTTGTAGTTGTTCCAGCGGCGGTCGATGTTCTCGGGGCGAACCAGCGAGGCGGTGTCGTAGGCGGCGAGGACGCGGCGATCTTCGCGGGACAGGTCGAACGCCTCGGAGACGCCGCCGAGCACGGTGGAGATCGCCTGTTCACGGACGCGGTCGATGCCTTCCACGGTCGCACGCTCGGCTTGTTCCCACTGCACGCGGTCCAGCTGGTTGAGCAACGCCCGGCGGTCGTGCAGTCGGCTGATCGGGAGCGAGAGCCGCATGTCGTTGCGCAAAGCGCTGCCGTTGGACGGATCGAACGGAGCGTAACCGGATCCTAACATGCCCGTGGACGCGAAGCGTCCGAAACTGTTCGTGCCGGCTTGCGTCGATGGGTCCACCGCGCGCGGCAAGAGCAGGGCGTTGGTGGGGATGCCGGTCCGCGGATGACTGGTGCCGGCGATGCGCGCGTAGATGGAGCCGAGGTTGGCGCCGAACGTATCGCGGCCAACGACGGGCTTGATGTCGTGATTGCCGTCGCCGGTGGTGAAGGAGCGGACGACGCTGACCTTGTCGGCCAGCGCGGCGAGTTTGGGGAAGGTGCCGCCAAAGGTCACGCCGGGGATGCGGGTTTGCAATTCGCCGGTGGCGCTGCGGTTCTCGGCCGGGGCGGACATCTTGGGATCGAACGTCTCGATCTGGCTGGGGCCCCCGTGCAGGAAGACCCAGATCACGGAACGATCCTTGAGGATCGACCGGCGCGATTCGGCGGCCGTGGCTTTTGCCTGGAGCAGATTGGCAAGCGATAACCCGCCCAGCGCGAGGCTGCCGACTTTGAGAAACGAACGGCGATTCATCCGATCATCGCGATCGAAAATGGTCAGCATCGAGATTCCCCCCTTAAGATGCCTGAAAACGGTAGGTTGCAAGTGGTTATATCACAAGTAGATCGGTGGTGGAAGCAGAAAGTCTTTATTTTTGCTTGATCCCAGGGGTTCGCTCCGCTCACCCCTGGGCTTCGCGCTTTCATTTTTTTTGCAGCACGCGCACCTGAGTGCTCAGGTAGTAGGTCATGCCGTCGATCTGGTACTCCATTTCGCCATAGACAGCGCGGAAGCCGTCGGCGGGGGGTTCGATCGTGCCGAGGACCGACTTGCCGTTCACAACCGCCTGATGTTTTTTCCACACGCTCTTGCGGAAGTCGCGTTTGGCCGCGTCGGCAACCCAGAGGCGAGCCGTCTTGGGCGGCACGTCGGATTCGACGCGCAGCCGAGCTGTTCCCTTGAAATCATCGTGTTTCCACGTCAAATTCGGCATCTTGTGGCCATGAATTTGAATGCGTGCGAATGCGCCCAGCGTGTTGGCGATGCGCGTCGGGTCGATTTTGTTCTCCATGAGATTGTGCCCGGCATTGGGCACGATCTCGACCCAGCGCGGGCATTTCAGGTCGTCCCAGTAAAGGTTGAGCGCGTCCACCGTCCAGTAGGGGTCGTTTGCGCCGTTGACGATCAGCGTCGGCACCTTGATCTTGTCGCGATACACCCACGGATCGACCATGCTCCACAGCTTCAACGCCCGTTTGGTTTTTGGCATCGGTACGAGGCCGCGCTTGACGTAATCGTCAATCATCTCGCTGAATCGGCCATACGACTTGAGCTGGTGGGGCAGCTGGGCCTGCATGTTGAGCGTGTCGATGACGAGCGGCGCGATCGCCTTGACGCGCGGGTCGGCGGCCGCGGTGAGCCAGGTGGTCCAGCCGCGTTTCGAGCCGCCGGTGACGAGGAAGAAACGTACGACGAAATTCCATTCGCGCATCGCAAAAGCTTGCAGGGCATCCATCGCTTTGACGAGGCTCTTGACCATCGGGAAGAGCAGGGGCCAACTTTCGTCGCCATTCTTCAGGTAGCGGACAAAGGTCTCGGCGATGAGGGCGTCCTCGCGCATGCCGTCGAAGAGGGGCTGATTGGGAATGCCGAACAGGAATGCCACCGGCGCCTTGGCCTTGCGGGCCATCTCCATGCCGATGGTGGCGCTGAGCGCGCCGGGTTTGCCCCCCTGATTCCAGAGGACCATGGTCGCGGTCGGCTTGACCGCTTTGGGCACATAGACCTGAATTTGGTGCTCCCACTTGATCTTCTGCCAGGTCTGGGAGACCAGGTGTAAGTCGTAAATGACGCCGTCGTCGGTCTTGGTCGTTTTCCTGAGTTCCCACTCGAACGATGGATCGGCCTTCTTGACGTAGTCGAACAGGTCGGCGCGTGCGGCGCCAGGCACCACGGCAAATGTTAGGACCATGGCAACGTGGAACCTGGCGAACGGGGAAAATTGCTGGAGCAAGCCTGTCATCGGAAATCTCCCGGTTAATCTGTTACCCGATAAAGATTTGCGGGTTCATTCTACCAAATGATGCCGAACGGCGTTACCAAAAAATCGCACGGGCGAGCGTCCCGGCAAAAGGAAATGTTGGAGCGTTTGTGAGACGCCGCGCGTTTAATACAATGGCCTGATGATCGTTTGCCTATTCGACATCGATGGAACGCTCCTCGCCAGCGGCGGGGCGGGCAAGGCGGCACTGGAGTCGGCGTTCACCGAGGTTTTTGGCATCGCGCTTAGAGCGGAGATTCCCTATTCCGGACGCACCGATCGCGCCATCGGGCGTGACCTGATGCAATCCCATGACGTCGAACCCAGCCCCGAAAACTGGCAGAAGCTCCTGGTCGCCTACCTCGCACGTTTGCCCGACAGCCTCAACAACCACCACGGCCGGGTGCTGCCTGGAATCGGCACGCTCCTGCAAACGCTGCGCGAACGCAACGACGTGGCCCTGGGCCTGTTGACGGGCAACGTTCAGGCAGGGGCCAAGGTCAAGCTCGGGCATTACGGGTTGTTCGAGCATTTCGCGTTCGGCGGCTTTGGCGATCGGCATTTCGATCGCGACGACGTGGCGCGTGAGGCGCTGGGCGCCATCCATACCCATGTCGGCACACACGTCAAGCCGGACCGAGTCTGGGTGATCGGCGATACGCCGCTGGATGTGAAGTGCGCTCGCGCCATCGGCGCCCGCGTCGTCGCGGTCGCCACCGGGGTGCATACTCGCGAAGAGTTGCACAACGCCCGGCCTGACCTGACGATGGCCGATTTCTCCGATCCGTCGTCCTTCCTTGGAATCCTGTCCTGAACCCACTGGATTGGCGAGCCGGGAGCGAATGCGAACGGAGGACACGATCAAGGTCATGTTTCCGATGACCAGCATCTGGATCGTCCACCGCGCCTTCTCGAAGTGGGCCGAGAATGGCGGCGCGCGACTTGGCGCCGCCCTGTCCTATTACGCGTTGTTCTCGATCGCCCCGCTCGCCTTGGTCGCGATTCACCTGTCCGGCGCCGTGTTCGGCGAGGACGCCGCGCGTGGCGAAGTTCGCAAACAGCTCAACACCATGATGGGCGAGGAAGTCGCGGAAGAGGTAGAGAACCTCGTCAAGACGGCTGCGGAACCGCGCGACACCTTCTGGACCCCGACGATCAGCCTGCTGTTTCTGTTCGTGGCTGCCCTGGGCGCGTTCTTGCATGTGCGCGGCGCGCTGTGCACGATCTGGAAGCTTGAACCGCCGGCAGGCAACACCTGGCTGGGCATGATCTGGGACTACCTGCTATCCCTGATCATGGTCTTCATCACCGCGACCATGCTGCTCGTCTCGCTGGCGGTCGGCGTGGTGGTGCCCATCCTGCACCGCGTCGCCGTGGACTACGTCTCGCCGGACGAAGTCTACTGGAGCTGGCTCGAAATCGCCGGGTCGTTTCTCTTCCTGAGTTTGCTCTTCGCCAGCTCCTATCGCACGCTTTCCGGCGGGCGAATCTCCTGGGGCTACGTCGTTTACGGTTCGATCATCGCGGCCGTGCTGTTCACGATCGGCAAGACGCTGCTGGGCTACTACATCGCCTACTCCGGCGTGGCGACGATGTACGGCGCCGCGGGTTCGGTGGTGGTATTCCTGGTGTGGGTGTATTATTCGTCGCAGATTCTGTTCTTCGGCGCGGAGTTGATCCAGGCGCGGCGCACCCGCCACGAATGGTTGTACAACGAAGCCCAGGGGTGAGCGCAGCGAACCCCTGGGATCGATATGAATTATCCCAGGGGTTCGCTGCGCTCACCCCTGGGCTTCCCCTGATTTATTTCTTGCCGATGCAATACAGGTGATTCAAGGTACGGATGAATAACTGCCCGTGCGACACCGCGGGGGAGGAGTAGCAGGGCTCGCCAAGCGGATTGCGGCTCACGACGGCGAAGGCGCCATTCGCCTTGAGGACGTAGCTGATGCCGTCGTCGTCGGTCATGTAGATATGTCCGTCAGCAAGAACAGGCGAGCCGCTGTGATGACGGCCCAGTTGTTCGATGAAGACGCGCTTACCAGTCTTCGATTCGAAGCACGACAGCCAGCCGAGATCAGAGATGACGTAGAAATAGCCATTAACAAAGAGTGGGCAGGGCACGTAGGCCGCCTTCTTGGCAATGGTTTTCTTTTCATGCCAGTGAATATGCGTCTTGGTGATGTCGCCCGTGCCGTTGGGCCGAATGGTCAGATTGTGATACTCGGGAAACCCGGTGGTCAGGAAGAACAGGCCATCGCCATAGACGAGCGAGGCGACGTACTGCTCGGTGGGCCCCTTGATGATCCAGATGGGTGAGCCGTCGTCGGGGTTGTAGCTGGTGACGGTCTGGCTGCCCGAGAGGACCATCTGCGTCTTGCCGCCGGCTTCCACGATCAAGGGCACGCAGTAGGAACGAAAGCGATTGGGGCGATTGATGCGCCACTTTTCTTCGCCGGTCAGCTTGTCGAGGGCGAAGACATAGGCCTCGGCGTCCTGATCGGCGTTGAAGATCACCAGGTCCTTGTGCAGGACCGGCGAACTGCAAAAACCATGACGCGAGTAAAATCGGCCCGGAATCTTCTCCCAGACCTTCTTGCCAGCAAAATCATAGGCCGACACGACAATCTCGGGGATCAGGTCTTTCGGCAGCGGGCTCTTTTCGCGCGGTTTTGAGGGAGGAGCGTCGTTGTCGGTCTTTTTTCTCAAGCGGAGAAAACTTGTAAACACGAGTTTGCCGTCGGTCGCCGGCGTGGAGCTGGCGAAGCTGTTGAGCCGATTCTTGAATTCCAGCGGTGATTCCGCGACATCGCGCTGCCAGAGGATCTTGCCGTCGCGCCGATCCAGGCACAGGAGGACGCGTTTTTGTTCCTTGAGCAGGCAGGTGGTGAGGAAGACGCTGTCGCCATGAATGATCGGCGAGGAATGCCCGATGCCGGGGATCGGCGTGCCCCAGGCGATGTTGTCCATCTTGATCTCGCCCGTCTTGCCGTCCTTGGCGACGCTCCATTTGATCGGCAGGTTTTTTTCGAGTGAGCTGCCATCAAGTCGCGGGCCTCGCCAGGCGGGCCAATCCTCGGCAAAAGCGTTGGCGGAAACCAGGGCGAGAACGACAAGAGTTACGATCCATTTCATGCGAGAGGTCTCCAAGGCGGGTTGGTGATCGGCAGGTTGGTCATCTTACCTGGAACGTGGCCAAATCGCCAGTACGAAAGTCCGTGAAACATCCGGCTGGCGGTTCGCGCTATAACCAGCGCTTCCAGTAAAAGAACGCCAGCGACCCGAAGCCACTGAACAGCATCAGCAGCACGGCAAAAAAGAACCCGCCTTCCTGGTCCACATCCGGGATTAGCTGTTTGAAGTTCATGCCGTAGATGCCGGCGATCAGGGTCATCGGCAGGACGACGGTGGAGATCATCGTCAGGACCTTCATGATCTGGTTGAGGTGATTGGATTGCGCGGAAAGGTAGGTCTGCATGAGATCCGACGTCATTTCGCGTGCGCCCTCGATGAGGGCGGTGAAGCGCACGAGATGATCGTAAACGTTGCGGTAGTAGACCGTCTCGCGTTCGTCCACGAGGACGAATTCGCCGCGCGCCAAGCGGACGAGCACTTCGCGTTCAGCGATCAGGGTTTTGCGCAGAAGAATGATCTCGCGCTTGATGTGCAACAGGCGGATATAGAGTTTTTGCTTTGGATGATGAACGATGATGGCTTCCAGGCCGTCCAGCGTATCCTCGATGTAATCGATCACGGGGACGAATTCATCGACGGTGCTGTCGAGGATCAGGTGAAAAAGGTAGTCCGGGCCGCGCTCGATTTGGGGCTCGTGCCGCAGCAGGTGCGCGCGGAGAGCCTCGACGCATTTCAACGGCGCGTAATGATGCGTGATGAGCAGGTTGCGCGTGAGCACGGCGCTCAGCTGGGTTAACGGCGCGACATGATCCCCGGCGTCAGTCGGTTTGCCCACGTGATGCAGGAACCGCTCGGTCAGGGGATTCACGATGACGAAGAGGTGATCGGGAAACTCCTCGACCTTGGGAAAATGCGGCGTCTCGTCCGGTTCCCGGCGCAAGCGCGTGATGTCCTCCAGGGAAAGGCTGTGAATGGCAAAGAACTTCTGAAAAACCAGGTTCTCTTCGTCCCCGCTCGGATCGGCCAGATCGATCCAGACGGTGTTGTGTTCATCGTGCAACTCGTCGGGATGGCGAAGCAGGTCGGCAGCGTCGATCTGCCGCAAGGATCTTGTCGCGGCGTTCCACAGGCAAATGGTAATCATAGAATTCCCAAAACGCCAGCCACCCAGTGCCGTCCGTCCCGCCTAAACACCAACCCACGGGATTCGCGCAACCTTGATGAATCCACCTTACTACTGGCTCTGGATGCTCGGCATCGGCGCCGCCGGGCTGGGATTGTTTTATTTGTTTTGGCGGACACGAAAGCAAGATACCGCCTGGCCGGTCACCCGGAGCATGGCGATTTTCGAGAAACGACGGCCCTCGTTACAGGCGGCGTTTTTTCAGGCGGCGTCCCAGTCCGGCAAGCCGCGCGGCCTGCGCTGGACGGATTGCCAGTGGAGCGATGCCATCGAATGGGTACGTGACCGCCGGACCGGGCAGCTGCTGGCACTGGTGGGGGTTGCCATCTCCTTCGCGGCGATCGAAGGCGGCGACATGGAGGGGGTCGAGGCCGTCAGCAACCTGCGCAACGCGTCGGCCGTTTTTTTCTTCCACGACGGCGACTGGCACACGGCCGGACACGTCATCTTCAATCTGAACCCGGACGAGGCGGTTGAGCACTTCAAGGGCGGGTATGAGCGGGTTTCATTCTAGCGGTGTTTACCGCGATTTTTGCGGCGTTTCTTGTCGTCATCGCCGCGCACCGATCCGATGAGCGAATCGACGATGACGCCGACGATGAGACCGACGAAAATGCCTGCGCAGGTCGCGGAGAAAATCAGGCAGGCAACGAGGCGCAGGTTGGGGAGCCTGCCAAGATCGCCGAAGAAATAGACGCCGGCGCCGCAGCCGAGGATTCCGCCGATTGCCATGAAGGTGGCGATGAGCGGCGATTTTTTGAAGATGTCGAGCCAGAAGTGGTCGTCATCGCGAGGCATTTTTGTTGAGGTGTGATCCCGCAGGTTCGCTGCGCTCACCTGCGGGCTTCCAGGAAATCACTCCGCAGGCGAATGGCCGACGAGCGTCAAGCCGATGCCCATGAGTTTGCCGGTCGCCTTGCCCTTGACCATCAGGTTGAGGCCGGAGTTGAGCACCCAGTGTTGCTTGGGCCGGGCGGCGAGGTCGGGAGTCCTGGCGGGCTTGTAGTTGGGCCAAAGCATGAAGACGCCGGGATGGGCCAGTTCGAGGCTATCGCCGCTGCGGTCGGCCAAGGCCTTGGTTTCCAGGAGGAACGGCTTGGTATCCGCCTTGGCGCTGATGATGAGAGCGAAATCCTGAAACTCGGACACATCCGCGGTGTGCTTGCCATCCGTCGGTTGGTACGCCAGGCGCATGGTATAGACGCCTGGTTTAATGCGTTGTTTGCGGTAATCGGTCCACTTGGCGTGGAACTGGATGGCGCCGAGGATTTCCGTTTGCTTGACTTCGCGAAACGTCACGCCTGACTTGATCTGCGCCGCGGTTGCCTCCGCAGGGATGTCCTTGCGGAACCAGACATCGCATATCGGCTTCCCGGCTGGATCGAGTAGTTGCACCGAGGCATTGACCAGCAACTTGGCGATCGGCTCGGCAATCTCCTTCGGCACGGGTGTCGTCGTCGTCTTGATGGAGAATTTCTTGCCTTCCTGCGACGAAACGGCCGAGAAAAGGAGGACGCCGCAAAAAACCGGCGCGAGCCAGCGCAGAGTGCGGATCATGGTGAGACTCCAAAAAAATCGCCTGCGTTTAGCGCTCGCCTGGCGTCCGCGAGCGCTAAACGCATGGTAAATAGGTGGTGAGGGAATTACTTGACGAGAAACGTCCCGACGTAACCCGCGCGCCGATCGCTGTCACTCCAGGTTTCGCCCAGGCCCTTGCCGCGGAAGGCGTGTTCGAGCACGCCGGCGGGTATGGCCTTCAGGTTGCGCGCCAACGGCGGATAGAACGCGTATTCGTTGCCGCAAACTTTGTCGTGCTCGACGCTGAGACATCGAGTCTTGAGCTTGGCGACCGTGGCATCGACCTCGGCGCAGGCGTTTTTCTGGCAGGGGCAGATGTCGATCTTGATCGGTTGGGCGTCGATTTTTACCACGTTGGCCAGCAGCTGACCACCTTGCTGTTGCGCGAAACGCACCAGGGCGGCACGCTGGGTCAAATTGGCCCGGCTATCGACGAGAATGACGGCCTTCGCCGGGGCGCGTTGCTCCAGGCCCAGCGTGTTCGCGGCCGACACGACGGCGACGACACAGAGCCCATCCAGCGACACCTCGCCGGCTTCCCCCTTGTCGATGCGCCAGGCCATGACGCCCTGTTTGCCGCCCAGGTTGAAATCGGCATTGGCGAAGCACGGCCCGGTCCATACGTCGCAAGTCCGTGCTTCCACGTACATGCCCCGGGCTTGAATGTCGGCGACCTTGTTCGACGCCGTGATGGTTGTCGCGGGAATGAGACCCAATCCGTAAGCGGCGATGCCGCACAGAATCCAACGTCGCATGAGAAACCTCCCAGGGTGGTGTACATAGGCGGGATTTCTGTTATTGTTGACAGTAGGAGAGGCCGCGTCAAGGGCGAATTCCATACGATGCCGGTCGAGGCGAGTCGAATCCGACGTTTGTTGGCATTGTGTTTGCTATTGATTGGCGGTGGAGCACCCCCTGGCGAGCCGAGCCGCCTAAGCGGCCGGTTCACGTGTCAGCGCATCACCGGGTTGCCCATGCGACTCGGCTCGTCACCAGCGCGGCGAATTATTCTGTGCGTAGCACAAACCCGAAAGGAGGATCCCGTGATCCGTTCCATTCTCGTGCCTCTTGACGGATCGACGTTCGGCGAACATGCCCTGCCCCTGGCGATGAGCATGGCTCGGCGGCTCGAGGCGTCGTTGAACTTGATTCACGTTCACACGCTTTTGGAGGCGACCTATGCCGAGTTGCAGGTCTTTGACAACACCCTGGATCAGGAACTTCGCTCGAAGGAGCGCGCCTACTTGCAGGCGGTGCAAAAGAAGGTGCAGGATCGCCTGTCGGTCCCGGTGACGATCCGTAATGTCGATGGCGATATTGCCACGGTGATCCGCGAACAGGCGGAGAGCCAGCGCGCCGACTGGGTGGTGATGACGACGCATGCCCGCGGGCCGTTCGGCCGATTCTGGCTCGGCAGCGTCGCCGACGAGCTGGTCCGCAGCTTGCCCATGTCGCTGATCCTGGTTCACCCTGAAGCCCACGCCCCGGACCTGACGGTGGAACCCGTTCCAAAACACTTGCTGATTCCCCTGGATGGAACCCCGCTGGCCGAGCAGATTCTTGAACCGGCGGTGACGTTTGGCCGCGCGATGCAGGCCGATTACACACTTCTCCGCGCGCTCACGCCCGTATACCCGGCCATGGTGCCCGCGGAACCCGCGATCTTCGGCAGCGTGGCGGGCGACATCATGGAGAGGGTCGAACGCGCCCACGCCGAGCTGAAAAAAGAGGCCGACACCTACCTGAACAAAACCGCGGACCGCCTGCGCGGCGAGCAACTCAACGTCCAAACCCGCATCGTGTTCGAGGATCAACCGGGCGTCGCGATTCTCGACGCCGCAAGAGCGCCCATCGACATGATTGCCATCGAAACGCATGGCCGAGGCGGGCTGTCGCGCCTGCTGCTAGGCAGCGTCGCGGACAAGGTGATCCGCGGGTCGAAGCTGCCCGTTTTGGTTCACAAGCCCACTTTGTAGGTCCTTGCCCCTTGCGGCCTGGCGTTCGCAAGTCGCCGCGCGAACGCCAGACCGCAAGCGGTCTTTTACCGCACATCCTGCCGCGAAATCGCACATCCCGTCTGGGTTAGGGAAAAAAACCACTGGAGAACTGCCCGTCGGCTGTGTATTTTGATATCGTGCCCTGAGCATAACAACCCCCGCGATTCAACCACGGAAAAGAAAATGCCCTACATTGGCATCGACTTCGGCACCAGCAATTCGGTCACTGCGAACTTTCAATACGGCCAGGCCGACGTGTTGCCCAACAGCGAGGGCCAAAAGTGGACCCCCTCGGTTGTCACCATGCGCCGGGACGGCAGCCTCGCGTTTGGGCAGGAAGCGAAGGAAAACTTCGAGGAAGAAAGGTCCATCCGCTCGATCAAGCGCATCCTCGGTTCCGGGGAAAGAGTGCCATTCGTTGGCCAAAGTCTGCGCACCGAGCAGGTCGCGACAATGCTCTTCAGCAAGCTGAAGCAGGACGCCCAGAAGGCCATCAACGAAAACTTCACCAAGGCCGTGGTCACGATCCCCGCCAATTCCAAGGGGCTGGCACGCCACGCGACCAAACTTTGCGCCGGGGCCGCGGGCTTGCAAGTGCTGACGCTGATCAACGAGCCGACGTCGGCCGCCATTTGCTACGGATTGAACGCGCAACAGGATCAGACCGTCCTCGTCTACGACTTCGGCGGCGGCACGCTGGACGTGACCATCCTGCGCATTCATCACGGCATCTTTGAAGAAATCTCCTCCAAGGGCGTGGGCAAACTCGGCGGGGACGACCTCGACGCCGCCCTCGGCAACCTCATTGCCCGCCGCTTCATGGAGAAGACCGGTTACGACATCCTGACCTCGCCCTACAAGACGCAGTTCATGCTTGCGGTCGAGAAAGCCAAGATCGAGCTCTCCAGCGCCACCACCGCCATTGCGCGAAAGGCCGAGTTGGTCCCGGATCGCCACCTGAGCCTTGAAGAGGAGATCGATCGCCAGTCCTTTGAAAAGGAAATCATGCCGCTGGTCGTCAAATCGGGGCAGGCCATCGACGAGGCGCTTTCTTTGCGGGGCATGAAGCCAAAGGACATCGATCGAATCCTGCTCGTGGGAGGCACCAGCAAGATCCCGCTCATTGGCCGATTCGTTTCCGAAAAACTCGGCGGCAAGGAGCCCGAGCCGTTCGACAAGGTCGATCCCATGAGCTGTGTCGCGCAAGGGGCAGCCATCGTTTCCGCCATCTTGCAAGGCGCGCCGGGTCTGGACAATCACGCCTATTCGGTCAAGCTCGAACATTCCTTGTGCGCCAACCCGATCAACGAAAAACGCCAGGTCTATCTCGATCCGATCATCAAACGCGGCGTCGATATCCCGTGCTCATTCACCAAGACCTATCACCCCGTCGCCGATCCGGCGGAGCGCGTCATCATCAGCGTCTTCGAGGGAGACGTTTACGACGACGTGCCCAATCCCGAAAACGTCAAGCTGGCTGAAATCCCCTGGGAGTTTCAACCGCCGCGCCAGCAGCGCGACGGCGCCATCGAGGTCACCTACGAGTACGGCGACGATGGGATCCTGACCGTGCAGATTCACGACATCTATACCGGCCAAAAGAAACGCTTCGCCATTCAGCAATCCGGCGCCGATCAACTTGATGCTGGGCAGATCATGAAGATGAAACGCATCAACGAAGACCTCATGAAGCGCAGCGAGACGCTGGAGAGTTCCGCGGAGTATCGCGACGCGGTCGAAATCCTCAAGAAGACCGAGCAGGATGTCATTCCCAAGCTGGAGAACCCGACCGACAAACGCGAGCTGGAGGACCTGTGCAAGCTCGTCCGCGAGGCGATGGCGTCCGGCGATCGCAAACGCATGGAGGACGCCAGCTCCGCTCTGAACGATCGGCTGTTGAACTACGCGTATTTGCTTTGATTCGTTTAGCGCCCGCGCCACGCCGCGCAAACGCCGAACGAAATCGGGCGCGATCGGGAGTGCGTCCATGCCAAGCTGCCCCCAATGCACGAAACCGCTGCGTGAAATCACACGGCGCTGTCCGAGTTGCCAGGCCGATCTCGATTTGTTGGTGGACTACGTAAGCCATCTGCAAGGGGGGCTGGAACGCGCGGAGACCCTGGTCAAGGCCGGGGACCTCGGCCAGGCGATCTGGGCCTATCTGGAAGTGCTGGAAGTCGATCCGGACAATCCGCAAGCGCGCAAGCAGATCAGCCAGGTGGTGACGGCGGTTCGGCAGTTCGACACGGTGATGCCGGGCCGGCGCTGGGCCAACAACCTCCCGCCGCTCTTGCCTCCCGGCCCGCGCCCGTGGTGGCACTGGGCAATCTTCGGCTCCGCCGTCCTGGCCGCCCTGGCGCTCGGCTTCTTCATCGCCAAGGCGCCCGATATCGAATGGCCCACCCTACCGGCCAACGTCCCCGAAATCAAGCCGGCCAACAACCACCAGCTCGGCCCGCGCCAGTAGCAAAAAAGGGCGTCAGGCCGAAAGGGGGTCGCGACTCCCTTTGATAAGTAATTAATCTTATCCTGCGTGCGGCTAGGCGAGCGGCAGGAAAAAAACTCCCACCAGCCCGGAGCGCAAGCGACGGGTCCAGCGGACATCTGCCCCGTCGCTTGCGCTCCGGGCTGGTAAGTTAATATCGACCGCTCGCCCTATAAGGAATCACTTCCCAGCTATCCGTAGGGTGGGCCGAGCGAAGCGAGGCCCACCATGATGTTTACTGGACGTGCCGGGCCTCGGTGCGTTCGACCTCCCCATGTCATTCTTTTCACGTAGCCTGGGTGGGTAGCCCTACGCCATCGTGAAATCGTCGAACGTCGTGTTCTGCGAGCCGCGAATGCCGGCACCGCCGCTCAGGTAGGTATTCGCGAACGTGTTATCGGTGACATCGACCGCCAACGCGTCATCGAAGAACAGCTTGAGCGAATTTCCGACGACTTCGAAGCGCAACTTGCCGACGTTGGAGCCGACCGGAGCAGCGGTGCCAATGCGCGTTTTGACATTGTTCACGACCTTGTAGATCGACACGCTGTAAGCGCCGTTAATGCCGTCCAGGGCGGCATAATAGTAATTGTTGGCGTCCTTGACACGGGCGACGAGGCCGGCGTCCGAAATGCCGCTGTTGAACACCAACACCTGCGCTTCGAGAATCACATTCCCCCGCGAGATTCCGTCCACCACGGCGACATTCGGACCGGAGGTCACCGCCTGGGCCTTGGTGATCGAGTTGATGGAGAAGTCGCCCTTCAGGCTCGCCCACTTCGGTCCCATGGTGCTCGAGGCGCCCCGGTTGAAGCCGTCGAAGAACAAGGCCGGCGACAGTGCCTCGACGTTAAAGCGGTCGAACGTCGCCCGGGACGTGCCGCGGACGCCGACGAGGCCGGGCGCCGTCCGGAATCTCTCGGTTGCACGAATCGTGATCGTGTCGTCGATGACGAGCTTGGCCGAGTCGCCGACCACTTCGAATCGCAAAAGGTGGCTTCCGGAAGCGACTGGAGCGGCAGCCAGCAGTTTGCCGCCGTAGTAGATGCGTGCCTGGAAAAAGCCATTCGTGCCCACGATCGCACCATAGAAATACTCGGTGTTGCTGACAAAGCGCGCCACGACGCCGGCGCTTCCGCCGAAGGGGAAGGCTTTCACATGCGCCTGCACGCGGACGTTGCTCACGTCTGCCCACGAATGGAGGCCGAGATTGATTTTCGCCCCCTTGGCGATGACCTGGTTGTTGAGCACCGCCAGGTCGCCTGAGACCTCGCGCCACTGGCTGCCCAGCGATGTCGTCCTGACATTGCGGTCGAAGCTATCGCCGAAGGGCAACTCCGGGTCGAGCTGGCTGATGAAGAAGTTGTCAAAGCTGACGAACTCGGTGCCAGCGACGCCGGCCAGGCCCGCGCCCCTGAGAGTAGGACTGAAGTCCATGGCCGACACGGTCAGCACATCGTTGACGAAGAGCTTGAGCAGGCCGCCGAGGACCTCGAAGCGAAGCACGCCTTCGCCGAACTCGAGCATGACGGGCTTGGAGCCGAGAACCGTGGCGACGCCGCCGACCATCCTCTTGAGTTCGGCGACGTAGACGCCACTGACGGTCGCCTCGGAGCGGTACACGGCCGCGACGTAGGCGTTTTTTACGTCCTTGGCACGCGCAAACACGGCGGCCACCGACGTGTCGGTAGTGAGCGCGGCGAACTCAGTCGTCACGCGGACATCGGCCAGCGAAATGTTGTTGACGGCGGCCGCGGATATGTCCTTATATCCGCCCACGGTTATGCCGGGGCCGATGACGGCCATGGAGGTGTCGGCAATCGCCAGGTCGCCCGCCACCTCGGTCCAGTCACCGCCAAGGAAAGTGCCGTCACCGGCCTGGAAGTCGTCGTAGAACGCGGTGGCTTTCCAAAGCTCGCGGCCGTTGAAGCCGTCGTCGGCGCTGAAGTAGAGGATGCCGTTGACGTTGGTTAGTTCTTGCGGGTTCGAGCCGCCTGCGGGGTTGATGGCGTGGACCAGGACCGGGCCGGCATCGGTGCCGTCGCTCTTCCACAGTTCGACGCCGAAACCGTCTTCCGCGGTGAAGAACAGCGTGCCATTGACGTTAGTGAGGTTAGCTGGGAACGAGCCGTCGGTGGGGTTGATGTCTTTGACGCGAACTGTTCCGGCAGCGGTGCCTTCGCTTTTCCATAATTCTCTGTCGCCGCTGCCGTCGTCTGCGCTGAAAAACAAGGTACCATTAACATTGATCAACCCGAGCACGTCTTCGTAGGTGCCGTTAACGATCGCGGTTCCGGCGTCCGTGCCGTCGGATTTTCATAGCGCCCCCTCATCTCCCTGTCGGAAAAACAACGTGCCGTTAACGTTGGTCAACAAATCAGGAGGAGAGGAGCCGACGTCGGTGATTGCCTTGACGAGGGCGGTTCCGGCGTCGGTGCCGTCGGTTTTCCACAACTCGGTGCCGTTGGTGCCATCGTCGGCGGTGAAAAACAGCGTGCCATTCACGTTGGTGAAGTCGAACGGGAACGACCCGTCGGCGGGGTTGATGTCCTTGACGCGACCTGTTCCGGCGGGAGTGCCGTCGCTCTTCCACAGTTCTCGGTCGCCGCTACCGTCGTCGGCGCTGAAAAACAGTGTGCCATTCACATTGATCAGGGCGAGCACACTTCATAGACGCCGCTAATGATCACGGTACCGGCGGCGGTGCCGTCTGATTTCCACAGCGCGCCTTCATCTCCCTGGCGGAAAAACAACGTGCCGTTGACGTTGGTCAATAGATCGGGGGGATTGGAGCCAATGTCGGTGATCGCCTTGACGAGGACGGTGCCAGCTGCGGTGCCGTCCGATTTCCACAACTCTCTGCCATTGCTACCGTCATCAGCCGTGAAGTACAGCGTGCCGTTGACATTGGTCAAATCTTGCGGGAAAGAACTTCCCGCGGTGTTGATGTCCTTGACGAGGACGGTGCCGGCGGCGGTGCCATCGCTCTTCCAAAGCTGGGTGCCATTGCTGCCGTCGTCCGCGGCGAAAAACAGTGTGCCGTTGACGTTGGCGAATTCACCCAAAAACGACTCGCCTCCACCGGACATGATGTCCTTGACCATCGACACGCCGGTCGGTGCCACGCGGTCTTCGAGTTGTTCGATCGCGAGCCGGGCCAAGCGCCGGGTCGGTGTGCGTCGAATTGGCGTCCGTCGGTCGTTGCCGAAAAGAACATGGCGCAGCAATGCCTTCAGTCGTGGAAAGTCCATGGCGGTTCTCCCTGGGGGGGGACGAAAAAAAGGTAGTTAGTGGAGTTAAAAGGAGGTCCATTGGCTGGGAGTAAAAATTGTAACCGTGCATTACCAAATGGCAACAATCAAAACCAACGCGAACGATTTTTCGATTTTTCCAAGGGCAGAAAAAGGACCGGGAGGCGATAGCGAATCAAACGCAGTTGCATGGACGCCGGCAAGTCCGCGCCGTTTTGGCGAACTCTTTTCGGCTTCCAACTCACCAAATGGTCCTTGAGCCCCAACGAGCGCAACCGTCGCAACGAAATGCCTTTCTTCAAGCGAACGCCGAAGTAAGCACCACGCGCGTGAATGCGCGCCAACGAACCATAACTCCAAAAACCGGGATCAATCAGGACCAAATCATTGCCGCGCACGTGCGGCAACAAACGCAACGCCAACGTGGTTTCTCCTTGAGCGACCGGGGCAACTTCGTAAGCGCACGGCAGCCGCACCAGTGGGAACTGCAGCATGACCATGCGGGCTTGCGTCTTTTGCTTGCCATGGCCGTTACCGCTCCTGCCATAATGATCGCGTAAGCGCTGCCAGTTTTCCAGATGGATGGTGGTTCCATTCATCGCCAGGAGGCGGAAGCCGCGCCAACACGCTTGTTCGGGATGAGCCGCCTCGAAGCGTTCCACCAGCACGTCAAGCAAAGCGAACCAATAACTCAACGGCATGCGTTTTCGCGCTTTGACGTACGCTTCTTCACTGACGACCGGGCCAGTCCTCCTGATTTGACTTGTTGTCGCAAAACAAATCAATTCAGAGAGGGCTCTTTTTTCAATCCAAGGTTAGTGCCATTGGGACAAGCCCGGCGGCTCGTTTCATGCTTGGGTACTTTGGAATCGATCGTTTGGACCCAGGCCTAATTCAACACAATCTGCACGGTTCGCGTCACCCTGGCGGCGCCGTCGCTCACGGTCACGTCGATGTAGAAGACGCCGGTCAGCGTCGCCGGGCGCTGAATCGTCAACTGGTTACCCGAATAGGTAAATGTGAGCGCGGGTGTCGTCGCGGGTTTCGCGTCCCAGAGCAGCAACGGCTCCACGTAATACTTCGCATCGAGCGCCGCCACCCGATTGGCAGCCGTCAGGGTCTGCTGGATCGATTGCGTCCAGCGATAAATCTCGCCGTTCGGCAACAGCACGTACCAAAGGTTGTTGTTGCCCACCAGCCATTTCTCGTTGTAGCCCCACAGATTTGTGTAATACGACCCGCCATATGGCTGGAAGCCGTATTGCTGCTTGAGCTGATAGGCCTGCGCATCTGGCGTCTGGGCGACGGCCTGGATCGAAAGCGCGTCGCCGTCGGCGTCACTTGCGGGAAGGGTCAACGTCACCCGGGTCTGTCCTTTCGCCAGCGTTTGCCCGGGAATTGCGCCAAGGCTTGGGGCCGAGTTGGTGACGGTGACCACAAACGTTTTCGTGTCGCTGGCCTTGCCGTCGCTGGCGCTGATCTGCACGGTGAACGTTCCAACCAGGGCGCGATCCGGGCTGATGGTGAGTTGATTTCCGTTCAAGCCCAGCGTCACCGCGGGTGACTTGCCATCAACGGGCAGCACCTGGGCGGCATAGGTGATCGCATCCTTGTCGGCGTCGGTCGCGGACAGATTGAGCGTGGTGCTCCCTTTCGCATGGGACATCGTCTGGTTGGCGATCGCCATTAAAACGGGCGGAGTATTCGCGTTCGTCACCGTCACGTTGAAGACGCCCTTGACGGCATAGTGGCCGTCGCTTGCGGTCACCTCGACCTGATAGGTTCCCAGCCAATACGCGGGAGAGCGGATCGAAAGCTGGTTGCCGATGAGCGAAAACACCGCGGGCGGCATGCCGGCGTAGGGGGCGTTCCACAGTTTGCTCGGGTCGGCATGATAAGACGGGTCGAGCGTGGCGATCAAGTTCGCGGGCCTCAGCATGTCGGCCAGCGACCCGGTCCAGCGCCGCACCTCGCCAGTGGGCATGATGCAATACCAGATGCTCCCGTTGCCGAGGATCCACTTCTCGTTCGCCCCGGCTGAGTTTTGATAGTATCCGCCCAGATAGCGGAAGCCGAATTGCTGGTCGAGCTGGTAGGCCTGAGCAGTCAGGTAGATCTGCTTATAGGTGAAAGTAATTGGTTCGCCGTCGGCATCGGTGGCGGCGAGCGGGACGAGGATGGTCTGCCCGACCTGCAGGGTCCAGCTGGCGATGGGCGCGAGGACCGGTTTCGCGTTGGGTTGCCCGATCGCGCCAAGGGCTTTGTTGAGGTCGAGTCGCTTGAACGTGAGGCCGGTGTTGACGACGTTGTCGTTTTCGTCATCGCCGTCCTTGACGGTGACGCCGCTGGATTTCATCACCTTGAGCAGATTGTCCTGCGTGGCAAGCGCGGCCTTGCCGGTTTGATCGTAGGCCTGATGCAGGAGGACAGCCGAGCCCGTGACCACGGCGGTGGCCATCGACGTGCCGCCCATCGACTTGTACCCGCCGCCCAGCCAGGTGCTGGTGATCCAGGCGCCGGGCGCCATAAGGTCGAGGGCCGGGCCGCGTTGGCCGAGACTGGCGATGCGATCGACCGCGGTGGTGTAGTCCTTCGCGCCGGTCGAAAACGTGGCCGGGCCGAAATCGCCCGCCCAGGTCGCGCCGACGGAGACGACATTCGGACTGATTGAAGGATAGCCGACGCCCGGCTGGCTGTTGTAGGTGTAGAAAAAGTTTCCCGCCGCAGCCGCGGTGAACACGCCCAGGCTCTTCAGCGTGCTGAAGTCACTTTCAAGAAGGCTGTACGGGTTGCTCGTGTAGTTGCCGCTGCCGAGCGATAGGTTGACGCCAACGATGTTGTATTGTGCCTGATTGGCGATGACCCACTGTAGCGCGTTATCGACGGCGGCCCAGCTGCCGTTCATTTTGCTGTCGAGGACCTTGAGCGCGATGAATTGCACATTGGGAGCGACGCCGGGCGAGTTGCCGTTGCCGCTGCCGATGATGCCCGCCAGATGCGTGCCGTGGCCGTTGTCGTCCATCGGGTCGGCGTCGTTGTTGACGAAGTCGTACCCGGCGACAACGCGATACCCCGCGCCGAACCCGCCGCCGAGGTCGGGGTGGTTGTAGTCGATGCCGGTGTCAAGGATGGCGACCGAATAGCCCTGCCCGGAGTAGGGAAAAACATTCGATGCAGCGTCCAGCCCGATGACCGAGCGCCAGTCCGCCGCTGGGGCCAGGCGATCCTCGAGCATTTCGACTGCGAGCCGCGGCCGCGGCGGCTTGCTCGAGTAATGGGTTGTCTTCCTGCCGGCGCGGAACCAGGCCCGCAGCGCGCGAAATCCGATTTCCATATCGGCTACTCGTGAAGTTTGGCGGGGGAACCGTTTTGCGGTCGTTGGAGCGGCCGCCGCGAATCCATCCACCGGTCCGAGACATTACACGCAGGCGCGATCCATGCGCCCCGAAGCCCTGGAATGGGCTTCTCGCCAAACTTACCCGATGGTTTTGGCGCGTGCGGCCGGCGCGCCCAGGAATCGCGCGGATTTCCGCCGCGGGCGTTCAGAAGAAAGGAATCGCATTCAATGCAGCAAAGTTGCGGTGAGTGCAACGTGGGAAGGTGAGTCCGAATGTGCCGATTGTTCTGATTAATGAATTCGCCGCGGGCGGCGTAGCGTTCGCATAGCGCTCGTGAACGCCACGCCCCAAGCGGCAAACCGCCTAGCTGAGCGTTTCCGATGAATCGGGCACGCGGATATCGAGGACCTCGGTCAGGCGGGCAACACGAAATGCCTCGAGGACCATCGGATGGAGCCGGAGCAGGATCAGCCGCCCGCCATGCTCGCGCAGCTGGGTGTTCAGGGCGAGCAGCTTGCCCATGACGACGCTGGAAAGCTGCCGAATCTCGGAAAAATCGAGGTAGAGATTGGGCCGGCCGCTTTCAAGAACGACCTCAAGAAGATCATCGACGAGGACCGCTGCGGTCTCCGGGTCCAGATCCCGGTTGGTCAGCGTGATGCGCGTGCCGTCGGGCGTGTCGAGAACTTCCCAGGAATGCGAACAGAAGTGGAACGACATGAAATACTCCTTGTTGAGGGCAAACGTCGAAACCGAGATAGAAATGAGGAGCGAACAATCGGTTGTGACAATTCCAGGGCAGCGTGTCGCCCAGGCCGTCCAGAAGCGTTAGTGAGATTGATGGTATCGTAGCCAGTAGGGGGATGCAAGGAAAATTTTCCGATTGATAAGAAAGAAAGGAAGTGGGGGCAGAAGGCCCGCCAGCCTGGTAGCACAGAGCCCTGGCCGGATTGAATGCCCCGATTGGCTTTAGACCTCCTGGGCCATCACCTCCAGCTGCACCAGGCTGCGGTTTTGTTCCTTCTCAAGATACTCGCGCCCCTTCTTGACGTTGATGTGGTCCCAGGGCAACACTTCGTCCAGGGGGCGGTAACGTT
Organism: Planctomycetota bacterium; assembly: GCA_016191165.1. Lineage (GTDB taxonomy): Bacteria > Planctomycetota > Planctomycetia > Gemmatales > Gemmataceae > SIAQ01. Next base: position 34,017 of record JACPPF010000021.1, read on the forward strand.
GCGAGTAAAAGTCGGTATCGATGCCCAGGTCGGCGAACGTCTGCCACCAGAGTTCGGGCTGGAAGCACTCGCTCCACCCGTCGAGCCGGCAGCCGCGCCGCCAGGCCTCTTCCAGAGCGACGGCCACACGCCGATCGCCGCGCGTCAGCACGCCTTCCAAAAGGCTCAACTCGACATCGTGCTGTTTGATCCTGACGCTCTTGAGCCGACATTTGCGTTTGAGATACTGTCCGACCCATTTGAAGTATTCCCGCGACTGCATGCCGTTCCACTGATACGGCGTATGCGGCTTCGGGATGAAGTTCGACACCGACGCCGTCACCTCCACGAATCGGCCGCGGACTTCCTTGCCGATGCGGGAGATGGTCTCGGCTTGCTCGATGATGCCGTCGAGATCGACTTCGCGCTCTCCGGGCAGCCCGCACAGGAAGTAGAGTTTGACGCGCTGCCAGCCGGCCTTGAACGCCTCGCGGCAACCTTCGTAGAGGTCGTCGTTCTTGATCGGCTTGCGAATCTGTTCGCGCATGTCGTCGCGCGCCACTTCCGGCGCCAGCGTCAGCCCGGACTTGCGCACGCCCTTCATGAGCTTCGGCAATGATTTCAGCTGATGATTGACGCGCAGACTGGGCAACGAGATGCTCACGCCCAGGGGCATGAAAACCTCGTGCATCCGCTGCACCAGTTCCTCGAAATAGGGATAATCGCTGGTCGAAAGACTGAGTAAGCTGATTTCCCGATGCCCCGTGTTGCGGTAGCTGGCGAGCGCCGCCTGCACGATCGTCTCGACCGAACGCACCCGCAAGGGCCGCTTGATGACCGTCGATTGACAGAATCGGCATTGCCAGGGACACCCGCGCATAATCTCCAGCGCGATGCGATCGTGCGGCGTCTCCACGAACGGCACCACCGGCTTCGTCGGCAGCGGGATCGCGTCGAAGTCTTGCTCGATCGTGCAAGCCCGAATCTCGCGTGGCACATCCGCGCGCGTCCGGTTGATTGCCGCGATCGTGCCGTCGGCGTGATATTCCGGCTCGTAAAACTGCGGAGCGTATGCCCAGGTAGTCTGGCCCACGAGGTTGGCGAGCATCTCCTGCCTCGACCAGCCCGGAGCGCCAGCGGCGGGGCAACGAGACCCCGTCGCTGGCGCTCCGGGCTGGTTTTGATGCTTCAACGCCATCCACTTCTCCATCACCCACGGCAAGCTCTCCTCGCCATCGCCGATGATGAAGAGATCGACAAAGGGCGCCAGCAACTCCGGGTTCTGCGCTCCCGGCCCGCCCGCGATGACGAGCGGATGCTCCAGAGTGCGATCCTTCGCGTGCAACGGGATGCCGCCCAGGTCGAGCATCGTCAACACGTTCGTGTAGCACACCTCATATTGCAGGCTGAAGCCAACGACATCGAACTGCGACAACGGCGTGAACGTCTCGAGACTATATAGCGGCAGGTTTGCCTGCCGTAGTTCGCGTTCAAAGTCGATCCACGGCGTAAACGCGCGCTCGCACGCCCAGCGCGGGTCGTTGTTCATGATGGTGTACAGCACCTGCAAGCCGTGATGCGACATGCCAAGCGTGTAGGCGTCCGGAAACGCCAGGCACAGCTTGCCGCGCACCGTGGCGTGATCCTTGACAATGCTGTTCAATTCGCCGCCGAGGTATTGCGCCGGCGTTTGCACGCGCGGAAGGATGCGCATGACGGCGTCTTTGAGTGGGGTGTTTCGCATGGAGATATGGTACGTGGAAAAGAGGAGTGAAGGAAGGCGATTTTAATACAACTCATCATCACGCTCGCCGCCGTGCGCAGGGTTGCCGATCAGCGTTCGGCTGCGCGGGTCGATGACCAAACCAACGTGCTCCAACCGGGCGCGGTTTTTGGTGGGCCAGTTACCTCGGAGCGCAAACCGGGTTTCCGTTGCCGAGCAATGGCAACACGTAGGCGCGCAGAAATTTCGGCTCCAGGTTGCCGAAGTGGCCCCCGTTGTGTCCAGTCCAGGTGACGCTTGCATTCCACGGATGTTGCCGTAACCGCGAATACAAGGCCGCATCGGTCGGGTTGGTTACGATCGTTTTGAAACCAACGCGCCCGGCGGCCACGCGGCAGGCGCCGTCCGTCGTGCCGACAACTCGCATGCCCAGGCCGAGCACCCAGCGGTCCCGTTCACTATGGAACAGGTCGATGCCTTCCCGCGACACGGTCAGTGCCTGTCGCAAATCGAGGCCGGTGCAGACCGATGGAGACAGCAGAACGATGCGCTCAATACTGCTGGGCGGCAGCGATTTCACGGCATTCAGAACCACAGCGCCCCCGGCACTCTGGCCAACCAGGTAAATCCGGCGATTCGGAAATGCCTGGCGATGGGCCAAGACCGCGTCAGCAAGCCGGCGGCCTTGCGCTGCATGATTGTCTTCGTCCACCTGATCGGCGACAAAGCGCCGGTAGCCACGCGACCACGCAAAGGTCTCAATTTTCAGCGGCGCCGCTGTCTGGGCAACCACCGCGGCCAGATTCTGCGATGCCGTTCGGGAGTCGCCCGCGCCGTTGGCAACGAAAACTACCCCGGAAATTGGGGCGGCCGGCGGGGACGCGACCCGATAGGGGCCACGTCCTTGTCGTGCCGTGGCACATCCCGTTAGCAAGAGCACGAAGCAAACGAACAGGGGCGCACGCATGGAGTCACCTGAAATTCGCCAAATCAGCGATGCAGGTCGCATCGTGGAGTATCTTACCGTTACGCCCAAGGAATCGAAAATGCCCAAAAAGCGGAATGGGCCAAGCACGCGCTCCATTCCGCCGTCACCACCCGCCAAATCGACATCCTCGGCACATCCGGTCCAGCCTTGCGCCGACTTCAGCCACGCTCGTTTCGAGCTTGCAATCAATAGAATTCTGGCGGACAATAAAGATGTGAATTGTCCAACCTCGGTTCGCCAGGAACAGCGACAAAGTGCCCATTCGATAAAGTGCGATTAGTCAAGCTCACAGCCAAAAAGGGACCCGCAGCCATGTCCACCTACATCGACCCCCACATCCACATGATCTCCCGCGTCACCGACGACTACCATCGCATGGCCCTCTCCGGCTGTGCGGCCATCTCCGAGCCCGCGTTCTGGGCTGGGTTCGATCGCGGCTCCGTCGATGGCTTCCGCGATTACTTCCGCCATCTCACCGAGGTCGAACCCAGGCGCGCCGCCCAGTTCGGCATCCGCCATTACTCCTGGCTCTGCATCAATGCCAAGGAGGCCGAGAATGTCGAACTCTCGCGCGGCGTCATTCAGATGATCCCGGAATTTCTCGACAAGCCCAACGTGCTCGGCATCGGCGAGATCGGGCTGAACAAGAACACGAGGAACGAGGCGATCATCTTCCAGGAGCACGTCGATCTGGCGATGAAGACCAACGAGTTGATCCTGATTCACACGCCGCACCTGGAGGACAAGTACAAGGGCACGCGCATGATCATCGACATGCTCAAGAACGACAAACGCGTCGATCCGCAGCGCGTGCTGATCGATCATGTCGAGGAACACACCGTGAGACACGCGCTCGACAACGGCTTCTGGTGCGCCATGACACTTTACCCGACCACCAAATGCACGCCGCAACGGGCGTGCGACATCATCGAGATGGTCGGCGCCGACCGCATCATGGCCAACTCCGCCGGCGACTGGGGCAAGTCCGATCCACTCGCGGTGCCGGAGCTAATCCTCGAAATGCGCCGCCGCGGCCATGCCGAGAGCGTCATTCGCAAGCTGGTGTACGAGAACCCGCTGGCGTTCTGGCGGCAATCGGCACGCTGGCTGGAGTGGCCCGTGGAGGAAGTGGCGGTGAAGTCGAAGAAAAAGGAGAAGGCGCGGGTGTGATCCTATTCGTTTAGCATCGGGCCGCTGGACCAGCAAGTTGGGTGAGGCGGAGGACATCGAACACGAGTTGCGAGCGCTGGAACGCGAACGCTCGGCTAAGCTGCCGGGCCCGCCCCGGACGACGCGGACCCCGAAGGCTCGGAATCGCGGCCCCGGTAAGATTCACCCGTTTGTGCGGCCTGTTTTCGTTGGACAGATTGCCGTTTACGGAGACCCGCGAAGAACACGCGGATGTCGTAATTACAATCCGCGGCCAGCTTCTCGCGGGCGCGATGAACTTCCGCGACAATTGGGACTTCCCACAAAACGCTATTCTCCCATAAGTTCTTCCGGCGTGCAAGGGCTGGCATCCGTTGTTTCAACTTTTCACACACTAACCTTATTCTCCGCGATATCTGAGCATTTGCCAAAGGGGGGTGCGGAATGTGAGGCAAGCGACGGGCACCCCATTCGTCGCTTGCGCGTCCGGCTAACGGAGATCGAACTCGCCGCGCCCTCTGGGAGAGGGGCTGGGGGGTGAGGGCCGGAACGCCGTAGCACGAACCATCCCGGCGCCGAACATCGTGGACTTCGCAGCGTTTGGAAAGCACCGCAGACAATGCCGATTACGACAGGGAAAAACTCACCCGGACGTCGCCGTGGAAAGACCGTCACTCATCCCGGAGGGGCCTGATAACGGTTCGGCGTGCTTCGCCCCATTTTCCATGTAGCCTCTTGCGAGGCTACATTCTGGCCACCCAGCGCACAACGGTGACCAAACCGATTACACTCAGCGCCGCCACCAGCAACCCAAACAGTGGAAGCAGCCACTCCGCCCACGTGGCTGGACGGGAAGCGACTGCAGGCGGATCGTCAGCGAGGAATACGTGTAGCAGCCCGTCGACCGCTGCGGTGTTCTCCGACACGGTCCCGTTGTCGTGAACTACAACGTTAAGGATTTTATCCTGCGTGCTCCGCCTGCAAAGACTCACTCACGTGCTTTCGCGTCGTGGCGGAGCACGCAGGATAAAATCTAGTTGAACTGAACCGCGGATGCCACAGCCGGTTGCTATGGAGCTGCAATGC
>JACPPF010000166.1 GCA_016191165.1 Planctomycetota bacterium
CGTGAGCGGGACCCTGCCTTCCGGCTTGACCTACGCCGACGGTGTCATTTCCGGGACCATCGCCAACGATGCGGCCGGCGCCTACACGGTGACGATCACGGCGAGCGACCCGACCGCGAATGGCACCGCAGCCAGCGTGACGCGAAGCTTCATCTGGACGGTGACCGCGCCGCCACCAACCACAGGAACAAGCACGTCGACCCACTTTTCGGTTGGAATGACATCCGCAGGCCTGACCTTTACCATCGGTCTCATGGCCTCAGGGACGCCGCCGCCCAATGTGTCTCCGACCGGCATCATCGAATTGAGAGACGGAAACACCGTGATCGGCACAGCGACGGCCGATGGTTTCGGGAACGTGACCATCATTGTCAGTAATCTGTCCGTCGGCTCCCATGCGATCACTGCCGTCTACTTAGGCGACAGCAACTTTAATTCCAGTTCCTCAGGCGGAACGATTCCGACTATAGAACAGGGGCCGTCAACGGTTCAAACAGGAAGCGGGCCCGCCTTGGCCTTGGGCGACGGGTTATACTTGCACGTTGATCCCGTTAACGGCGACTTGATAGTTGAGGTCGGGACAACGTAGGGTCGGACATGATCGTCCGTACCTGAGTAACTTGCTTTGCGCAATTGCCACTGGACAATCATCACTCGAAACTTCAGAGCGGCCGATGGCTAGAAAGGCATCGGCCGTAGTTGCCACCGTGTCAGTTGCAAACGATCGATTCCTTCGTACCGCTTCCCCCGTCCGAAAGAAACCCGCCATCATGCAACTTTGTTGCCCAAGGTGCGAGACAACCGTCAAAAGCGAAGCAACGGTTTCAGCGGAGGCACCGATTTGTGCACACTGCGGCGCGCGTTTAAGGCTGCCGATCAGCCAAGCGGCGCTGGACCAAGTTTTCAGTGAACATCATCATTCGCCGCTACTCACGTCTGAATTGTTCCCGCCTTCACCACAAGCCTTTGCGTCGGCGCGTGTCAGGGAAAATGCAGTTACGCATATCACGCGAGGGACTGCTCATGCTGCCAAGGGAGAGTTTGATCGAGCCTTGGTCGAGTTTCAGGCGGCGATCGAATGTGATCCGAGATCTGCGCTGGCCCACAACAACCGGGGCTATCTTTTCATGTTGAGAAAGGAATACGACAAAGCCCTCGCCGACTTCAACTTCACCATTGAACTGGACCGGCACTTTGCCACGGCATTCAACAATCGGGGCTTCGTCTGGATCGCGAAGAAGGACTACGACCAAGCCATCATGGATTGCGACCGGGCGATCCAGCTCGATCCCACCATCGCATTGGCTCACCACAATCGGGGTTTCGCCCTGGCAGCTCAAGGACATTGCGAACGCGCCATCAGCGACTTCAACGCCGCACTCTTGCTCGATCCGAAACTTCCCAATGTACTTCAGAACCGGGGGGCAGCCTACATTTCCATCGGGGAATTCGACAAGGCGATTGCCGATTTCGATGCAACACTACGCCTTCAGCCGGATAATCCATTCGCATTTTTCAACCGCGCCTTTGTTCATGTTATCAAGGGAGACCTTGCTCTAGCCGCGCACGATCTGGATGATGCCATTCGATGCCGTCCCGATTACGCGAACGCCTACTACCTGCGAGGCGATCTCAATCGCCTGCAGAAGGACTATGACCGAGCCATCGAGGATTTTTCGGCTGCGCTCACGTGCAACCCACGGTTCGCGCTGTGCCTCTATCGTCGAGGGGAATGCCACTTCGAGAAAGGCGCGGTTGAACTGGCGGTCCTGGATTTTTCCGCTCTGATCGACCTTGAGCCGAACTCGCCGGCAGCATTCAATAATCGAGGCCTAGCCTACGCCGGACTGAACGACCACGACCGCGCAATCGCCGACTACGATGAAGCCATCCGCCTTGATCCGCGATACGCGCGCGCCTTCCATCAGCGTGCAATCTCCCATACCGCCCGCAACGAGTTTGAAGCGGCCACGGTCGATCACATTGAGGCATTACGTCTCGGCTTGACAGCCTCGGAAGCCTACCGTGACTTCGCACAGCTTTGGTCCACCTCCTCCGACTCGCGATTCCGCGATGGCGGTCTTGCTATCGAGTTGGCCCGTGAGGCTTGTGAGTTGTCAGGATGGGAAGATTGGTCATGCTTGCGCACATTGGCAGCAGCGTGTGCCGAGTTCGGTCAGGTCGTTGAAGCAATCCAATGGGCCGAGAAGGCCCAGATGCTCGCTAGTCACGATGGCCGCATGCTCTGTGCCAACGATCTTGAGCACTACCATCGACAGAAGCTCGGAATCACAATGTGACCCTTTCTGCCCCCTTCAGTCTTCGAGTTGCCTGTCCGACCGCATCCAGCCGATGCCGCAAGTCGACTGGTACGCCAAATCTCGTTATGCGGACTTCACAACGACAATTGCGCCGGCCGGAAACGGAGTCTTGACTGAACCCAACATAACGTTCAACTCGACATAACTTTTGTTGAACGAAACCGCTAGCGGAGGAAGAAAGCAGGGAGCCTGCGAAAGCAAATGCGTCAACGTGTGGGGCTGGTTCGGGCAAAAATGGAGTAGCGGCATGCTTATTGGGAGCATGTCCAACTTCATTCCCTTGCTCAAAGGAGCCCGCCATGACCCCGCTACGTCAACGCATGATCCGTGAGATGGAACTGCGGCAGTTCTCGCCGTGTACCATCGAGTCCTATCAAACCGCCGTCATC
>JACPPF010000022.1 GCA_016191165.1 Planctomycetota bacterium
GCAAAAGTACGTGGCCTGGTTCCAAGGCAAAACGCTCCGTCGCCTGGACCGCGGCCACGGCGTAAAAGTGTTGACGAATCAACCATTAACCTTGAAGGAAGCAGCTTGACAACCACGTTGGGAAATCAGCTGCACCCATTCAATTTGAAATCCGAAATCCCAAGTCCCCAATCCTCAAAAACGCTTCATCCGTCACAATCGGCAAATCCCTCCCCGTTTCCGCCCCTACTTCCGGAAAACATTGCGCATCTTCTTGCTTTGCCAGGGGCGGTTTTCTTAATATCAATCGACCGGACGCATTCCTCTCTCTTTCCCAGGCTGTGTTTGGGAACGAGGAAATGCCGCAGTTCCTCCAGACGGGAGCACCTGTGATCGACCCTGCCTCCATGCGCCGTTGTGTCACCCTGGTGGACGACGAACCGTTCGCGCTTGACATCCTCGTGCGCTCGGCCGAGTCTTTCCATTTCGATTGTCAAACCGCGCGCAGCGGGGAGGAAGCGTTGGTCCTCCTGGAGAAGCAACCGACGCCCATCGTTGTCACCGACCTCAACATGCCTGGCATGGGAGGCGTGGCCCTGGTGCAGGAAATCAAGAAGCGCTGGCCTCAACTCGCGGTCATCGTCGTCACCGCCGGCGCGGACGACGAGGCACTGCTTCAATGCATGAGCGCCGGCGTGCAGCACTATTTTCTCAAGCCGGTGCATATCGACGAGTTCCACCACGCTCTCCAGGCGACCTGGTATCACCAGCTCATCCGCCGCCAAACTCAGCAGCAACGCAAACGCCTTGAAACGATTGTCCACCGCCAGACGCATCGCCTGCGACACACCTTTTTCTCGGCGATCACCAGTCTCGTCCGCACCCTGGAGGCGCGCGATGCCTACACCTCCGGGCACTCGCTGCGCGTCCGCAAGTTCGCGGTGCGGCTCGCAAAGTACATTGGCCTGGACGAACACAACATGAAGCGCCTGAGCCTGGCGGCGAAACTGCACGACATCGGCAAGGTCGGTCTGGCCGAGGGGATTCTCAACAAGCCCGCCAAGCTGTCCGCGGATGAGTTCGATCGCGTCAAGGAGCATCCCGTCATCGGCGAGCGCATCCTGCGGCCCATCGTGCGCAATCGCGTCGTATTGGCGGCGATTCGCGGCCACCACGAGCGCTTCGACGGCGCGGGCTACCCCGACGGCCTGCGCGGCGAGGAGATTCCGTTCCTGGCGCGCATCATCACCATTGCCGACTGCTACGACGCGATGACGAGCTCCCGCGCTTACCGCGGCGCGATGTCGCCGGACGCCGCGCTGGGCATCCTTCATGCCGGGCATGGCACGCAATTCGACCCGCACCTGGTCCCGCCGTTCCTCCGCATGATGCGCGAGGCGAAAACGCGCGCGAAGGTGCGGTAGCGCGATTTCGAGTTGACGCCAGCCCGAGCTCTGCGATAATCTTCAACAGGGCGTCCCCAACTTTCGCCACTCCCTGGCATCGTACCATGACCGCCGCGCTGAAATGGAATCTGATCTCGGTCGAGGACTATCTCGCCGGCGAGCTAGACTCGCCCATCAAGCACGAGTACGTGGGCGGCGTCGTGTTCGCCATGGCGGGGGCCAGGAACCTCCACAACACCATCGTCATCAATACGCTCGCGGCGTTCCATCTCCGTTTGCGCGGCAAACCTTGCCGACCATTTAATTCCGACACCAAAGTGCGAATTCAAATCGGCGGGCAGACACGCTTTTATTATCCCGATGTACACGTGACCTGCCATCCGAATCGGCCGACCGATTCCTATCAAAGCCAGCCGAAAGTTATTGTCGAGGTCCTGTGCAAGAAAACGGAGCGCCTCGACAAGGGCGAAAAGAAGGACGCCTACCTGGCGATCCCTTCGCTGGACGCCTACATATTGATCGAGCAGGAAATGCCATTCGTGGCCGTGTTTCGCCGCACGGCGGCGGGCTTTGTTCGCGAGGTGTACGAGGACATGGCCGCCGTGGTGCCGCTGAGCGAGATCGAGGCGGAAATGCCGCTGGCTGAAATCTACGAAGGCGTGGAGTTTATTCCAGAGCCGGATGAGGAGGAATGACGCGGCGGCTTCGGTGCGACGGCGGTTTCATTAAATGACGGCACAATGGCACCTCAACCGGAGGCGGTTTGAAATGGGTTGCGCCGCATGCACTCCTTTGAAGGGTCGTGGCAAATGGTTCGCCGCATTGGCGGCCCTCTTGGCAATCATTGCGCTCGGCTGGTCCTGGTATTCGCTCGGAAGGCCCGACTCGATTCAACCTGATGAAAAGTTTGAACTCCAGTTCGGCCAAGGGCGTGGTTGGCACGGCCTGGACGTGCTTCAAATCACCTCGGAAGGAAAAGCAGTTTGAATTCCGGGTCAATCATGACCAGTGGCATCGCAAGCGGTTTGCATTGACTAAAAACCAAATGGCCAATTTGCGTCGGGCGATCAACGTCATGAATATCGGGGCGATGGAACGAGCGTATCACGGCCAGGTCGTGGACGGCACGCAATGGATACTGCTGGTTCGTGTGGACGGAAAAGAAAAATCGGTCTATTTCGACAACAACTTTCCCAAGTCGATCCGGACATTCTCCTCCTTCGTGCATCAAGCGATCCTTGAGCCATTGGCCGATCCTGTTGAATCGGAGGTGGTACCCGCCCGACATCATCGCAAACACGAGAAAGCGATTTGGGCGAGCATCCAATGAAGGACCAAGCGACGCCTGAGGGAGAAGCGGCGCCGGTTCGCCGGACCCTGTATCACTACACCAGTGCACAAGGATGCGAACAGATTGTTTCGTCGCAGATGCTCAAACCTTCCCTGGCGGCCAGCAATCCGCGCGATGTCCGATATGGCGACGGCCAATATCTCAGCGACATCGCCCCAGAGACAAGAACGCCGGGACAACTGGCCTATGCTCTACTTCACGATCCACGGGGTTGGCGTCGGTTCACCCATTTCGTCGAAATCGATGTGACGGGACTCAACGCCACGGAGGGCCGCCCAGGCGTATTCGTGATACCGAACACCGAGGGACTTGATCTGACGGGGCGGATCGTCCGGTTCGGCGAAGTGGCGGGGAATCCAGCGACGAGTTGATCGCCGCGCGACGTTAAGGTACAATGATTCGCATTGGAGGTGCAACTATGCGATATTCTCGCCTGCAGTGGAACCATTCGCATCCAGCCGAACCTGTTGAAGTGTTAAGTGAATACGACGAGGCTGGGTGGGAGATACGCAAGGTGGAGCGATTCCCCGATGGCGCCTTCGGTTACGCCAGTGCCGCCGAATCGGCGGGAGGTACGCAGCTTTCCTTGATTCAACGCCCGCCCGATGCGGAAGTCGCCGCCGAACCGGAATTCCGAGTATCTGAACTCAGTAAGGTTGATTTCGAGCGAATCTGGGCAGCCGCTCGGCAACCGCTGAAGAAAATGAAGCGAGTATCGTGACCATGCAAACCAATCGTATCGGCTGCGGCCGCATCACCCCCGCCTTCTCGCGCCGCGAGATGCTGCTTTCAAGCGGCGCCGGTTTCGGGGCGCTGGCGCTCAGCTATCTCTTGCGCGACGCGCCCGTTTTCGGGCAGACTCCGGTCGCTAACACTCCAGGCTCGCCGTTGAGCGCCCGGCGCGGGCATTTCGCGGCCAGGGCGAAGAGCGTCATCTTTTGTTTCATGGAGGGCGGGCCAAGCCATCTCGATACGTTCGATCCGAAGCCGCTGGTCAATCGCCTGGCCGGGCAGCGCATCCCGGATAGTTTTCGGCCTGTCATCACGCCGATGGGTGAATTCTATTCGCCCATCCTGGCCTCGCGACGGCGCTGGGCGCGTCACGGTCAGAGCGGATTGTGGGTCAGCGATTGGTTGCCCCACATCGCGACATGTGCCGATGACCTCGCCGTCATCCGCTCGTGCTGGGCGAATGGGTTGAACCACTCCAACGGCGTGAGCCAGATGAACACCGGCTCGATCGTCGGCGGTCGGCCCTCGCTGGGCGCTTGGGTAACCTATGGACTGGGCACCGAGAACGAGAACCTGCCCGCGTTCGTCGTCATGCAGGACAATGCCGCGTCGGTGAACAACGGCGCGCGGAACTGGGGCACGGGGTTCATGCCGGCCGTTTATCAGGGCACGCGCATCCACGCCGGCGCGGAGCCGATCCCGCATCTCAATCCGCCCGCGGTCATCTCCCCCGCGCAGCAGCGCGGCCGACTCGATCTGCTCAACGCGCTCAACCAAGACCACGCCCGCAGCCGACACGCTGCGGGTTCAGACCTCGAAGCCCGCATCGCCAGCTACGAACTCGCCTATCGGATGCAAGCCCAGGCCCCCGAGGCAGTCGATCTGACGCAGGAGACGCGCGAAACCCAGAACCTCTACGGCATCGACGACCCGCTCACCGCCACCTATGGCCGTATGTGCCTGCTGGGAAGGCGCCTGGTCGAACGCGGCGTGCGCTTCGTGCAACTATTCCACGGCTCCGGCAGCAAGTGGGACGCACACCGCGGCATCGAAACCAACCACGCCACGAATTGCCGCGGCAGCGACAAACCGATCGCGGGACTCCTGAAAGACTTGAAACGCCGCGGGTTGCTCGACTCGACCCTGGTGATCTGGGGCGGGGAGTTTGGCCGAACACCTCAGTCCGAGCAAGGCGACGGCCGCGATCACAATCCTTACGGCTTCACGATGTGGATGGCGGGCGGCGGCGTCCGCGGCGGGCAGGTCGTTGGCAGCACCGACGAGGTCGGCCTGCACGCGGTCGAGGATCGCCTCCACGTCCATGATCTGCACGCCACCATCCTGTATCTGCTGGGCCTGGACCACACGCGCGTCATCTATCGCCATCAAGGCCGGCCCGAACGCGCGACGGTCAACGAGGGCGAAGCGTTCACGCGGATTGCGGGCACATAACGAGGACTTTCGGCATGTCGAACGAAGTGATTGTTCCTGGCCGCTATGTGGATCATACCTTTATCCCGGAAGGGCCGCTTCCGGACGCGGAAGGGCAGGCGGAGCTGCGCATTCGACCGCGGCCGTCGCTGTCACCCGTTTCGGTTTTCAGCCTTTTTGGCAAGGCCAAACGACTGCGCACGGCGAATGAAATCGCCGCGCAAATAAACGAAGACCGCAACGACTGGGGCGAACCGTGATCTATGTTGACACCAACGTGATCATCCGCCTAATCGAAGGGGACGGATCCGCACGTGCTCCCCTGGAAGAGCGTCTGGCGCCCTTGAAAGGCACTGGCTGCTTCTTGATGACGTGCCAGTTGAGCCGTCTCGAATGTCGCACCAAACCAATGCGCGACGACGACAAATCGCTGCTGGCCTTGTATGACGACTTTTTCCGAAGTGAAGAGGTCGACGTGTTGCCCCTTTCAATCGCGGTCGTCGACAAGGCCACGGAAATTCGGGCAGCGTACAAAGTAAAAACGCCGGATGCCCTTCATCTCGCCGCCGCCATTATCGCCGGTGCCAAGGCTTTCGTAACCGGTGACAAATCCCTCGCACGTTGCACGGAAATCACCGTGGAAACCTTGTGATTGCAGCCCCGCCCAAACACCCGCGAGCAATCGCCCTTCCGGCGTTGTCGCAGATCAACGAGTAAACGCGGGCCCGATCACTTCGCCTTCCCCCACCCCTTCGGCAACGCCAGCGACCAGACCTCGCTGGACAGCGGCGTCGCGTGGCCGCCGGCGATCCAGATCTTGTCCTGAAAGACAAACGCGGAATGTTCGTGGCGTTCCTTCCAGGTCGTCTTCGTTTTGAGTTGCGCCCAGGTCTTGCCGTCTTTTGAGTGCCAGACGTCGCCCCAGTTTTTCGACGGCTTGTTCGACCACCCACCCAGTACCCACATGCGGTCGCGGTAAGTCACGGCCGAGAACCAGATGCGCGGATGCCAGGGCGCCTTATCGGTCACTTTGTCCCATTTCACGCCGTCGCTGGAGCACCAGACGTCGTTGAACGCTTGATACTTGGGCACGTAGTTCCCGCCGCCGTAGATCCAGATCTTGTCATCGTGAACGACGGCGCCGTGATAGGCTCGCGGGGCCCAGCCGGCATTGGCGGTTTCGAGCTTCCACTCCTTGCCATCAGCGGAACTCCAGACATCGTTCTTGAGGCTCTTGTCGGTGCCGAAATAATAGTTCTCGGTTCCACCGAGAATCCACATGCGGTTTTTGAAGACGACCGCGCCGGACGCGATGCGCGGCGACCAGCCGGCCTGCTTGGTCGCCTGGTCCCACTTGACGCCATCGGTGGACGACCAGACCTGGCTGCTGGCGGAATGCCCCTTCAGTCGGCCGTTGTACCAGCCGCCCATGATCCACATCTTATCGTTGAACGTCAGCGTCATCGGCAAGTCGCTGTGAATCCACGGCGCTTGTTTCTCGACGAGCTTCCACGTTTTGCCATCGGCGGAACTCCAGACATCGCGCGGCGGCGCCTCGAACGATTGAAACCAGCCGCCGAAGATCCACAGTTGATTCTTGTAGACGAGTTCGCCCTGCGAATCGCGCGGCTTCCAGCCGGCCTTGTCGGTCACTTTGACCCAGGTAGGGGCGGCGTCCTGCGCGACGAGGCGGGTCGCAAAAATGAATGAAACAACAAAAAAAAGGATGATGCGATTCATGGCCCCGACCCCTGTGTTTAGCCGCGACGCGCAGCGGAGCGCGGGACCCGGGCTCCGCTGCGCGTCGCGGCTAAACAGCACGTGGACATTGGTTTTCGATAAAAACAGCTTGCTGGGAGTAGTGTATTGCGTTAGATTCACAAGATCATGCAAACCCACGAGAACTTTTCGATGAAACGCGACTTCGTCGATCGCCGGACTTTCCTGGTGGCCGGGGGCCTGGGGTTTTTTGGGCTTAACCTCGCCACGTCGGCGGCCTATGGCGATGCGCCACGCGCTCCGCGTGGGACGGCGAAATCGACGATCATGATCTGGCTCAGCGGCGGGGCGTCGCACATCGACACCTGGGACATGAAGCCAAACGCGGTCGCCGAGTATCGCGGCCCCTTTCGCGCGATGCCGACAAGCGCGCCCGGCATCTCCCTGTGCGAGCATCTGCCTCACCTGGCCCGGCAGGCGCATCACCTTGCAATTGTCCGGTCCCTCGGCGATCACGGGCGAGGCACGGGCGATCATCACGCGGGCTATTACTACAACCTGACCGGGCACGCGCCGGACCGGACGTTTCATCAGCTGCTCAACGCGCGAACGCCGTACCCGAGCGATTGGCCCTCGATGGCGTCCGTGGTCGCGCTGAAAAAGCCGCCGCATCGATTCCTGCCCAATGCGATCACGTTGCCTCACAAGGAAGGCGCACCGGAGTACACACGCCCGGGCCAGTTCTCCGCCCGGCTCGGCATCGCCTACGAGCCGGTGTTCGTGGACGGCACGCGCGAACGGCCGCTCGACTTCACCGTCCCGGCGCTGAGCCTGCGCGGCGATGTATCCAGCGATCAATTCCTGGCCCGCCGGGAGCTTTTGCAAACGCTCGATGGGGCGCGCCGCCAGGCCCAGAACGAGGCCATTCGGGATTTCACCATCAATCAGCGCCGCGCCTTCACGCTCCTTGCTTCGCGCCGGACGCAGGCGGCTTTCGATCTGCGCCGCGAACCGCAAGCCATCCGCGAGCGCTACGGTTCCAGTATTAACTCCACGTCGATGCTACTGGCGCGCCGGCTGGTCGAAGCGGGCGTGCCCTTCGTGACCGTGTTCTGGAAAGGCAATCCCGCCCTCAACACCCTGTGCGCCAGCGGCGGCGGCTGGGACACGCATGGCAACAACTTCAACTGCCTGCGCGATCACCTCCTGCCCGAGTTTGACCGCCCCTTCGCCGCCTTGCTCGACGATCTGCATCAGCGTGGATTGCTCGACGAGACGCTCGTGCTGGTTTCCAGCGAGATGGGCCGTAAGCCACGGATTGGCGATCCCCGCTCCGGCGGCGTCGGCGGCGCGGGGCGCGATCACTGGACCGCGTGTCAATCGATCTTGCTGGCGGGCGGCGGCATCCGCGGCGGGCAGGTCTATGGCACAAGCGATCGCCGTGCCGAATACCCACACGACAACCCGGTCGGCGCCGAACACATCGCCCGCACGGTATTCCATGCCATGGGCATCGACGACCTGCACGCGACCGATCGGGAGGCTCGACCGTTCCACCTCATGGAGGATGGCCGGGCGCTTACGGAATTATTCTGATTCGCGAGACCTTCCCACCCCGCTTGCGGTTTCGCGCGTTGCCGTGGCCGCGAACGGCCTGAAGCGAGAACTCACCCTTGACTTCCCACGTTTCACCGCTCAAATGCCTGGTCTTGATCCTGCTCGGAACCCCCCTCTCCGCGCTCATCGCCCAGGAACCGAAGCGCGACAAAACCCTGATCGGGCACTGGCCTCTCGTCATGGATGCGAAGGACGTTTCAGGCGCCGGTCACGACCTGATCAACCGCGGCGTCCGCTGGGAGAAGGGCAACCCCGGCGCGGTTTTCGACGGCAGGCAGGCCCATCTCGAATTGCCCGCCAAGCATCGAATCGCGCCGGGCCGGGGAGACTTCTCGCTCGCCCTCTGGGTGAACACGCCCGCCCAGTCCGATGACCTGCCCGGTGACATTGCATCCCTTTACGACGCCAAACTCCGAAGTGGATTCCACCTGACGATTCGCTCGAGTGCGGTCACCGCCTCGCAGGCCAATGCCCGCCACCTGCAGTTCAGCATCGACAACGCCAAGGAATCCAAATGGCTCGATTGTGGCCGGCCGGGCAATGCCACGTTTGCCTTCGCCCTGGCGACCTTCGCTGGAAAACTTTATGCCGGCACGTGCGAGCCCGGCAAGAACGAATCAGGTCGGGTTTACCGCTACGCCGGTGAAAAACGCTGGATCGATTGCGGGTCGCCAGCGCCGTGCAACTCGGTCACCGCGCTCGCCGTGCATGACGGCAAGCTTTTTGCCGGCGTGGGGAAATATCGATTGGCCGGCTCCGCCCTGAAGGAATCTGAAAACCTCAAGCCTGGCGGGCGGGTCTTCCGGTATGACGGCGATTCCAAATGGATCGATTGCGGGCAGCTTCTCAACACCGAGGCCATCGGCGGTTTCGTCGTCTTCCGGGGAAAGCTCTATGCGTCCTCGCTTTACAAACCTGCGGGCTTCTATCGCTACGAGGGCGACACCAAATGGACCGATTGCGGCACCCCCGGAGGGAAGCGCGTTGTCGCCCTTGCAGTCCATGACGGCTTCATCTATGCCAGCAGCTACGATGGCGGCAGAATTTACCGCTACGACGGCAAGACCTGGACCGACTGCGGACAACTCGGCGAGAACACGCAAACCTATTCCTTCGCGGTCCATCACGGCCGCCTTTACGTCGGAACCTGGCCCAGCGGCCGCGTGTTTCGCTTCGTAAAAGTCGGACGCTGGGAGGACGTCGGGCAGCTTGGCAACGAAAAAGAAGTCATGGGCATGATCGTGCACAATGGCCGACTGCTCGCCGGGACCCTTCCCCTGGCCGAGGTTTACCAGTTCGAAGCGGACCAGCAATGGAAAAAGCTGGCCCGACTCGATTTCACGCCGGACGTGCGCTATCGCCGGGCCTGGACCGCGGCCGAGCACCAGGGGCGCGTCTACTTCAGCACCTTGCCGTCAGGAAAAATCCATGCCTTCCAGGCCGGGGCGACCGCGGCCTGGGAAGGCGAATTCCCGTCGGGCTGGCGCCATATCGCCGCCGTCAAGCGCGGCGGCGCCCTTGAGCTTTTTGTGGATGGCAAACGCGTGGCCGTCTCGGAGAAATTCACGCCGGGCGATTACGATCTGAACGCCGATCACCCGCTGCGCATCGGCGCCGGCTCGGGCGATTTTTTTCTTGGCCAGATGCGCGACGTCCGCTTATACCAGCGCAGCCTGAACCCCGCGGAAGTGGCTGCTTTGGCGCGG
The DNA here is from genome assembly GCA_016191165.1 of Planctomycetota bacterium. Taxonomy (GTDB): domain Bacteria; phylum Planctomycetota; class Planctomycetia; order Gemmatales; family Gemmataceae; genus SIAQ01. The sequence goes on from JACPPF010000022.1 coordinate 9,942, forward strand.
CGCTGAGGAATGCTCGAACAATAACTTCCCGATTTCACACTGGCCTCTCTCGGTTTTGTCGAGTCTGAAAGGCTCGTTCTGAAAGCCCAGGCCGAAGGCCTGGGTCAGGGTTGCCGAAGGTGGTTGGCCCTGAAAGGGCCGTTCGTTGAACGAGCCTTTCAGGCTCGATCCGTCGATCCCATGGAGTTCCCAGGCCTTCGGCCTGGGCTGACAGAATCGGCCATTCAGGCCGAAAGCCGGAAGTTGTTTTTCGAGCATTGCTGAATGTCAAGACCAACAGAGTCAAAGTTCTTATCACCCGTTCCAAGGAGTTTTCACCATGAAGTATGTGCTTCCGTTGATCCCGCTTTTGATCGTCGCCCTGACGGGCCAGGCGGGCGAACCCAAAAAGCTGATCGGCGTCCCCTACGGGAAACATCCGCGGCAGGTGCTCGATTTCTACCAGGCCTCGTCGGACAAGCCAACGCCGGTTGTCTTCTACATCCACGGCGGCGGCTGGCGCGGTGGCGACAAGAAGACCAACCCGAGCGCGTTTTTGGCCAAGGGCATTTCCGTCGTCGCCATCAACTATCGCTACGTTCAGAACGGCGTCCAGGAGAAACTCATGCCGCCGGTGAAGGCGCCGCTCGAGGACGCCGCCCGTGCCTTGCAGTTCATCCGCTCCAAGTCGGCCGAGTGGAACCTCGACAAGAAACGCATTGGCGCCACCGGCGGGTCGGCAGGCGGTTGCTCCTCGCTTTACCTCGCCTTTCACGACGACATGGCCCAGCCCGACAGCAAGGATCCGATCGCCCGTGAATCGACGCGCCTTTACTGCGCTGCCGTCAACGGCGCCCAGACCTCGCTCGATCCCAAGGAACTGCGAGAATGGATGCCGAATTATGCTTACGGCGCTCACGCCTTCGGCGTGAAAAACCTCGACACGCTTCTCAAGCAACGCGACAAGTATCTGACGTGGATCAAGGAGTATTCGCCCATCGAACACGCCAGCAAGGACGATCCACCCATCGGCCTGTTCTATGGCGGCGACAAAAACGCGAAGATCGGCGATTCGCCGAAAGACCCGACGCATTCGCCAATCCTCGGCATCCAGCTTGAAAAGAAGCTGAAAGCCATCGGTGTGGACGTCGTCCTCGTCTACCCCGGCCGGCCCAATGCGATGTACAAGAACAGCACGGAGTATCTGATCGACCGGCTGCGAAAATAAATTCCAACTCGCTCCGCAAAAAAATAGTCCAAACTCGTTCCCAAACTCTGTTTGGGAACGGACGTTCGCGAAGCTCTGCTTCGCGGCCTGGGCGTCCCGCGAAGCCAGGCTCGCGAAACCGAGTTTCGCCAAGCTGTGGTTCCCAAACGGAGTTTGGGAACCAGATGTCAACCACCAGATGTCAACCAGATGTCAACCAGATGTCACCATCTGGAATTTCCCAGGGAGTTATTCATGTTGCCCAAATTCGATCCAAAGCAAACCAAATTCACGATTGAAAACGCCTACGTCCTGATGCGCGCCAGCCAGGCGACCTACTCTTCGGACTATGACACCTACTACGGCCGGCTTTTGGAACTGGGTATCACGCAGGATTGCCAGGTCTGGATTCAGGGCCAGTTTGACGCCTGCTTCCTCGGCTGGACCGATGACTGGATGATCCTGTCCTTCCGCGGCACCGACAACCCTGGCGGCTGGGTCAGCAATCTCTACGGCGCGGTCCCCGTATCGCGCCCGCAGGATTACTACGGCAAAATCCATCCCGGTTTCGCGGATGGCCTGAACTCACTCTGGAATGATCTCCACGCCAAACTGACCACCGATCCCTTGAAGGACAAGCCGCTTTTCATCACCGGGCACAGTCGCGGCGGCGCGCTGGCCACCCTGGCTGCCCAGTCGCTCGTTTACGTCGGGATCAAGCCCGTCGCGGTCTACACTTACGGTTCGCCGCGCGCGGGCAACTCCACGTTTGCCGACAAGTATGATGTGCCCTGTCATTACCGCGTCGAGAACGATCGGGACATCGTGCCCCACGTCCCGCCGGCGCCGGCGTTCGCGCATGTGGGCGAACGCCATTGGCTCAATGCGGAAGGGGAATTCGAGGAGCCGACGGATGAGGAGACCCCCACCTCACCGGTCGTGACGGCTGCCCTTACGACCTTCGCCACCGGAGCCCTGGGTCGCATCGGCACGCCGATTCTGGGCGGCGTCGTGTCGCAGGGCCTCCTCGCGAACGAGTTCTTCTCCGATCACGCCAACACCGAATACGCCTACTGGCTTTGGAAATTGCTGGCCCAGGCCGACCACGACGACGCGGCAACCTCGCACTATCCGTAACGATTCGCGCCGTTCACTCGCGAATATCGAGCCGAGGCAACCCCTTTCGCAAACGTTCCACGCCGGCCTTGCTCACGGCGGTCCCCTTGAGGTAAAGAACACGCAGGCTCTTCACCGCGAGCAGATGATCGACGCCCGCGTCGGTCACCTTGGTGTTGGTCAGGTCGAGCCATTCCAGTTTCGACATCTTTTTCAAGTGGGCAAGCCCGCGGTCGGTGATCGCGGTCTCCCAGAGATCGAGGTGCCGCAGGCGTGGCAAATCGCGCAGGTGCGCCAGCCCGGCATCGGTGATGGGACAGCAACCCATGCACAGCTCGTCAAGTTCGTTAAGGCTTTTCATGTACGACAAATCCTTGTCCGTAATTTCCAGGGTATCGAGAACCAGCGAACGGAGCCGGGGCAGCGCGGGCAGGAACGCCAGACCGGCGCTCGGGTAGCTGCAGTTTCACAGGTTGATCCCGATCACCGGCCGGCCCGGCGTTTTTTCGTCGAAGGCAATGGCTCCTTTCGACTGCCTCACGATCGCCACGGCACGCCGCGCCTCCGCGGTGTCCTGCGGCCAGACGAGAGCGAAACCCACAATCAGAAATAGGTCGTAGCACATCAGCGCCTCCGGGTTGGAGAGATAGACGGGGCCTGCCCGCATTGTATTCCGTTTGCGGGTCTCGACGTTTCGCGGAATGGGCGAAACCCGCGCGATTATTTGCTTGCGTCCGCCCCGGGCGCGTTTATCATGGTGCCAAACCTTGCCCTTACCCCCACCGGAGATTCGCATGTTTGCTAAACGTCTCGTCCTATCGTTGATTTTCGCCACGCTCGCCTGTCTTGCTTTCGCCAGTTTCACGACGGTCAGCGAGGCCGGGGGCGACAAGAAGAAAGGCAAGAAGAAGGTCGTGAAAAAGAAGGAGGTCTGGACCGACGCCGCCGACCCCACGCTGCCCGCCGACTTCAAGTATCAGGGAGAATACCTAATCCAGGAACGCGACGGCGCGTCGATTGGCGCCCAGGTCATCGCCCTGGGCAACGGGTATTTCCAGGCCGTGATGCTGAAACGCGGGCTGCCCGGCATGGGCTGGAACGGGTCGGCCAAGGCCCTCCTCGACGGGAAACTCGACGGCGACAAGGTCACCTTCACCCCGGCCGCGGGTAAGCGAAAATACCTGGCGCAGTCGCCCCTGGAGTTCGCGGCGACCACGAAGTTCACGCCGATTCCCGCTGGCCAAATGTCAGCCGTCATCAGCGGCGACGTGATGACTCTCGATGTCGTCGAAGGCGACAAAAAGGAGCTCGCCGCCCTGAAGAAGATCACGCGCAAAAGCCCGACGCTCGGCCAAAAGCCGCCCGAAGGCGCGCTCGTCCTCTTCGATGGCACGAACAAGTCCGAATGGAACGGCGGTCGGCTCGACAAGAAAACCGGCTTCCTCAATACCGATGGCAGCGACATGACCACCAAGCGCAAATTCTCCAATTACCTCGTCCACGTCGAGTTCCTGCTGCCGTTCCGCCCCGCCGCCCGTGGTCAGGGGCGAGGCAATTCGGGCTTCTACCAGGTCGATCATTACGAAGTGCAGATTCTCGACTCGTTCGGACTCGACGGCAAGAACAACGAGTGCGGCGGCGTTTACAGCCGGCTTGATCCGAAACTCAACATGTGCCTGCCGCCCTTGCAATGGCAGACCTACGACGTGGAATTCACCAATGCCGTGCGCGACGGTGACAAGCTGATCAAGAAATCGCGGCTAACCGTTCGCCTCAATGGCGTCGTGGTTCACGACAACGTCGAGATCCCTGGCGTCACCGGCGGCGCACGCATGGAGCCCGAAGGCACGCCCGGTCTTTTGCGTCTGCAGGGGCATGGCAATCCGCTTCAGTTTCGCAATATCTGGATTGTCGAGAAGAAGTGATCCTGGCAATTCCCTATCAACCAAGAAGCCCAGGGGTGAGGTATTCCAAACCCCTGGGATGGGTGCAACATCAAGCGGTCAGCGCCGCCTTCCACCGCCAGGCCGTCCGCCGCCGCCGCCGGGGCGAGCCGCGGGAGGGCGGCTGCTACGCTGCGGGGCGGAAATCCGTGGCGCCCCGGGCCGATACTGCGGCGCGCTCCGCACCACCGGCGCGGGCCGATACTGCGGCGCGCTCCGCACCACCGGCGCGGGCCGGGGCGCCGTGTAACGGGGAACATTCACGCGCGGCGCGACCTGCGGCGCCACCCGTGGGACCGGCCTGGGCGCCACGTGCCTGGGCGCGACCTGTGGCGTCACGCGAGGGACAGCCTTGGGAGTCACATTCCTCGGCACGAACTGCTGCCCGCCTACCTTCGGCGTGACGCTCCGCGGCACGAACTGCTGCTTGCTTCCCTTCGGCGTGACATTCTTTGGCACGAACTGCTGCTTGCCTCCCTTCGGCGTGACAACTGCCGGCCGCGATGGGTTCACCCGTGTTCCGCCCGGAATGTTGGTAACGCCCGGCGTTCGAGTTTGCATCGTGGGCAGATTTAGAGTCCGTCCTTGCGGCAGATTGCGGTTAAAACCCTGCTTCGCACCAGTAGCGTCCAGGCGTTGCCGATTGACCGCCAGCTGGCGCGTCTTCTGGCTGGCGACCTTTTGCTGCGCGACGCGCGTCGGGCTCGCCTTCACGATACGGACGTTATTGCCTTTGAACTGACCGACCGGCACCACCGTGGCCGAGCCTTTCTTGGATGCAACCAGGGCGTTCTGTTGGGCAAACGTTCGCGGCGGCACGGCGGCGCGGCCGGCGGCGCGATTGGCGTACGTCTGCTGCACGCCGGCTACCCAGTTGCGATTGCCCCGGTGATTCTGCCAGCCGTATTGGGCGAAGACCGGATCATAGCGGCCGCGCCCCGAGTACCACGGACGGTAACCCAGGCCTGCGTAACCGGGACCGTAGTAGTTGCCAAAGTAGAATTGAAAGCCAGGACCGCTAAACGCGGAATCGAAGAACGCGCCGAAACTCAAAGCGAAGCCCGGGCGATAGCGCCAGCCCGGCGTATTCCAGAGCGGCGAATTGAAATAGACCGGAGCGTACAAGAGCCCCCGGGAATCGAACGGATAATCCCAGTAGCCATCGACAAAGAGGTAACCGTTGGGCGTCCAAATGTAGGTTGGCGGCACCCACACCCGCCCGGCCTGCGCCGCGGCGAAATAGCCAGGCCGCCAGATGAAGCGATCGCCACGCCAGATCCACGTGCCCGGGATATACACCGAATCATCATTGGGCGGCTCAAGCTGGGGCTGCGAATCCAGCGGCGCCGGCGGCTCAGGCGTGTAAGGCAAATCTTGCTGGTTCTGCCCGGTCCAGAAGCCCGGGATCCAGCGCCAGCCGCCATCGGTCTGCGACCAGTAACCCGGCACGAACGTTCGCCCCTGCGGCGCGACGCGATAGACGCCGCTGACCCACATGTAATCCCGCCGCTCGGCGTCCCACGCCCAGTAACCAGGAATCCAGTCCGCGTTGCCGATATCGGGTTGTTCCGTGGGCGGATCCTCCGGAATCGCGGGCGGCGGTTCCTTGGGGACAATCTCACCGGGCGCGGGCTTGTTGTCGAACGGTTGCGCGAATGCCTCGTGAATCGGGCCGCGCGTCTGTACTTCGATCGCATTGAGCATGGGCTGATTCTTGACGACCGGGGCGGGATTCTGGGACGTGACCTGGCTGGCCAGTGCTAACGTGGTCAGCAGGCCCAGCGCCCAAAATGAGAATTTGGTCCAGCGCATGATTGGCCTCGCTGTAGTTGGTGATACGTTCATTGTAAACGCAGGGTTTCGTTAGTTCAACGCCTGGTCCGCCCCGGCTTGCGCATTTTCTCGGTTTTCAATTGCGAGATTGCCGCTCAATCTGATAAAGTAGATTCCATTCAGGTCACGGGACGCGGTTTGGCTACCCAGCTACGCACCCCTTGAACGATTCTTGCACGTCCCCTCCCATTCCGTCAGGCAAGAATCCCCTTGTGTCCGTTTTTCGGAGGCAACCCCATGGGCAAGGCCCGCGGCGAATTCACCGACATCCTCATCAAAAAAGGCATCCTCAGCCCCGATCAAATCGCTGAGGCCAAAGTCCTTCAACAGCAAACGGGCGCCAAACTCCAGGACGCCCTGGTCAAGTTGGGCTACGTCAGTCTCGAAGAAGTCATGGCCGCGATCGCCGAGCATGCCGGTCTGAAATCGATCAACCTGACCGACATGACGATTCCGCCGAGCATCATCGAGTTGGTCCCGGAATCGGTCGCCCGCGAGAACGTCGTCATCCCCCTCACGGAAGACGCCGGGATGTTGCAGATCGTGATGAGCGACCCGTCCGACTACGAAACGGTCACCAAGCTACAATTCATTCTCAACAAGGAAATTCAGCCGGTTCTTGCACCCAAGGACCAGATTGTCGAGGCGATCAACCGGCATTATGGCCAAACCGAGACCGAGTCGGTTGACTCGATGTTGGCCGAGTTTACCGACACGCGCATCGAGTTCACCGAGACCGAGGCCACGCAGGCGGGCCACGCCGGCGACGAAAGTGAAGCCCCGGTCGTCAAACTGGTCAACCTGATTATCCAGGAGGCCATCAGTCTGCGCGCCAGCGATATTCACATCGAGCCGTTTGAGGACCGGGTCCGCGTCCGCTATCGCATCGACGGCGTTCTGGTCGAGCGCGACAGCCCGCCACGCCGGCTGCTGGCGCCGATGATTTCGCGTATCAAGATCATGGGCAACATCGACATCGCCGAAAAGCGCCGGCCCCAGGACGGCCGCATCAAATTGACCGTCAAAAACAAGCACTTCGACCTCCGCGTCAGCGCGCTTCCCACGCACCACGGTCAGTCGATGGTCATGCGCGTGCTGGACCGCGCCAACATCCAGGTCAGCGTCAAGGAACTGGGCTTCGCCGAGGACGATTACAAGCGCTTCCTGAATATCATCAAACGCCCGAACGGTATCTTTTTGGTGACAGGTCCGACCGGCTCGGGCAAGACAACCACCCTTTACTCCGCCCTCAACGAATTGAACAGGCCTGATCGAAAGATCATTACCGCCGAGGACCCCGTCGAATATTACCTCCCTGGCATCAACCAGGTGGAAGTCAAGCACAACATCGGGCTGGATTTTCAGCGCATCATCCGTGCCATGCTGCGGCAAGCGCCCAACATTATCCTGGTGGGTGAAATCCGCGACCAAGAGACCGCCGAGATCGCTGTACAGGCATCCTTGACAGGACACTTGGTTTTTAGCACACTACATACGAACGATGCGCCTAGCGCTATTACACGTTTGAACGACATCGGCGTCGCGCCGTTCTTGACCGCTTCGAGCGTGATCGCCGTCATGGCCCAGCGTTTGGTCCGGCTCATCTGCCCAAAATGCAAGGACCCCGACAAGCCGCCGGCGCACGAAATCAAGGCAGCCGGCCTGACCCCGGCCCAGGCTCAACAGGCCAACTTCGCCCGCGGAAGAGGCTGTGCCAACTGTAATCACACTGGCTACCGCGGACGCAAGGGAATTTACGAGATGATGCGCCTCAATAACGTCATCCGTGAGATGACTTTCAACCGCGAGCCTGCCCAGACCATCCGCAGGCAGGCACGCCTGGCAGGCATGAAGACTTTGCTGGAAGATGGTGTCCTGAAAGCAGTTGCGGGATTGACCACGCTGGAGGAAGTGTTGACCATTTGCCATCACAGCGCGGATTAACGCTGGCGCCCGCTAGCCTTTTCGCTCGGGATGGCGCCGCCGTGGCATTGTTTCCTGCCGGCCCACGCCAAATTGTCATCGTATGGATACGCTGGCGGCGTCGCGGTCGGCGATGGATTCTGGAAGCCCGTCCGTGCGTGTGGATGCGTGGCGGGCAGCGTGGGACCGACCCGCCCGATGGAGCGCCAGCCTGCCAAAAGTCGCCTCCGTGACCAAACTGAACGGGCACTAACTTGTTCGGGTTTGGTACACCCGGCGGTTCCGATTTTGATTTTTTTTGGCTAAACCGGGCCGGCCGGGAATAATGAAGTTGATAACGCCGCCGAGCGAGGCGAAGCCACGGTTCATTTCCCATGCCGTGGGAACGCCTCGCGATCGCTTGCCCGAAATCAAGGAGCTGCACCCGTGGCCACAGGCACCTCACCAGCTGAAATCGGCGGCGCCACTCCGCAGATGGAGAAACTGCTCAACACCATTATCCAGATCAAGGCGTCGGACCTTTTCATCACCGTGGGTAGCAAGCCGGCCATCAAAAAAGGCGGACACTATCGCCTCATGGAGACCAAAGTCCTCGACAAGGACGATACCGTCGCCCTCATGAAGTCGATCACGCCCGACCGTTGTCAACAAGAACTACAAGAGGTGGGCGGCACCGACTTTGCCATCGAATACAAGGAAGGCGTGCGCTTCCGCGTCGCCGTCTTTCGCCAGCGTGGCACCATCGGCATCGTCATGCGGCGCATCCCCAGCGAGTTTCTCAGCTTCGAGCAAATTCGCATGCCCGAGGCGATCAAGCGCCTGATCAATCGTCCGCGCGGGCTGTTGCTGGTCACCGGTCCCACCGGCTCGGGCAAAACCACCAGCCTGGCGAGCATGATCAACTTCCTCAACAATAACTACGACCGCCACATCATCACCCTCGAAGACCCAATCGAGTATTACCACAAGCACATCAAAAGTCTGGTCAATCAGCGCGAGGTCGGCGTCGATGTGCCCGACTTCAAGGAAGGAATCCGCCGGGCGCTGCGCATGGCGCCCGATATCATCCTCGTCGGCGAAATGCGCGATCTGGACACGATTCATGCCGCCATCGAGGCGGCGGAAACGGGCCATATCGTCTTCGGCACCTTGCACACCAACAGTGCGTCCAGCACAGTGAACCGCATCATCGACGTGTTTCCCAAGGATCAGCAAGACCAGATTCGCACCCAGCTTTCGGTCGCTCTCATCGGCGTGTTGTCGCAGACCCTGCTGCCACGCAAACCCGACGGCGTCATCGCGGCATATGAGATGATGATCGTCACCCCGGCGATTTCCAACCTGATCCGCGAGAACAAAACCTACCGCATCGATTCGTCCATCCAGACTGGGGCCAAAGAAGGCATGTTCTTGATGGACGAATCCCTTTTTCGCCTGTGGCGCGAAGGAATTTGCGAAAAGGAAGAGGTCTTGCTCAAGTGTCAAAAACCCCAGGAACTGGCCGACCGAATTCGCGCAGCCGAAGAAGGCGCGCTGGATGACGACGATGAAGACGAGGAAGATGACGACGATGATGACGACGATCGCCCGCGCCGCAAACGCCCCTCCCGCAGCCGGGATGACGATGATGACGATGACGATGATTGAACCGCGTTTTGGAAAGTGATCGTGGAACATGGCGAACCCTAACGAAGAGAATCCGCCGCGCAAGCCGGCCGTGCCCGGAACGCCGGGGGCCAACGCGCCGAAGCCGCAACCGCCCGGGACTGCGGGGAAGGTGCCGATCGGCAAACCCGCGTCGGGGCAACCGGCGCCGGGCAAGCCGGCGCAGCCGCCGGCCGGCGGACCGAAGCCAGGTGTGCCGGTGTCGAAGCCGGCCGCCCCCGGAGCCAATGCGCCCAAGCCGGGCGTGCCCGTGTCGAAACCCGCAGCGGGCAAGCCGGCCGTCCCCGCTCAACCAGCGCCCGCCAAGCCTGCCGCTCCCGGTCAACCGGCCGCGGCCAAGCCGCAAACCCCAGCCGCCAAGAAACCGAGCGACAAACCCGCCATCCCAGCCAGCAAGGTGAAGCCCGCTCCCGTCAAGGCGGGCGCCGGCAACCGGACCACCGGGCGCCGGCTCGGCCAGGTGTTGATCGATCTGGGTTACATGGATGAGGACAAGCTCTGGGAAATCCTCGATGAAGCCAAGAGCATGGGCCTGCCGCTCGGCCAGGTCGCGGTCAGCAAGGGCCTCATCACCGAAACGCAGCTGATGCAGGCCCTGGCCGATCAATTCGGGCTCAAATACCTGGCCGCCGAGGAACTCAAGCCAACCCCCGAGGCGTTGATCGCGGTTCCCGAGACGATGGCGTCCGTCTACAAGGTATTGCCGTTGAGCGTCGCCGAGGGGGTCGTCACCGTGGCCCTGGGCGACCCGATGAGCCTGCCGGGCCTGGACGACCTGCGCAACATGCAAGGTCTCGCCGGCATCACGGCCTGCCTGGCTTCCCCCGCCGCCATTGCCGACATCATGACTCGTTGCTATCAGGGCAAGGAAGACACGATCATCGACCTGATCAACGCCATGACGCAGGACGACGACGAAGGACCGCGCGGCCGGGAAACCAGCATCGATCTGGACAAGCTGATCGAGGAATCCGACGCCGCCCCCGTGCGCAAGCTGCTCAACATGATCATGCTGCTGGCCATCAAGGATCGCGCCAGCGATATCCACTTTGAGCCCTTCGAGGACGAATACAAACTGCGTTACCGCTGCGACGGCGTCATGTACGAGATGGTCCCGCCGCCGCGCCACCTGGCCAACGCCATCGCCACGCGCATCAAGGTCATGGCCAATCTCGACATCGCCGAGCGCCGTCTGCCGCAGGATGGCCGCATCGAACTCAACGTCGGCGGCAACCCCGTCGATATGCGCGTCAGCATCCTGCCCACCATGTTCGGCGAAAGCTCGGTCATTCGGGTGCTCGATCGCGGCAACGTCGGCCTCGACCTCAACCGCGTCGGCATGGAAGGCAAGCTCATGGCCGACTTCCGCGAACTGATCCATCGCCCCAACGGCATCGTCCTCGTCACCGGTCCGACCGGCTCGGGCAAGACGACCACGCTCTACTCCGCCCTCAACGAGCTCAACGAAGTCACGGATAAAATCATTACCTGCGAGGATCCCATCGAATACGACATCGACGGCATCATCCAGGTGCCGATCAACGGCGACATCGGCGTCACGTTCGCCGCCGCCCTGCGCGCCATTTTGCGGCAGGACCCGGACATCATGCTCGTCGGCGAGATTCGCGATCTGGAAACCGCGCAAATTGCGGTGCAGGCCGCCTTGACGGGCCATATGGTCTTCAGCACGCTGCACACCAACGACGCGCCAAGTACGATCACGCGCATGCGCGACATGGGGCTTGAGACCTTCCTGTTGACCGCCACCATCGAGGGCATTCTGGCCCAGCGTCTGGTGCGAAAGATCTGCGAGGATTGCCGGACCGAGTTTGAGCCGAGCGATGAAATGCTCCTGGAACTGAACCTCAAGCGCCAGGACGTGCCCGCGGGTAAGAAGTTTTACTATGGCCGGGGCTGCGACCGTTGCAACAACACCGGGCACAAGGGCCGGCAGGGCATCTTCGAGCTGGTTCTCATCAACGACGACTTGCGCGACATGATCAGCTCTTCCGCCTCCACCGATCAATTGCGCGAATCGTGCCGCAAGCACGGCATGTCAACTTTGCGCGAGGCGGGCCTGAACGCCATTTACAACGGGCAGACCACCATCGAGGAAATTGTTCGCGAAACCGCCCTCGACGACGATTAGGAAAACGCGCAGCAAATTCGAATTTTGAAAACAGGAAAAATCGGCGAGCGCTGGAATCAACGCCAGGGATACGTGGTTTGATTTTTTGAATTTCGGATTTGTTTCGGATTTCGATATTCGGGTTTCGGATTTTCATCTGGGAGCTAGTCATGCCGACCTATCAGTACGAAGCGATGGACACCACCGGCGGTGAAGTGAAAGACACCATCGATGCCGGCAGCGAGGAAGAAGCCCAGCAGAAGATCCGCTCCATGGGCTACTTCGTCACCCGGCTCACCGAGGTTGCCGGCAAGAAAAAAAAGGACAAGAAAAAAGGCCAGCAGCAGGAGAAGCGCAAAAAGACCAAAGTGCTGACCCTGGGCGGCGTGAATAGCAAGCAGCTGGTGATGTTCACGCGCCAGTTCTCCGTGCTTCAGGATGCCGGCCTGCCCGTCCTGCGCAGCCTGAAAATCCTCGAAGGGCAGATGAAGCCCGGCGTCCTCAAGAACGCCCTCATCGACATCGTCGACGACATCGAATCAGGCAACACGCTCTCCGAGGCATTTGGCAAACACCCGCGCTGCTTCGATCGCCTCTACGTCAACATGATCCGCGCGGGCGAGGCGGGCGGCGCGCTCGAAGTCATCCTGCGGCGCCTCGCCGAGTTCAAGGAAAAGGCGCAGAGCCTGGCCCGCCGCGTCAAGGGCGCCATGGTCTACCCCTGCGTCGTCGTTGGCGTCGCGGTCGCCATCTTGAGCTTCATCATGATCTTCATCATCCCGAAGTTCCAGAAAATCTTCGACGACTTCAAGATGAAGCTCCCCTACCTGACGCTGGTGCTGATCGAAACATCGAAGCTGTTCGTGAAATACTGGTATGTCATTCCGGTCATTCCCGTCTTCATCGTGGTGACCTTGAAGTTGATCCGCCTGAATCGATCGGGGGCGTATATCCTCGACAAGATAAAACTCAAGCTCCCCGTGGCTGGCATGATCGTCGAGAAAACCATCGTCGCGCGCACCATGCGCACGCTGGGCACTCTCATCAGCTCCGGCGTGCCCATTCTGGAAGCGCTGTCGATCGTGCGCGAGACGGCGATGAACGCCGTCTTCGAGGACATGTTCCAGCGCGTCTACGAATCGATCCGCGAGGGTGAAACCATCGCCAACCCCATGCGCGAATGCCGGCTCGTGGACGACATGGTCGTCAACATGATCGACGTCGGCGAGGAAACCGGCGACCTCGACACCATGCTCAACAAGGTCGCCGACGTTTACGACGAGGAGGTAGACGTCCTCGTCGAATCGCTCATCAGCTTGCTCGAACCGATCATGATCGTCGTCCTGGGCCTCATCGTCGGCACCATCGTCATCGCCCTGTTCATGCCGCTGCTCGAACTGATCGATGGTTTGTCGGGCACCAAGAAATAAGACCGCCGCGTTGCCACTTGCGGCTTAGCGTTCGCCCGGCATGTCGCGAACGCTAAGCCGCAAGCGGCGAAAAAAAGGGAATCTCATCGAGGGCATTGCCATGAATCGGTTTCATCCTGTTGCCAGTCGCCGCCCGGCGTTCACGCTGATCGAGTTGCTCGTCGTGATCGCGATCATCGCCATCCTGGCGGGGCTGACGCTTGCCGGTGTCATGGTGTTCCTGCGTAAAGGCCCCGAGGTGCGGACGCGCAATGACATCCTGCAACTCAGCCAGGCGTTGGATCGCTTCAAGGCGGACATGAAGTTCTTTCCACCCAACTTCATCCGCTTGCGGCCAAATCTTGCTGCGTATCCCGCGGCGGAGGCCAGTTCCAAGCTTTGGCTTCAGCGCATGTGGCCCAATCTTTCGGGAACAACGAACATCCCCTGGGCGGGCAACACGGCATTCCCCGCGAACGGATACTACGATCTGGAAGGCGATCAGTGCCTGGTGTTCTTCCTCGGCGGTCCGCCCATCGGCGGCGGACAGCCGGGGTTGCAGGGCGGGTTCTCGAACAATCCGGTCAACCCGGTCGATCCGAACACACCGAGCCGAAAGAAGTATTTCGATTTCGAGACCGGCCGGCTGACCAATCGCAACGGCAACCCGTTCCCGTCGTACCTGGATGCTTACGGGCTGGGCGCGCCGATCGTTTATTTCAGCTCCATGAACGTCAGTCCGCGCCCCAATGGCTATGACACGAATCCCAACTCGCTTGGCGTTCGGCCCTACATCGCCCAGTCCGCGCCGACGCTGAAGTTTTACCAGGCCGATCGTTTTCAGTTGATTGTCGCCGGCCCCGATACCGTCTTTGGTCCCGGCGGGCCATGGGTGCCCGGGCAGGTCGGTACCGTTCAGGGAGCCGACGACCTGAGCAACTTCCACGACAAGGCCCTGGGCATTCAGTGAGGATCGACCATGAACCGCACACGACCCATTTCGATCCGCCCGCGTCGCCCCGGCTACACGCTGATCGAGCTGCTGGTGGTGATCGCCATCATCGGCGTGCTCGCGTCACTCGGCGCGTGGGGAATCTTCGCGGTCATCGCGTCGCGCCAGGAGAGCAATACCCGCGCCACCCTCCAGGTTCTCAACAAGATGCTCCAGGATCGCTGGGCGAAAGTCGTGGCGGATGCCAAGAAGGAACGACCGTCGCCCGCGGCTTCCAACCTTTCCGGTTACACGTCGGGCCTCGACCCCACGGGCGAACGGGCACGCGTGATCTGGATCAAGGCCCGGTTGGCCGAGGCGTTTCCGCAAAGCTTCGCCGAGATTGACCCGACCAATCCCAATTCCATCGTCAACCTTTACATCCCCACCAATCGACGCAAGCCCCATTTCGCGAAATACCAGACGACGATTGCACCGAACTATGCGGCCCGGCCCACCGAATCATCCGCCTTGCTGTTGATGGCGCTCAACGCGCTTCAGAATGCGGACGGCGTGCGCGTCGAGGATCAACTCGGCCACGCGGTGGCGGACTCCGACAGCGACGGAGTCAAGGAGCTGGTGGACGGGTGGGGCCATCCGCTGTATTTCTTCCGGTTCCCGTGGAACAACTCCGCCTTGCAACAGGCGACGCCGGCGACCGGGAATGCTGCCAACGCCCGGTTTGCCGACCCGATTGACACCGGCGGTTCGCTCATCAATCGCAACTGGTATCCGACGGCGCTGCGATACAACGCGGCCCAGCCGCAGTATTCATTCGAGCCGGTGTTCCATCCGGTTGGCCCATCGCCGATTGCGCCGAGTACGGTTCCAGCGCGAGCGTTTTTCACGACGCCGACCATCGTCTCCGCGGGACGCGATGCGCGGCTTGACCTGGCCACGGACCTGTCGTCCACCGGTCTTGGCTCGCTCGACAATATCTACAGCTTCCAGTTGCGAGGGGAATGACCATGCGATCGTATCGACGAGGCCGTCCGGGCTTCACTCTGATCGAATTGCTGATCGTCATCAGCATCATCGCCGTGCTGGCGACGCTGACGATCGTGTTCTTCCCCAGTGCCGCCGCCAACGCGCGCGAATCGCGCGCCGCCGCGCTGGTGCAGGGCTGGCTGAACATCGCCAAGCAGCGCGCGCTGCGGGATCAGGCGCCGCGCGGCCTGCGGCTCTGGTTTCGGGACAACACGTTCCAGGTAACCGAATGCCAGTATCTGGAACAACCCGAGGATTTCAACACCGCCCCGCCGGGTTTCACCGCGGGACGAGTCGGTAGCGCCTTGCCGACTCCGCCGCCCGCGCCCGCTGCCGGTTACACGCTGCTCAACACCATTGGCTTCACCCCGAACGTGGACCTGGTCAACGGCTACGATCCCGTGACCATCCCGAATTACAACGATCCCAACGTCAAGTACTGGTCGATCCAGCCCGGCGACTATCTTGAACTCCGCGGCTCGGGCCTGGTGCGGCTCATCACGCAGGTGGGTGTGCCGGACGGCAACGGGACGGTTTATTCCAACTACATCGTCGTGTCCCCGCCGCTGCCAGTTCCGCTTTCGACGGCGACGCCGAGCTATCGCATTGTGCGCGCTCCACGTCCAGTCGGCGAGGAGACGCTCAAGCTGCCGGCCGAGACCATGATCGATCTCGCCACGAATGCCGCGTTTGGCAATCCCTTGCCGATGGTGATCACGGACGCCGCGACCGGGGCCGGTTATGTGGATGTGGTCTTCGCGCCGTCTGGCGCGGTAATCACGCGCGGGGTGGCGACGCCGAATATTCACCTATGGGTGCGGGCGCCGGATCCCGTGACGCCGGCCAACGTGTTCGCGGGTGATCCCACGATCGTGTCGATTTTCGCACGCACCGGCTTCGTCGGCGCGTATGCGCCGGTGCCGCCGTCGTCGAATGCGAACCCGTACGTGCTGGTGAATTGAATTTCTCCCTGTCCCGTTTGGGAGAAGGACCGGGGGGTGGCGAGAACGGCAAGTCGCTGTTTCCCCGCCCTCACCCCCTATCCCTCTCCCGGAGGGAGAGGGGAGAATTCCTGGAGAATCATCATGACAACCCGCCGCTCCGGTGTCACGCTTGTGGAAGTGCTGGTTGCCATCTTCGTGATGGGCATCGGCCTGATCGCGCTGTTGACTCTGTTCCCCATCGGCATTCTGCGCATGGCCCAGGCGATCCGCGAGGCGCGGTCCACGCAGTGTGGCAACAACGGCGCCCGGATTGCCGTGATTCAAAGTTTGCACCTCGACGCCGACGTGGTCACGGATGGCACCTTTCCCGATCTGTTTGTCAACCCGGGCATTGTCGATGTGAACGGAGCGCCGATCTGGAATGCCGATCCCTACAGCGAGAGCTACCCGATCTTTGTCGATCCGGTCGGGTTCTATGCGGTGCCGACGCCAGACTGGGTCGGGAACTACCCGGCTCTCTTGCGGCGGCGCCCGGCCGAATTCACGCGCCGCGGGCTGAACCTCGCCGTGCCCGCCGACTTCGCGGCCATGCAGCGCAATATCCGCCGCTCCTTCATGCTCCAGGATGAATTCAACTTCGAGCCAACCATGGACGATCCGAACGTTCCGCCGGGCACGCCGCAAAAGATCGGCAACGTGGTGCTGCGTGGCGAGCGCAATTTTTCCTGGGCTTACATGCTGCGCAGGCCGCGCGCCGGCGATCCGTCGATCGTCGATCGCGCCGTGGTGGTTTTTGAAAATCGTCCCATCGCGCTGACGCAAAACCAGACGCTGCAAGAGTACGTCTACCCGGGCATGGCATTCTTTAACGACACCAACAACACGATCACGGTGGAATACACGTCGCCCACTGTGGTCGCGCCGCCCGTGCGCCCCGGCGACTGGATTCTGGACGCGACGCGCTACCAGACCTCCCCGACCAACGGCTCGGGCAGCGCGTTCTTTTACAAGGTCGTGGGGGCCGAGGATTACGTCGTGGCGCAGGCCGCCCCCAACCCGCCGCGGCGGTTTGTTCGGTTTGAAGTCGCCAACCCGATCCGCGGCCTTTACCGGCGCTACCCGGATGTGCCGAACTACCCTGCCGTCGTCGATCCGCTCGGCAGCGGGGCGACGGTCTATCAGGGCACCATGATCTTCATGGAAGGCGTCGTTGCCGTGTTTGAAAGAGGCCCGGCCCGAACGCCGTGAAACAAAGCCGCTTGCGGCTTGGCGATCGCGTGACGCCCTGCGAACGCCAAGCCGCAAGCGGCTTTGAAAGAGGAATTACAATGAAAAACCAATCCCGCGCCGGCTTCACGCTGATCGAGTTGATGGTCGCCATGGCGCTGACGCTTTTCATCATGGTCATCCTGTCGCAGGCGTTCGTCCAGTCGCTGGAGGCGTTCAGCCAGCTCAAGGCGATCGGCGATATGCAGAGCAACCTGCGCACGGCCGAGAACCTGATCCGCGACGATCTGAGCCACGCGCATTTTGAAGGCTCGCGCCGCCTCAGCGACGTCAACGCGGCCGGTCAGTCGCGCATCGTCCTGGAACCGCCGCAGGAAGGCTTCATCGCGGTGCGGCAAAGTAGCGCGCTGTCGGCGACGGTGACCGCCCCTTACGTCTACGAAGGCGACGACAACTACGGCATCTCGTCCTATCGCGCCACCGATCATTACCTGTACATGACCGTGCGCCGCAAGGGGAATCGGCAAGAGAATTTCTTCACCACGGCGCTCAACGGCCAGCCGGCCGTGCTCGGCGCGTTCTTCACGCCGCAGACCGCCTACAACCTGAACCCGGGCGTCGAGTTGCCGGTTGCGACGCAGACGTTCCCCTATGTGGCGGGCAGTTCGACCGGTTTCTACAGCAGCCAGTGGGCGGAGGTCGCCTATTACCTGCGGCGCACGGGCAGCACCGAGGAGCCGGCCAATCCCGCCAGTACGATTGGCACACCGACGTTCTCGCTTTATCGCGCTCAACTGGTGATGGCGCCGGATCGCACCGGGCTCAATTCGGTTTTCACGACGCCCGCCTACAGCGGCGCCAACCTGGTCGCCTTGAGTCAGACGACATTTGGCGGCATGTCGTGCCAACCGACCCCAGGCGCGGCCGCGCCAACGGCGTTGAGCTTCTTTTCGCCCGCGGATGCCGCCCTCGGTCAGCGCGTGATCCCCAACCTGGCATCGTTTGACCCGAATACCGACGCCCGCGTCTACGCCAGCGAGACGCTCCTGTTGCCCAACGTCGTGTCGTTTCAGGTTCAGATCATGCCGGTGGGCACGAACGTCAACTTCATGGACGTGCCCGGCTTCGTCTACGACACGGCCCTGCCCGCCTATCGCACGGGCGGATTGAAGGCGTTGCAAATCACCATTCGCATCTTCGACCTCAAGACCCGGCAAAGCCGGCAGGTGTCGATCGTGCAGGATTTATGAGCATCACCGCTTGCGGTTAAGCGTTCGCCAAGCGCCATGCGAGCGCTTAACCGCAAGCGGAGAAGAGCGCGAAACCGGAGAGAATACGATGAAATACCAATATGAAAATATCCGTAACCCGCGCCGCCGCGGCATGATTCTGCTCATCGTCATGGCGATGCTGTCGCTGTTCGCCAGCGTGGCTTTGGGCTTCGTCTTCTACGCCGACGCCGAGGCGGTCGCCTCCAACATGAACCTCCAGGCGCAGCAGCGCGACCAGCCCGATGTCGATACGGAAGCCCTGGCCACGTACTTTCTGAGCCAGCTCCTCTACCCAACCGACAACATCTACTCCGCCCTGCGTGGGCATGACCTGGCCCGGTCAATGTATGGCTACAACCCGGGCGTGCTGAATTTTATTCCCTACAACGGCGTGGGCCGGAGCGCTTTGAGCTATCCCGTCGCGTTCGGCAGTGGCCCGCGCGACAATTATCAGTTGCCCAACTACACGCGGTACGAAGGCGCCCAGGGTGCGGATTTCGATCCGTACCTGAATTTCTTGCGCAATCCGGAGTTCTACGGGAAGACCGGCGACGCGAACTTTCGCTACGTGGGCGGCGCCAATCCGCCCTGGACGTCATTCGATACTAACAGCTTGTTCCTCGCCAACGTCGGCGCCGACGGCACGGTTTACCTGCCGTCCTTCTACCGTTCCTGGATGCCCGGGTCTGGAACCAGCGCGGCCAGCAAGTACATGCTGATGAGCCCCGATGCCGCATGGCATCCCGCCATGACCCTGCCCGACATGGACGGCGGCGGGCATGTCAAAAACCTCGAGTTCGGACTGGGCGTTCCCAACAACGACAGCATCTGGATGGACCTGGGCTATCCGATCCTGACCTCGCCGAGCGGCAAACGCTTCAAGCCGCTCTTCGCGCCCTTGATCGTCGATCTCAGCAATCGCCTGCACCTGTGGGCGCATGGCAATCGGCTCGGCACGAACGGCGCTCACGTCTCCAATCGCGGCTACGGCGCGACCGAAGTCAATCTCAGCAAGGTGCTGACCAACAATCCTGAGCTGCAAGCGCTTTTCAATTTGAAGTACGGCGGGCTGGGCGGAGCGGCCGGGGCGCTGCCCGCGGGCTCGCCGATCACCTTCCCGAATTCCGCCAACCTGTCCTGGTTCGCGAAGATCGACGCCGACGCCTTCAACCCGGGCACGGGTCGCAGCAGCGATCCCTTCGTGACGGCCTGGGCCATCCGCGTCGGCATGAATCTGGCCATCGATGTCGGCACGCCCAACGCCGAGACGGTCACCGTCACGAGCGTGACGCCGGCGACGAACTCCTTCACCGCGGTATTCGCCAATCCTCATGCCAACGGCGCGACGGTGCGCGGCATCATGCCGGGCGGGTTTGCGTTCGCGACGAATTCCACCGCGGCAATTGGGTCCGGGGCCGGATCGATGAGCGTCAACGCCGTCGCATACAATTCGTACTTCCCGTTTCCGAGCTATCCGGCCGGGTGGGACAATGCCTTCACCGGCGCCGGCCCGACCAATGAGATCACGCAAAAGCCGCTCGGGCTGAACCTGCTCAACCCGATCGCGCCCAACCTGGCGCCGCTGCCGGCCTCGCACATGGAAGCGCTCTTGCGCTGGGGCGGCACGAACTCGCCGGCGCTGCAGTCGGAGATTTTCCGCCGCATGCCAACCACGTTCGCGAACATCCGGGCGCGTAACATGGTGACGACGACGAACTGGTGTCTGGATCGCATTCATGCAACGCCGATGATCAACTGGGACCCGACGACGGCGGGGCATTATCAACTCACGCCTTCCGGCTATCCGACCTGGACCGCCGCCGGCGGACCGCAAGCGCCGGTGTATGGCACGGTCAGCACCTACCCCGCCAACAGCGAATACACCGGCGACTGGCGCTCGAAGCTGGGCGACTCGCTCCGGCTCAACCTGAATCGCCAGCTGCCTGACTACCCGGCGCCAAACGTCGTTGGAGTCATCGTGCCCGGAAATTACCCGGCGTACAACGCGGCGATCGGCGCCCGCAAGCAATTTGCGCGCGACATCTACAACGCTCTGGTCCGCGTCACGGGCGCCCAGGATCCAAACACCTTGCCGCCGGCGAGCGTCGTCCCGGCCTCGGGTGATTATCAGGCCGCGCGCTGGCTTGCTCAGCTTGCCGTCAACATCGTTGATTACGTCGATAACGACGACTTCGTGACGCCGTTCAACTGGTATGGCGGAGAGTGGGTCTTCGGCACCGAGTTGCCGCGGGCTGTGCTGAATGAGGTCTATGCGCAAAACGACAACGTGACGACCGATCCGGGCGTCATGACTGGAACCGCGGCGACCATGAACAAACTCAACGTCTGGGTGGAATTGCACAATCCGTTCATGACAACACCTGGAAGTGACAATTATCCGAACTACCTTGGCGCCGCGCGTTTCCGTCTCGGGGCGAATGCGGCATATCAAGTCGTCGTGTGCCCGACGAGTCCAGGGCTAACGGCCGCGCTGCGCAATCCCGGCAACAATTACGGCGATCCGGAGTTCAACAACGGCGGCGTAGCCCGGACGTTGAGCACCTCGGCGAACTGGCCCGTCGGCGGCAAAGGGAAGGGGAAGACTGCGTACAATCGAGTATTCCCCAACAATGGCGCCGCGTCCGACCCCACGCAGACCAACGTCGGGTTCTTTGTACTCGGTCCGGCCATGAGCACCTATGTGCCCGGACGCAATCCGAGTTTGCCCACCACCCATACGACTCCGGAAATGTCGATCACGACCGATCCGGTGGCCCTGGTTCCGTCGGTAACGTTGTTGTTGCGTCGTCTCGCGGTGCCGCAGTTGCCGCCCAATCCTGACCCGACGTCGGCCCAGTACAATCCATATATCACGGTCGATTACTTCGAGAACGTGCCGGTCAACGATAACCGGACGTTCAATGCCACCGGCGCCCAGGTTCCCGCCGGCATGGGCACGTTTCAGTCTTATGGCCGAAGCCAGCCGTATGCCGCCGAGCGAACCACGCAGGTCGCCGCCCAGGTTGGAGTAATCCCCGGGTCCAACCCGCAGACTTCGTTTTTCCGCCAGAACTCCAATGCGCCCGGCCCGTTCACCTGGCTCACCCACCTCGACCGGCCGCTGGTCAACCAGCTCGAATTACTGCACGTTTCCGGCTTCAAGCCGCACGAGTTGACGCAGCAGTTCATCACGCCGGCGGGCCCATTTGGCCACTATGCGCCGTGGAACGTTCCTGCGGCGGGTATCTACCGCGCTCTCGAAGTGCTTGGCGTACCGGACAACATGCTCGGAACCACTCGCGGCGGGCGCGTGCCAGGGCGCGTCAACATCAACACGATGACCGAGCCGGAGATATTCCACGCCATCTGCGACGCGCAAGACGCTATCGCGCCCTATGCGTCGTTCACGACATCGGACGTGCAGACCGCCTTCGCCGCCATCATCGCGGCACGCAGCGCCGGCGGACCGGAAGGCACGCCGTTCAAGAGCTTCGCGGCCGGCAGCATGGCGCTCGGCACGTTCCTGCCCGGCAACGCCCATCCCTATGCCCGGCTGGCCCTGGCGCAGAAGGCGTACAACAACGTCACGACCACGAGCAACACCTTCGCCGTCTGGTGGACCGTCGGGTTCTTCGAGGTCGTGGACGAGACCGTCCGCCCCGCCCGGCTCGGCCCGGAGATTGGCCGCGATGAGAACAAACACATCCGCCACCGCTTTTTCGCCATCGTGGATCGCTCGGGGATGCAGTTGTTTAACACGAACTCGACCAACAACATCAACATCAACGCGGCCCTACCGTTGCCGCAAACGAATACGATGAACTTCACTCCCCTGACGGGAAATGCCGGTGCAGTGCCGCTGGCGGTACAGCCGGGAATGTTGCTGGAAATCGATTCGGGTCCGAATGCCGAAGTGGTCGTCGTGAGAACGGTGGCCGGGAACAGTTTCACGGCTGACTTCATGTTTCCGCATCCGCTCGGCGCCAGCATCGTGTGCCGGGGCAACCCCGGCCCGCAGCTCAACTACAACCCACGGCGCGACAGCAACGTCGTGCTGCACCTCGGCGTGATTCAATGACTCGCGTCCTCGTTTAGCGCCCGCGCGACTCCGCGCGGGGCGGACGGCGGGACTTCTCACATCGAAACCCTTCCGCACGAGGTCGACTGGCCGATTGTAATTCCTGCCGGGTCGGAACGGCGTATTGTAAGGAATTCGGCGGCAAACTCCGCCACGCCCACCAAGGCCACTTGGCTTGCCTGGACGGATTTTTCGAGCATATCTCCAATCCTGCAAACAAGATGCGTCTCGTTTCAAAAAAGTCAAGGCCAGCTTTGGGCGTTGGCATCGGGCTTGCTTTGTCTGACTCCTGTCGGAACCATATCAATCGAAAACAGGAGTTTCGTGATGCAAATCGAACTTTACTGCGACTGCTGCGCTTGCCGTTTCGCCGCTCCGCCGGAAGCGTCCGCCGATGAAGTCACTGACCGCATGTTCGAGACCGGGCCGTGGTATTCGCTGGGGGATGGCGAGACGTTCGAGGACATGATCTTCACGTCGCTCACGGAGGCGGGCCACATCTACTGCCCCGAGTGCGGCGACCCGGTCGCGGTCAGTGAGGAAAGCCTGGGCCGGGTGGCGATGGCGATGTTGTCGGAAATGTGATACAGAATGTCTCCTGGGCCGCGGGGCGCCGTTTCTTGATTGACCGCGTTGACCGACAGCGATGGGCCCCGCGGCCAAACTTGCCAAAGGCCCAATTTTTGACAAGATAAAATCAGGGTCAAAGAGGTTCGCAAAATAGCTCATTAACCCTGATGAGGAGGTAGGAATGGGGAACACCAGTTTCAAGGAATGGTTGATTGAACAAAAACGCCATGCCAATCCTCGCCAGGTCGCGGTCAAGAAAAAGGAGTGGATCGACGCGCTGGAAAAGTTGTTCGCGGAGATTACGGCCTGGATTCGCGAAGACGATTCGGATGGCATTGTCCGGATTACCAAAGAGACGACAAAAATCGATGAGGAGGAGTTTGGAACTTACTCGGCCCCGCTGCTTCGGTTTGACCTCAACAACCGCACGGTCGCAGCAATTCCAATCGCCCGCAACGTCCTCGGTCCCGCGGCGGAAATCGGCCCACTGGCGCCCATTCGCGGGGAAGGACGCGTCGATTTGAAGGGCGGTGGGGAGAAGATTCAACTCTACCTGGTTCGCGATTCTCAAGACCAACGGCGCTGGGTGATTGCCAATCAGGATCGGCTCACCTTCAGGGACCTGGATAAGACGGCGTTTGAAGAGTCGCTTCAAAGCTTGTTCTCATGAAAACGCTCGATGACGCCTGGCGTTGGTATCAGGATGCGCGCGCATCGCTCAAACGCATCCATCGGATTGGCGCAAAGCACTGGCTCAGTTTTTCCGGGGAGGCCGGCGGGGCGTTACGCAGGGACGACCATTTTCGAATGTTGGAATCGCAAGATATTACGGAACCTTCGGGAAATGCGCTGGAAGAACTGGACGATTTGGCAATCGTCGTGATGTTCTCCGTATTTGAAGGGATTGTGCGGGATGCAATCCTTCGCCAGATTCGGCCGGAGGCGGCGAGACTTCGCCACCAGTCTCTTGTGGAAGCGGCCGCGGAAGCCGCCGAGGCTATTCGTTTTGGGAGCTTCTATCGCGTCCTTGCTCCCTATCGCACCGGTCATGCGGAAATCGTGGAAGAGGTAGACCAGGTGCGAGAATACCGAAACTGGGTTGCCCACGGGAAACGGCAGATGCCAAGAAATCAAGTGACGCCCGTGGTTGCCTACGACCGACTTCGGCATTTCCTGGCGGTTTTCGTGGATCCGCACATTTCCGAGGAGGACTGGCTGGCACTGCTTCGCGAATCCGGTGAATGAACCAGCGGCTAAACATCGCCGCTCGAATCCGTAACATGACGGCATGACCACCGCCGTCGCCACTCCCCTGGCCGAACGCATGCGCGCCGTTGTCGGCCCCGCGAACGTTCTGTCGTCACCGAGCGATCTGCTGGTCTACGAATGCGACGGCTTCACAATTGAAAAGAACCAGCCCGACATCGTCGTTTTCCCTACCAGCACCGAGCAAATCGTCGCGATCGTGAAGGCGTGCCATGAGCTGGGCGTGCCATTCGTGCCGCGCGGGGCGGGGACGAGCCTGGCGGGCGGCTGTCTGCCGATCGGTGGCGGCGTGATGATCGCGCTCACCCGCATGAAGCGCATTCTCGAAGTCAACTATCGCGATCGCTATGCCATCATCGAGCCGGGCGTTGTCAATCTTTGGCTCACGAACCACCTCAAGCCGCGCGGGTATCACTTCGCGCCCGATCCTTCCAGCCAGGGCGCCTGCACCATCGGCGGCAATGTGGCGACCAATTCCGGCGGACCGCACACGCTGAAATATGGCGTGACGGTCAATCACGTGCTCGGCGTGGAACTGGTGTTGCCCGACGGCCAGGTGGTACCAACGGGCGGACCGGTGGAGGACATGCCGGGCTACGACTTGACAGGCGTCATCGTCGGCTCGGAGGGGACGTTCGGCGTCGCGTCGAAGGTGTGGGTGCGCATCACGCGCAACCCGGAGGCGTATCGCACGCTGCTGGGCGTCTTCGAGACGGTGGACGACGCCACCAACACCATCAGCGACATCATCGGCGCCGGCATCATCCCCGGCGCGCTGGAGATGCTCGACAGCTTGATCCTTCAGGCGGTCGAGGCGGCGTTTCACTTTGGCTTTCCGCTCGACGCCGGCGCGGTGCTCATCATGGAGGTGGACGGCCTCGACGCCGGGCTGGACCAGGATGCCGAGCGCATCATCGAGATCGCCAAAAAAAACCATGCCCGCGAAGTGCGCAAGGCCAACACCGAGGCCGAACGGCTCTTACTGTGGAAGAGCCGCAAACAGGCGTTCGGCGCGGTGGGCCGGCTGGCGCCGAGCTATTGCACCCAGGACGGCGTGGTGCCGCGGACGAAGCTGCCCGCCGTCTTGAAATTCATTCAGCACGTCGGCGTGAAGTACGCGCTGAAGATCGCGAATGTCTTCCATGCCGGCGATGGGAATATCCACCCGATCTTGCTGTTCGACGAGCGCGATCCCGACCAGGTGAAGCGCGTCCTTTCCGCGAGCAATGAAATCCTCGACGAGTGCATTCGCCTGGGCGGCAGTGTGACAGGCGAGCACGGCATCGGCGTCGAAAAGATCGACTTCATGCCGAAGCTGTTCGCGCCCGATGACCTGGCCATGATGTTGCGCCTCCGCAATGCGTTCAATCCCGACGGGCGCTGTAGTCCGCGCAAGATGCTGCCCACGGCCGGGGCCTGCATCGAGCAATCGAAGGCGGGGCGGCACGCGGCGATGTGAGGTGCGTCATGGGGTTGGCCGTGATCGTGATCGGGTTCGCGTTGATGACGCTCGGCGTGGCCCTGTTGTTCCTGGGCGAGGTGCCGTTCATCCTCGGCAGGCGCCTGCCGGCGCTTCGCTCGCGCTTGATTGGCGGGGTTTTCATCGGCTACCTGCCGCTGGCGGTGGGGACGCATCTGGCGATCAGCGCGTGGCTTGGTGAGGACGCGGTCGGCAGAGACGTGACCTTGTGGTCGATTCTCGGCGTGTGCCTGTTCGCGTCGTTCGTGCTGGTGTACCGCGTGCTATTCCCGAAGAAGGCGCCGCGGCCTGCTCAAGCTCCGCCCTTGCCGGGCATGCCGGGTGAGGACGCGCCGGCGAATCTCGACGCCGTGATGCCGTTTGACGAGCCAGCCCCGCCTGAGCCGACGGCGAGCAAGACGCGAGAAAAGAAAAACAACCCGTTCGATTTTTCGTGACGCGAATGAGTGCGACGACCTGTGTTCTGGATGGTTTTGGCCCGCTTGACGTGGCACGGCCCGGGTCCGTCAACGAACTGGGCGATCTGATTCGCGCCGCAACCGCGTTGTATCCCTTCGGCGGCAAGACGCAGATGGGGCTTGGTAACGCGCCGACCAGGCCGGGGGTGGCGGTCGATTTGCGCGGCCTTGCCGAGGTCATCGACTTTCCCGCCCGCGACATGACCATCACCGTGGAAGCCGGCATGACGCTGGAGCGCTTGCGTGGAATCCTCGAACCGGAAAACTTGCGCTTGCCGATTGACGTGCCCGAAAGTACCCGGGCGACCCTCGGGGGCGTGCTGGCCGCCAATGTAAGCGGGGCGCGCCGGTATGGGTACGGCACGTTGCGCGACTACGTCATCGGCATCAGTGCGCTGAACGACGAGGGGAACGTTTTCAAGGCTGGCGGACGCGTCGTCAAGAACGTGGCCGGCTATGACCTTTGCAAGCTGCTCGTCGGCTCGCTGGGCACGCTCGGCATCATCACCCAGGTAACCTTGAAGCTGCGACCGCTTGCCGAACAGCAGGCCCTCATTTGCCTGCCGAGCGACGCGGCTCAGCTCGAGGCGATCCTGACCAGCCTGAGCGACTCGCGGACCCGGCCGGTTTGCATCGAGGTGTTGAACCGGTCGGCCGCCAATTGCGTTTTTGGGCAGGCCGCATTGAAGGCGCCGGCAGCGCCCTGGATCGTGCTCGTCGGTTATGAAGGCAACGGCGATGCGGTTAGCTGGCAGGTGCAACAGTTGGTGAAGGAGGTCGGCGCGCACTTCGGATTGCAAGCGCGTATCGACTTCACGACCCATTCGCTATGCTGCGCTCTGACGGAGTACGCATCCACGGCCGCCTGCGCGCTGACCTTCAGGGCGAGCCTGCCGCCCAGCCGAACCGCGGCATTCTGTTTGCAAGCCGATCGGGATGCGCCCCAATCCGCCGTGCGCGCGCATGGAGGCAACGGCATCGTCCACGGACATTGGCCGGGCGACTTGACAAAGGAGCAGGCCGCCAGCATCCTAACCACGTGGCGTGAACGCGCGGCCCAGGTGCGCGGAAGCGTCATCGTCCAGCGGTGTGCTCACCCGTGGAAGCAATCGTTAGATGTTTGGGGACCGCCGACCAACGACATCCGGTTAATGCGTGAAGTTAAAGCGAAATTCGATCCGCGGAGCATTTTCAACCCCGGACGATTTGTGGATGGCATATGATGCGGGATGTGGACCGCGCGATCCCAGGGATTCGCTGCGCTCACCCCTGGGCTTGAAACCATAATGAACACTGCCGACGCGACTCGTACCTCTTTGCCGATGGCGCGCCCCAAGCACGACGCCGGGATCGACTACGAACTTTTCCTGGATTGCGTTCATTGCGGCCTTTGCACCTCCGCGTGTCCGACCTACGTCGAACTGGGCGACGAAAACGACAGCCCGCGCGGGCGCATCTATCTCATGCGCGCCGTCACCGATGGCCGCATCGATCTCGACGAATCCGTGCAAAAGCATCTCGACCTGTGTCTGGATTGCCGGGCGTGCGAGTCGGCATGTCCCTCCGGCGTTCAATACGGCAAGCTGATCGAGCCGTTCCGCATTCACATGGAGAAGACGGGAACCAAGCCGGACAACCTGAGCTGGCTGCAAAAGTTCCTGCTGTATCGCTTCACGCCGTATGCGATCCGAATGCGGCTCGCGCTGGCGCCGGCGCGCGTCGCGCAGTGGACGGGTCTGGACACGCTGATGCGCAAGTCCGGGCTGTTGAATTTGATGCCGGGCTCGCTGCGGCAAATGCACGCCATGTTGCCGCCGCTCAAGGCTCACTATGGCACGATGCCCGAATGGCTTCCCGCTGAAGGGACGCGCCGGGCGCGTGTTGCCCTGTTCACGGGCTGCGCCGCCGATGCCTTCTTTCCGCAAACTAATCTTGCGACCGCGCGGGTTCTACAAAAGAACGGCTGCGACGTGTGGATTCCGCGCAAGCAGGTTTGCTGCGGAGCGCTCCACTATCATGCGGCGCTGGAAGCGCCCGCGAAGGATTTTGCTCGACAGAACCTTCACGCATTTCTTGAGCATGGGACTGCTGGCCAATCTCAACCCGCCGGATCTGCGAACGCCAGGCCGCAAGCGGCGTGGCAAGATTTCGATGCGATCATCGTCAACGCCGCCGGGTGCGGGGCGATGCTCAAGGATTATGGTCACCTGTTCCACGATTCCCCTGACGCAGACCGCGCGGCGATCTTCGCGAAGAAGGTGAAAGACATCAGCGAGTTCCTGATCGACCTCGGCCCCGTCGCGCCGACGCATCCCTGGAAGGTGAAGGCAGCGTACCACGACGCGTGCCATCTTTGCCACGGGCAACAGATACGCAAGCAGCCCAGGCAGCTTCTGGAGATGATCCCGGAGTTGCAACTCGTGCCGCTCAATGAAAGCGAAATCTGCTGCGGCGCCGCGGGGAGCTACAATCTCACGCAACCCGAGATGGCGGAACGCCTCGGCGAACGCAAGGCAAGGAACGTGCTCGACACCAGCGCCGACGCGGTGCTGTCAGGAAATGTCGGGTGCCTGATTCAACTCGGCCGCTATTTGCGCGAAAAGAAACCGGGGTTGACCGTCGCCCATCCGATCGACGCGCTGTGGGCGAGTTATTCCGGCGAACCAATGTGACCGAACCCAGCTTAGCGGCCGTTTTGCGCGGCCAATCTTTGCCCGCTTTTTTTTAGCTTGGCATACATCCTCGTCACGAAGTTTAGGAATTCGCCTCATTTTTCCCTGGGAGAAAGAACCACATTGTCCAGAAACGTTGGGCTTGCCGTTGTCCGGGGTTGATTCCCGCCCAACCGGTGCGCTAAGATTCAATAGGAAAGGCGATTCGAGCCCAACAGGACAAATCCAAGGCACACAAGAGAAGGAGGAACGAAGCATGTCACGCAAATACCTCTTGATCCCGGCGATCCTGAGCCTGACGCTTTTGTTGGCGACAGCTGATTTCGCACAGGCGCAGCGGCGCGGCGGCGCGGGCCGAGGCAGGGGCGGGTACATTTCTCGCTCCTATTACCCGCGTACCTATTCTCGCTCCTATTACCCGCGTACCTATTCTCGCTCCTATTCGCCTTATCGGTATGGCGGCTACGGCACCACCTGGTTCCCCGGCGGGTGGTACGGTTACGGGGCCTATCGCCGCTACGGCGGCTACGGGTATCCGGGCATCGGTTATGGTCGCTACATGACCTACCCGACCACGTCATACTATGCCCCCACGTATGTTCAGCCGGCGCCGGTCAACATCGGGCATGTGCGAATTCTGGTGCCGACCCGTGGCGTGCAGGTTTGGGTGAACGGGAACCTGTTGCTGCAGAACGGCACGACACGCCTGTTTCGCACGGCGCCTCTTGACCCGGGTGTCTCCGGCAGTTACCGGATCCGCGCGTCCTGGATGGAAGGCACCCAACGGGTGATTCAGGAGCGCGTCGTCAACGTCAGTGCGGGCCAGACCATCGTGGTCGATTTCACGCAAGTCCCGAGGCAGTAGGTCCGGCGTAAATAGCGCAGTCGAAAGGCGCAAGTTGGTCAGGTCGGCGCCCCGGCGGGTCCGCCGACCTTTTTTTGATGCACGCACAAGCTGAAATATTGGTCCATTCGCTTGATTGCCTGCATTTTCGATTCACCTCAATGGAGGTTTGATTGCTCCTTGGGCATTGGAACGGCTATAATTTACGTGGATGGACCCATTTCGCCATTCTCATCGCCACCACTTTTATGGGGGTGCCTCGCCATGCTTCAGCGGTCGTTTTTTGCATTCGTATTCCTGGCCCTGTTCGGATTGCTCGCCACGGCGGATCTGGCGACGGCGCAAAAGGGAGGTGGCGGGCGCGGCGGCGGTGGCGGCCGAGGAGGTGGCGGCGCCAAGGTCGGCGGTGGCTCACGCGGCGG
This sequence comes from Planctomycetota bacterium, assembly GCA_016191165.1. Classification (GTDB taxonomy): domain Bacteria; phylum Planctomycetota; class Planctomycetia; order Gemmatales; family Gemmataceae; genus SIAQ01. Next base: position 40,355 of record JACPPF010000022.1, read on the forward strand.
CGCTCCCATCCAGCGCGGCGGCGTCTATCCCGGCGCGGGCGCCTATCGCGGCGGCGTCTATCCGGGCGCGGGCGGCTATCGCGGCGGCTACTACGGTCGGGGATTTGGCTACGGCGGCATCTATTTCGGCAGCCCCTACTACGACGGATTTTACGGCGGCCTGGGTGGCTATGGCTCCGGTTTTGGAATCGGGAGCTACTACTCCAGCCCATTTCTCTATTCATCTCCCCCTTACTACTACGGCACCCCGCGGTATTCCTTCTATCCCGAACCGTCGGCCCCTCAAGTTATCCAGCCGGTTGTTCCGGTCAGCAATGCCGCCAGCATCCGCGTACTCGTTCCTGACGGCCAGGCCAAGGTTTTCTTCGATGGCAACCCCACCAAACAGAACGGCGTCGATCGGCTCTTCCATACCCCGGACCTTGCCCCGAAGGGCGGACCCTATTCCTATCGGATTCGCGCGACCTGGAAAAACGGCGCCGAAGATATGATCCAAGAACGCGTCGTCGTCGTTACGCCGGGCAAGACCTCAATCGCTGATTTTCGCTAGACCGACCACGTTTCAGCGTTGATCCGATTTGCTTGCGTTTTGTATAATATCTCCAGCGAATACCGCCACTACCGTGGTGGTTTTCCCCTTCTTGAAGCAGGTCAGGCTCTTCAGCCTGACGATTTGTCAAGAAGTAGGTCAGGCTTTCCAGCCTGACGTTTTCGCGGGGCGCGTCAGGCTGGAAAGCTTGACGATTTGTCAAGAAGTAGGTCAGGCTTTCCAGCCTGACGTTTTCGCGGGGCGTGTCAGGCTGGAAAGCCTGACGATTTGTCAAGAAGTAGGTCAGGCTTTCCAGCCTGACGTTTTCGCGGGGCGTGTCAGGCTGGAAAGCCTGACCTAC
>JACPPF010000023.1 GCA_016191165.1 Planctomycetota bacterium
AATTGGCGCGAGTTTACGTAAACCGTTGAGAAATGCGAAAAACGCGGCGAGTGTAAACCTGTTAGCCGGACGCGCAAGCGACGGAATCGGGCCGCTTGGGTCGGTCGCTTGCGCGTCCCGCTAAAAAAAACAAAAACCCGCTTCGTTGTTGGGATCCGCACCAATGTAGTCATCACGCTCCGCGTGATGACCTCGCAGGAAGCACTCGAGAGTTTGGCTTTCCGCGAAAATCTCCAGGCTTCTCCGATGTCATCACGCGGAGCGTGATGACTACATTAAATGCCGCCAATTTCGTTGATTGGCCGATCCCAACAATGAAGCGGGTAATTGAAAAAAAACGGGGAACCGAAATTCCCCGTTTCGATGCGTGAGTTTGTGTTACTTCGTGCCGCTGACGGATGGCGTGATGAAGATTTGCTGCCGGCCAGCCTGGATGTTCTTTTCCAGGTTCTGTAGAGCCTTGTCGGTCCAGTCGGCGCGGTAGGTCGGTTGCTCGTAGTTGTGAATGTCGATTTCGTATAGGGTGCGTTGCGTACCCGCGCGCTGCGTTTCCAGATAGACCATAATCGCTTTCAATCGGGCCGCATTGACTCGGTCTTGTTCCTTCTTGTATTCAGCCGGGTCCCCTTCGAGTTTTTCCCTCTTCTTCGGATCGATCTGGCTGAGGTCCGAGTTTTGCAGCCACAGTTTCATGACCGCGGGGGTAGGCTCGCGATTGGCGATGTAGTGAAGTTTGGCCATGCCGCTCTTCTTGAGCTTGTTGCCGTCGAAGTCATCTTCCCAGACGGTCTGGTTGAGGATATGTCCCTTGAACGCCTGGGCGTTGTGCATGTCCTTGACGGAATACTGGGCCGCCTTGTTGTAGCGTTCCGGCCAGCACGGATCGACATGTTCGCGGTAATGCGTACAGCCGATCAGGGCCAAGACACCGGCGCCGAAGCAAATGACAGCCGTGGTTTGCTTGATGAATCCATTCATCCAGAAGTCTCCTGACATTTTGGGGGTTGATCCATTTGGCCGCGGGGTTTGCCAGGGCGTAGCGAGCTCCGCGGCCCAATGGATGGTGTTTACTTCGGTTTCAAAAGGTTATCCATGATGTTGATCGCCGCCGGCCCCACCAGCACCACAAAGATGCCGGGGAAGATGAACAGGATCAAGGGAAACAACAGCTGGACGGCGGTCTTGGCGGCCTTTTCCTCGGCAATCTGCTTGCGGCGCGTCCGCATGGCGTCGGACTGCACGCGCAAGGCCTGGGCGATGCTGGAGCCGAAGCGGTCCGCTTGAATCAGGATCGCCGCCAGAGACTTCACGTCGTCAACTCCGGTGCGCACACCCAGGTCATGCAAAACTTCGCGGCGTGGCCGGCCCATCTGCAGCTGGAAATTCGCGAGCGAAAATTCCTCGGTGATCGTCTTGGCGTGCGTGCCCATTTCGTCGCATACCTTTCGCATGGCCGCGTCCAAGCCCAGGCCGCTTTCCACGCAGACGACCAAAAGGTCGAGGGCGTCGGGCAGCGTGAGGAAAATCTCCTCCTGGCGTTTGGTCCGCAGGTACCAGAGGATCATGCTCGGCAGATAAAACCCGACGCCGGTCATGATCACGATGCCTTGCAACATCTTCCAGCCCCAGGGTCGTCCGGGGACGAAAATCGCGACTGAGATCAGGAAGAAAACCGCCAGGCAGACCAGGCGGATGCCGGAGTACACCATCGGGGCGGCATCCGAGCGGAAGCCGGCGTTGGCCAGCTTGTTCTTCAAGGCGCCCTGTTCCAGCTCGGTCTGAGGCATCAGCGGCTTGGAGATCGACTTGACGGCGTCGGCCAAACCCTGGAACTTGGCTTTCTTGCCTGCCTTCGTGGGATCCTCCATGTCCGCCAGCGACTGAGGCCGGCTCAAACGCGACAGGCGATCCAGCGCCTGACTGTTGCGCCGCGAAATCATGGACAGGAGCGCCCAGATTCCCGCGACAATCCCTGCGAACACCAGCAGGGGAATCATGTCTTCAATGCCGAAGGCTGCGATCAACATGGGGGTATCCTCAAGGAGGGGTTGCGCGGAAGTCACCTGCCTTCGTTGGAGTAATCGGAAGAATCGTTCTGCCTGATATACTCGTCAATCCCGGCAAGATTTCTTTACTCCCACTTTCCACAATTTTGGGTTTTGCCTGCGCCGCCGAGTTTCCAATTCCGCTTGCGGCTTAGCGTTCGCTTGTCGCCAGGCGAACGCTAAGCCGCAAGCGGCACGTTACACCTTGATATTCACAATGTGCCGAATCACAAGCGCTCCCACCAATTGCATGATCAGCGCCCCGACGGCCATCTTCACGCCCAACGGGTGGGTCCACAACTTTTCCACGTAGTCATACTTGATGTGCAGCATGATGAGGAAAAGCAGGAAGGGCAACGCCATCAGGATGACGCCGGACAACCGGCCTTCGGCGGTAAGGGCTTTGACCTGGCCGAGAATGCGGAAACGTTCGCGGATGACGTAGCCGATCTTGTCGAGGATTTCCGCCAGATCGCCGCCGGTGGTTCGCTGGATGCACACGGAGGTGACGAAGAAGCGGAGATCGAGGTTGGGCACCCGCTCGGTCATCGACTTGAGGGCCTCGTCAATGGGAATGCCCAGGTTCTGCTCCTCGTAGACGCGGTTGAACTCGTCGGCGATCGGGGAGGGCATTTCCTCGGCGACGACGTGCAGGCCCGCCGCCAGGCTGTGCCCGGCCCGCAAGGCTCGGGCCACCAGTTCGAGTGATTCTGGCAGCTGCGATGCGAAAGTCTTCAGCCGGCTGGACCGTTTGTGCATGAGCCAGGCGAATGGAATCACCGCCAGGAGCAAGCCAAGCAGCGGCGCCAGGTACAACTTGACTCCCGCCAGCCAGCTGGCAGTGAAGCCCAGGGCTGCCAGGATGAGGCTGATGACCATGAAGGTGCTGGGCGTGATATTGGCGTCCGCCTGCACGATCAGCTTCTGCAAGCTGGGCACGTTGGGCGTCAGCGCTGCCAGGAGCGACTTCTTATCGCGATCCAGCGCGGTTTTCTTGAGGATCGTCGTTGCCTCGTCGTCCTTCTTTTTGCGCCCGGTGAACAGGTCCAGGCGTTCGGCGGTCTTGGCGGTGCCCTCGCCGAGGATGAAAAAGATCACGCCGGTGATTGCGGTGACACCGATGAAGACCAGACCGTAAATCAACAGGGGAGCCATGATGCACTTCCTTTGGTCAACCTGGTTATGCCGCGGTTGGCCCATTTTTGGGATGAACGCGGCAGTCATTCTGCCTTTTTCAAAGTACCTCGCGCCGGAGGGAGAGGAAGCCTCTCCCATTCCGGCGGAGGTGTGGTGGATCATTCCTCCCCTCTCCCTTTGGGAGAGGGGGCGGGGGTGAGGGGGCGAGCCCTTCGCTTGCTCAGCCCCCTCACCCCTTGCCCCTCTCCCGCGAGGGGAGAGGGGACGTTTGAATCAATCGCGCATCAAGATGCGCTCCTGGAACATGTTCGTCGGCAGCTTGATGCCCGAGGCTTCCAGGCGCGGGATGAAGCCGGGGCGGACGCCGCTCGCCTCGTACTGCCCGTACGAGCGTCCGTTCTGGTCGATGCCAAGCTGCTTGAAGCGGAATATTTCCTGCATGATGATGACATCGCCTTCCATGCCGAGCACCTCTGAGATCGAGGTGATCTTGCGCGGCCCGCCTTGCAAGCGGTTGGACTGAATGATCAGGTCGACCGCCGACGAGATCTGCTGCCTCATGGCCTTGATCGGCAATTCCATGCCGGACATCATGATCATGGTTTCCAGACGGGCCTGGGCGTCGCGCGTGGTGTTGGCGTGCAGGGTGGTCATCGACCCGGCGTGGCCTGTGTTCATGGCCTGCAACATGTCGAGCGCCTCGCCGCCGCGGCATTCGCCGATGATGATGCGTTCGGGTCGCATACGCAGTGCGTTGCGCACCAGGTCACGGGTGTTGATGGCGCCCTTGCCCTCGATGTTGGCGGGCCTGGTTTCCAGGCGAACCACGTGGTCTTGTTGCAGCTGTAATTCGGCGGCGTCCTCGATGGTGATGACGCGCTCGTCATGGGGGATGAAGCTCGAAAGGGTGTTCAGGAGCGTCGTCTTGCCGGAACCGGTGCCGCCGGAGATGACGATGTTGAGCCGGGCCTTAATGCACGCCTCCATGAGCATCGCCATTTCGGGAGTGAAGGCCTTGTAGTTGAGCAGATCTTCGAGCTTGAGCGGGTTGGCGCCGAAACGGCGAATCGACATGGTCGGGCCGTCGAGGGCCAGCGGCGGGATGATCGCATTGACGCGCGAGCCGTCGGGCAGGCGCGCATCGACCATCGGGCTGGTTTCGTCAACGCGCCGGCCGACCTTGGACACGATGCGGTCGATGATCTGCAGCAGGTGATCGTTGTCGCGGAATTTCACGTCGGTTTTTTCGAGCTTGCCGCGGCGTTCGACGTAGATCTTGTGCGGGCCGTTCACCAGAATATCGCTGATGGTCGGGTCTTTGAGAAGGGCCTCGAGCGGGCCGAAGCCGAAGGTTTCATCGAGCACCTCGTCGATGAGGCGTTCACGTTCGACGCGGTTGAGCAGGGGGTTCTCGGTGTCGCACAGGCGTTCGACGACGAGTCGAATTTCGCGGCGCAGCGTATCGCCGGCGAGATCGCTGACGCGCGAGAGGTCGAGCTTATCGACGAGCTTGCCATGGATGATGCGTTTGAGTTCATCGAAGCTCTTGCCGCTGCGGTCGCTGCCGCCGCCCACTCCGCCGGTCCGGTTGAAGGCCTGGGGGGAGGCGCCGTTGCCCGTCGAATTCAGACCGCGTTGCAATCGAGACATGGGGAATTCCTACAAGCCCAAGGATGAGCGCAGCGAATCCTTGGGATGCTGTCGTTTGATCCCAGGGATTCGCTGCGCTCATCCCTGGGCGTGTGTATCACCTGAACGAAAAGAAGCTCCGGCGTTCTTTCTTGACCGGCTCCACGGGAGTCTTGCCGCACAGGGCGTTGGCCAGACCGACCAGGCTAAGGTGAGTCTTGCTCTTGGGCGCGTGGGTCATGAGCGGCACGCCGGCGTTGCGGGCGCCGAGCATGGCTCTGTAATCGTTGGGAACTTGCCAGAAGATCGGCTTGCCGATGGTTTCCTGGGCCTTTTCCAGGGAGATCTCGCTGTCCTCGGCGCCGACGCGATTCATGACGATCCTGACCTTCTCGCCCAGGCCTTCTTCCTTGTCCATCGTGTGCAACACGCGGACCACGTTTCGGATGCTGGTCAGCTCCAGCTGGGCCACCAGGATGACCACGTCGCTCATCCGCATCGCGGTCCAGTCGGTCGGCGTGAAACGCTTGCTGAGGTCGAAAACCAGGTGTGAATAACTGGCGCGCAGCAAACCGATGACTCGGCCCAGGTGCTCGTCGTGGACCAGGGCGATGTCTTCCATCTGCACCGGGTGAGGCAAAAGCGACAGGCCGCTGTCGTGCTTGCAAAGCGAGCGGCGCAGAAACTGCATGTCGAGCCGATCGACGTTCATCGCCACGTCGGCCAGCGTGTAGTCGGGGATGAGGTCGAGCGCGACATCCGCATCGCCGAGGGCCAGGTCGAGGTCGACCAGGGCGGCGTTATAGTTGGGATCTTGCGCGATGGCGCAGCCAATGTTGACCGCCAGGCTGGTGCAACCGACGCCCCCTTTGGAGCCGATGATCGAAACCACCAGCGACTCGCCACGATGGTTTCCGTTGAATGTTCCGCCAATGTCGCCGTTGCTGCCGGAGCGCGTCGAGCGCAGGCGCTGCATGGCAAGCATCAGGTCTTCCAGGACCACGGGGGCCGTCAGAAATTCCTTGGCGCCCGCGCGCAAGGCCTGCAAGATCGATTGCCCGTCGCCCCGGGCGCTGACCGCCAGGATCGGCATGTTCGGGAACTCATCGGTGAGCTGCTGGATCAGTTGGAGCGCCTTGTGATGATCGGAATCAAGAGCGATCACCACCGCATCGGGAGTCGATTGGCGGGCCACGTCGATGAAGAATTCATAACGCGAGCATTCCGCCTCCAGCCAGACCGTTTCGACGCCCAGGAGGAGGTTCCGAAGCGGTTCACGTGTGGAATCGGAGGGATCCACAATCGCAATTCGTTGCACGTCCTTCATTTTCCACCACCACCAAAAGACGTAGGGGATTCGTACCTGGAGCGTGTAAAGCTCCCTTATCAAAAAAACCATAGCTTATTTCTGTGCGCGTGGGGCAATTTGACGGGATTTTTCGGATTTTGGCATGAAATCTCACGATATGGGGCTGTTTTTCGCCCGTGAGATGGGCCTGATTGGACGCCGGCGCAGATCCAACGATGGTGATTTGTTAACTTTTCTGATCGAACAAGCGCCCGACGATCAACAGCTGTGTTCGTTAGCCGGAAGCGCCAGCAACGGACGGGATTGATTTGCTGTTAAGAGCCTGATGCAAAATAAGAAAGATTCGATTTTTCCTTTACTTTGGTGGCTCTCGCGAAGCGAGGCCCACCACCCATTTCCAAGGACTACCACTCCGCGCCAAGAACCTCGTTGCCCGATGGTGTAACCGCGCCCCAGAATGTATTCTCCGACATGCCCGGGGCCAAGGAGCGCACGGTGCCGTCGGCCAATGCAACCAAAAGCCCCGATGGGTGGGGGGTCTGTGGAATTCGCGGATCGCAATCGGCAAGCTTTGGAGCAACCTGGAATGTCATGCCGGGGACGGAAGCTTGGCTTTGGCCACCCGCGTTGATAGGGAACACGTCTCCCGCCGGCCGGTGCGCAAAAAGGGCGCCCCGAAACACGGCTATCCCGGATCCATTGTCCGGAAAATAAACAACATGATCGGAAACCGCCCAGCTGAAAACAGTTCCCCGACAGTTGTACGCATAATGCTCCGTGTATGCGATGGTGTTGGAAAGACCATCGGTGACCTTTTTAATTTGGGTACGTCGGGCGAACAGGAGTGCATTCGCTGAGTAACTTGCCATGCCTTCGGGCAGCCCAGGCAAGGACGGGTCTGCCGGACTAATATAGACGGGAATAACGACGTGGCTATCCCAACTACTGGTGCCGTTCACGAATTTGAACCGGTCATACAGGTTGTTTTGTTCCAAGTAAGGCATGAGGGAAATGTGTAGAGAGAAACTTGATCCAGGGCCACTCCCGTCAATTGACGGAAGATATCCGCGGTTGGCCTCACTAAAGTGCTGCGTAGCCAATGCCATCTGTTTGAGATTATTCATGCTTTGGATGCGCGCGGCGGCTGTGCGCACTTTCTGCACCGTCGGTACCAATAGACCGATCAGAATGGCGATGATGGCAATTACCACCAGCAATTCGAGCACCGTGACGGCGCATCGTTGATTCGCTCGCATTTTTACACTCCATTAAAAAAATCATCCTTGGCCAGTTGTTTGGTCAAGGGACGGTAAAATCTTTGGTTATAGCGGCGACGCCAGGCGTAGCGCCCGTCGAGTAGAACAGGCCCGCATATGCCTGCCAATCTCCTTTTTTCGCTGTGACAGTGTAGTATTTGAATGGAGTTGTGAAACCCGGTTGGGGTTGTTGATATAGAACAACGTTTGGCGCAACCGAATTTTTGTTTGGATCCTTAAAGTCAAATACGTAGGAACCAAACGTGTCGTTCTTTCCCAGTGTCAATGTTCCCGTGACCACGACGGTCCAGGTTCCAAGTCCCTTGTTCTCAACGACCTTGGGAGCATCGACCGTGACGCTGCTTTTCGCTGCCGGCGGAACCTGTGCCCCTCCCGATCCCACTAACAACAACAGCAATCCACCCAGGGCAAAGGTACAAACTCGCGATGAACAAATCATACCTTTCTCCTTGTGAAAAAAACAGGGCGATTGACCGGGCCAACGTCCGTCGCCCGTAGAGCTTTTCGTCTTGTATGTGTCTATGCTCAAACGGTAACAGGCGAAGTTATGGGTTCGCGATGCATAAAGACGGGGCAAAACAAAAAGGGCTTTTTGAGGCGACCCTGCCAGCTCGAGTTGTGGTGCCGGCATTTTTGAGATTGAAATATCATAACACACGCAAACCGCGAAAAGCAAGCCCAAAAAAATAAAAAATGCGCAAAAAAATGGGGCGCCACAAGTGATCGGAATGCGGTTCGCCTGGATCATGTTGGAGGCTTCTCGGCGCGGAGAAGCAAGCCACGAGAACCCACCTTCATAAGAACCTTGTCGAGGCGATGGATTCACCGCTTCTGCTTCTCCTCCCGAATAACCAGCCGCTGCCCCGCCTTCACATCCTCGCGCACCACACGCGTCTTGCTTCCCGAGAACACAACCTCCACACGAAACGGCCCGGTTGCCTTCCCCAGGCCAACGTGCGCCTCCAGGGGTGATGAACGGCAATAGCCGGCGCCGGAGTGGATTTGGCGATAGCCGATGAGCTTGTCCTTGGCGTAGACGCGAACCTTGGCGCCGATGCCGTCGGGGTTGCTTTTGGCGCCAACCGCTTTCACGCGTAGCCAGTTTTTGTCGTTGGTGTTGTTGCGGTAGAGGACGACGTTGGAGTAGAAGTTGATGAGGAGCAGGTCGAGATCGCCATCGTTGTCGAAGTCCACGGCCGGGACGCAGACACAGTTGGCTTCGTGCTTGATGCCCCATTTTTTGGCGTCGTCGTTCCAGTTAATACCGTCGCGGCGGGTCCAGAGCGGATTGCCGCCCTTGGTCGTCGCCCATTTGTTGCCGGACTGGGCATCGACGCCGACGTAGATGTCGATCAGGCCGTCATGGTCGAGATCCTCGCAGATGATGTCATGCCCGAGCGTTTTGGACATTAGGGTAGGAGAATTCACCCATGCGAACTTTCCCGTACCATCGCCGGCATAGAGCGCGTTGGGCTCGACGGTGTGCTTCATCTTGAGCAGCTGGGCCTCGGTGTAGTTGGCGCCGGAAAGCCAGGAATCGGTGCTCACGTAAAGGTCGAGCCGGCCTTTGTTGAAGATGTCAGCGAAGACGCCGCCGACGGCCGACGCCTTGCGGCCCAGGTTCGCGCCGAGGGTGATGTCCCTGAATTTGCCGCCCCCGAGGTTTTTGAAGAGTGCGCTTTGTTGCGATTGATAGCAGGTGACGAAAAGATCGTCGAGGCCGTCGCCGTCGACGTCACCGAAACAGCAGCCCAGGCAATGTCGGCCCTTGAGGTCGATGCCGGAACCGGCGGTGATGTCGGTGAAGGTTCCGTTTTTGTTGTTTTTGAAAAGGAAGTTCTGCCCGGTGGGGCTGGTGACGAAGAGATCGACCCAGCCATCGCCATCGACGTCGCACCAGGCGCACGATCGAGCGGGCGTCTTGAGCAACACGCCGGCTTTCTCGCTGATGTCGATGAACGTGCCGTCGCCTTTGCCCTTGAAAAGTCGGCTCGCGCCTTTGCGCAGCGAGGTCATGTAGATGTCGAGCTTGCCATCGCGATCGAAATCCGCGACCGCGACACCGGTGCCATCGCCGGCGAAACTCTCCAGACCGGAGTTCGGCGTCACGTCCTTGAACTTGAGCTTGCCGAGGTTCTTGAAGTAACGAACATGGGGCTTGCCGAAGGTGGGAATGATGATGTCGGGCAGGCCATCGCCATCGAAGTCCTCGACGGCGACCGCGTGAGGGTTGGTCCCGCCGACGCTGGTGTTTTTGGCGATGAATAGGCCGGACGCCGCAGTGACGTCGGTGAAGCGGGGGGTGGGTTGCGTGAAGGCAAGTGGCGAGAACACGCTCAGAACAAGAATCACGATCAAGACCTTGGGAAACCTCATCGCTGGATTCCTTCGAATAGGCTTTTTTCGTTGATTGAAACATGGAGCCAAGCTATCATCCACACGGCGATCTTTCAACCACGAGCCCGACCTACGAGAGGGTTTTCCCATGCCTGGCAAGTATTCACCTGTTTTCGTGATTGTATGCCTTGGCATTTTGGTTGACATTGTGCTCGTGAACGCTCTTGTTGGGCAAGAGAAACAAAAACTCGACAAGCGGGACCGGATGGCAAAAGATGCGGCCGAGGAGTTCATCAAAGCGATTTGGAAGCAGGATCTGAGCGCAACCATGAAGACAGTGGACGTACCGTTTTTCTGGGACGGAGTCGAGAACATCAAAGATCGCGACGCCCTCGCAGCCAGGCTGAAAACCATGCTCAGGCGTGACCGCAGCAAGATTCCGTTCAAGACAAAAGCCGTTTTCACCTTTGGCAAGCTTCCAGAGAACTCGGTAAGCAAACGGGACCTGGCGTTGTTGAAAGCGATCCTGGACAAATCCGACCGACTCGTTCTCATCGAATTCATGCCACCGGGACGCGACGGCATCATGATTGCGGTCCGATTTCGTGGAGAAAAAGCCAGGGTCGTGGGTTTTCGCGATTGATTTACACCGCAATAAACTCGCAACACGTATGTAATGGCCTTTTTTGGGTGGCACATTCCCGAACCTGGAATGAGAGAAGTCGATGGCCGAGTTAGTCCTCCCGCGCGTGCAGGCGATGTTCTTGTGCGATGATGTCGTCGATTCCGATGACGAGATCGGTGTATTTCACCTGACCGGAGTGCGAACCACGATCGAGGCTGCCTCGTTTCCGTTTCTTCATTCTCTGTTTGTTTTTTCGCAGATGAGCGGCCATCGGGGCGAGGTGTGGCTTCATGGCGTCATTGAACGATCGGACACTGGGGAAATCATCGACAATACCGAATCGCAACGCGTAACCTTTGAACGGCCTACGTTTGTTGTGCCAATCCTGTTCCGTTTCCCAAATTGTGTATTTCCGGCGCCAGGGGTATACTATGTTCAGATATATCACGAACGAAAATTGATCGGTGAACGCCACCTCACTTTTTGGATCGAGGAGTGAATCATGCTGGAAACAAAAAAGAAAAGGCAGCAAACGCTTCAAGTTGTTGACCTGGTTCGCAAGCCAGTCGCCCCCGGCACCAAGCGTCGCGGTCCGCGGCCTTTGCGCGGCTCCGAATGGGGCTTGCCGCCGGTCCTTGTTGACATCCTCAACACAGGGCTGCGTCGCCTTCAATCGCTTGACAATCCCGCGCGGTGTGCCATCGAGGCGGAGCATCTGCAAAGCTTGCCAGCCCTTCTGGTGGATTTCGACCCGGAGGTGTTTGAAAAATATGTCAACGTGGACCGCCTGGCGTTTATCGCGAAGAGTTCGCGCAAGGAGATCGCGGATTTTGAGCCGGCGTGGGCGAGGCTCGCGGAGATTGTCCAGGCGTGCAAGGACGAACGTGCCGCCGGGTAGGTAGTGGGCATGAGCACGCTTCTCGCCCGCGCGGGCTGCTCGCCGGTAACGCATCATGCACGCACCACCCTGGCTTGTGCCGACTGCCGCGTATATTCATGTGCCGTTCTGTGCGCATCATTGTGGCTATTGCGACTTCGCCGTTGCCGTTGGGCAGGACGAACGCATCGACGCTTACCTTGACGCGCTGGAAATCGAGCTGGCCGGTCTGAATGAGCCGCAGCCGATGGAAACGCTCTTCTTCGGCGGCGGAACGCCAACCTATCTTCCCCATCGCGCGCTGGAACGATTGCTCAAAATCACCCTGCGCTGGCTGCCGCTTCGTGATGGCCACGAGTTTTCCGTTGAGGCGAATCCCAGCGGGCTAGACGCCGAGAAGATCGCGCTGCTTGCCGACTTCGGCGTCAATCGCTTGAGCCTCGGCGTGCAATCGTTTGAACCCACTCTACTCAGGGTGCTCGAACGCGATCACGAGCCCGACGATGTGCGGCGCGTGCTGGAGTTCATTCGGCCGCGCGTTGGCAACGTTTCGATCGACCTGATCTTCGGCGTGCCGGGTCAGACCGCGGGGCAATGGCATAACGATCTTGCCAGGGGCCTGGCGCTGGAACCGAATCATATCGCCAGTTACGGCCTGACCTACGAAAAGGGGACCCGGCTCTGGAAGCAGCGCGAGCGCGGCGACGTGCTGGCCCTCGATGAGGACAGCGAACATACCTTTTACCTTCGCGTGATGGAGACGCTGGAAGGCGCGGGTTTCGAGCACTATGAAATCTCGAACTTCGCGCGGCCCGGCTTTCGCTGCCGACACAATCAGGTCTACTGGGCGAATCACGCCTACCACGGGTTCGGCGTCGGCGCGGCGCGGTACGTTCAAGGCGTGCGCGAGTTGAATACGCGCGATGTCCGCACGTATATCCAGCGTCTCAAGTCGGGCCGGGCGCCGACCTTTCAAAGCGAACGCCTGGAGCCGCGCGAGCGGGCGATGGAGACGATCGCCGTGCAACTGCGTCGGGCGGATGGCGTGAATCGCGAGGAGTTTCGTACGCAGACCGGATTCACGCTCGAAGAGCTGGTTGGCCCGGCGCTCAGGGAGTTGGAAGAGCAAGGCTTAGTGCGCGACCATGGAACAGGGATAACGCTAACACGAAAAGGAAAATGCCTGGCGGATGCCGTGGTGATGAAATTGATGCGATAAGGCGGCAACCCAACAACGAGGGGCCAGACAAGAATGTCCGGCCCCTCACGATCTCGTTGTCGGGAGTGTCCAGCGAAAGGAATCAGTAGGTGTACTGAAGCCCAAAGCTCATGCCTTGTGCCCAGAAGTCGCTTCGGCGGAAGGGCATTGCGGGGAGACGGAGACCGGCGGGGTTTGCGTTTCCTGTGAAAGGCCTGAAGTTGGAATTCACGTTCAGGTCAATCTGCTCGCCTGGCCGAACGACGCTGCTCAGGTACAGGAAGTCATAACCGACGAAGACCCGAAGATGGTCGGTCACATCATAACCGATTTTCAGGTTCACCTCGGGCATGACGGCGAATCGGTTATCCGTGTAGCGGCCGATGTTCGTCTGGGTTGCCAGCAGTGCCCCCTGCTGGATTTCGGTGACACCGCCCGGAAGAACCCGGGTCGTATTGCCGTTGATATCGATCACCTGATAGACGTTGCCCAGAGCGACCTTTGTGGATCCGCCGATGAACCAGCGACGCCAAAGGCGACATTCTCCGGCGAGGCCGATCTGGGCCCCGTTGAATTCGTTGCGCGTGCGGAAGCTCTCGTTTTCGATGAATTGTGTGCCGGCTAATTTGCCCTGGGTGAAGAGCAAGGATTCGGTGATGTCGATTCCTTCACTCAAATTCACGTGACGATAACCCGCAACACCATCGAGCCACCAGCCTGGGCCGCAATGCAGTTTGCGGCGGAGATTGGCCTCCACCCCCCACAGCTGGCTGTAGTTGGTGATGGTCGTCATGCCGGTGATGCCGGGGCCGACGAAAACCTCGGCATTGGGAGTCCCATTTAGGAGGACCTCGTTGTAAGGCCGAGCGAGAAAGGTGCCCGTTCCTGGGCCGAAGGTGGAGGTGGCAATCTGCCGACCGAGAAAGAAGAAAGTCGAATCGAACCCGAGGTTGCAAAAACGGGAAGACCACCAGCCCACACCGAATCGGCCGCCGCCGCGGGTGCGATCTGGGGTATCGTTGTAGAGCACCTGCGTGTCCGGTGAGTTTAATACCCCGATCGGGTTATTGGTGCTCGAGGGGCTGCTGGTGACCAGCGGGGGAACCAGCTGGGACCGCTGCCACCACATCAGGTATTCGACGCTGGTCCAGAAGCGGGGGCGGTCGTCGCAACAGTTGGCGCCGACGCCGCACCAGCTGGCGCAGCAGTCGTTGTAGCAACCGTTTTCAGGCGTCATGCCGAGGTTGCCGAAGACCGGGCTGGGCGTCGCCTGGGGTGGGGGGGGATTGAAAACGCCGCCGGACTTGGGCAAGGGCTTGGGCGTCTTTTGGTCGCCGCCAATCTCAAGCGTTGGAATTGGCATGGGTGATTTGTCTTCGCCCGCCTGCGCTCGCACCGTCGGCATCACGACGCCGGCGAAGGGACGAAAGGAGCCTGTCGTCTGCCCATTTTCCAAAGGCAGCGGCTGCCCGATGCTCACGGGGCGAACATCACTGGACGCGGGAGCCGCGGCGACAGCGCGCGTGACACTGGTGTTTTTCGACGTCGCGGCCCGCCATTGGACTTCCTGACCGGATGCGCCTTGTGCCAACCAGCCGAGCGTCAACAATGCTCCACTTTTGATCCATGCTTTCATCGTCATCCCCTCCGTGGGTGGGAGCCATCCTCCCCCCCGTGGTGCTCTATTGGAAGCGCGGCGTGGCAGGCGCTTTTCCGCCCCTGAAGCATTGGCGAAAAAGCCCCGGCCTTCGTCAAGATCACGGCCTGCAATTGGGCGCGTCCGCGCTGACGCTAATCCCGGTCTATCATCGACTGCCCCTTTCCCCGGAACTGATGCGTTCCAGCCCTTCGCACGCCTCGGCCTGGCGACGCCGCATGTATATTCCGTAGTCGATGCAGAACGCGATTCCCTTCGCCAGTCGGCAACGTTCACGCAGTCGGCAAACTCGTGGATTGAATTGAAATAAAAAAAGCGGCGGGCCTGGATAGCCCGCCGCTCTGGCCTGTCAGGGTGCTTTCTTTGTGTTTACGTCGCGCTGGACTACCGCACCTTGTTGAACGCCAGCTGGTAAAATTCCGCCGACGCGAGCAAGCGTTGAGCCAGTCCCTCGGTCGTCACCGCGCCGCTGCGGATGGGAGCGGTCCAGGTCTGGACCTCGGCCGGGGTCGCCGCGCGGCGCAAGGCCAGGCGATAGACGTTGTCGATCTGATTGGCCAGCGCGTCGTCCGACATCAACAGTTCGCGAACAACATCGTTGAGTGGCTGGTTGCTCATGGACTGAAGCAGGTTCTGCGTGGCAACCGTGCCGGGGATCCGATTGAGAATGTCCCGCGCCAACGCCGTCGCCAGCGCCGTCGGAGTCGGGTAACGATTGAGGTAGGCGGCCGACGTGAAGAGGTTCTCCTTGATGGTCATCTCACTGGCCCCAGCCTTGAGGGCGGCAACGGTCTGAGCCCGTTCACGAACGGTCGGAGGCCGGCGGAAGACGGCCTTGTAAATATTGCCAGCCTGGGCGGCATAATAGGCATTGCTCGTCATCACCTTGGCCACATATGCCCGCTGAGTCATGCCAGCGTTCAGTTGCTTGACGGCTGCGAGTGTCTGAGCGGCGGAAAGTTGTACCCTGGTCAAGGTCATGTGTGTCGCAACCACGAAGGACATCTGCGCGCGTAACGTGGGGTCTATGGCCGTTGGTACGGGAATCGCGGTTACCTGAACCTTGCTGATGACCGGTAGCGTACCCCAGGGCAGGACGGTCTTGGGCAGCGGCGCGCCAGGCGTGTCTCCCTTGATCTCGCCGAAATCGTTGTTGACGCCATCGAAGCCAGCGACGAGGTTGATGTTGCTGAACAGGTCGTTACCCGTGATTCCGCCCGGGGTGCCGATGGTGTCCTTGCCATCGAGATAAC
Organism: Planctomycetota bacterium; assembly: GCA_016191165.1. Taxonomy (GTDB): domain Bacteria; phylum Planctomycetota; class Planctomycetia; order Gemmatales; family Gemmataceae; genus SIAQ01. The sequence continues at coordinate 15,345 of JACPPF010000023.1, forward strand.
TTGTGGGCTGAGTTTCCGCCAGCGCGTAGGTGCCGGGCCGCAGGTTCGAGAACTTGTAGGCGCCGGCCGCGTTGGTGTTCATGGTGAGCGAAACCGGGCCCAGGTCGTTAAAACCGGTCAGCGTGACCTTCACGCCAGCGAGCGGCGTCTCGCCAGGTTCGAACACGCCGTTGTCGTTGGCATCATAATAAACGTGCCCGGCAATGCTGGCGGGTCGGATTTCGCCGAAGTCGTTGTTTTGCGAATTGTCGCCCGCCTGAAGCGTGATGTCGCGGATTTGGTCCACGGTGGGATCGCCGATGCCGAGGGCGCCGAGCGTGCCGGCGTTGACGACCGTGCCGCCCTTGGTGCCCGCGTTGTCCTTGCCATCGAGGAACCCCGCCGGCTGCGCTTCGCGGAGCGAGTAGGTTCCGGGGTCGAGGCGCGTGAATTCGTAATAGCCGGCGGCGTCGGTGGTCGTCGTGCGCGTGCCGCCCGGGCCAAGCAGGGTGAGCAGCGCGCCGGCAATGGGATCCTCGTTCAATTCGCGGATGCCGTTGTTGTTGGCGTCATGCCAAACATTGCCCGACAGCGTCGTTTCCTTCAACTCGCCGAAGTTGTTGTTGACGAGATCGACGTTGGTCAGGCTGACATTGATGAAGTCCGTGCCGATGGTGTTGGGGATGACCGTGCCGTTCCTGGATTCCCGGCCATCGAAATAGCTGGGAGGCTGCTGGGTCTGAATGATCTTGTAGTTGCCCGGCGCGAGGCAGGGCGGCTTGATGTAGTGGTAGATGACGGTGATGGTCGATTGCCCGGTGGAGCGGATGCGAACGTCGACGTTGCCGCCGCCCGCGGCGCTGGAGGTGGCGATGCCGGACTCGGTGAGGGTGACGGTGCCGGCGCCGATGTAGCTGTTCATCGCGGCGCCGGTCAAGGTGATGGTGTTGAGCCCGGTGGCGGTCTTTTGGCCAAGGCTGGCGCCGCTGGTGCCGGCGAAGTCGGTGATGCCGTCGAAAATACTGGCCTGGAACGAGCCGGCGTAGCCGCTGATATTCAGAACATTATTTAGGCCCGGTCCGGTCAGGGTCAGGTTCCCGGCGACCGTGCCGGAAATGTTGGAAGCCGAGATGTTACTGTAGTTTTCAACCTGAATTTCGCTGGTGATCGCTCCGGAATGGCGAATTTCGATCGATTGCAATTCTCCCAGCGACGGGTCGAATTTCTCCAGGGCGCCCTGGAGCGTGAAGTTCGTTTGCGTTTCGCTGAAGGTGACCGTCCTGGTCAGGGTTTCATTGGTTGCCGACAAGGTCGCATCGTGATCGAATTCGTAGAAACCGTTGGCGTCGGTGAACGTCGAGCCGACGACGATATTGTTGGCATTGCGCAATTCGATCGAACTGTTCGCGATGGGCGTTTCGCCCGGGTCGAACAGGCCGTTGTTGTTCATGTCGTAATAGACGTAGCCGCTGATCGTATTGCAGCTTGGCAGCGAGCGGTCTTCAAGCCGCTCCACCTGAAGCCGGCTGCTGAGGTTATGAAACGGGGCCTTGAGATTGCGTTTCGTTGATCGGCTCATGGACAACACTCCATTGTAAGATCCACATGCTCTCGGCTTCGCTGGACCAGGCGTTGGCGCTCGCCGATGCGCGCGCCGCCCTGCAAGCCGGTTTGGATAGGCAGACTGCGAGGAACAGCCCGCAATCCTTTCATCGGAATAGCGCGAATGGGGAATTTAACGATGGAAGGGGATTTTCTCTATTTAGCCGGGAAGGTGGGCAAGATCGTTTGGCCGATTCGCTTAGCGCCCGCCAGGCGCCACGCGGGCGCTAAACGGGGAACCCTACACACTACGATTTGCGTTCGATCCGCTCGCGTCCGCCCATCCAGGGGCGTAGTACATCGGGAACGACAACGCTGCCGTCGGCCTGCTGGTAATTTTCTAACAGGGCGACCAAACAGCGGCTCACGGCAACGGCGGTTCCGTTGAGCGTGTGGACGAAACGGGTTCCTTTATGTTTGGGGCCTTTGTAGCGAATATTCAGCCGCCGCGCTTGAAAGTCGGTGCAGTTCGACGTGCTGGTCACTTCGCCGTATTCGCCATCCTTGCCCCGCGCCGGCATCCACGCTTCGAGGTCGTACTTGCGATACGCCGGCCCGCCCAGATCGCCCGTGCAAGTGTCGATTACGTGGTACGGCAACTTCAGTCCCTGGAAGATCGCCTCCTCGATCTCGCGAATCTCCTCATGTATCGCGTCCGATTGTTCCGGAGTGCAGAACACGAACATCTCGACCTTGGTGAATTGATGTACCCGATAGAGTCCGCGCGTGTCGCGCCCCGGCGCCCCGGCCTCCGTGCGGAAACAATGGGACAGGCCGACGTATTTGCGCGGCAATTTCGCCTCGTCCATGATCTGGTCGCGGTGCATGCCGCCCAGCGTGATCTCCGCGGTCGCGATCAGGCACAGATCGCTATTGGCAATCGAGTAAATCTGCGTCCCCTCCCCGCGCGGCATGAAGCCGATGCCTTCGAGCACATCGACTCGCGCCAGATCGGGCGTGATAATCGGCGTGTAACCGTGCTTGAGCAGCGTGTCCATCGCGTACTGGATCAGCGCCAGTTCGAGTAACACCGCTTCGTTCTTGAGGAAGTAGAATTTCTGCCCCGCGACCGCCGAGCCCGCCTCGAAATCGACAAGATCGAGCGCCTCGGCCAGCGTAACGTGATCCTTCGGCTTGAAATCGAACTTCGTAGGCTCGCCCCAGACCTTGATGACCTTGTTGTCTTCGGGCAGCGCCCCGATCGGCGCGGCCGGATGTGTCATATTCGGAATCGTGCTGACAACCGCCTTCAAGTCGGCTTCGACCTGCTTATGCTGGGCGTCGAGCTGCCCGACCTCTTCGCGCAACTGCCTGCCGCGGGCGATCGCGTCCTGCTTCTTGGCGGGGTCCTTCTCCTGCCCGACCGACTTGGCGCTGGCGTTCGCCTCTTGCTGTTTGACCTGCATCGCCGAGATGAGCCGCTTGCGTTCGTCATCGAGCGCGATGACGCGGTCCACGTCGGCCGCGACGTTGCGGTTCTTGCAGTTGGCTTTGACGGCCTCTAAATGGTCGCGGATGTATTGAGGGTCGAGCATGGTGGGAGTGCCTCCGCCAGGTGTGCTGGTCATTCCTATCTTATCAATCCACTATCGCGCAGCAGCGGCGTTTGCCGGTTGCCATTGCTCTCGGTCACGGACCCGCTTATCATGCGGGGAGTTGATATCCGCTGGGAGGATTCGGACGTGCTACCGCAGAAAAAAAAACGCAAGGCCACGGGCAAACGCAAGAATACCAATCCCAAGGCGAAGCCCCGAACCTTGGCGGAACGGTTAGCCAACGTCCAAGGGAAGGCGACGGGGTTGCCCGCCGATGCATCGGTTAATCACGATCACTACCTCTACGGCGCTCCCAAGCAGCAATGAATGCGATCTTTGCGGACACCTTTGTGACCAATTTCAAACACCTTTTGGCCGGACTGGACGATGCTGTATCACCCGATGACCACGCCCGGCGCGAGCCCGTAGCAAGGTGTTGAGATCGAAGTCTTTTTTGAGGATGGGTCAGAAGCACGCACGCGGAATGTTACGCAGGTTTCCTTCGCGCTCAAGAATCAAATCAATCTTGGTTCCATCTGAGAATGTCAACCAGCATGCACGGCATCGGCGCCCTTCGTCGGGAACCTTCGCCTCACCTGGAAATGTGGGCGGATAGGGCCAGACGAAGTCCTCAATGGTTTCCTTTTCGACGGCGCCTGCCTTGGCCGCAAAAACACTCAGGTAAGGTAGGAATGCATCGAACGCGTCATCCCGAATGGCGAGATGAAACGCGTAGAATTTCCTCGGTGACAACAGGTTCGTTGGGGAATCGGCCTCAAACCACAAGGCGACAATCTGATGGTCCGCCTGCGCGGCTTCGCCCCATGCCCACGCGATTTCGTTGAGACGGTGATCGTCAAAGTAAGTTTTTTTGGTTTCAGACGATTCCATGGTTGGACCGAAATTTTCCGCGAGGAATTCTTGGGCGAGCGAGAAATGCTCGAACATGCTCGTGCCACCGACACTATTCTTTGATGGCTTCGCGAAACGCATCCAGGTTGTGGCACTGGGCGGCCAGAACGTTCAACTGGATCAGCCGCTTCTCGTCGCGGAGGCCGCGAAGCAGTTTTGTCACATCGCGCGGCGCCGCGTCGAAGCGTTCTTTCAAAACCGCGATGATGGCCTCATGCAGCGATTCCGCTTTCCATCGTTGCACAACTGGTGATTCGATCATGGCTCGTTTTCCTTCGAAGAGTTTCAGAAGCTGCGAATCGGGGAAGCGCAGCCCCGTCATCAATTCCGATATTGCCAGCATATCACCTTGACGGTTGATTGGAGCGTCCGCTTCGATTCGCTGCACGCATTTTTCCAGCACTGTCTCGGGCGGTGATGTCATCCGCATGAGGGGCACCCACGGGAGTAGGCCAACATCAGCATCCAGAAACGATTCGGCGGGGAGCGTCCACATTTCCACCGTCCGCCATCCTGCGTCCAGCCGCGACCAGTTCAGCTTGCTCGCGACCTCGTGTTGATCGCCGATGCGGAATTTCCCCTTGGGCCGCAACACAAGGAACAGCAAGTCCGGCAAATGGCCCAGCGCGGAGTACGCCAGCGTCAAATCATCGAGAGCTTGCGTGAGCGCGCGTCGCTCCGGGTAAGTCGCAATCTCCACCAGCACGTGGCACGGCTCCGATTCGCCGCGGAGAAACGCTTGCAAGAGGCCATCTGGCAAACGGCGATTCTGCACGACTTCGCCCGGCATTGGCTCGGCGCGGACGACATCGCTCAATCCGCCGACGCGCAGCGCGTCAACCGGGTAATTCTGTAGGAGCCACTTGCCACCAACGTCGTAACGCCGCCTCGCCATGGGCGTCCAACCTCACCCGGACATTTTACACGCGGAACTACCTTCGTTACCCCACCCGAAACGCCAGCGCCTTCCCCGCCAGCCCCGCCAGCAGATTCTCGATCGACACCTGGGCCATGCGCTGGCGCGTCTCGACCGTCGCGCTGCCCAGGTGCGGGGCGATGATCACGTTGTCGAGTTTCAACAACGGATGATCGCGCGGCAACGGCTCCGGGTCGGTCACGTCCAGCGCGGCGCCGAAAATCGTTCGCAATTGCAACGCTTCTGTCAACGCATCGGTATCGACAACGGGGCCGCGGGCGACGTTCACCAGAATCGCGGTCGGTTTCATTGCCGCCAGTTCGGTTCTGCCGATGAGGTGCCGCGTCTGGGCGGTGAGAGGCACGGTCAGCACGACGTAATCGGATTTGGTCAGCAGTGCCTCGCGCGGCAAGTACTGGACTCCGAGCGATTGCTCCACGTCCACGCGGCGCTGGCGGTTGTGGTAGAGCACGGTCATGTCGAAGGCGCGCGCCCGCCGCGCGACCTGGGCGCCGATGCGGCCCAGGCCGATGATGCCGAGCGTGGCGTGATGAATCTCCCGGCCCAAGAGATAGGACGGATCGTAGCGCACGAAGTCGGGGCCCTTGGCGTAGCGGTCGCCTTCGATCAGCCTCCGTCCCGCGGCCAGCAGCAGGGTGAACGCCTGATCGGCGGTTGCGCCGTCGAGAATGCCCGGCGTGTTGCCCACGGGAATACCCCGCGCCGTCGCGGCGGGCACGTCGATGTGATCGACGCCGACGCCAAAGTTGCTGATGACGCGCACGCCCGGCAACTTCGCCAGTAAAGTCGGGTCCACGGTTGGATGGCCGTAGGTGTAGATCGCGGCGATCGTCGCGGCGCCAGGTTCGTCCGCCGCGTGCCAAGGGACCAACTCGACGTGCGAGCGCAACGCCTCGGCAATCGCCGGGGATACGGGCAAATCGGCGAGCACTCGCGGCAATTTTGGCATACGTGATTCTCCGCCATTGTTTAGCCGCTCGCCTCTGGCGAGCGGTCCGGGGGCGCGTCACCCGCACGCCAAAGGCGAGCGGCTAAGCCTCGCAGGCAACGCGGAAGATGCCCCACGCGGGAGGCAGGTTTTCGGTGGGAAGTTCGCGCAGCAATCGGCATTGCCGGGCGATTTCGCCGAAACTCATGATCCCCAGCGAGTCGAGGCGCGGACCGACCTCGTCGTAGAACATCAGCATGTTCTCGACCGTCAAAGCATCGGAGCGCGTCTCGACCCAGGCGGAGCGGACGTTGCGATACCCGGCCATCGAGAGCGTTTGCGCCAGCGTCGCCCCGACGGCGGGCGAAATGTGGTTGGCGAGGTAGAGTTGATTGATTGCCGTCCCCCACATGCTCAGCGGCGCCAGTTCCGGGCGACCGGTCGCCTCCAGGTACGCCAGTCGTCCGAGCGGGGTGCGGAAATCGGGTTCGAGAAATCCGATGCGCGTACCGGGCTTGAGACGCGCACGCAGCCGACCGAGGAGAAACTCCACCATTGGGATGTGGTGCAGCATCGTCCGGGCCGTCACCACGTCCGCGCCTTCGAGCCAACTCCCAAGCTTAGCGATGTCGGCAAGCACCGGCTCAAAGCGAGCGGGCCCCAGATTCTCGCATAGCGCTTTCGCCTGGTGGAGCAAGCCCTCGCTCGAATCGACGCCGATCAGCACGCCTCCCTCGCCCAGCCGACGCAGCACGCGCTTGCTGAAACTGCCCGCCCCGCAGCCAAACTCGACGACGCGATCCGCTGGCATCAGGGCAAGGTCGTCGAGCAATTGCTCGGACACCGCGGCGAAGTGCGCGTCCTGAACCTCAAGCCGGCGCGCGGCCCGCTGCGAATCGCCGAGGATGTACGGTTGGGATGACTTCATGAAATTCTCGCCGCATGCGCCTGGCTCTTACTTGAGGACCCGGTGTTTTGACAGCGTCATGGTCTTGACGCCCTGTCCGTCCGAGGCCGAGGTGACGACGGTGATCTGCGCCGGCAGATCCCACGAACCCAGGCGCGTCCAGCGATTCTGGATTGTTTCGACCCGTTTGAGGCCCCCGGTTTTGCCGTCCCAGTATTGGACCGTATACGTTCGCGGCAGAAACTTCTTGTCGGCGTTCAAGTCGTTGTCGAGCACGGTGATCGTCATGTTGGTCTTGCCGAGCAGGCGGTTGACGACCATGATCTGCCGATCCTTGACGCGATAGCTTGACGCGAACTTACCGCCCTGGAAAATCACCAGTCGGCCCAGGGGATGATCGATCTCGTCATCGGCGAAGCGCAACACGGGCGGCTTACTTTGTGGGCGGGAGACGCGGTGGAGCACCATCGATTCCATCTGCTCGCGGACCCAGGGCGCGACGACCTCGTCCTCCCTCTCCATATCCACATTCCCCTTGGCGGACACGGTCAGGGCACTCTTCCAGACGCGCCCGTCAGCATACGCCCGAACTTCGGCGGCGAAACCCGGGAACTTGTTCCAGGATGCTCGCGCCGCCATCGCCTCCTGGAACATCCGCACCGCCGCCGTGTCGGGTTGCTGGGTTTGCAGTGGCCAGGCGAACGATACCGTCGCGAATTCGCGAATCTCCTCGTACTTCTGGCCGTTGTGGACGCCCACTTCCTTGAGCGTTTGGCTGGTGTAGACGGCGAAGTAGCCTGACGATGCTGGTTTCCACGCGGCCCGGCCAGAGGCGTCGGCGCGGAACTGGTGGTCCTTCAAATCGGTCGTGATGCCGATGAATTCCGCCTTGGGGACCGGCTTGCCATGGCGCAGCGCGACGAACTCCAAAGCATCACCCTTGGGGCGGACCTGGATCTCAAACGGCGTCTTTGGACGGGCCTGAAGTTTCGCCATCTCCGCCGCATCGCCCGAAATGGCCTTGGGGTAATAGCGCAAGAGAAACGGCGTCTTCTTGGGCCGGGCGAGAACGCCATAGGTGCATTCTCCTATTACGGAAACGGCGCCGCTGGCGGGAACCAGGGCGCGCAGCCGATCGGCCGACGTGTGAACCGTGAGTGCCTCGAACACCCCGGGACGGGCTTGCATCCAGAGCTTGGCGTGCGCGATCTTGCCGACAAACTTCGGATCGCCCGCGTCGGCGCGGTCGCTGAAGTACACCTCCGCAAATCGCCCACCCTCGGCCGGGGCCTTGAGGCGAATGAACAGAAAATGCCCCTGCGCGATTTCCGCGCCGGCAAGGATCAGACCCAGAGCAAATAGGCAAAATCGAATGATCGTCATGGCACACCCCATTCCGTTTAGCCGCTCGCCTCTGGCGAGCGTGAAACCGCTATTGTCCCAAACAATAAAGAAACTCGCGGCGCTGCCCTTTCTGATTGACGGCGACGCGCAGGTAAATGCGTCCGCCGCAGATCGCGGGTGTCGCCATCACCTCGTCGCCGAGTTGATTCTCGGCGATGGCCTCGAAGCCGTTCGGATCGGCCTTGAAGATAAAGGTGCGCCCCGATTCGTTGGCCGCGTAAAGGCGATCACCAACCAGAATCAGCGACGCGGTGAAGGCGCCGCCGAGCCGGGCCTTCCAGACTTCCTTGCCGGTGTCGAATTTCCAGCACGACGCGATGCCGCCATCCTGCACGGCATAGAGGTAGCCGTCGCGTTCGATCATCGAGGGCACGTAGACCTTGGTCTTGCTTTCCCAGGCGACCTTGCCGGAGCCGTCAGCGTGAATGGCGGCGACATGGTTCTTCGGGAACCCGCCGCTGGTGATGATGAGCCTGCCATCGGTGACGGTCGAGGTAACGCACTCGGTGGTCGCGCCCGGGATTTCCCAGTTCGTTTTGCCGGTCAGCGGATCGAGGCTCGTCACCAGCTCGCAGCCAATGAAGAAAAGCTGGTCGCGGCCTGCCACTTTAAGAATGACCGGCGAGGCGTAGTTGGGCATCTTGGGCCTCTGGACCTTCCATACGAATTTTCCGGTATCGCGTTCAAGGGCGGCCAGAACCCCTTTTCCCTTGTTGTCGGCCGAGACGATGACGAGCGCTTGATACACCGCGGGGGAGGACCCGAATCCCTGGTGCAAGACATAGTCGGTGACCTTGGTCTGCCAAAGCTGCTTGCCGGCGCGATCCAGGGCGGTGGTGTAGATGGCCTGATTGTTGAGGAAATTGCAGAAGATGCGCTGCCCATCGGAGGCGAGCGTGGCGGAGGCGAGCGTGCTCTTGCTGTTGCCCGCCTTGGTCAGGCCGCCGCGGTGAACCGTCGTGTGCCAGACAAGCTTGCCGGTGCGGCGATCATGGCAGAGCACCGATTGCGTTTGTTCCTTGAAATCAGCGGTCGCCAGGAGGACGTGTTCGCCGACCACGATCGGAGCGCCATGCCCGCGGCCCGGGACCGGCGCTTTCCACAGCACATTCTCGGTCTCGCTCCATTTGATCGGCGGCTTTTGCTTCGTCTCGGCCACGCCATTCCGATTGGGACCGCGCCACCACGGCCAATCGTTCGGGCCCACCACAATCGGCCCCGCGCCATCCGGCGGCGCCGCGGCGCCAGCGAACATCGGAACCACCACCAGCGCGAAAAGCAATCTCGACATGGGAAGTGCGACTCCAGGCGGGAAATAGCGGACTGATGAAGGGAGATTTTAGCGACTTGGTCAGAAATAGCTATCCAATAGGTTAGCCGGAAGCGCAAGCGACGGATTCCCCTTCTTCCACGCGCTCACCCCGAGGAAAGCCATGAAACTCGCCATCGATTCGTATTGCTATCATCGTTATTTCGGTGAGATCTACCCGGACCTGCAAACCGATCCCGGCAAGCGCATGACCGTCTGGGATTTTCTGCGCCGCGCCCACAAGCTCGGCGTCGCAGGCGTGTCGCTGGAGTCGTGCTTCATGCCGACGCTTGACGATCGCTTTCTTGACGACCTGCGTGCCAAACTCGACGAGTACGGCCTCGAACGCGTCTGGGCTTGGGGACACCCCGACGGCCTGGCGTCCGGCACAGACCGCGTGGCCGAGAACGACCTCGTGCGCCATCTCGAATTTGCCCGCCGCATCGGCGCTCCCGTCATGCGCATCGTCGGCGGCAGCCGGCGCACCCGGCCTGACTCCTGGTCGATGCACAAGCGGCAATTGAGCCGAATGCTCAAACGCTTGGTCGGCCCGGCGGAAAATCATGGCGTGGAACTTGCAATTGAAAACCACCTCGATGTGCTCGCGGACGAAATGCTCGACTTGATCAACACGGTGAATTCGCGCTGGCTTGGCGTATGCCTTGATACGGGCAATAACCTACGCATGTTCGAAGACCCGCTTCACGTCGCAAAACGGCTCGCCCCCTTTACCAGGGCCACGCATATCAAGGACATCGGCGTCCATCGGGGCAACCCGCGCGACTTCAGCTTTTGGCCGAGCGTTCCCATCGGCAAGGGGCTGGTGGATATCGAAGGAATTCTCGCCCTCCTTCGGAAGCACCGCTATCAGGGTCTGCTTGCGATCGAGGTCGATTACCTGCACCCCGATTTCGGCACGGAAGATCGAGCGGTCGCCGCGAGTGTGAGACGCCTGCGCGAGATGCTGGCGCTCGCCGGGCCAACACGCCGGACCTAGCGAGGCGCCTGCCGATAATCGCTGCGAAGGATCACTTTCTCCCCCTTGTTGTTGGTAAGGTAAGCCGCTGGCGCCGCGTCGTAGGCGCCCGTGGCGTAATTGAAAGCCGTCGTCACGCTCAGGTCGGCCTCTTTGGTAGCGGCGGCGACTTCGCGCGAAACGCTGCCGGTTTGCACGTTGCCCATGCCCAGGAAATTCCAGTTATTTTGATCCGACCGCGCCATCGTCAGGCCCGACGGAAAAATCGGCGCCTTCGTCTTCACGTCGTAGGCGTTCACCAATAGCTTGGCCGTGCCGTTGAGCTTCGTTCGCGTCATGAACGCCAGCCGGGGAATGGCAATCGGCGAAGGCGGCGGCAGCGGAATCTCCGGAATGCCGACGAACAACTCCTGGCTATCCGTGCCAACCCCCCCGGAACTCACCTCGACGACCGTGTCGGCCTGGTCTGCTTTGTCCATCAACTTGCCGCGCTGGGCCAGGATGCGCTGCCGCATGGAGACGATGATGTAATTCTTGTCCACGCAATCCAGGTACTTGGTCTCCAGGAAAACCTTCTTCCCGCGCAGGGCCGTGAAATCGACATTATCGAGCGAACGATCCACGGCGCTGGAGATGAGCAACTGTTCAACGCCGGTCCGGGCCGTGTGTGAAGCCTTTTGCGTGGCGCAGCCGGTGGCGCCATACAGCGTAAAGCTGGCCAACATCCAAACGCAAGATCGGCCCATGACTGTCCCCCCTTGCAAAAGAAACGGCGACGCAATGCCGCGACTTTCCCGTGGCTCCCCCGTTTTTCTCGATGATTCAGCGATAAAGGCCAGTCCTATACCCATTTCAGTCCGGTTTGGGAAGGTCGATTTCGCCGCCCCGGTTCCACCAGCAGCACCGCCCTTGCACTTCGCTATCGACTCGTATAACGTGAAAACACCGGACCGATGCCCGTCCAAGGCACTTCTGTCGAGAACCGTGGCATGACTGCGAAACCTTGCTTGCTGGTCGTCGATGACGAACCCGACCTCGTGGATAGCGTGCGCGACCTGTTGCGCTTCGATTACCGCGTGCTCGGCGCGACGCGCGCCAGCGAGGGCCTGGCCCTGGTCGAAAAAGAGGATGTCCAGATTATCATGAGCGATCAACGCATGCCGGAGATGACCGGCGTTGAATTGCTCCAGCGCGTGCGCCAGTCGCACCCGGACACGATTCGCCTGCTCTTCACCGCCTACGCTGACCTGGGCGCCGTCATCGACGCCATCAATCAGGGCAATGTCTACCGCTATATCTCCAAGCCCTGGGAAACCGAGGAACTCAAGGCCATCCTCCGGCAGGCTTGCGAATACTACGAGCTTCAAGAAGAACGCCGCAAGTTGCTCAAAGAGGTCCAGGCGAAAAACCTGCAGCTCGCCACGACCAACCGGGAACTGCATCGCGCGAACGAGTTGAAGAAGGCCTTCATCAAGGTCGCCAGCCATGAACTGCGTACGCCTCTCACGATTCTGCTGGGCCTATCCGAACATGCCGTGAGAATGACGAAGTCCATCCCCGCCCTTCACGCCTTGACCGACAAGATTCGATTATCGGGCCTGCGCCTGAACGAACGGGTCGATCAGATGGTGAAGATGTTGCTGGCCGAGCAATTCGAGCGCCCGCTGAAACCGCAAGACGTGGAGGCCTCCGCACTGATCCGCGCGGCGGCGGGAGAAGTCGCCCATTTCGTCGAAGCCCGGCAACAGCAGCTGGACGTGTTGATCCCCGACGACCTGGGCATGATTCGCGTCGAACCGGACAAGATTCGCGACAGCCTGGTTCAGCTGCTGGTCAACGCCATCAAGTTTACACCGGATGGCGGCGCGATCCGCCTGGCCGCGACTCGTGAGCATTTAGACCAGCCCGGAGCGCCAGCGACGGGGCATGCGGAGCACCTTCAAATCACCGTCACTGACACGGGCATGGGCATCGCGAAGGAAAGCCTCGCTCGAATCTTCGACCCCTTCTTCACCGGCTTCGATGTCTCCCGTCATTCCTCCGGCACGTTCGAATACGACAAGCGCGGCCTCGGCCTGGGCTTGAGCATGGCCAAGACGTTCGTCGAAATGCACGGCGGCACGTTGACGGTCCAAAGCGAAGTCGGTGCGGGGACGACGTTCACGGTGGAGTTGCCTGGTTGAAACCCTACCGAAAAAAAAATCCGCCTCGCCTCAATCAAAATCGTCCTCGCATTTCCCTTTGACTCGGTGGCGTAATTCGTACGAATTCCGCCACGTTTTCTTGGCAGCTGCCAATCTTTTTCCACACCGATTTGGCCCGCGTTCGGCCAGGGACAGAGCGCAACCTGGACCTAATTTGAAAGCTTAGTCTTTTTGAAACGGGATCTACATCATTCCTACATTTCAGATGATTATTTTGACCCGGCTGGGAATTGGATTCCAACGAGGAACCACCCACGAGATGGATGGAACGCCCTACGTGTTCCCGTTGTCCATGAGTTTTTGGACGGCCAAGAGGGTTGCCTGTTTTGATCGCAACGAAGCGTACCGATGCCCCGATGCAATGTGTGCAGGTGTTGTCCGGTTTGGCCTTGGCGCGCCTGATGGGGCGCCCGAGCGATGCCGTGGGCGGCGATTTCAGCGCCGATTGGTCCGCGGCGGTTGGTCAACAAGTGGGGCGCGCCCTGCGTCAGGCGAATGCCCGGGCGTGGGTCGCCATGGAGATTCTGCTGGCGGGCGAAACCTTCTGGGAGCGCGCTCAGCTCGACTGGGAGCGCGCGCGGGAGGCCGACCTCTTCCGGCCCCTACGGGCTTTTCTCGATGTTGTCGCACCGGGTCAGCTGGAAACACTGCCGGCCCGGAAGCGCGATCTGTTGCGACAGGATCTAACGACCGCCCTGCGCGGCGGCATTCTGACGACTGGTGCGCTTTCCCTCGGAGATCTCCTCCCGATTACCCCGCACGAACGGATCGCAAAGGACCGCGTTGCGAAGGAATGGGAGATTCTCCGCCTGCTGGTGAAAGAACTGGAGTGGTCAGGCACTCCGGAACTGAGACCGCTGTTTGAGCTGCGCGGTGCGGATGGCACATCCCTGTTGGTCGCCCTGGTAGGCATCTTTTTTCGACACGCAGTCCTTGCTGATGCTGATCTGTTTGGCGGCCTGGCGGCCGTGTTGAAAAACCAGCCGCTCGAGGCTCAAGAAGAAGCCCTTGCCCAGTTCGCGATCGCGCTGGATCTCCACCGTTCACGGTTTGACGCACTCCTGAATGGCGTCCATGCTCCTGCCGAGTGCGTGGCGCCGTCTCGGCCCGCGGGCGGCAGCGCCGAGGCGCGGCTCGCGCGCGGGCGCGCTCATGTGCAACGTGGCGAATTCGATGCCGCGATCACCGAATTCACGGCTGCCCTCCGGTCGGACCCCACCCTGGTGGACGCCTACGCTCTCCGCGGCGACGCACACCGGCTCAAAGGGGACTATGCCCAGGCCCAAAGTGAATACAGCACGGCGCTACGCCTGGACCCAGGCCACGTTGCCGCCTTGCTGAATCGCGGTCAGGTCCACTGGCTGACAGGCCGTCACGCGGAGGCGATTGCCGACTTCACGGCACTTTTGCAACTCGACCCCCTTCATCCGGTGGCATTCCATTATCGCGGCAAGGCCCATCTGGATTCAGGCGATCTCCGCGCGGCCCTGGGTGATTTCACCGAGGCCCAGCGGCTGGCGCCGAATTCCCCCTGGCCGTGGCATGACCGCGGCGACGCCAACGCCGCGGCGGGTGAACCGGAACGCGCCATCGCCGACTACACCGAGGCCCTGCGGCTCAATCCACAAGCCACGGTGAGTTATGTCCGCCGCGGCGACGCGCACGCCAGGCATGGAAAGGACGATCGAGCCGTTGCGGACTACACGCAGGCCATTCACCTGGATCCATTGCATGCGTCTGCCTTCCTGAGCCGGGGAGCGGCCTACCGCCGCATGGGCCAGTTCGCCCAGGCGACCTCGGATTTCACGCGCGCCATCGAACTCGATGACGCGAATGCCGAAGTGTTTCACCAGCGTGGTTTGCTGTTTCATCTACGCGGCGACCACGAGCGCGCGGTCAACGACCTCGACGCCGCCATTCGGCTCGAACCGGAGAATGCGGACCTTTACTTTCGGCGCGGGGAGGCCGTGGCGGCCCAGGGCAATTCCAATCTTGCCCTGGCCGATTTCTCCGAGGCGATTCGATTGCAACCTGACCATGTCGATGCCCTCATCAGCCGCGGGCACCTCTATGCCGCACGAGGGGAGAATGGCCGCGGCTTGCGTGATTATAGCACCGCCTTACGCGCCGCACCCACCAACAGCCAGGGCTATGTCCACCGGGCACGCGTCCTGTGCCGCATGGGACTTCTGGACGACGCCGTGGCCGATTGCGACACGGCCCTTCACCTGGAAACGGGACTGGTTGACGCACGCATTGTGCGTGGCAGCGCCTTGGCCCAGCGAGCGCAATATGCGGAAGCCGTGGCGGAATTCACGCGCGCCGTCGAACTGGACGCGAACAGCGCGCAGGCCTTTTTCCTGCGCGGTCTGGCCTACGCCAAGACCGCTCAGCTGTCCGAGGCCATCGCCGACTTCAGTATCGTCATCCGCCTGGACCCGCGCAACGCTCGCGCCTTTGCCCAGCGTGCGCTCGCTTTGCGCGAGGCGCGGGAACATGCGCTCGCCGTCAGTGACTTCGCCCACGCGGCCCGCCTGCAGGATCGGTATGCCGCGCCTTACTGCGAACAGCTTGCCCTGTTCCACTCGCAGCGAGGCGACCACGAACGAGCGGCAGCTGATTATGCAGTCGCCCTACTGCTGGACCCGGCGAACACCGCCTATCAGGAGGCCAAGGAGGAGGCCTGGAAGGCATTCCAGAACAAGATTCGCGAGAATCGACAAACGGCCGAGACCCCCAAGCGTGGCGAGCGAGCGGGCGTCGTCAAACGGGCGCGCCGCCAGGTGGCGGAAACACTCCACGGCTTGCAGGCGTTGGAGACCGCCAGCCACGTTGCCTCCAGGGTAGAAGCCGAAGCGACTACCGCCTTCGACGAGGATGACGCCGTGGTCGTGGTGGAATCGACCGACGACGACCAGAATGCGTCATTTGAAATCACCGTGACCGAGCCCGCGCAAGATGACGATGAGACGCCGCCCGAGGCAGACGTCACGGTCCTCGACGACGATTCCACGGAATTCGCCACGGAAGTCGAAGAGCCGACGGAACCCTCAAAAGAGGAATCCGCCGACCTGACGCAAACGACGCCAGATGAGGACGAGGCGTCCGACCCCGAACAGATGGCAAAGGAAGCGGAAATCGCCCGCCGCCAGGAAGAAGATCGCAAGGCCAAGCTCGCCGAGTTCCGCCGCCGCCAGGTCGAGGAGGCACGCGAAAAAGAGGAGGCGGAAAAACGCCAGCTTGAACGCGAGAAACGAAAAAAACGCGATGACCCGGATGACTACGATCCCGACCGTTTGCCCTGGTGGAAGAAGGGCGTGCTCGCCGTGGCCGCGGCCGTGGTCTTGTGGTTTGGCGGCGGCTGGATCATGGGACTCTTCGCCGACTACCAGGCCCGAGCGCCAATTACCCTGGCCAACCTCTGTCAAGATTTCGCCGCGGATTCCCACGTCGCCCGCAAGAAATACTCCGGCGGTGTTTTTGAGCTGACCGGCAAGGCCAAGTACGTCAAGACCGGCAAGGTGACGCGGCTGGCAATCGAGTCGCCCGATGTGCCGCAGTGGTCCGTTCATTGCTTATTTGAAATGCCTCCGCAGGCCTACAAGAAGTTCGTTTCCGACAGCATCAAGGCGGGAGATGACGTGACCGTGGTCGGACGCTGCGCCTATGAGCCCAAGGAGGGCAAGGGCGTCATCCTGATGGAAGAGTGTGAGATTCGCAAAAAATCATGAGCAGCGCGGCGGAGTTCGTCGTGCGTGTGTCATGTTGATTCGATAATCCCGGTTTAGAATGCGCAAGCGCGCTGCTCCTTACCGGGAGGGGCAGATGGTTTACCCCTTTTCTCCTTGAGGTATCTCGTTATGTTGCAACGTCTCCAGTCTGGAAGCCCTCGGAAAGGCTTTACCCTGGTCGAATTGCTGGTGGTGATTGCGATCATCGCCGTGCTCGTCGCCATGCTCATCCCCGCCGTGCAAAAGGTCCGCGAGGCCGCCGCGCGCAGTACGTGTCAGAACAACCTGCGCCAGCTGGGCGTGGCCCTGCACAACCACAACTCGTCTCACAACTGCTTCCCGCCGGCCGGGGAGTATCTCTATGTCGAAACCAACGGCTCGCTCAAGCAGACCCAGAATCTGCAATCCCCGATCACGCTCCTGTTGCCTTACATCGAACAGGAAGGCGCCTACGAACTTTTCACGATGTCCAAGCGCTACAACGACCCCAACTTCCCTGGCAACCAGGCCGCTGCCAAGACGGTGATCAAGATGCTCCTGTGCCAAACCAACCCGCTTCGGGAAATGCGTTTTGGCGGCACCACCGACAGCGCCGGCTACGGCGTGTCCGATTACGCCCCGTGTCCGTACACGAATCTCAGCAGCGACCCCAGCAACACCAGCAATCCCGGCGCCTCCGGCAGCGCTTACCTGTCGGCGGCCGCTCTGATGTCAACGATCATCCCGGTCACCGATTACAGCGGTATGACCACCGATCCGAACATCACCAACACCAAACATCTCGACAACGCCCTCTACCCCGATCCTCTTTTCGGCGCTCCGAACGTCGGCATGATCAAGGACGGCCTGTCCAACTGCCTGGCCTTCTACGAGGACGTGGGCCGAAATGAATCCTGGGCGTCCAGCCGCTATCTCGATCCGACCACGGGTCTTTCCCGCGCCAGCTGGCGCTGGGCGGAACCGGACAACGCTTCCGGCGTGTCCAAGGGGATCAACGCCAACAAGACGCCCTTTGGCGGCCCTTCGACCTGCCCCTGGACCAACCATGACTGCGGTCCGAACAACGAGATCTTCAGCTTCCACACCGGCGGGGCCAATGTTTTGTTCATGGACGGGCACGTCTCGTTCCTCCGCGAAACCATCAGCCCGCTCGTCGTGCGTGCCCTGGTGACCCGCGCCGGCGGCGGCGCGGAGACCCAGTACTACGCGGAAGGCTTCTAACCCCCTTTTGAGGGACCCAACCAGCCGGGCCCCCAGTTAACTTCACGGCCGCGCCCGCAGTACTGCTTCGGGCGCGGCTTTTTTTCAGTTCCGAGATGCGACCGGGCGCTTGAGAAACGACTCATCGCCAGGCACGATGTAAAGCGGGCCGAGTTTGACCGTGCCGTTCGCGTCGCTGCCGAAAGTCGGCTCCTGCGAAAGAGCAAGTGAATAGTCGTAGTAGCGTCGCAACTCCTTGCTGAGTCGTTGGTTGCCGTAATTTTCTTGAGGACTTCTCACGAAACGGGGCGTATAGGCCTGTCTGCCATTTATTGCCAGGCCTCAAAATAATTGAGGTAGGGCAACAATTGTCGATCCGCTTATGAAAAATCGAATCAATCCAAAATTCGTTGTTGACAGCCCATTCGCGCCATCGGTAGAGTCAACCCAAATCGAAAAAGCGGCCCCCCTCCCAGGTTTCGTTCAGCGGCCTCCAATCCCGCCGCGAGCCAACACGCGGGTCGAATCGATCGCAAACCATCGCGGCAGGTTTGGGGGCTGGCGTTCGGCCACGGGAGATGCGATGACATTGGCTCTGGGACCGCCATGTGATACATCCTCGGGACGCAGCGCCTCTTCATCTCGGACATGGCTTCCGATCCTGATTGGCGTCCTCGTTGGTATGCTCGCGTGGATCGTTCTCGCCAGTCTGGAATCTCCGTCCTTCTATCGGCTCGCTGTTTTGATTTTCGATGAGACATCGCCCAAGGGCTTGTTCGCCATACCGGCCTATTACTGGCTCCATAGAACCATTCTCCTTGTACTTTGCGCAGTCGGCGGTTCCACTGGGATCGCGTTCTCCGGCTGGCGATGGTCAAAAGGGATATTCTTTCTTTCGGGTGTGTTGCTTGCTGTCGCGATCGTTGCAGCAGTTTTCCCGCGGTGAAAGAAGATCGCGGCGGATAACGAAGCGTTGCAGACAAAATGACTGAATGGTAGCATGCATCCATGAACGGGCGCGTGTTTCTCGATGTCGATCCGCGAACACCGCGCGTCCCAGGCTTACGTAGATCGGGGGCGGATCCGTGGAAGTTGCACCGTCAGATCGCGAAGCATGGCAGTTCGACGCAGGGTATGCCGCCGTTAGAAGTGAGCCGGGGGACCGATGGAGAGTTGGTGATCAACAACGCCGTTACGCGGGCGACGCGGATCGCCAAGCTGTCTCCAGGAACCACGGTGCGTGTTGAAGGGATTGACGATCTGCCGATACCCGTTGGATCGTTCCCGTCGATTGGAGATTTGATTCCATGATTGCATCGCATGCCGATGAATTGGTGGACGCACTGTCCGAGCTACGCATTCTGTTTCCCGATTGGCGTATGGGCCAACTCATTGCAAACCTGGTGACGGCCGCAGGCGGAATGGATGCCAATGCAATATGGGACATGCAGGACGAAAAACTCCTTGCCGCTGCTCGCCGGCTCATTGAGCGGAATCAAGGTCGTGCCGGGGTTCTCGTCAAACAATCAGGGCGAACCACCGGATGAAGCCGACCGGGGCCCGTTGCCTCCTTCGGGCTACAATGAAGTCAGGACGAATGGGAGGGGATGTCCCGCCATCCGAACAAGCACATTCAAGCGGCTGTGAAGTACGCGCAGAGCCTCGGCTGGCCGCTGACTCTGTCTCGCGGGCAGGCTTGGGAAATTCTCCGTTGACCTTTCGGACACCAGCAATGTCAAATTTCAGTATGGTCCACCCCGCAGATCCCTGAAAACCACGCCAAGGATATTCGACGCCGCGTCGAGCATTGTCCGAGAGGACAAAGTTGTGGCGAAGTTTAGCAGAAAAGGGATGGACGAGTACCAATTCACGCTAATTCTAACCGGGATCAAGGATTTGACGCCCGACGTCACCGATGCTCTTTACGAGGCCGGTTTCGATGACGCTCTGGTCGGAATGTCGGCGGGGGTTCCCTATATCGATGTGAACCACCGTCAAGCAGAATCTCTGGAAAAGGCCGTTCGTGAATCTATTCGTGATGTTGCAAAAGCGGGCTTTCATGTAATACGGGTCGAATCCGAAACCGCCAATGCGATCACCCGAATCAATGCGGAGTTACTGACGCTAACACCGCATTCGTAGCGCTCAACCGGCGCCACAAATTCTGATGGCCGAACCGTTTTCTGGCCCCTCAGGCTGAAGGCGCGTACCTTTCACGCCGGCGTTGCTTTTGGCTTGTCACGTCGAAATCGTTAAAATTGTGGGGTACGTCAGGCGCAGCGCGGACACACCACCCATTTGCAAGTTCAACGGTGCGTCCGCGCTGCGCTTGACGCACCCGACGGGAGGTTGCGCCATTTGCGCACGGATCAGTAGGACCGCGGACCTGGACGACCCCAATGCCCGTCGCGCCGATCGCTACGGCGCCAATCGACAAAAAAAACTCACGCGCGATGCGTGAGCTTTTTTTGCGATCGATCAGCGCGAATACGGTTCGCGGGAATCAAACCTTGGCTGCCAGAACGGGTTTGTCGGCGGGAAGTTTGGGCACTTTGGATTCGTCCAAAAGCTCCTGCCGGAAGATTGGCACGTCGCGCGGGGCTTCGATCCCCAGGCGAATTTTGCCGCGATCAATATCGACAACGGTGATGCAAATGTTGTCGTTGATGTAGATCTTCTCGCCCAACTTTCGACTTAGTACCAACATTTCGCTGCCCTCCTTCGAGCGATGCTGACTGGGTCCGGTGTATTGTAGCCCATGTTTGGCCACGCGTGGGACGCTGGGGAGAATCTTTTCTCCCCGTTGTTTTTGATGACGCGAGCAAGTTCGATACCAACTGCATGACTGTTTCGACTGGGCGCGTAGGCGCTTGCCTCAAGTCGTTCCAAAACATAACGTTCCGAACTTGAGAAAAAATCTGGATTTCCGTGAAAAGCGGGTGAAGTGTTTCGTGGAGTGGTCGAAAAAGGTTGAAATCGGCGCATTTTTTTTCAAGTTTTGGACACCTGGACACTTTTCGTTGCCGAATGTGGTACAACGAGGCTGCGTTTTGGTGGCGCCCGGGGGCTTTCCCAGCTTCCTGGGCTTGCGCCGTCTTCGCTCGTTTTGCCGCTGGCAACCGAGCGTTAGTTTGCGGCCATGTGAATGCCACGCCGCGAGGGGCAAGGTAATTGGGGAAGTCGTCATCTGACTGAAATATTGCCATGCGAGACCTATTTCAGGAAACCAGGTTCGCCGATTTTGGGCCGTCGACCTTTCTGCCCGCCGGCGCCGCCCTGCGCGTCACCCGCGCCGATGGACCGAAGCCGGCGGTTCTGCGTGCTCAGGTAAGCCTTCTCGCTCCGCGGCAGCCTGGCGTCTATGGCATGTTGGATCGGGATAATCAACTCATCTACGTCGGCAAGGCCAAGAACCTCCGCGTTCGGTTGTTGAGCTACTTCCGCAAGAAGGGTCGGCCGCGGAAGGCCGGCAGAATCGTTGCTCACTCGAAAAGCATCCTGTGGGAAGTCGTGCCGAGCGAATTCGCGAGTTTGTTACGCGAGCTGGAGTTGATCCGGCGCTGGCGGCCGCGCTGGAACGTGGTGGGGCAGCCCTTGCGGCGGCGTTTGACCTTCGTCTGCCTTGGGCGGGCGCCGGCGCCGTACCTGTTCCTGTCGCGGCAGATCACCACGAAGGTCCAGGCCGCGTTTGGGCCGATCACGCAAGGCAAATCGGCAGTTGAAGCGGTGCGCCGCCTGAACGATTGGTTCAAGCTGCGCGATTGCCCCCAGCCAACCGAGATGATCTTTCCCGATCAGGGCGACCTGTTCCCCGGGATCAGACCGCCGGGATGCCTGCGCCTGGAGTTCGGCACATGCCTGGCGCCTTGCACCGGGACCTGTACGCGCGGCAGCTATCAGGCTCAGGCCGAGCTGGCGCGGGATTTCCTTTTTGGCAAAAACCTGGCGCCGCTCAAACAAATGCAAAGCGAGATGCAGGCGGCTGCCCTGGCGGAAGAATATGAACGGGCGGCGGCCTTGCGCGATCGCTGGAACGTCGTCGGCTGGCTGGCCGATCGCCTGGCCCGGGTTCGCAAGGCGCAGGCGGAAATGTCGTTCATCTACCCGGTTGCCGGCTGGGACGGGAGTGTCACGTGGTATCTGATTCACGGCGCTCGCACCGTCGGCGTCCTGGCGCCGCCCACCGACGAGGCGTCAAAGAAACAGGTGCGCGAACAAATCGACGCCATTTTTCGTGGCCAGGCGGGTTTGCTCGACAGCTATGAACACGCCGATGGCATGATGGTCGTCATGCAGTGGTTTCGCAAGCATCCGCGCGAACGGAAGCGATGCCTCACGCCGGAGCAAGCCCGGGGGTGAGCGCAGCGAACCCCCGGGATCTAGCGCGCCGCGATCCCAGGGGTTCGCTGCGCTCACCCCTGGGCTTCCCTTTTTTTTCTTTTTCTTCTTCTCCGGCGGAACGTTTTTGAAATCGAACGCTTCCGGGAACGGCGTCTCACTTTGCAATGGCTGCTTGTCGCCGAGCCGCAGCTGCCAGGCCTTGAGCTTGTCGGTCAACCGCAGGATCGTTTTCTTGTGGGCCGGATCAGCGGCGAGATCCTTGATCTCGTGAGGATCGTTTTGCAGGTCGAAGAGCTGCGTCTTGTTGATTTGCGGGTAGACGATGATTTTCCAGCGGTCCTCGCGGACCGCGCGCTGGACGTGGCGATAGGCGAGAAAAATCGAGTCTCGCACTTGTTTGACCTCGCCCTTCATCACGGGCGCCAGGCTCATGCCATCGCTCCCCTTCGGCCCCGACACGCCGGCGAGCTGGCCCAGCGTGGGGAAGATGTCGAGCAAATAACAGAAGGCGTCGGAGGTCTTTCCCCTTGGAATTCCAGGCCCGGCGAAGATCATCGGCGTGCGCATGGAATGATCGTAGAGGTTCTGTTTGCCAAACAAGCCGTGACTTCCGATCGCCAACCCGTGATCGCCGGCGAAGACGATGATGGTGTCATCCTCGATGCCGGCTTCGCGCAAGGCGGCCACGATTCGCCCAACCTGTGCATCGACAAACGTGATGTAGGCGTAGTAATCGGCAAGATGCTGGCGAACTACCGCGGGCGTCCTGGGCCAGGGGGCGAGGCGTTCGTCGCGCAGGGTAAGATCGCCGTTGTTGAACGGGTGCTGGGGCAGGAAGTTCGGCGGC
The DNA here is from genome assembly GCA_016191165.1 of Planctomycetota bacterium. GTDB lineage: Bacteria > Planctomycetota > Planctomycetia > Gemmatales > Gemmataceae > SIAQ01. The sequence continues at coordinate 38,157 of JACPPF010000023.1, forward strand.
AACGGCGGCTTGTCCTTGTTGTACCGAGCGTGATATTCTTTCGGCGCCTTGCGCGGATCGTGTGGGCCGTTGTAGGCGACGTAGGCGACGAATGGCTGTTTCGCTCCCTTTTGTTGTTTGATAAAATCGACCGCGCTGTCGGTGAATAACTCCACGGAATGTTTGCCGCTGAGTTTTTTCGCGGTGATCGTGCGCCTGGGTGAAATGTCGGCGACGGGCAAGGTGTAGGGGTCTCCCATGCCGCCGAAGAAGATGGTTCGCCCCGTCATGAACGCGGCCAGGGCGGAGGCCTGCTGGTTGTGCCATTTGCCCGTAACAAACGTGAGATAGCCCGCACGAGCGAACATGGCAGGCCAGGTGGAAATGTTCTTGAGGGTGTCGTTTACCTTGAAGAGCGTGCGGCCACTCAGGACCATGGCGCGCGATGGTACGCAGACCGCTCCTTGCATGGCGCCCATGCAGTAGGCCCGGCGAAACGCGGTGCCGCGGGCCACCAGCTGATCAAGGTTCGGCGTCTTGATATGCTGGTTTCCGAGTGCCGCGATGGTGTCGGCACGCTGATCGTCGGTGAAGATGAAGACGATGTTGGGGCGTTTGAGCTTGCCTTGCGCAAAGACACAGGTCGGGGACAACAGGAGGAGCGAAATGGTGATGATGCGAAAGAACATCGCTAACTCCCTGATGCGGATTCAACCAGTCGCCACCGCCGCTCGATCATACCGCGATGGGGCGCGATGTCAACAGGGCGGCGACCCGGGCGGCTTCCACAAGCGATTGCGAGTCGGCGATTCCCGTCCCGGCGATGTCATAGGCGGTCCCGTGCGCGACGCTGGTGCGAACAATTGGCAACCCGAGCGTGACGTTGACCGCGGCCAGGCCGGTTAGCAATTTTATTGGGATGTGCCCCTGATCGTGATACATGGCGACGACGCCGTCGAATCTGCCGGCTGCCGCCTGAACGAAGAGCGTGTCACTGGGCAACGGGCCGACGACATGGACACCTTCGCCCTTGGCGCGCTCGACAGCGCGGGCGATGATCGTTGGCTCCTCCGCGCCGAAGATGCCGCCGTCGCCCGCATGAGGATTGAGCGCGCACACCGCCAGTCGAGGTGAGCCACCTTCTTCCCTCTCCCCCTGAGGGAGAGGGGTTGGGGGTGAGGGGGATCCGCCCTTGCCTAGTTTTTTCATCACGCTGTTCAGTAGATGGATTTTCTCAAGCACCGCTTCCATCGTTATGTGCGGAAAAACGTCGCGCAGGGCCATGTGCAGCGTGACATGGACGACGCCGAGCGCGTTTTTGACCGTCGGCCCCGGCGGCGCGTAGAGCATCATGCCGAAGTCGTTGACGCCCGTGCGTTCGGCGAGGATCTCGGTATGCCCCGGATACTTGAGCCCGGCCGCGTGCAATCCTTCCTTGTTGAGGGGCAAGGTGACGATGCCGTCGGCCTGACCGGCCAGCGTGCGGGCGATGGCTGTACAAAGAAACTCGTAGGCCGCCCGACCCGCCGCGGCGCTGACCTTGCCGGAAGCAACCGTGCTCAGGTCGATCATGGCGCCCTGGATCACGGGCATCGTTCGCCGCGATGGCTCCAAGTCGTCAAACTCACGGACCTCCAACTTCTGACCGGTGAGCCCTACCGCTCGTTGCATCCAGCCCACATCGCCCACGACAATCGGCCGGCAGATGTCTTGCAATTCGCTCCATGCCCTGGCGACAACTTCCGGTCCGATGCCGGCGACATCGCCCAGGGTGATCAGCAATCGTGGTCGGTGGTTCATATGGTTTTATCATACGCGGGTTCATGGACCTCGCCGAACTCGGGCAACAAACAATCAGCGAGCCGCCGGGCTTGTCCCGGCGGTGAAGCAATCCGGATTGGGACGCACCGCCGGCACAACCCCGGCGGCTCGCTATGACCGTCAACGGAACCAGGCCCGAAAACGCTTGCGGCGCATTCCCAATTGCCATAGATTGACGTAACAAACCCGGTGCGTTCGTGTCGGCGAGGGGCCCATCGATGTCATTGATTCGGTTGATAATCTGGAGCAGCCTGATTGGGGGATGGGCTGCTTTCGGCAGTTGGGTTGTCCTGGAGGCCATGTTTCACGTCTGGATTGACCAGGGTACCGCGGTGGCCACCGCGCTGGCCATCGTGATGGCCACCTTCGTAGCGGTGGCGATTGGCGGCGGTGTTAGCCTCGCGTCCGGACTGACCAATCCGCAGTTTGCGAATCTCCTGAAACGCCTCCTGATCGGTTTCGCCGGCGGCCTTCTGGGCGGCCTTTTGGGCAGCCTCCTCGGCGCGTGCATCTTCGGTATCCTTCAAGGCGTCCCGGTGCTCGGTTTCATCAGCCGCGTGATGGGATGGACGTTGATCGGTCTGGGCATTGGAGTCACCGAGGGGATCTTCGATCGCAATATTAAGAAAATCCGCAACGGCATGATCGGCGGCGGGCTGGGCGGGTTCCTCGCTGGGCTGTTTTTCGTACCCGTCGGCTTTGTCATTGGCAGCCCGATGTCGAGCCGGGCTTTTGCCTTTGTTTTGCTCGGGTTGTTCATCGGCTTCTTCATCGGCCTGGCCCAGGTCGTCTTGAAAGAAGCCTGGCTGACCGTTGAGGCCGGCTTTCGGCCGGGCCGACAGATGATCATGGGGCAGGACGCGATCACGATGGGGACCTCCGAGAAGGCGAGCTTGATCTTCATCGCCTATGGCGCCAAGGGGGTGGAGCCGATGCACCTGAAGATCACCAAGTCCGCGGACGGGCGTTATTTGCTGGAGGACAATCAATCGCGCACCGGGACGTTGCTCAACGGCCAGGCGGTCCAGGGGCCGACACCGTTGAACGATGGCGACGCGATCCAGTTCGGCGTCAACGTGGTGCGATTCAACGAACGCGCCAAGCAGGGCGAGGCCGGCAAGCTGCCACCGCCGGTGGTATACCCGGCGTCGAAACCGCCAATGCCCACGGCGGCGATCACGGCAAAGCCGCCGGCGCTGCCCCCCTCAACGGCAACGAAACCAGCGCCAGCGAGCACGTTTCAGGCGCCGCCCAAGCCTGTGCCTGCGGCGCCGAAGCCCGCGCCGCCCCCGCCGGGCGCCGCCCCCAAGGCAGCCCCACCGCCCGCGCCGGCCCAGGCCGAGGAGGGGCGCTGTCCCATCTGTGATAAGAAAATTGTCGGCGTCCCTGGCCAGCGCCGTTGCGGAAAATGTTTCACCACATTTTGAGCCCCTCGCGCCTTAGCATGGGAGATCCATCATGCCCGAAGCATTCAAGTACGTCATTGACGCGGCGGTCGGCGTCGCGCTGTTCTTCGCGCTGATCCTGGTTTTCGTGGTCGATCGTTTCGTGCTGTCCGGCACACCCGCGGTCGCTGCGAATACACTCAAGGGCGTCAAGGTTATCGGCGGCCAGGCCAAAACCAAAGACGGCAAACGCCTCCGACTCGCCGTCACGCCGACGGCGAAATCGCGCAAACTCGGCTCCACCGTCGATGAGCTTTGGGACGACATGGGCCGACTGCTCAAACACGACCTCAAGTACGAATACGAGATCGTGAAGCCTCAGGAGATTCTGGATGGCCGGAAAAAGCTCAAAGACTACGACGTGCTCTTCCTGACCTGCGCCGGCGGCGGCGAGGACCTCAAGGATTTCTTGCGCCAGTTCGTCGCTGAAGGCGGCACTTTGTATGCCTCCGACTGGCGCTACGACGCCGTCGCGGCGGCTTTTCCGGAGATGGCGTCGGAAAAGCTTAAAAACGAAGGCGATCGGCAGGAGCTTGCCGCCCAGATCGTCGATCCCGCGCTCAGCGATGCGCTGAGCGCCACCACGGTGCATCTGAAGTTCGATCTGCCTGAATGGAAAACCGCCGCGTTCGAAGGTCCCCGCGTCAAGGTCCTCATGCGCGGAAAATATCGCATTAACAAATCCACCCAGGAAACTACGGCGCCCCTCATGGTCAAGATGAGCTTCGGCAAGGGCACGGTCATTTTCACGTCGTTCCACAACGAAAAGCAAAATAGCCGGACTGAATCCGAACTACTGAAATATCTGGTGTTCAGCCTGGTAACCGCAGGAGTCGACGCGGAGGTCCAGGGCAAGATGGACGAAAGCGGTTTCACGCCGCAGCGTTCCAACCTGCTCAGTACGCCCACGAGGAATCAATCCACACCACCCAAGACTTTCGAGAACATGAAGAAGGCCACCCTGCGTTTCGCGCTCGGCTTTCGCAACGAAGGCGCGAAACTGCGTTTCAACATCAAGTCTCCCGGCGGCGAACAGTATACCTGGGAGGGCGAATCCACCGTGATTTTGGAAGTGGCCAACGCCGAAGCGGGCGCATGGACCTACACCGTGACGGCGCTCGAGTTGCCACGCGATAATTTCGCCTTCCGCGTGACCGTCGGCGAGAAGAAGTGACGCAGGTGACGCTTTCCAGCCTGCCGGCCGTGTCCCTACTCCACGCGGCCAAGTTTGTCGCAATTGCAAAAATGAAATGTTGCGTGCAAACCGTGCCTTGCAAGGGCCCAACCAGCCTCACGCGCAAGCGTGGGGATTTGAGTGTCCACGAGCTAGCGCTCGGGAATGGTGAAGAACCAGCCCCACGCGCAAGCGTGGGGATTTGAGTGTCCACGAGCTAGCGCTCGGGAATGGTGAAGAACCAGCCCCACGCGCAAGCGTGGGGATTTGAGTGTCCACGAGCTAGCGCTCGGGAATGGTGAAGAACCAGCCCCACGCGCAAGAACTGGCGCTCGGGAATGGTGGAGAACCAGCCCCACGCGCAAGCGTGGGGATTTGAGTGTCCCCGAACTGGCGCTCGGGAATGGTGGAGAACCAGCCCCACGCGGCAAATCGAGCGGTTGGGTCGGCTTCAAGACGCCGTCTTCGTAGGTCGCGGTAATGGTTTGCGCCATCTGGCTATCTCCAACCGGGCGATCTTGCCGCCGATATCGGCGATTCTCACCTGCAATCCTTCTCGTATCGGGCCACCGTGTGATTGCGTGTTATTGAACGCAGCACTGATCAAAAAATCCGAATATTCATAGCGATGACCGTTGACCTTGAAGCTTTCGTGTGGACGGCCGCTCTTCGGCATCGGCACGAATTCAACGACCTTGCCTTCAACGACCTCAAAGTCGCCAGCGTGCAATGCTTGCCGCATCTGCCAGAATTCGGCAAACGTGCCAACGAAACTAATGGTGGTCCAGAGCAACGCGAATCCAAATACAACAACGCCCGCCCACTTTCTGCCAAAAATGAAGAACGCGAACCCCACGGCAAGACCGATGAGACCAAAAGCCGGAAACCACCAGTATCGGTATCCCGCCTCGGCTGCGTCAAAAACAAGTTCGTAGTTCATGGCACTTCAAGACGGCGTCCCGGGATGGGCGACGAACATTATTCGCAATCGCTCATTGCGGCTCTCACGCGATTTCGGGAAACAACTCCGCGACGGGGCAGTGAAAGCCAGGCAGGACATCTTCGCCAGATAGCTCGTCGGACTCACGCAGGCGAGATACCGTGCCGTCTTTTCGATAAACATCCACGATCCGAAGCTCCGGTTCTATCACCCAGATTAGCGAGACGCCAGCGTCGCGGTATTCCTCGATTTTTTCAGCGACCTCATGGGCCAGGTCGCCCGGGGAAATAACTTCCACGGCCAAATCAGGCGCGAGGGGAAAGTGTCCCGTCTCAAGTAGTTCCTTCGTAATACGGCTTGCCTTGACGAATGATACATCAGGCTTGCGCACTTTGTTGGGGTGACCGGGAAAACATTGAAAACCCAATGTTCCTGGCCACACTAAACCAAGCTTGTTCGCGGCGACGTGCGGTTGCACCTTGACGTACACGAGTCCTTCAACCAGCGCGGACAACGTACTCACGTTCCTCTCCACTAATTGGCCGTCTACCAATTCGTAGCTGGCCGCATCGGGCAGCTTCAGCAATTCTTCCGGAGTCACGTCCGGTTTCGTGAGCACGATGGTCATATTAAAGCAACTCCTGAATCGGCCGCCCCTCGTTCAAGATCGGGATCGGCCGCTGCCCCGCGTCCATGAACTCGTGGCGGTAGTTGATGCCGAGCACCTGGTACATCGTCGCCAAAACGTCCTGCGGGCTGGCGGGCCTTGAAGTGGGGTATTCGGCGCGAGCATCCGTGGTGCCGATCATTTGGCCCATGCGCAAACCGCCGCCAGCGAAGACGACCGAGTTCGCGCCCGGCCAATGGTCGCGGCCCGACTGCGAGTTGATGCGCGGCGTGCGCCCGAATTCGCCGTAGGTCATTACCAGCACCTGACGATCTCGACCGCGCTGGTGCAGGTCATCGATCAGCGCCGCCAGGGCGCGGTCGTAGCGAGGCAGGAGGCGATTCTTGAGCTCGTTGAAGTTGTTGCCATGCGTGTCCCAACCGCCCACGTTGACGGTGACATAGGTGACGCCCGCCTCGACAAGCCGGCGCGCGAGCAAAGCGCTTTGCCCCCAGGTGTCGCGGCCATACTTGTCGCGCGTGCGCGGGTCTTCGCGATTGATGTCAAACGCATTGCGGCAATCCGGGCTGGTGACGATCTCGAACGCATCGCGGTAGAAGCGATCGTAGCCTTCGAGCGTGCCCTCGCGATCGACATCGCGGCGCAGGCGATCCACGCCTTGCAACAAGTCGCGGCGATTGCGGAAACGCGCCAGGTCGATGTTCGGCGCCAGACGCAGATCGCGCACGTTGAAGTTCGGGCTGTTCGGATCGCTCGCTGGGGCAAACGCATTGTAGGCTGCGCCGAGATACGCCGCACCCGAATGTCCCGGCACGCTGGGCACGCACACATACGCCGGCACGCGCGGCCGATGGGCGCCGCGCATCCGCGCGACGACCGAGCCCGCGGCGGGATTGAGGTTGTCGTTGATCTCGATGGTCGGCACGTAGCCCGTGAGCATCCAGTGGGACCCCATGCCGTGCCCGGGATTGGTGTGCGTCACCGAGCGGACGACGCTGATCTTGTCCATGAGTCTCGCTTCATGGGGAAGGTGCTCGCTGATGCGCGTGCCGGGGACGTTGGTCGCCGTCTCGCGAAATTCGCCGCGAAACTCCGCGGGCGCGTTCGGTTTGAGATCGTACATGTCGATATGGCTCGCCCCGCCGCCGAGCCAGAAGAGGATGACGGCCGTATCGCGAGTCGGCTGCCCGCTTTCCCCGCTGCCTCCGGGAGAGGGGTTGGGGGTGAGGGCGCCGGCCTTGAGTCGAAGATGATCCGCAAGCGTCAGCCCGCCCAGCGCGAGCGCGCCAGCTTTGAGGAAGCCGCGGCGTGTGATGCCATCGCAGGTGCGATAAGTGGGTCCGAGGATATTCAACATGGAAAAAGCCCCAAAGGTAGGATCAGTACAGTTTACATCGGCGGGCGCGAGAGGGCAAGTTGAACCTCTCACTTGGTCCCTTGCGGAAGTTCCCTACAATTTCTCTCATTCACACTTTCACTGAGGAATCTCGAACATGCGCAAGATCCAGATCGGCAACTGTGCCGAGAATGTCGTCGAACGGGCTGACTATCCGCCGGAACGCATCAAGGCCATCCTGGGTAACGAAACCATCGCCGTCCTGGGCTATGGCGTGCAGGGCCGCGGGCAGTCGCTTAACATGAAAGACAACGGACTCAACGTCATCATCGGCCTGCGCGACACCAAGGGCAAAGGCTGGGACCTCGCCCAGCAGGATGGCTGGGTCCCCGGCAAGACACTGTTCTCACTCGAAGAAGCCACGCAGAAGGGGACCATCGTCCAGTACCTGCTCTCCGACGCGGGCCAAAAAGATCAATGGCCCAAGCTCAAGCCGCTCTTCACCAAGGGCAAGGCGCTTTACTTCTCGCACGGCTTCAGCATCGCGTACAAGGAACAGACCGGCGTGATCCCGCCGCCGGACATCGACGTGATCCTCGTCGCGCCGAAGGGCTCGGGCACCACGGTGCGACGATTGTTCCTCGAAGGCAAGGGCATCAACGCCAGCTACGCCATCCATCAGGACGCGACGGGCCGGGCTCTGGATCGTTGCCTGGCCACCGGCATCGCCATCGGCTCGGGATACCTCTTCGAGACCACCTTTCAAAAGGAGGTCTTCAGCGACCTCACCGGCGAACGCGGCGTCCTCATGGGCGCCATCTACGGCCTTTGGCTCGCGCAATACGAGGTGCTGCGCGAGCATGGCCATTCGCCGTCGGAAGCGTTCAACGAAACGGTTGAGGAAGCGACGCAATCGCTCTATCCGCTGATTGCCGAGAACGGCATGGACTGGATGTACGCCAACTGCTCAACCACGGCGCAACGCGGCGCGCTCGACTGGTTCAAGAAATTCCGCGATTGCTCGAAGCCGGTGTTCGAGCAGCTTTACCAGAGCGTCGCCAGCGGCGAGGAAACGAGGCGCGTTCTCGACGTGAACAGCAAACCCGACTATCGCGAGCAGTTGGAGAAGGAACTGAAAGAGGTCGCCCAAAGCGAGATGTGGGAAGCCGGCACCGTGGTGCGCAGCTTGAGGCCGGAGCGGGCGGCGAAGTCGAAAGGGTAATCGGAGGGCCGTGCACGGTGAGGGGCCAGTTGAAGCATTGCAGATTGCAAAATGCTGGTTTATGATGCAGGTGGGGCATGGCTCAGGTATCGATGACCGACGAGGCGTTCGACCAGTTCGACGCACTTCCCAAGGGCATCAAGGAGCGGGTTCGAAAACTGACCAAACGCCTGGAGAGGTGGCCCGTGGTCAGCGGCGTCAAAGCCCTTTCCGGAAATCTGGCGGGCTGTTATCGGATGCGAACGGGCGATTATCGTATCCGGTTCCGAGTTGATGGCGAGAAAATCATCATCGACAAAATCGGACATCGAAAGGACATTTATGAAGGCTAGGTCGCCACACCCGCAATACCTCACCATCGGCGGCAAGCGCGTCGTCGTTCTGGAAGAAGACGACTACCAGCGACTCGCTCAGCAGGCCGACGTGTGGGAACCACCCATGCCCGAACGTGACGCCGACGGCAACTATCCGGCCCTGGAAGCCATGGCGGTCTCGCTGGCGCGCGACATCCTGCGATCGCGCCGGCGATTGGGTTTGTCGCAGGCGGAACTAGCGCGCCGCGCGAAAATCTCCCGCCAGGCGCTCGACCGCATCGAACGGGCGACGAGCAAGCCTAACACCAAAGTGATTGACCGAATCGAGCGAGTCTTGAATCCGGTTTCGCGGCAGACAAACCGATGAATACCGAAATCCGCGATTGGCAGCCAGATGGGTCGTTCGATCGGGACTTTCTCCGCGAGGTTCCACCGGCCGATCTCAACTCGTTTCAAGAAGCCATTCATCCCTTGAGCGATGAGGCAAGCGCCGCCTTTCAGCGCGCGCTTTTTGCCGGGATCAAGAAACCGTGGCATTACCGGCACACCACCAGTTGGATGCGTCGATTGCTGCACGAAGGGTTTTCTGATCGCAGCATCGACACCTTCGACAAGGCGGTGATCGCAATTCGGACGCGGATTGATTGGGCGGCCAACGCGCGTGTTTTTATGGTGCCCCAAGCGCCGAACGTGTATACAGCCACATGGGGGTCATTTCTTCAATTTTTTCAACGCGGCCACATTCGTCTTTTTGAAAACATGCTCGTGTGCAATCCCTTACACCGTGACGTGGTCCTGTTCTGGGAGGGCTACTGCTGGCCGTATTTCGGCAAGCGGGGATCGAGGCGATTGCCGTGTTCGACATGGGATTCAGAGGTTTGATTTGAGGACTCGTATATCATGAAACTCAGTCGTTGGGCTCCCTCTCTACTGGCGTGCGTTGCCTTTCTGCCGACACTTCGCACCGGCGCACAACCCACCGAACACAAGAACGGCATCGTCCTCGACCTTTGCCGTGGCGCCAAGCTGGAATTGATCCGCGTCCCGCGCGGCAAGTTCTGGATGAGCAAGGATGGCCGGAACGCAATTCAACAGGTCGAGATTTCACAAGACTACTTCATCGGCAAGTTTGAGGTCACGCAGCATCAGTGGACCGCGCTCATGGACCGTAATCCAAGCTGGCACGCGCCGACCGGAAAAAGCAGCGTCAAAGTTCAAGGCATCCCGGCCGAAAAGCTCAGCCGATTTCCCGTCGAAAACGTGTCCTGGCACGACGTCCAGGAGTTTCTCAGGAAACTGAACGAGCGGGATCGCCGGAAGGGGTGGGAGTACCGACTGCCTAGCGAGGCGCAGTGGGAATATGCCTGTCGCGGCGCGGCCACGTCCCAGAAGGACTGCTCCTTCCATTTTTATTTTGCCAAGCCACACAACGACCTGACGGACAAGCAGGCAAATTTCGACGGCCGCTACCCGTTCCTGGCGCCATTTCAGAAAAGCGGAGTGAATCTGGAGCGTACAACGATGGTCGGCTCTTACCCGGGCAACCAACTCGGCTTGCACGACATGCACGGAAACGTCTGGGAATGGTGCGATGATTGGTTGGTGGATGGAAGGACAAAAGTTATTCGCGGCGGGTCGTTCGGCTACCAAGCAGGAAAATGCCGCGCGGCTGAACGAACCGGCTACACGCCGTCTTATCGCGACGGGATCCTGGGTTTCCGCGTCGCCCGCGTGCCGACGGGAAGATAAGTGACTCGAAACCGAAAACAGATTCTGGTCTGAAGGGCCGCTTTTTTCCGACAGCGCGGCGAAATCCAGCAAGCAAGCCCAGGGATGAGCGAAGCGAATCCCTGGGATCAAAAGATATCTCGGAGACCGAAAATGAAACCGGTCCAGACTTCCATCGGCGCGATGTTGGTAGTTTTTGGCGCCCTGCTCCCTTCTTTCGCCGGCGCACAACACACCGAACACAAAAACGGCATCGTCGTTGCCGTCTCCGAACCCGGCGCCGACGCCGGGCTTGCCATCCTCAAACGCGGCGGCAACGCCGTGGACGCGGCCATTGCGACCGCGTTCGCGCAGGCGGTCACACATCCCGCGGCGGGCAACATCGGCGGCGGCGGGTTCATGGTGGTGCATTCGCCTTCGTCCTCCCCCCGCTTACGCGGGAGGCTCGCCACGGTTATCGATTATCGCGAGGTCGCCCCCGCTGCCGCTACTCGTACCATGTTCAAGAAAGGTGAATCTCCCTATTCGCACAAAATGGTCGGCGTCCCCGGGGTCGTCCGCGGCATGGCGCTCGCCCATCAAAAGTTCGGCAAGCTGCCCTGGAAAGATCTCGTCATGCCCGCCGTTGAACTTGCCGAGAAAGGATACATCCTTGACAAACACCATGCCGACTCGCTCAACAAAATGATTGCGTTGACCAAGAAAAACGCCGAGTTTCAGCGTGTGTTCGCCCGCGCCGACGGCGAGAAATGGAAACCCGGCGATCGCCATGTGCAGGCCGACCTCGCCAAGACGTTGCGGCTCATCGCCGAGGACGGGCCAGACGCGTTTTACGTGGGCAAGATCGCCGATCAAGTCGTCGCAGAAATGAAGTCCGGCGGCGGGCTCATCACCAAAGAGGATCTCGCGAAGTTCAAGGCCATCCAGCGCGTGCCGATTCACGGAACCTACCGCGGCTACGACGTCTACAGCCCGCCACCTCCCTGCTCCGGCGGCACCTGCCTGGTTTTGATGCTCAACATGCTCGAACGCTTTGATCTCAAGAAACACGGTCGTTATTCGCCGCCAACCCTGCACCTTTTAGCGGAGACCATGCGGCTCACGTATGCCGATCGCGCTCGCTATCTGGGCGATCCCGCTTTCACGAAAATCCCCGACTTCCTGACGACCAAGAGCTACGCCGCCGAGCGCGTCAAGAAGATCAACTTGGCAAAAGCAAACCGCAGCGAAGACATTGCCCGGGAAATCAAGCTGACCAATGAAGGCGAAAGCACCACGCACTTCAGCGTCATCGATCAGGACGGCATGGCCGTTTCAAATACGTACACCCTCGAACACAGTTTTGGCTCCCGCATCGTCGTCAAGGGCGCGGGCTTCCTCCTTAACAATGAGATGATGGATTTCAACTGGCGGCCCGGCATCACGACCAAAAAGGGCGACATCGGCACGGAGCCGAACACCATCGCCCCGGGCAAGAAGATGCTCAGCTCGCAGACGCCAACGATTCTCGCCAAAGACGGCAAGGTGTTCCTCGTCACCGGCAGCCCGGGCGGACGCACCATCATCAACACGGTGCTCAACATCGTCGTCAACGTCGTCGATTACGAGATGCCGATCCAGCAGGCGATCGATGCCCCACGCATGCACCATCAATGGTTTCCCGACGAACTGAAGTTTGAAGGCGCGAAGCAGTACCCGAAAACCGTCGAGGCGCTCAAGGCGATGGGTCACCGCGTCGTCTTTTCTCGCCAGGGGGACGCACACTCGATCTGGGTCAACCCCAGAACGGGCGGGTACATCGGGGCCGCGGACAAACGCCTGAGCGGCAAGGCGTCGGGCTATTGACTTCCCACCAGCCCCAGGCGCAAGCCTGGGGACGGACCCATGCGGGCCGGTAGGCGGTTTCACGTCCATTTCGTAAGCAAAGCCTCATGCGTCGCGGTATCACCATCCTTGAATTCCTCGTCGTGGTCGTTCTTTGCATTCTCGTCCTGAGCGTCGGGTTGATCGCCCTCATGCGCCATCGCGAGAATTCGCATCGCGTGATGTGCGAGAACAACCTGCGCGTCCTCGGCGTCGCGGTGCTCGCCTATCACGGCAGCGCCAAGGACAAGAATCCACGCCTGCACCTGCCCCCTTCGCGCATCGACGATGGCTTTGCGACCTGGGCCGTGCTGATCGCGCCGCACATGCTGGCGGATCATCCATTGAATCGCTGGAACCAGGAATTACCCTACTTCGCGCAGGAAGAGGCCATTCGCGAGTCGCGCGTCATTTTTCACTTCTGCCCGTCGCGCAGGCGCGCCGACACTTTGAGCGAGGCCGGCGACCTTGACAAAAACGGCGTCCATGTTCGCGGTGGCCTGGGCGATTATGCATCGGTGGCAGGCGATGGCTCACCGAACCGCGACTGGGCCAGCGTGAAGGCCAACGGCGCCATCGTCCGCGCCGAGGTCCTCGAACGTAAGGGGGACCGGATCGTAAAATGGCAAAGCCTGACCCGGATCGAAATGCTCAAGCGCGGAACGTCCAACGTTCTGCTTCTGGGCGAAAAGCATGTGCCAATCGAGCACCAAGGCGATGCCGCGGTCGGCGATGGCACGCTTTACAGCGGACAACATCCGGCAAGTTTTTCGCGCATCGCCGGCCCGGGCTTCCCACTCGTTACCGCGCCGGACGCGCCGTTCAACCGAAATTTCGGCAGCGCCCACAATCGTATCTGCAACTTCCTGATGGCCGACGGCAGCAAGCGCCCCACGACCATCGACATCAGTGAAAACGTGCTGGGCGAACTTGCCCGGAGAGGAGAATGAAAATGATGTCCAGAATCGTCCTCCTGATCGCGCTGATCATGACGCTGGCGCCCGCGGCCGGGACAGCACAAGCAGTCGGGCCGAGGAAAAAAAAGCCCAACATCGTCTTCCTCCTGGCCGACGACCTGCGCTGGAATGTCCTCGGCGGCACAGGCGACAAGCTCGCGAAAACGCCGAATATCGACGCGCTGGCCAAGCGCGGCATCAACTTTCGCAACACGTTCGTGACCACGTCGATCTGCGCCGTCAGCCGGGCGAGCATCATGTCCGGGCAGTATGCCCGACGGCACAAGATCAACGACTTCCAAAAGCCTTTCACGCCCGAGGCGTGGGCACGCACCTACGCCATGCTGCTCAAGGCCGCCGGGTATCGCATCGGGTTCATCGGCAAGTTCGGCGTCGGCTCGAAAATGCCCGCGGCATCTTTCGACTACTGGAAGGGCTTCCCCGGCCAGGGCGCCTATTTCGGCAAGGGGCAGACGGTCCACCTGACTCATCGCATGGGCGATCAAGCGCTCGAATTCCTCAAGAACTGTAAGAAGGATCAACCCTTCTGCCTGTCCCTCAGCTTCAAGGCGGTTCACGCGATGGACGCCGCCAAACGAGAATTCCCGCCCGATCCGCGCGATGAGAACCTCTTCAAGGACACGACCTTCCCGATCCCGAAAACTGCGGATGCGAAATATTTCTTATCCATGCACAAGTTCGTGCAAGACTCCGAGAGCCGTAAACGCTGGCAGCGCCGCTTCAAGACGCCGGAGATGTTCCAGACCATCCTGCGCGACTATTATCGCCTGGCGACCGGCATGGACCGCGAGGTGGGCCGCATCGTCGCTGAACTGGACCGGCTCGGCCTCGCGGAGGACACCATCATCATTTTCACGTCCGACAACGGTTTCTTCTTCGGTGAACATGGCCTGGCGGATAAATGGTATCTCTACGAGGAGTCGATTCGCATTCCGCTCATCATCTTCGACCCGGCCTTGCGGAACGACCAACGCAATCGCCATCTCGACGCCATGGCGCTCAACATTGACTTCGCTCCGACCATGCTCGACTACGCAGGCGTTGCGATCCCGAAATCGATGCAAGGCGCGAGCCTGCGCCGCTGGATCCAGGGAGAGTCCCCCAAATGGCGCGACGACTGGTTCTACGAGCATTACACCGCGGCCAAGATCATCCCGCCGTCCGAAGGCGTTCGCACGCCGCGCTGGACGTATTTGCGGTGGATGAAGGACGCCAAGAATCCGGTCGAAGAGTTGTACGATTTGCGAAGCGATCCCCTACAAGAACGCAATCTGGCGCCGATTGTAGAGCATCAAAAAACGCTTCACCAGTTGCGTGCGCGCTGGCAGCAATTGCGGAAGGACTTGGAGTAAAAGCCCGCTGGCGCGCGCAGCGAGCCTGCGGGATCGTGGCGTCAACGCTCCTCCACCCGTATCACCAGCTTCAACCCCGACCACACGTCATCGACCGCGCAGACCTTCACGTCCACGAGCACCGTCGCCAGCGCCAGCTTGCGGATCAGGTCTTCGGTCACGTCGGTCGGCACCTTCGACGCCTTCTTGGGCCAGGAAACCCAGATCATCCCGTTCGGCTTGATCTTCTTGACGTGGCGTTTCAACTTCGCGGCCAGCTCTTTCGCGCTGTCGGCGAAGAGATGAATCATGTCGAGATCGTTCTCGATTTTGGCGACGAACGTCACGTCGTCAGGCAGTGGTTCAAGCAGTTGCCGATAGTTGGCGGGCGCGTTGTCGGCAAAGACGCGAAAGCCGGGCTTGACGCCAAGCTTTTTGGCAAGCGGGGTGCCGGAGTAGCCAGCGGGCATGGTGTTTTTCCTGAATTCGTTTAGCGCCCGCGTGGCGCCCAGCGGGCGCTAAACGGGTGAACGGTGATACCAAACGCCCGCCTTCATCACGGCGCATACTTTTTCTAGTGCTTGGAGGTCGCGCGTGGGATCCCCTTCGACAACGACCAGGTCCGCGCGCTTTCCCGCCTGCACCATGCCGCGGTCGGGCAGGCAGATCGCTTCAGCGGCACTCGACGTGCATGCGCGCAGCACTTCGCTCGGCGTTAGCTTCAGCTCGACCTCGGCGGCGCGCATACCCAGGGCGAATTGCTCGATCGGGCACAGCGTCACGCCCGCGTCGGTGTGCAGCGTGTAGCGGACGCCGAATTCGATCATCTGCCTTTCACTGGCGAAGCGTGCGTCCATCCGTTGGATCGGCGGCAGGTTCAGCGCAACGAGATTCGGATTGAAAGCCCGGCGTGCGAAGCCGGACATGGTCAACCCCGCGAATTGATTCTGATCGATCATCTTGCGGGCCAGCTCCGGATCGAACTGGTAGCGCCATTCCTCGACACGCCAGTCGCAATGCTCGATCGTGCGATAGTTGGCGGCAATCGCCGAAAGCAGCGCGGCTTGACTCAGGACATGCGCCGCGGAGTGCTTGTTCGCGCCGCGGCCGATGTCGGCGATGCGCTTGAGCGTCCGCGCGTCGTACTGCGCCTTCATCGGGTCGCTCGTCGGCGTCATGTTTCCGCCGGTGGCCATCACCTTCAGGAAATCAACGTCCTCGGCCAACATGCGATGGGCAGCGTGTTCGACTTCCTCAAACGAGTCGGCGACGAGGCCGAGCCAGTGACAATGGCCAAGCGTGGTGGTGATCGGCGACCCGCAAGCGAGAATGTCCGGGCCGGCGATTTCGCCGCGGGCGATGCGGTCGCGGATTTGCTGGACGTGGTTCTTCGTGCCGCCGCAATCGCGCACCGTGGTCAGACCGACGCGCAGCGCCTTGCGGGCGTTGTCTTCGATGCGTGCCAGGAGCTGGGCTTCGCTATCTCGGCCGATTTGCTCGATAATCGCGGCGCTGGTGTCGAGCGCGCCCATGACGAGATGGACGTGCGTGTCGATGAAGCCCGGCAGGATGGTGCAGCCCGGGAAATCGACGCGCTCGCCGGTGCAGGTAGCGGGCTGCATGAGCGACGTTTGCACGCTGTCGATCTTGCCGTCGGCAACCCGCACGACGGGCCGGTGGATCGTCGCGGCGCCGGTGCCGTCAAATAATCGGTCGGCGGTGAGAAGAAT
This sequence comes from Planctomycetota bacterium, assembly GCA_016191165.1. Lineage (GTDB taxonomy): Bacteria > Planctomycetota > Planctomycetia > Gemmatales > Gemmataceae > SIAQ01. The sequence continues at coordinate 54,645 of JACPPF010000023.1, forward strand.
TTGGTTCATGGCAAGCGTCTCGTATGGTATTTATTGTTCTATGAATCAGGGCCTGCCGACAACTGGAGGATGACCCCATGAAACGCGCATGCATCGCCGCCATGATTCTCTTCGTCACGCATTCATCCGTCGATTCCATCGGCCAGCCGGAAACCGAGGACATGAAACTCGAAAAGCATTTCAAGCAATACCTCGACGCCGAGTTCAAACTGCACCCGCTCTATGCGACGCACACGGGCAATCACGACCACGATGACAGGCTCGACGACCTGTCGCCGCAGGCGCGCAAGGCGTCCATTGAACGAACCCGCAAGACGCTCGCTGATCTGCCCAGGCTCATCGCCTACAAGAAACTGACGCGCCCGGCTCAGATCGATTTTGAGATCTGGCAACACGAACTCAAGAAGCAAATCTGGCTCGCGGAAAACACCGACCGCTTCGCAAACGACCCGCGCGTCTACAGCGATTACATCACCGGCAGCGTCTACGCGCTCCTGACGCAATCGACGTTGCCGCAACCGGTCAATGTGCGAAACGCCATTGCACGCATGTCCCAGATTCCGAAGATCGTCGCCGCCGCCAAGGTGGGCATCAAGAATCCGCCCAAGGTGCTGACCGAGGTCGCGCTAAAGCAAAACCGCGGGGCGATCGCTTTTTACGAAAAGGGCATCTTCGACCTCGCCGGCGCGGATGCGAAAAACGCCGACCTCCGCGACGCGGCCAAACGTCTTGTCGTCGTGTTGAAGGATTACCAGAAGTTTCTCGAAAATGATGTGTTGCCTCGCTCCACCGGCGACTGGCGCATCGGCAAGAAACGCTTTGGCGAGAAAATGCCGCTCGTGCTCGACGCCGGCGTGTCGGCTGATGAAGTCTTGAAAGAAGCCGAGGACGAGGCGACGCGCGTCGAAAACGAGATGTACGTGATCGCCCGACAACTCTGGTCGCAGGTGTTTCCGAAGCGAACGATCCCCGTGGATGACGCGAACGGCCGGCGCGAGACGATCCGCCTCGTGCTCGACGCGACCAGCAAGGAGCATGGCAAGGCCGACGACCTCATCAAGGACGCCCGCGCCGGGGTGGAACGGATCAAGGCGTTCATCAAGGAGAAGGACATTCTGCGCCTGCCAAACCCGGATCGGTGCCAGATCATCGAGATGCCGGAGTTTCAGCGCGGGTTTTCGATCGCCTATCTCAACCCGGCCCCGCCGCTCGATGCCAAGGCGTCGAGCTACTACGCGATCAGTCCGCCGCCCGGCTCGTGGGATGCGCGGCGCGTCAAAAGTTTCATGGAAGAATACAACCGCCATATCTTGCAGATTCTCACGATCCATGAAGCGTATCCAGGGCATTACGTGCAGCTCGAATACGCCAATCGGCATCCGTCGCTGATTCGCAAGATCCTGTTCTCGGGCGTCTTCGCCGAGGGCTGGGCCGTCTACACCGAGCAAGTCATGCTCGACGAAGGCTACGGCAAAGGCGACCTGAAGTTGCGGCTGCATCAGTTGAAATGGTACATGCGGACCGTGTGCAACGCGATCCTCGATTACAAGATGCACTGCACGAACATCACGGATGAGGAGGCGATTCGCTTCTTGATTTTGCGTGCCTTTCAGTCCGAGGCCGAGGCGATTTTGAAAGTCTTGCGCGCCAAGCAGAGCAGTTGCCAGCTGTCAACGTACTTCGTCGGCCGCATGGCATTTCAACGCTTGCGGCGCAGGCTGCAGCGCGAGTTGGGCGAGAAGTTCGAGCTGGGCCGATTTCACGAAGCGGCGCTGGCGCACGGCAGTTTGCCTGTGAAGTATTTGCCGGAGGTGACGCGGGCGCGGCTGAAGTTGCGGCGGTGACGGCGGCAGACAAACAAATGCCTGACGGTTACGAGACCCGTAGTCCGTTTCGCTTGGCGGTTTCCCGCGCCCGGATTCAACACGCCTTGGTTATTTCAAACCTCCACATATTCGCATTCGGTGGCGGGTTCCGGAATGGGCAAGCCGTCTTCGCGCAAACCCTCCAGGTGAAACGGGACCGCCTCCGCGATCAATTTCTTGACCTCGGCCGCCGTTTTTCCAACGGCGACGCAGCCTGGTAAATCGGGGACGTAGGCGCCGTAGCTCGTGGGGCCTTTTTCGATCACAATCGCGTAACGCATCAATCTTCCTCCGGTAATTGGGCCTGTTTCCAGATGCTTTTTAGCGTCTTGATCGGCACGTCCACATTCAATTGGCCCGCCACTGTAACGCGCCCTTTCTTTACGGTGTGCTTGAATTGGCGATGACCGCCCTTCGACCGAATACGATACCACCCGTCAGCCTCCAAGCGTTTGATTACATCGCGCGCCTTCATGACTGCCTCGTCAGGTTGTCATCAACTACCTAATGACCATCCTATCCATCCGCCCAGCTAAACGGATACCCCGCATCGTCCAGGGCCAGGGCTTGCTTCGTCAACAGGAGCGGCCTGAACGTGTCGAGCATCACGGCGAGCTCATCGGTGAACTTCACATCCTTGCTGGCGACGATGGTGCCGGGGTGCGGGCCGTGCGGGATGCCGTGCGGGTGCAGCGTGAACGACGCCTCCTCGACGCCGCGGCGGCTGCCGAATCGGCCGCGCACGTAGTAGAGCACTTCGTCGGCCTGGACGTTCGAGTGAGCATAGGGGACCTTGATCGCATCGGGGTCCGTGTCGAGCATGCGCGGCGCGAAGGTGCACAGCACGAAACCCGGTGCGTCGAAGGTTTGGTGCACGGGCGGCGGCTGATGAATGCGGCCCGTGATCGGCTCGAAATCGTCGGCGTTGAAAGTGAAGGGATACACCATGCCATCCCAGCCGACCACGTCAAACGGATGCTGGGCGAGCGTGTAGCGTGTCAGGCGGGCCCCCCTCACCCCCGGCCCCTCTCCCGCTGAGGGGAGAGGGGAAAAATCCTTGACGACAACCGTGGTTGGCTCTTCCTTGTCGATGAACGCGATTTGCGTCGGCCCGTGCAAATCCCGCTCGCTGTACGGCGCGCCCAGGCGTAGCTGGCCATCGGGATTGAGATAGTGCGACGGAAGCGTCAGGGCGCCGGTCGATTCGACGATCAGCAAATCCGCGTCGCCTTCAAAAATGATGCGATAGGTCGTGGTACGAGGAATTACCACATAGTCATATTCCCTAAACGGCAGCGGGCCGAACATCGTGTGCAGCGTCCCCTTGCCGTGATGGACGAAGATCACCTCGTCGGCGCTGGCGTTGCGGAATAACTCCTCCTGCGGCTTTTCCGGCCGGCAGCGCGAGAGGATCACGTCGTCGTTCGCCAGGAGCGGCACGCGGCCGTGAATGGGGTCGCCCGCCTTCGGCAGCGCGCCGCTTTTGAGGTGATGATGCCGCAACGCCGCTTGCCGGACGAATTCCAAAGCCATGTCGCCAGCCGGCTCGACTTTCAGAACGCGCGTCGGCGGGCGGAGGTGATAAACGATGCTGTAGGCGCGCCCGAAGCCGGCGGTGGTGACGACTTCCTCGTAGTAGATGCCCTCGCCCTTGTGGCCGCCGTCGCGGCGATTGGCGGTATGTCGCTTGGGCGGGATGGCGCCGAGGTGTCGGTATTGTGGCATGGATTAGTCCACCCAGTTTTCGAGTTTGAGTTGAGGAATCAACCTGAAGTGTTTGAGGTTTCGCGTTACCAGGGTCGCACCCTTGGCCAACGCGATGCTCGCAATTAGCAAATCGGCGCGGCCAATTCTCTTGAGGCCTTTCTTGCTCCGTAATACCTCAAATTGATCCAAAGCGCCTTCATCCAAGAATAGCGTGGGCAACTCTTCGAGTTTCTGCGACGAGGCTCGCAGCAATTTCTGAGCGGAAAGAAACTGTGCTTTCGTGGCAGCCTTCATCACAAAATCAAACCGGCCTTGAAGAACCTCGATCAACGTCACGATGGTGATCGCGATATCCTCCCTCTCGATCTTCAAACGCCGTGCGACAGCGGGATGTTCCGCATGCAACAAAGTCACGATATCCGTATCGAGGATGATCATCGCCTGCCGTCCTGCTCGTCCACCAACGGCCTGCCACGCGCCTTGTAGATTTCGTCCAGCATGGGCATGAGGGTTTCATCATCCTTGAAGGCGCCGAGTTGCGATAGAAAGATCGCGCGTGAATCGGGTTTGCCGCGCAGCCATTCTTCCAGAGCGGATCGCAAGAAACGCCATTCATCGTCAAACTTGCGTGCCGGAATGTGCCCTTGCTCCGCGAGTTTCAGGAGCTTGGTTTTGGTAATGCGCAGGAACGCGGACGCCTCGGCGGGCGTTAGAACTTCGCGTTTGGTGATTCTATGGCTCATAAGTCAATTCTATCGCGGGGTCGCCGCGACGCCAATCGCAACGAGCCCCAGGCTCACTTCTTCGAGAAATCCGGCAACGTCCCCGCGGTCACTTCCTTTTCCCATTCGTCGAGCAAGGGCCAGCCCACGGCACAGGTGCCGAAGTCGGCCATGTACTGGTACTCGGTCAGGCGGTCGATCGCTTTTTGCAGAATGCGATTGTCGCGGCGGAAGACCGGGCCGTGGCTGGGCAGGAGGAACTCGGCGTTGTCCTTGCAGATGCGTTTGAGCGACTTGATGTAGTCGGGCAGGTTGGACCCGTGATGGGCGTCGATGACGCCGACGCAGCTATCCTTGTAGATGTTGTCGCCGGAGAAGAGGAGGTTGCCCATCTTGAAGCTGAGCTGCCCCGCGGTGTGGCCTGGGGTATGCCAGACCTTGAGTTTGAGGTTGCCGACCTCGATCACATCGCCTTCGTTGAGGGAAATATCCACCTTGCAGCGCGGCATGGGGATCGAGAAGTCCTGCGCCTTGATGGTAGCGTAGGTCATGATCTCGTCGCCGGTCTCCAGCGGCTCGATGGTGTCCGGGTGCGCCGCGACTTTAGTCTTGAGCAGATCCCGCGCGTGCGCGATGCCCTGGATGTGGTCGGCGTCGGCGTGCGTCGCGATGAGCATCTTGCAGGCCGAGAGGTTGAAATCCATGCGGCGAATGAGGTCGATGATCTCCTCGGCAGTGTCGAGGTAGCCGATGTCGATGAGCAGCCATTCGCTGCCACCGTCGATGAGATAAACGTTGACGCCCAACCGCCGGCAGGCCTGGTAGTTCAACTCGATCACATGCGGGAAAAGATATTTGCGCGCAAGCATGGCGGTATTCGGCTCCGAGAAGGGGAGGTGACAGGGAACATGATAAAGGAAAACCCCGGAAAGCCCAGAGACGCGCCGAGTTCGGGCCGGGCCGCGCGTCCTGGACGCCTATGAAATTATTTAACTCCCGTCAAGAAAAAAATTCACAACTGACCTATTTTTTTTTCTGGCGATGGTGTTGAATGACAAGGATGGCTCGATGCGATTGCCTGGGACGTCCTTTCCGGCCGTCTCACCCTAGCCAGGAGGTCCGTTCGCTAGCTGCTAGAATCGCATCTCATTTTTCTCCCAAAAGGAGGCCAACATGGGTAGGATACCCTGCATCTTGGCTCTAGTCCTGACCTTCGCCGCTTCCACGCGAAGCCTGGCCCAAAACCAACCCGCCAACTCTCCCCGTCCCAATCTCGTCGAGGTGCGTTTCGGCGACGGCAGCATCGTGCGCATGACGCTTCTGGAGGAAAACCTCGAAGTCCAGACCCGCTACGGCAAGCTCACCATTCCGGTCAACGAAATCCGGCGCGTGGAGTTTGGCTTGCACGTGCCCCCGGAAATGAATCAGCAGATCACTCAGTCGATCAAGCGACTCGGCAGCGACGTGTACAAGGAACGGGATTCCGCCAGCAAGGACCTGGTCCAGGTCGGGCATTTCGCGTTTCCCTCGCTCCGAAAGGCGTCCAAAAGCGGCGACCAGGAAGTCCGCTACCGCGCGGTCAGCGTCATCAAACAAATCTCGGAGCGCGTCCCGGCCGAGGTGCTGCGTCTGAACGATTATGACCTGATCCAAACCACGGAATTCACCGTGACGGGGAAGGTGATTCCCGCGCGTCTGAAGGCGCGTTCGCCTCATTTTGGCGAGATCGCGTTGAAACTGAGCGAGTTGCGCACCCTGTCCGTAAAGCAGCAGGGAGGCAAGCAGGATCTGAACGTCGATGCCGCCAAGTATGGCAGCGCCCTCGATCAATGGTGCGATACGGGCGTGCTCGTGGATGCGGGACAGCGTGTGATCATCACGGGAGACGGACAGGTCGATCTTTGGCCTCAGACGCCCGGACAGTATATGGCCGCCCCCAAGGGCTATAATACGGCCGGCAAGGGTGGACAATTCCTGGCCGGCTCCCTGATCGCCAAAGTCGGGGAAAACGGCAAAGCGTTCTTCGTCGGCGAGCGGTATGATGGCACGATCTCCGGCGAGGGGCGCCTGTTCCTTCAGATCGTGCCCAGCCCCTGGAACAACGCATCCCTCGGGCAATTCCGCGTGCGCATCCAGACCGAACCGGGCACCTTGGGTGGGCGTTGACGAAAGGTAGGTAATCAAATACCGACCTGGTTCAAGTGAAGGTCACAGCGAGCCGCCGGGCTTGGCCCGGCGGTGCATCCCGAGCCGTCTTGGCTCACCGCCGGGACAAGCCCGGCGGCTCGCGGATTGTTTGTTGCCCTAAATTTGAACCAGGCCGAAATAGGGTACGCTCGGCGTGCAAAACGAACCGCGTTGCTTGGTCAATCGGAAGAGCAAGCAATCAAAGTCACGTTGATCTGTTTGTCGAAGTTGCAGAACCATTACGATCAGGCGCCATTGGGTTTGGGATGAAAGAGACGGTACGTCTTGTAGCCGCCGCTCACATTCGCCGCCGCGAACCCGGCTTGAAGTAGAATGCGTGTCGCCAGGTAGCCTCGCTGTCCTACTTGACAGTAGACCGCGATTTCTCGATCCTGGGGCATCTCGTCGAGGCGGGCGCGAAGCTCATCCACCGGAATATTCACCGCCATGGGAAAATGCCCCGCAGCAAACTCCTGCGAGGTTCTCACATCGACGACGAAGGGCGGTTGCCCAGCTGGCGCCGCCAAGACGGTCTCCACATCGCGCTGGGGATGTTCTCCGCGCAACAGGCCACTCGCCACGAATCCCACCATGTTGATTGGGTCCTTGGCCGAACCATATTGCGGTGAGTAGGCGAGTTCCATCTCCTCCAGATCGAACACCGTCATGCCAGCCTGGATCGCGACGGACAGCACGTCAATGCGTTTGTCGACGCCGGCCCCGCCCACCGCCTGGGCGCCGAGCAACTTGCCGCTGTGCGGATCGAAAAGCACCTTGAGGGTCATCGCCTCCGCACCAGGGTAATAACCGGCGTGATGGGCTGGATGAACGTAAACCTTGCGGTATTCTCGCTTCGTTCGCACAAGGGTCTTCTCCGATGCTCCGGTCATGGCGGCCGTCAGGTCAAACACTCGCACGATGGCCGTGCCCTGCGTCCCACGGTAGGCGGCAGCCCGCCCGAAGATGTGGTCGGCGGCAAGGCGTCCTTGTCGATTCGCCGGCCCGGCCAACGGCACTTGCGTCGGCTCGCCGGTCACGAAATCCTTGACTTCGATGGCGTCTCCAACGGCATAAATGTCTTGATCGCTGGTCTGGAGGTGCTCATTCACGCGAATGCCGCCGCGAGGCCCAACCTCCAAACCCGCATCGGTGGCCAGCTTGTTCTCCGGCCGAACGCCTACGCCAAGGATTACGAGTTGCGCAGGCAATCGTTGTTCCGACTTCAGGCAGACCTTGATGCCATGAGCGGCCTGTTCAAATGACGCCGCGGATTGGGCGAGCAAGAGCGTGACGCCTTTCGCCGCCAGGTGTTCCGCAATCGGCGTCGTCATCTCCTTGTCGAATGGCGGCAGGACCTGATCCTGCAACTCGACCACGGTGGTAGCGATGCCCCGCCGCATGAAATTCTCAACCAATTCGAGGCCAATGAAACCTGCCCCCACCACAACCGCCTGCTTCACCCCCCGGTCAACCCGATCCTTGATCCGGTCCACGTCGTACAGGTTCCGCAAGGTGAAAATGCCTGGCAAATCGATGCCCGGAATCGGCGGCCTCAGCGGCGCCGCCCCGGGCGCCAGGATCAACTTGTCGTAGGTTTCCTCATATTCCCGTCCCGAAACGCCATCCCGCACACGCACTTTCTTGGCCACCCGATCGATGGCCTCAACGGAGGTGCGAACCCGAACATCCAATTTGAATCGATTTTTCAGCCGCTCAGGAGTTGTTACGAGCAACTTGTCGCGCTGGGCGATCTCACCGCCGACATAGTACGGCAGGCCGCAGTTGGCAAAAGACACGTCAGGCCCGCGCTCGAACACGATGATCTGGGCCGCTTCCGAAAGGCGGCGCGCACGTGCCGCGGCGGAAGCACCGCCGGCCACGCCCCCGATGATGAGCAGTTTCATGGGCAGTCCTCCTGCTTCGCACAGCATGAGTTGCTCGCCTCTTTGACTTGATTCCACGGCATTCGAGCCAGCATCATGCCCATGCCACAGGTGTCGGTAATCCCGGCAAAGATCAGGCCGGCGCCGACGAAGGCCGACAGGCCGACCAAGGCCGGATGCACAAGCCAGCCCAGCAAGGCGCCAACAAGGACCAGCAAGCCCGCGGCAATGCGAACCTGCCGTTCCAGCGACATCGCCTTTTTGCCACGAACTACAGGGAGGCCACACTCGACACAGGCCAGGGTGCCGCCCTCCACATTGACGACGTTCGCGAATCCTGCTGCCAAAAACTTCTCGCACGCCTGTCGGCCACGGCTGCCGGAACGACAGATGACGTAAAGCGGGTCATTGGCCGCGCCGTTGTGAGCTTGAATCAGGGCTGCCGGATCGAGCCTGTCCAGGGGCACGTTGCGCGCGAATTCGACATGGACCTCCCGAAATTCCACCGGCGTCCGCACGTCAATCAGGGCAATCTTGCCGTTCTTGGACAGGTCGGCAAGCTGTTGAGGGCTAATGGTTGCGATGGTCATGGTTTTTCCTTTCGATGGTTGAGTCCTGATCGTGGTCCCCACGGACACTGCCTGGATCCTTTTTTCCCACGTTGATCGGGGCCGAACTCGGCCCGCAGGCGCCGCTCATTCAGGTTTTCACGCCGAAGCGAGGCAATACCCAGACCTGGAGGATAATCCAGGCGGCCACAACGCCCAGCGCGATGAAAATTCCCATGAGATTTCTCCCTTGCAAGTGATTCACGGATGGTTGGTTTCTTGTCATCAATGCCCCGACGGTTCAACCTTTTTTTTGGGCAAAAAAAACCTCATTGGTCCTCGCCACCGAAGCGCGCCTCCACGCAGGCCATGATGCTGCCCAAGTGCGGCTCCGCGATCTGATAGTACGCTTTCCTGCCGTCCTTCGCGCTGGTCATGAACCCGCACCGCTGCATGAGCCGCAGATGTTCAGATGCCATGTGGCTGGGGATGCCACACGCCTCGGCCAATTCACCGACGGAGTATTGGCCTTGCAAAAGCATCTGGACCATGCGCAACCGATGCGGGTGGGCGAGAATCTTGAGGCATTCCGCCGCCTGCACCAGCGCTTCAAGCGGCGTGAGCTTGAGTTTCTGACTTTTCATTCGGTTACTCATCATCACTCTCCACACTCAATTATATCGGAATATTTCGATATGTCAATCAGTCAATTCGGCAATCCTTGAGTCGATCACAACTTGCACTGGGCCTTGCCATTCGGTAAATCTGTAGGAAAGGTGAATTCCCATGGCAATCGATCCCATTTGCGGCATGACCGTGGACGAAGCGAACGCCCGGAGCGCCGAGCGTGACGGGAAGACTTTCTACTTCTGCTGCGAGCATTGCCGCCAGAAATTTCTCGGCAGCCAGCCAGCGCCGCCATCCCTGCCTGTCAGCGCGCCTACGTCCGCTGCCGGGCGAAAGGCGTCACGCCAATATTTCTGCCCGATGTGCGCGGGTGTGGAGAGCGACACGCCTGGCAACTGCCCGAAATGCGGGATGGCCCTGGAATCGGCACGGCCCACCGCTCCAACGCACCAGGTCATCTATACCTGTCCCATGCACCCGGAGGTCGCGCAAGACGCGCCCGGATCATGCCCCAAGTGCGGCATGGCCCTGGAGCCAAAGACGGTACGGCCGAACCGGGATGAGGACGACTCCGAGCTGCGCAACATGACGCTGCGGTTTTGGGTCGCCGCCGCCTTGACCGGGCCGGTGTTTTTGGCGTCGATGTTGCCCATGATCGGTGTCCCCGTGGACCGCTGGCTTGGAAACACGTTGCACCTGTGGCTGCAACTCTTGCTGAGCACGCCCGTGGTTCTGTGGAGCGGTTGGCCGTTCTTCGAGCGTGGCTGGAGGTCGATCGTCACCACGAACCTCAACATGTTCACGCTCATCGCCATTGGCACCGGGGCCGCCTACTTCTACAGCCTCGTTGCCGTTCTTTTCCCTACTCTCATTCCCAACGATTTTCGGCATCATGGGGCCGTGCATGTTTACTTCGAGGCCGCGGCGGTGATCGTCACGCTGGTCCTGCTCGGACAGGTGCTGGAGCTTCGCGCCAGGCGCCGCACGGGAGCCGCCATCCGTGAGTTACTATCCCTGGCCCCAGCCACGGCCCGGGTCGTGCGTGACGGTCAGGAACGCGACGTGTCGCTGGAAGAAGTCCACCACGCCGACATGTTGCGCGTGCGCCCCGGTGAGAAGATTCCGGTGGATGGCCGACTCACGGAAGGTAAGAGCGCCGTCGATGAGTCGATGATCACCGGCGAGCCGATGCCCGTTGAGAAGCAAGCGAACGATCCCGTGATCGGCGGTACGGTCAACCAAACCGGGTCATTCCTGATGGTGGCGGAGAGGGTCGGCCAGGACACCGTGCTTTCTCGAATCGTCAACCTGGTCGCCGACGCGCAGCGGAGCCGAGCGCCGATTCAGAAAGTCGCCGACACGGTCGCGGGCTACTTCGTGCCCGCCGTTCTGGTTAGTGCGGTCATCACATTCCTCGTGTGGGCCATTGGGCAGCCGGAGCAACCCGCCCTGGCCTGGGCCTTCGTCAATTCGGTGGCCGTTCTGATCATCGCCTGTCCATGCGCCCTGGGTCTCGCCACGCCGATGTCGATCATGGTGGCCATTGGGCGCGGAGCGAAGGAAGGGGTTCTCATCAAAAACGCCGAAGTGCTGGAAACACTGGAGAAAGTCGATACGGTAGTCGTCGATAAAACGGGCACCCTCACCCAGGGCCGACCGAAACTGACGGCGTGCCTACCCGCTGGCACATTCTCCGAGGAAGACCTTCTGCGCCTTGCCGCCAGCGTCGAACAGAACAGCGAGCATCCCTTGGCCCATGCGGTCGTGGCGGGAGCCAGGGATCGCAACTTGTCCATCGCCCCCGTGACAGACTTCAACTCCATGACGGGCGGCGGTGTCCGCGGGACGGTTGAGGACAAGGACATTCTCATCGGCAAGCGGTCGCTGCTCGCTGACCTTACCGTGCAAAACCTCGCCGCGCTCGATGAGCGTGCCGATGCCTTGCAGCAGCAAGGCCGCACGGTGATGTATGTGGCTGTGGATCACCAGTTCGCCGGTCTGATCGCGGTTTCCGACCCGATCAAGCAATCGACACCGGAGGCGGTGCGCAGTCTTCATGATTTGGGACTACGGATCATCATGCTTACCGGCGACAACGAGACGACCGCCAGAACCGTGGCTGAAGAGTTAGGAGTTGATGAGTTCCACGCCGGTGTGAGCCCTCAAGAAAAGCATGAACGGATCAGCACGTTGCGAGCTGAGGGCCGCAGCGTTGCCATGGCAGGCGACGGCATCAACGACGCTCCCGCCCTGGCGGAAGCCGATGTCGGCATCGCCATGGGGACCGGCACCGATGTGGCCATCGAGTCGGCAGGAATCACCCTGGTCCAGGGCGATTTGCGCGGCATCGTGAAAGCAATCAAACTCAGTCGCCACACGATGCGGAACATTCGCCAGAATCTTTTCTTCGCCCTGATCTACAACGCCCTGGGCGTGCCGATCGCGGCCGGGGTACTCTACCCGATCTCGCCATGGCTATTACTCAACCCCATGATCGCTGCCGCAGCCATGAGCTTCAGTTCGGTCTCGGTCGTAAGCAATGCGCTGCGATTGAAGACCATGAAGCTGACGTGAGCAGTCGGCCTGGGCCGGCGGGCAAAAACTGATAAAATCACTCGGACCTGCTCGTTTTTTGCCCTTGCCCTGAGACCATCCCATGATTTTCACGGACCGCCTGACGCGCGATCTCCACGACGAGATTTGCCGAATCCCTTTGATTGATCCCCATTCCCATATCAATCCTCATGCCGCGGCGGCGAAGTCGCTCGACGACATTCTCGGGTATCACTACTACACCGAGTTGGCCCATTCCGCGGGCATGAGTCAGGCGCCGCTCGGCAAGGAGGTGCCGCCGCGCGAACGGGTCCGCGCGATTCTCGACAACCTCGACCGGATCGACAACACGGCCCAGTACAGTTGGTTCCTGGAGATCGCGCGGACGTTTCTCGGATTCAAGGGTGATCGCGTGGGCGCAGCCGATTGCGATGCACTTTGTGACGCCGCCGAGCGCTTGATGGCTCAGCCCGACTGGGAGCAGCAGGTCCTCACGCGCACCGGGGTCGAGAAAATCTTCCTGACCAACGATTTCGATGACCCACTCACCGGCTTCGACACCAACCGATACGTTCCGTGCCTGCGGACCGATGATCTCGTTTTCCACCTTGGCAACCCTGCGGTCCGCGAGCGGCTTGCCAAAGCCACCGGCATCGACGCGATCGACGATCGGCAACTGCGCGACGCCATCGCCAGGCTGTTCCACCATTTCACGAGCCAAGGCGCCAAAGCCTGCGCAATCTCGCTGCCGCCCGATTTCGAGCCGAAGCCCGTCTCGTCCTACGATCTCACGCGCGCCATGACCGCGCTGATCGACGGCTCGGAGGATCTCGGCACGAAACGCGCCTGCGCCGCCGGCGTATTCTGGATGCTCGCCGAACATTGCCGGGAGTTCAAGCTGCCGTTCGATCTGATGATCGGCGTCAATCGGCGCGTGTATCGCACCGGCGTGTTCCAGGGGCAGGACCTTTTTGACCAGCGTACATCGTTGCTGCAATACGCGGAACTGTTCAACGCCTTCCCCGACGTAACGTTTCCGATTTCGGTGCTGACGAGTTCGCAAAACCAGGAATTGGCAAGCTATAGCTGGATTTTCCCCAACGTCGTGACGAACGGGCACTGGTGGTACTCGAACATTCCGGCCTACCTGATTCCGGACACGCGTGCCCGCTTGCAGGCCGTACCCAAGACCAAACAGATCGGCTACTACAGCGACGCGTACAAGCTCGAATTCATCCTGCCGAAATACAACATGTACCGCCGCATTCTCGCGCAGATATTGGCCGACGATTTCGTCCGCCCGGGCGTCTATTCGGAATCGCAGGCCATCGGCCTGGCGCAACTATTACTGCGAGAAAACACGCAGCGGATATTTGGTGTGTAGGTAATCACTGGTGGAATATGGGCGCCAATCCCATCCGCGTCGCCGTTCTCCTGAGCGGCGGCGGAACGACGCTGCAAAACCTGTACGACCGCGCCGCGGCGGGCACGTTGCCGGCTCGGATCGTGCTGGTCATCTCCAATAGGGCCGATGTTCTTGGTCTCGAACGCGCCCAGGAAATGAGAATCCCCGCGCTCACCATCACGCGCAAGTCAGCGGGTTCGGTCGAGGAATTCAGTCAGCGGATATTCGACGCGTGCCGTCATGCCCGCGTCGAACTGGTCTGCCTGGGTGGCTTCATGCAGTTCGTCCACATCCCGGACGATTTCCTGGGGCGCGTGATGAATATCCACCCCGCGCTCATCCCCGCGTTTTGCGGCAAGGGCATGTTTGGCCATCACGTTCACGAGGCCGTGCTGGCCTACGGGGCGAAGGTCACGGGTTGCACCGTCCACTTCGCCGACAACGAATACGATCACGGGCCGATCATTTTGCAGCGCGTGGCGCCCGTGCTGGAGGACGACACGGCCGCAAGCCTGGCCGCGCGCGTGTTTGCTGAGGAATGCATCGCCTATCCGGAAGCGATCCGGTTGTTTGCCGAGCAGCGCTTGAGGATCGACGGTCGATGCGTACGCATCCAGGGCTGAGCCCCATACCGTTCGTCAAGCGGAGGAATACCAGCCCCACGCGCGAGCGTGGGGGTTTGAGCAACCTCCCAGAACCCCCCCAGCTCGCGCTGGGGGCTGGTCAAATACTCTTCGACGAACAGGATTGAGGTTAGGCCAGGTTGAAATGGCGCAAGATCGCATCCTTGATCGACGTCTGCGGAATCACCGCCTCATCCGACTGCGGGCCGGAGGCGATGAAGACGGGCTTGTCGAGCGGATCGTTCACGGGCAACCCATGGCTGCCCTTGACCAGGCCGGCGTCAAGCGGAATCACATCGACCAGCGTGCGCAAGCCCAGCTTTTTCATCATCACCTTGCCAATCGCGCGGGCCTTTGGCCAGAGCCGATTCGGATCGAAGAACAGCTCGCACGGATCGTACCCCGGCTTGCGATGAATGTCCACCGTTCGCGCGTAATCCGGAGCGCGGCGGTCGTCGAGCCAAAACGGATACGCGAACCACGCGTTCGGCTTGGCCAGTGCAATGAGGTCCCCTGCCCTGGCATGGTCGAGCCCGATCTCGGCGCGTTCTTCCCCGGTGTAGACGCGATCCACGCCGGGCTGCGACGTCACGACCTCCCGTACTCTTTCCATCGCGTTTCTTACGTTGAGGTAAACGTGCGCGACCTGATGATCACACACCGCGAACGCCGTGCTGGCGTAGGTCTCGAGTTGCTCGCCAAACGGGCCGTCACGCGCGCTTAGCAAACCCGCCTGGCGAAGGATTCGATTGAGGTAGACGGGTCGATCGACTTGCACGTGCGTGTATTCATTGACGACCCACACGGCCGCGCCGATTTTCTTGGCCGCATCCAGTACGGGTTGACACGCGGCATCGAGTTCTCCGACAATCTTTGCCCAGTTGGTGGCCCGCGGTCCCAGGCGTTGCGGATCGTAATCCAGGTGGGGCAAATAGACGAGCGTCAAGTGCGGCGCTTCCTCGTGGGCCGTCAATATCTCGGCCGCGCAATGGGCGATCCATTGCGTACAGGGCAGTCCCGCCATCGGCCCCCAAAAGCTTGGAAAGGGAAACCGCCCGAGCCTCCCGGTCAAACGAGAGGCCCACGATTCCGGGTAGGTCTGCACGTCGAACGCCTTGCTGCCGTCAGCGCCATAGTGCGGCTTGGGCGTGACCGCGAGATCAACTGCCGCGCCCTGGTTAAACCACCAGAACAACTTCGCACAGCGAATTCCCTTATCGCGTAGCGTGGCATAGACGGGCTCGGCCTGCATGAGGTGGTTGGATTGCTGCCAGAAGCGCACCTCCATCGTATCGCGAAACAGCCAGCCGTTGCCGACGATGCCATGTTCTCGCGGCAACTTCCCGGTCAACATCGACGCCTGCGCGGAGCAGGTGACGGCCGGATAGATTTCGCTGAGCGGGCGCGACCATTGCGTTTGGGCCAGCGCATGGAGTCGCGGCGCAAGGGGCAGCAGGCGCGACGTGAGCCCGACGGTGTTGAGGATGACGAGGGGTTGCATGAACGGAGCCATCGTTGATTTGGTTTAGCGCCCGCGCGGCGCCAGGCGGTCGCCAGACGAGTGCGGCCACTATTTCCATTCCTTCGCCACGCGCTCCGCCGCGCGCATCACGCGCAGCGTGTTGCCTCCAAGAACCTTGTGAATGGTTTCGCGCGAGTGGCCGCGGTTGAGCAGTTCCTGCGTGATGTACGGATAGCACGAAACATCTTCGAGCTGGCGCGGGCAGGTGTTAATGCCATCGTAGTCCGAACCGATGCCGACGTGATCAATCCCCGCAACCTTGATGATGTGTTCAATGTGATCGACAACGTCGTGAATGGTCCCCGTCGGCAGCGGGTGATCGCGTTTCCAGATCGCCCAGGCCTCCTTGAATTCTCGCTCTTTCGGGAAGCGGGTCTTGTATTCGCGATAGGTCTTGAACATTTCCGGCAACAAGCGGGCGCCTTCTTTCGTGATGAAGCCGGAATAAAAGTTGACCATGACGACGCCGCCATTTTTCGCGACAAGCTTCAGCACATCGTCCGGCACATTGCGCGGATGCGGGGCCAGCGCGAAGGCGGAGGAGTGTGACGCGATCACCGGGGCCCTGGCGGCCTTCAGGACATGCCGCATGGTATCCGCGGAGACATGGGAAATGTCGACCAGCATTCCCAGGCGGTTCATCTCCGCGACAACGCTTTCGCCGAACGCGGTCAACCCCTTGTGCCTCGGTTCATCGGTCGCGGAGTCAGCCCAGGCGAGATTGTCAGTGTGGGTCAGCGTCAGGTAGCGAGCGCCCAGCGCGTGCAGGGTACGCAAAACGCCGAGCGAATTGTCAATGGAATGCCCCCCCTCAACACCAATGAGCGACGCGATCTTGCCGGCCTTGCGAATGCGTACGATGTCATCGGCGGTGTACGCCATCGCAAACGTATCGGGGTAGGCCTTGACGAGCCGATGGATGATGTCGATCTGTTCGAGCGTTTCCTTGACCGGCGCTTTGCTCTTCGCGTCGACGTACGCCGACCAGAACTGGGCGCCGACGCCGCCCTTGCGCAATCTTGCAATATCGGTGTGCAACTTCGGCTGCGGCCTGGCGATGTCGAAGCTACGAAAGGAGAAATCATTGTGCGAGCGGTACTGATACGGCAAGTCGTTGTGGCCATCGATCAAGAGGGCCTCGCGATGGATCTTGAGCGCGGCGGCGGTGAGCTTGACGGGGCCGCGCTTGGCAAGACCTGGCTGGGCATGAACCAATTCGGCCTCAAAGAACGCCAGCCAAAGCGTCGCCGCCAGCATGAATGTCGGTTTCATAAGAGGATCCCAGATCGTACTTCGATGCAGGGCGGCGCGTGCCGCACCGTTTCACCCGCAGTGGTGTTCCCATAAGATGAAGTATAGAAACGTGGCTTGTTCATTCGAGGTTCCCATGTCCCAGCGTACCATCCGTCGAGCGCTGCTCAGCGTCAGCGACAAGACCGGGCTCGTCGAGTTTGCCAGGGTCCTGTCCGGTTTCGGTGTCGAGCTGATTTCCACCGGCGGTACGCGCAAGGCGCTGGCCGATGCCGGGTTGAAGGTGCTTGACATCTCGGAGATTACCGGCTTCCCCGAGATGCTCGATGGCCGCGTGAAAACCCTGCACCCGCGCGTCCACGGCGGCATCCTGCACATCCGCGCCAATGCCGAGCATCAGGCGACGATTCGTGAGCACGAGATTCTGCCGATCGATCTGGTCGTTTGCAACCTTTATCCATTCGAGGAGACCCTGGCAAGGCTCCCCTCTCCCTCTGGGAGAGGGGACGGGGGTGAGGGCGCGATACACGACGACATCATCGAGAACATCGATATCGGCGGCCCGTCGATGGTGCGCTCCGCGAGCAAGAACTATCACGACGTCGCTATCGTTACCGATGCGTCGCAATATCCGGCTGTGCTCGAAGAGCTGCGGACGAACCACGGGGCGTTGACGCTGGCGACCCGCGAACGCCTCGCCGGCGCGGCCTTCGCGCGGACCGCGGCGTATGACGCCGCCATCGCCGGTTACTTTGCGAGCAAACTCGAAGACACGACGCCTGACCGCCTTTCGCTAACCTTTCAGAAAAAACAAAAGCTACGCTACGGCGAAAATCCCCATCAGCTCGCCGCGTTCTACACCGAGGCCAATGTCAAACACGCCTGCGTCGCGTCCGCTGAAGTGCTGCACGGCAAGGAACTGTCGTACAACAATATCCTCGATCTCGATAGCGCCTTGAACCTGGTACGTGAATTCACTGATCCCGCCGCGGTCGTCATCAAGCACAATAACCCGTGCGGCGCCGCGGCCGCGGCTTCGCTTGTGGAGGCGTTCGCCCACGCCTATGAAGGCGACCCCGTCAGCGCCTTCGGGGGCATCCTTGGCTTCAATCGCGAGGTCGATGAAGCCACCGCCATGCAGATCACCGAGCCCAACCGCTTCATCGAATGCCTCATCGCTCCGGGCTATAGCAAGGCGGCTTTCGAAATCCTGACCACGCGGCCGAAATGGAAAAACAGTGTGCGCTTACTACAAACCGGCCCACTCACGACGGATCCCGCGCGCACGCTTGATTATCGCCGCGTTGATGGCGGGCTCCTCGTTCAACGCCGCGATGGCGAGGCCGATGATTTCGCCCACGCCAGGGTCGTGACGAAACGTCCGCCGACCGACGCGGAAATGGCCGATCTGCGCTTCGCCTGGCTCGTCGCCAAGCACGTGAAAAGTAACGCCATCGTCCTTGCCGGGAATCGCATGATCGTCGGCGTCGGCGCCGGCCAGATGAGCCGGGTCGATTCCACGCACATGGCCGTGCGCAAGGCGGGCGATCGCGTGCAGGGGAGCGTGCTGGCGTCGGATGCGTTCTTTCCGTTTCGCGACAACGTCGATATGGCCGCGGTCGCGGGCATTGTCGCGATTGTCCAGCCGGGCGGGTCGGTCAAGGATCAGGATTCGATCGATGCTTGCAACGAGCACGGGCTGGCGATGATCTGCACAGGCGTACGACACTTCCGCCATTAGCCCGAATTATTCACCGCCCAAACGAACCCGGGAACCAAACGATGCGGCCAGTCCTTTTTCATATCCCGATCCTCGACATCCCCGTCTACGGCTACGGGTTGATGCTGTTTTTCGCATTCATCGCGTGCAATTTTCTCGCCCGCCGGTTGTGCAAGCGCGAAGGCATCGATGGCACGTTCATCCCGGACCTGGCGATCTGCCTGTTCATCACCGGCATCCTTGGCGGGCGCATCGTCTACGTGAGGCAATACTGGGAGACGACGCCGGAATACATCGGCTTCGATCAAAAGCCGCTGCTGGATGTCGTCAAACTCTGGGACGGCGGCCTCGTTCTCTACGGCGCGCTGTTCGGCGGCGCGCTGGGGTATTTCGGGTTCTGGTGGTTCGTTCTGCGCAAGCAAGGGGTCTCGAACTGGAAGATGCTCGACGTGGTGGCGCCCTGTCTCGCGCTGGGCGTGGCGTTCGGGCGCATTGGCTGTCTGTGTACTGGCTGCTGTTACGGTGATGTAGCCGGGGCAAGCTGCCCGCAGCCGCTGCACTTTCCCTATGCGAGCCCGGCATGGGCGAAGATGGTTGGCCGGGGTTACCAGACGCCGTTGGGGCTTGTGTTCGACGGCGACAGCCTCACAATCAAGGCCGCTGAGCCAGGTTCGCCGGCCGCGAGCGTGGTCAAACCGGGGGATGTGCTCGTCGAATTCAACGGCAAGGCGGCGCTGACGCAAAGCGGCCTGTGGCACCCGGGGGGCGAGCTGCGGCTGACCGTCTTTCGCGATGGTGAAGTCGTTGAGCTGCCCGCGTTTTTGCCGACCAGCATTGGCGTCAATCCGACGCAGATCTTCGAGACGATCAGCATGGTCCTGCTGGTGTTCCTGCTCCTGTCCTATTATCCCTACAAGCGGCACGACGGCGAGTTGCTGGTGATCTTCATGCTTTGTTACGGCATTCATCGCTTTTTGAACGAAATGCTGCGGACGGATACGGACCCGGTTTTTGGAACGGGCTTGACCCTTTCGCAAAACGTGAGCATCCTCGTGCTGGCCGCGGCGGTGATCCTGGGCGTGTTCGTCTGGCGCCGGCCGATTGAGCCGCCCGGATTCCCATCCCCTCCCGCGCCCGATAGGGCCGCGCCGGAATTGCTTTAGGCGTGCATAAACGGGGCGGGAGTTGCCATGAGAAAGTTCTTGCCCGGTAACTTTTCGAACAATGGCTCCGTGGGCATTTTCTTGGCCCTGGTTTCTCCTTGCGTTGGTGGAGATGTTGTTTATACTCATCCCGTCCAATTGCTGGCTACGCACGAAAGGAAATGCGAGACCCGAGTCGAGTCCGGGAACCTTGAATCGACCGAGGCATCGCCCCAACATCCCGATTGGTGTGGTTTTTTCGACGTTTTGATCGCATGGAGTCGTCTTCAATGGCTGCAAAAGTGCCTGGTCCCTGGGGAATGTGTCCGCTCCCCCCAATTGACGAGGGAACCCTCTGTCTCATTCCAATATCCCCTATTTTCGACGTAACAAGCCTACCACCCGTCAAATACGCCGCCCGGCCGTTGGTTATGTTCTTCGGTGGCGCCTGGGACGCCAAGTCGACCCTCGGAAAGCTGTTCATTTCGTGGGATCAAGAAGGACACCACAATATGAAACGGGTTTGTGACAAGTACAATCACCCCCCGCACATTTCCAGTTTTTACACATGGGATGAGGAAGCTAAAGCGGTGGACGATATCCTACGTGAAATCGAAAGTGATCCGGAACTTCCGTTATGTCTGGTGGGGCATAGTTTTGGAGGCGACAGTGCAATTAGTGTCGCGAAGAAGGTCCACGCTAAAAGTAAAGGATACCGGATCGAACTCGTTGTTACGCTCGACGCAGTTTCGCCAAGCGCTCACTTTGTCCGCCAAAAGGCGAAGCCAGCAAACGTCCACTTCTGGTTCAATGTGTATGTTGAGTGGGAACTTGAATGGAACAATTTGATTGCCGCAATCGGGGGGCATTGGGGGGAGCAGAAACAAGCTGACTCAAACGTCGTCATGCCGAAGGGGATTCACCATAACGATGCCGTCGCGATGTTCGACGTAATCAAGGGGGCGGTCTGGAATTTTCACGCCCTGGGAAAATGAAGACGTCGTTGGATGGGGGCGGGGCTGTACACGCACCGGCAGGAATGTCGGTGTCCCCCCCAAAACGGCCGAGTTCGATTAACGCTCGCCGGTGGCATGCTTCTGGCCGGTTTGGTTCCACTGCTTGAGCTTCTGGAATTCCTCAAGGAATCGTGATGAATTCGCGCAAGTTAAACAACGCATGAGCGACCTCTCGCCAGACCATGGCGCCTGTCAAGATGCGGTCACGCGGAACGTCGTGCAACCTGGCAATCGCAGCCGCGAAGCGTTCAAATCGCTGACGCTCTTGCGGACGCGGTTTTCGGTTCAGGGCTGATGCAAACATCGCATCAATCCGAGTCGCGATCGTGTCCCCTTGCCGCGCGATCAAGTGCTTCGCCCACACGTCCGCTTGCCCGTGGACGAATGGGTCGTTCAGCATGGCCAGGGCCTGGGCGGGCGTGTTGGTGAGGTCGCGCCGGCCCTGGCAGACCTTGCTGCCGGGGAAGTTGAACACCTCCAGGAACTTGGGCGGCTCCATCAGGGTGACCTTGATGTAGACGCTGCGCCGGCCCTGGCCATCGAGCGGCCCCTTGAACAGCCGACGGTCGGGATACTCCTTTTCGCGATAAGCAAAAATACTCGGTCCGAAGAGGGTGCGATCGAGCCGGCCGGACGTGGCCAAAAGCGCATCGCGAATCGCCTCCGCCTCCATACGCCGGGCTGGGTATCGCGCGAGCAGGCGGTTTTCCGGGTCGGCTTCGAGCATCGCCGCGCTGGGCGTATGCGCCAGTCGGAAAGTCCGCGTCAACACGATGGCGCGGATCAGCTTCTTGATGGACCAGCCATCGGCAACAAATCGCCCGGCAAGATGATCGAGCAGTTCCGGGTGGGACGGCAGCTCGCCGACGTGGCCAAAATCGTCGACCGTGCGGACCAGGCCCGCGCCAAAAAGGTGATGCCAGACGCGGTTCGCCATGACGCGCGCCGTGAGCGGATTGTCCGGCGCGGCGATCAGATTCGCGAGTTCGAGCCGGCCGCTGCCCTGGGGCGAACGACCCTCACCCCCGGCCCCTCTCCCGGAGGGAGAGGGGGGACCAGGCTGGACCCCGCTCCCAGAGGGAGAGGGGGGACCAGGCTGGACCCCGCTCCCAGAGGGAGAGGGGAGGAGGACCTTTACATAGCGGCGCGGGGTTTTCTCGCCGGGTTTTAGACAATCGCCGCGGGCAAACAGCGGCTGATCGAAGCCTGGGCCAGCATCGGCAAACCCCGGCGCGATGCGTGGCAACGCGAGGGCGCCCTCAAGTTTACGATACTCGGCAATCAGGCCAGCAAGCCGGGGCGTCGAGCTGGCGCGATTATCCACCACGCCGCCCAGGCGCAATGCCTCGAGCCAGCGAATGTCGTCGTCGGTCGCCTTGTCGTCGCGCCAGGCCCGAAGGGCGGACTCGGCGGCTAGACGGAATCGCTTCAACAAATCTGCCTGCGTCGTCGGCAGCGGCGCCGCGAAGACCTTTCGCATGAACGTCATTTCCGCCCTGGGTGGCGCCGGTTGGTCATGCAGGACGACATGCGTGACACCGAAATGGGAGCGCGGGTCGGCCGCCGCTGTTTCCCACGGGATGCGGTAATTGACCTTGTCGCCGCCTAGCGTGCCGAGCTGATCGGGAAATTTGGGATTATCGAATTTCGTCATCAACTCGGCATAGACGCGCAGGCCGTCGGCGTTGGGCGGAATCGGGAACGTGATCCAATGGAGTTCGTTTTTGGTCAAATAGCGATAGTTGCGATAGTTGAGCTGGCAATTGTTCGACACGAGCCGCACCGCGCTGGCCTTTTCGCCGAGCACCTGGAAGCTGATGTATTTCTTCTTTCCTGACAGGACGCCCGAGCGCAACGCACCATTGAGCTTTTCGGACAGGACATGCGTGAACGCCCCGGCGGGTAGCATCGCCGACACGGCCTTGTCGCCCGTGGGCGAAATCACGAAATCCCCGCTGCGCGACGGCGACGCGCGAAAGGCGTGGCCATCGACCTGCCAGTTCGGCCAAACGCCCTGACGAAAGTCGGCGAGGTGCGTGAAATTCTCCCGATTGAATTTGGTGCGCTCGGCGTCCTCACGCAGGAATCTCTGCGAGATTTTTTTCCAGGCGTCCGCCAGCGTCAACTTCTCTTTTTCCTGCGCGTCGGAAACGAGGCGCAACCAGGCAAGCGGGTTTTTATCGAGATCTTTCTCGATCGGCGCCGGTATGGCCAAGGACAGTCGATTGGGATCGAGCGGCCGCCCCCACGCCGCAGCCAACTCCTTGCGAATCGCTTTCTTCAGTTCGCTCATCTTTTTCATCGTGTCCGCATTCACGTCAGGCGCGTCGATGGTATGCGCGACTTGCCGCGAGCTGCGCAGAATGCCGAGGAGACCGTGGTAATCGCGCATCGAGACAGCGTCGAGTTTATGATCGTGGCAGCGCGCACAGGCGATCGTCATCGCCTGGAACGCCTTTGACAGCGTGTCGATCTGGTTATCGACGAGGTCATACCCAATCTGCGGCAAGTCGATGCAGTCGTCGTGATTGACTTCACCGAAGCGATAGAACGCGGTGCCGATGACTGACTCATTAAACCTGCCCCCCTCACCCCCAGCCCCTCTCCCAGAAGGAGAGGGGAGACGGAAGCGCGGTCTTGGCAGCAGATCGCCCGCGAGGTGTTCGCGTATTAGTTGATCATAGGGCACATCGTCGTTGAAGGCGCGGATCAGGTAATCACGGTAACGCCAGGCGTGGTGAACCTCGTAGTTCCATTCGTTGCCGTGCGTCTCGGTGAATCGGACGACGTCCATCCAGTGCCGGGCCCAACGCTCGCCAAAGTGAGGCGAGGCCAACAAGCGATCCACCAGTCTTTCAACGCTCGCTTGCGGTTTCGCGCCGGCGTGCCACGCCTTGACAAAATCGTCCACCTCGCGCGCCGTGGGCGGCAACCCCGTCAGGACCAAACTCAAGCGCCGAATCAATGTGTGCGGGTCGGCATCCTTTGCCGGCGCCAGCCCCTTGGCCTCCATCGCCGTCAACAGGAATTGATCGATGGGATCGTTCGACCAGGCCGAGTTTTTTGGCGTCGGCACCGTCGGCTTCTTCACCGGTTGCAGGCTCCACCACTTGCTGCGCTCGCGGACGATCTCGTCCCAGGACCTGGCCGCCCTGATCGTCGTCGCCTTGTCGCGCGGATCGGGCGCGCCCATCTTGACCCATGCCTCCAGATCGGCAATCACCGCCGCGGGCAGCTTGCCCTTGGGCGGCATCTTGGTGTCGTCGGTGAAGCGCACGGCCTGAATCAATAGGCTTTTTTCAGGATGCCCAGGCACGATCACCGGACCGGAAACACCCCCCTTCTGAACCCCCGCGCGACTGTCGAGCAGGAGCTTGCCCTTGATCTTCTTAGCGCCGACGGCGTGGCATTCATAACAGTGGGCCACCAGCACCGGGCGAATCTTCCGTTCGAAAAAATCGATCCCGGCATTCTGGGCGCCGACCCGCGGCGCCGCCAAGAAAACCACCAACCACGTCATGACCATGCGACGGCGCATTTTTTTACATCCACCAAGAAAGAAGCTCGTTCGCCGCCCGCGCGCCAGCTCCCCTTCCGATTGCGCTCGGGGTTTCGCCCGGTCGGCCCTTGGCGCGTGCGGCGGCGATGAGTAAACCAATTCTGTTCAATGTAACCAGGATTACCAATCCACGCCAGTGAATTGATGGAAAGGACGTGACCCCGTGCCCCGCTGCTTCGCTTTTCTCTGCCTCATCAGTTTTTCTTCATTCGCCAGTGCCGGCGACGGCAAGTTGCCCAAGCCTCTCGTAAGTGGGCTGAAAACGCCCGAATCGGTGACCATTGGCGGTGATGGCCGAATTTATGTCACCGAGATCGGCGAGTTCGGCAAGGACGGCGATGGCCGCGTGGTCGTCATTGACAAGGGCAAAATCATCCCGTTCGCGATCGGTCTGGATGACCCCAAGGGGATCGTGGCCTGGACCAATCAGCTTTTCGTGGCCGACAACAAACGGGTCGTGCGCATCGATTCAAAAGGCATGGTCACAGTGCTCGCGGCGGAAAAAGCGTTCCCCACGCCACCGCTGTTCCTGAATGACATCACCGTCGATGAGCAGGGCACGCTCTACGTCTCCGATTCCGGCGACCTCAAGGGCAACGGCGGCGCCGTCTATCGCATCACGCAGAAGGGCAAAGTCACGACCGTCACGTCCGGCGCCAACAACCCGGCCATCAAAACGCCCAACGGCCTGGTCATGGACGGCATGTCGTTCCTCCTGGTACTCGATTTCGCCAGCGGGGAATTGCTGCGCGTTCGCGTCTCCGATGGCAATACCGCCAAAATCGCCGCGGGCTTCGACGGCGGCGATGGCCTCGCCTGGGACATGCACGGGCGGCTATTCATCAGCAGCTGGAAAACGGGCAAGGTCTGGGGCATCCCTCGACCCGGGCAGAAACCGATCCTGCTCGCAGCCAGCTTCAAATCCGCCGCCGATATTTGTCTGGATCGCACCGGCAAGGCGATCCTGATTCCCGACATGAAAGCCGGCACGCTCACACGCCTGTCCACGTCCATCCCCGGCTGGGAGGTCGATGAAACCCCCATGGCGTTGAAAGCAACCCCGGCCTTCCCAAAATTGCAATGGACCGGATGGGACCCCGAGAAGAACGGCAAACAATATCCCCTGCGCACGCTCCTGCTCACCCACGCGGGCGATGGCTCCAATCGCATCTTCGTCGGCATCCAACAGGGCATCATCCATGTCTTCCCCAACGACCCCGCGGCCGACAAGACCCAGGTTTTTCTCGATATTCAAAAGCAGGTCTTTTACGCTGACAACGAAAACGAACAAGGGTTCCTCGGCCTGGCATTCCATCCCAAGTTCAAACAAAACGGCGAATTCTTCGTCTTCTACACCCAGAAGAAGAACAAGACGGTCAACGTGATTTCGCGATTCAAGGTCTCGAAAGACGATCCGAACAAGGCCGACCCCGCATCGGAAGAAGTCCTGTTCACGATCAAGCGCCCTTTTTGGAATCACGATGGCGGCACCATTTGCTTCGGCCCCGACGGCTATCTCTATGTCGCCCTCGGCGACGGTGGGGCGGCGAACGATCCGTTTGACAACGGCCAAAACCTCAAGACGCTGCTTGGCTCCATCCTCCGCATCGACGTGGATCGCAAGGACCCAGGCAAGGGCTACGCCGTCCCGAAGGACAACCCCTTCGTCGGTAACAAGAACGCCGCCCCGGAAATCTGGGCCTACGGACTCCGCAACGTCTGGAGAATGAGTTTCGACAGAAAGACCGGAAAACTCTGGGCCGGCGAAGTAGGCCAAAACCTCTACGAAGAAATCAACCTCATCGAAAAAGGCGGCAACTACGGGTGGCGACGCCGGGAGAGCCTTCACCCCTTCAGCAACATCGGCGTTGGTCCGAATGCCAAGATGATCGATCCAATCTGGGAATATCACCACAACGTCGGCAAGTCGATCACCGGCGGGCACGTTTATCGCGGCAAGAGGCTGCCCGAACTCCAGGGCCATTACCTTTACGGCGACTACATCACGACGAAAATC
This sequence comes from Planctomycetota bacterium, assembly GCA_016191165.1. Taxonomy (GTDB): domain Bacteria; phylum Planctomycetota; class Planctomycetia; order Gemmatales; family Gemmataceae; genus SIAQ01. The sequence continues at coordinate 80,992 of JACPPF010000023.1, forward strand.
TGGGCCCTCAAGTATGACGACCCGAAGAAGCGCGTCGTCGCCAATCGCCTGATCCGCGACACCAACGTGCCGATCCTCTCTTTCGGCGAAGACGAAACCGGTGAGGTGTATCTGCTGACGACGACGATCTCCGGACGCGGCATTTTACATTTTGTAAGGGACACAATCGTCAAGAAATGAGACAATAGTTTAGCCGCTCGCCAAAGGCGAGCGGCTAAACTAATCCAAACAAGGGGGGGGCATGCGCCAATATTCTCTCATCCGATTCCTTTCCGTGGCAATGATTTTCGTCGGTGCGACCATCGCGTCCGCCGACAACTGGCCGCAGTGGCGGGGCCCCACCAATGATGGCATCTCCAAGGAGACCGGCCTGCCGACCTCCTTCGGCGTGGATAAAAACCTCGCCTGGAAGCTGACCCTGCCTGGCCGCGGCAGCTCGACCCCCATCATCTGGGGCGACCGCATCTACCTCACCGGCCCCGACAAGGGAGAACTCCAGCTCTGGTGTATCTCGACCGCCGGCAAGCTCCTGTGGCAGCGGCCCATCTCCTCCGTCATCCGCAAGGACGTTCGCAACGGTGAAGGCAACGAAGCCTCTCCCACTCCATCCACCGACGGCAAGAACGTCTTCACCTACGTCGGTACCGGCGAAATGGCCGCCTTCGACATGGACGGCAAGGAAATCTGGAAATTCAACGCCCAAAAAAGGTATGGCCGATTCTCCATCCAACACGGCATGCACATCACGCCGCTCTTGCATGGCGATCGCCTTTACTTCGCTCTCTTGACCAATGGCGGACACTGGGTCGTCGCCATCGACAAGGCAACCGGCAAAGAAGCGTGGAAGATCGCGCGGCCCTCGGACGCGCGTTCCGAAAGCCGCGAGGCGTACACCTCGCCCGTGCTCTGGAAGAATGGCGACGAGCTCAACCTCGTGGTCCTCGGTTGCGACTACACGACGGGCCATCGTCTCGATGATGGCAAGGAACTCTGGCGGCTCGGCGATCTCAATCCGAAGAACAGCCCCGCGCATCGCATCATCGCCTCGCCGGTCGCGACCTCCGATCTCCTCATCGTTCCGACCTGCCGCGGCCTGGTCGTCTCCGCCGTCAAGCAGGGGGCCAAGGGAACCTTCGGGGCCGGCAGTTCGATGGAGCAATGGCGCATCTCCAAGGGTTCCCCCGATGTGCCCTGTCCGCTCGCCCACGACGGCCTGGTCTACCTGCAACGCGAAAACGGCCTCATGATCGTGCTCGATCAAAAGACCGGCAAGGAGGTTTACCAGGAACGCCTCAACTCCGAACGCTATCGCTCCTCGCCGATCTTTGCCGACGGCAAGATCTACACCATCGGCCGCGACAGCGGCACGGTCAGCGTGCTCAAGGCAGGGCGAAAGTTTCAGGTGCTCGCCACCAATCGGTTGCCTGACAACATCACGGCCTCTCCCGCGGTCTCGGGCGGGCGATTGTACATCCGCGGGTTCCAAACGCTTTACGCATTCTCGGATGGCGGGAAGTAAATCAGCGCCGAAGGCGGCGTGGCGTTCGTGCAATGTCAAGCGAACGCCACGCCGTCAGCGAGTGGTAATCAGCGATGTCCGTGCGAAAGATCGTGCGCATTTCAGGGAACCTTTTGTCTCAACTTCCATGCCGGACTCGGTGAACCGGCGCTTGCCGACCGATCACGTCTCCTACTTTTCCCCACCGCGGCATGGGAAATACAGGCTTGATTTCCGTTCAATCCGCTGCTGGCACGTTTCTTGCAATTTCACGTTCCAGCTACCGCCATTTGTCGGTTTCTCGTGTAGGGATGTGCTGACATTGGCTAGTCGATTTTTCGGAGGTTCAGTCATGATGCGATTGATGAAGACCACGGGTACGCTGGTGGTGTTGCTTGGCGTTTCGGCGTTTGCCCAGGCCGAGGTTGCGAAGGGGACCATCAAGTCGGTCAACACGGACCGGAAAGAGGTCGTGTTCAAGGGGATCATCTCCGACACGATCTACGAGCTGAACAAGGACGCCACGGTCTGGCTGGATGGCGCTCGCTGCAAACTCGCCGATCTGAAAGCGGACGACCGCGTCACCGTCGTTTATGAAAAGAAAGGGGAGCACCTGATGGCCAGCCAGGTTCGCGGCCTGCGCAAAGCCCAGGAAGCGATCGGCATCGTGGCCGATGTCCTCGGTGAAAAAAAGGAATTCACGCTCAAAGGCACCCTGAGGAATACCACCTATGAGCTTCACAAGACCGCGACCATCTGGGTGAACGGCAAACGGGGCGCCTTGAACGAAATCCGCGCGGGCGACCAGGTGCTCGTCACTTACGAACAGCGTGGCCAACGCTATATGGTGAACGACGTGACCGTGCTCAAACGCAAATAGCAAAAAAACGATGCCTTGCCAATCGACCAATCTTTGCGGCGTTTCGATGGATCGAAACGCCGGCTGTGTATCGTTAGCCGAGCCTGTCACGGTTGGCGCTGAATGCGGTACAGTTTCGACTCGGTCCGCAGGTAGATCGCCCCATCGGCGACGGCATAGCAAGCGAATGTGCGCTCGCCCAGCTTGCTGGTCGCCAGCACTTCAAACGTCTTGCCGGCGCGCAGGACGGTGGTGACGCCGGTCTCGCTTTGCAGGTAGACCTTGCCGTCGGCAAAAAAAGGAGACGCCGAGAAGCCGCCGCCGATCCGTTCCTGCCAGTGGACATTGCCCGTCTTGGCATCCACACAGCTGGCGATGCCGGAATCGGACACCATGTAAAGCTCGTCGCCAGCCAACAGGAGCGAGGGCGTGTGGGGCGCGCCCTTTTTCAGGGTCCAGGCGACGTGCGTCTGGGTGACATCGCCGGCGCCATCGGGGCGAATGGCCAGCACGCTTGGTGAATTGTACCCGGTCGAGATGAAGATCAGGCCATGCCCGAAAACCGGGCGTGGGATGACGGAATAACCGTCGTATTTGACCTGCCAGATCTCGTTGCCCGTTTTTGCGTCGTAGGCGCCGACCTTGTCGCTGGCGGGGCTGATGATCTGCTCTTTTCCGTTGACGGAAATCAAAAGCGGCGTACTGAAGGAAAAGCGACGCGGCGATTGGCTCTTGCGATCGGTGTTCCACGCGACCTTGCCGCTGGCGGTATCCAGGGCGACGACGAACTGCTTGTCGGCGCCATCCGCGGAGAAAATCAACCGGTCCCCCGCCAAAATCGGCGTGCCGCCATTACCATGCACCGGCGCGTAGCGCAACTCGCGATTGCGCCAGAGCACCTTCCCATTCAAATCCAGCGCCGCACTGCCCTGGTGGCCGAAATGAACGTATAGCCGCTTGCCGTCGGTGATCGGCGTCGGGCTGGCGTGGCTGTTCTTGCCGTGGATGCGCGGCGCCCTGGCGCCGTCCTGAACAAAGACCTCGGTCTGCCAAAGAATGGTTCCCTTGCCGGCGTCCAGGCAGATCGCCTTGAGTGAAAGGTCCTTGCTGCCCTTGATCGGCACTGCCGAGGTCAGGTAGACGCGGCCCTTGAGGAGGATTGGCGAGGACCAGCCCCGCCCGGGAATCGACGTCTTCCACGCGACATTCTTCGTCGTGCTCCATTCGATCGGCAAATTCTTGCCCGTGTAAAGACCTTGACCGGTGGGACCGCGAAATTCGGTCCAGTCCTCGGCTCGAACGCTGTTGGTGAAAGCGAAAATAGCGAAGAGAAAGGCTGACACTCGCATGAGGGAATCTCGCAAAAGGGTTGGCTGGCGGGGGAGGCTCCTTCATCTTATGGCGCGTTCGACGTCGGGCCAAGGCAAGCCTGAACCGCCTTGCCGCTGGCGTTCCACTTTTTGCCGCGCCAATTATTTTTCCGGATTCGGTGCATTGCCCACCGATACGGTGCGTAGAATGAAGGTGGAGGGAATGGCAAGCAAGCCCGAAACCTGGCTGCCATAGCAGCTTCAGCACCACCAGGAAACTGATTTCCAAGAAAGGAAAAAAAGACCTGGCGGCCATGCTAAAAAAAGCGGAGGGCTTGCGCGATTGGGGCTGAGGGCCTGATTCTGGCTCCTTTACCACCCGGCCATGGATCGACGGAACCGCACGACGTGACCGGGATCTGTCAGCAAAACCGAAGGCAAAGGGACCAGCACCAAACCTGAAGCGAAAGTCATTCCCCCCATCGAAAGCCCAGGGGCCACGGCTCCTGGGCTTTTCTTTTGTCCTGCAACCATTTCTCAAGATTTTCCGCGCTTGCGTCTGAAGCGGAGCGGCCGTCTGTGCCTGACGCCTTTTCTCGACATTTTCGTTTGCGAGTTCGCGGCGCTATGGCATACTGAAGGTATGTCAATTCGCGTCAAGGTTTTGTCGATAATCCTGGTTCATGGGATCGGTATCCTGGCGATGGGACAGCCCCCCGGGCCTCCCGTCCCGACCAAATTCAAGGTAAAACTGCGCTATCACATTCCCGCGCCGCGCGATCCGCATGTGGCACAATACGACGCGATGATCAAACACCTGCAACGCGTTGGCTTTGAATTCGACCCACCGCTGGAAAAACATGCTGATACCGATCGTGAGGATCGCAGCAAGAACTACCTGGACGGTTTCATCTCGGCGGACAAGAAACTCAATGCGCTGGAAAGGGCTCGCCGACTTCTGGAACCGCAGGTCGTGCAGGCAATTCAGTTGATGCCATTCGCGCCGGATGAATTCAAATTGCCGGACGCGGGAGATGCGCCCGTCAGCGTGCGTCTGGAGCTGGCGGGCAACCTGAACACCGACCGGCAACGTGAGTTCTCGAATCAGCTCAGAGTTTTGTTGCGCGAACTCGGCTTCAAAGAGCCAATCGGCTACGATCACCATGGCAATCGTCGCCGGGCGTACACGCAACTCGTTGGCACCATCCCGCGGGGAAAGCTCGATCTTTTGACGCGCGACCTGCGCTTGCAGCCGGCGGGCTGGATGGGGCCGCTCCTTCCTTTGAGCGAACTGCCGCTGCCGCTGCGCGACGCGAACCCGGTGCGCATCGTTGAGGTCTTGCCCGACAAGGACGCGATCAAGGAATTCGCCGACCCCAAGGCGCGGACGCCGGAGTATCTGGAAAAAATCAGCCCCGCTCTCTGGGAACTGCTCAGTGGCCAAGGTGATTTGACCCAGACCGTTCGCGTGCAGATCAGTTTCATCGGCGCCAAATCAGCCGATGACCGCACCTGGAAGATCACGCTGGAAGACCTCGCGCCGGGGTTTTTCGTCGAAGGCCGACTGGCGCAATTCGTCACCGGCATGATTCGCCTCGATCACGTCAAGCGTCTGGCCGCCTCGCCGCTGGTCAGCGTCATTCGCTTGCCTCGGGTTCAATATGTGAACGTTGATCCGAACATCAAGGTCAAGGGCGACAACAAGAAGGCCCTGGAACAAACGCGCCTGAGTGGGTTGCACAAGCGCGGCCACCGAGGCGCCGGAGTTCGCCTCGGCATCATCGATCGCGACTTTCGCGGCTGGGAATCCCTGGTCAAAAAGAAGCTCCTGCCAGCCAAGACGCGCCTGATCGACCTGACGACCGAGCGGGATCCGGACGTCTATCCGCAGCCCTACGTCGGCGATCCAGACGAGCTTGGCCACGGCACGCTGTGCGCGCAGGCCGCGGCGCTGGCGGCGCCGGAGGCGGAGCTGAATCTGATCCGCGCCGACATCGTTGATCCGTTTCAACTTTACGAGATCGCCCGCTACACCCGCGGCGGGCGATTCGCGGCGTCGATCGAAAAACGCCACGGCGAATTGCTCGCGCGCGGCGCCCAACTTCGGGCCCGCCGCGCCACCTTGATCGAGGAACGCCGACTTATCCTTAACGATTTCACCGATGAGACCGATCTGAAAGACTACCTCGGTTTCCTCGGCCCATTCTTTGAATGGATCTACAGCGACCGCGAATGGCACCGCGCACGCATGACGTATCACCAGAAGCTCGAGGAGGAACACCGGTTGCGCGAGGTGCGCTTTCGCAAATACCTCAAGGACGTAACAGGCCTGGAAGGGATTCCAATCCTCGTCAACGCCTTGACCTGGCACAGCGGGTTTCCGCTCGGCGCCGGCAGCCCGCTCTCCGAGGCACTTGACGATCCCAAGGGACCTCTCTGGTTCCAGGCCGTTGGCAATACGCGCGGTCAGGCCTGGCTGCGGCGATTCCGCGGCATCGAGGGCGACCCTGCGATGAAGTTCACCAGCGGCCTTTCGCCACTTCCCAAAGGACGCTGGTCCGACGAAGTGAATTTCCTCGCCTGGCACCCATACCAGGGCAAGGCAACACCCGACCTTCCCGACAAGGCCAAGTTGCGTTTCACTCTCCAGTGGCGCGAGCCGCACGATCCAGATTATTACACGCGCGGCGGCGAACCGGATGAATACAGCAAGCCCCTGGCGCAGCTTCGGCTGCTGCTTTTGCGCCAGCGCGACCCCGACACCAAGACCCTGCCGGCCGATGCCTTTGAGCTCGTCGCACGAAGCGCCGGGTGGGCGGAACGCCTCGAACATCTTCCCGGCGGTTCCGTGTATGAGCATGTCCTGGAGGCGCCGTTGAATCAGGCGGGACGATATGCGATTCGCGTGGAGAAGCAGATCAGCAAGCAATGGCTGCTGGGCCAAAGTCCGCAGAGCAAGAAGCCGGTGTTCCAACTATTGAGGGGTTTGACGCCGACCGGCATTCGACCCCTCGGCGTGCCGACGCTCCCCGAGCTTGAAAAGGACTGGGATCTGCGTCCGCGCCTGTTTGTCGAGGTGATCGACGACGCGAACCGCATCAAGGGCCGGGCCGTATTCGGCGATTTCCCGACCGACGCAGGCAGCATCGGCCTGCCCGCGGACGCGCGCAACGTGATCTCCGTTGGCGCCGCGAGTCTCAAGGATCGACCACAACCTTATAGCGCCTTTGGCTCGCCTGCGGGCATGGAGCTGGCGCGACGCCCCTGGCTCTATGCGTATGACGAACTGGAACTGGCCGGGGGCGGCGCGTTCGGCACGAGTATCGCCAACGCCTTTGCCGCGGGAACCGTTGCCGCCATGCTCTCGGGCAAAACGAGCCGGGACGAGGTGGTGCGGATTCTGCGCCAGCAGGACGGGCAAGTGCTGCGCGTGCCATTGCCAAAGAAGTGAAGTCCACGTTTAGCCGCACGCCTTTGGCGTGCGCGACGCCGTTAGCCTATTCGCCGCCAAAAAGCGCCATCAGCGTGACGCCGGCGATCAATATTGCCAAACAGGTGTAGGTGGTAGGAATATTGACAACCCACTGCGCCTCCCCAAGACCAAAATGCGACCCCAGCCGGTGCCAAAGCGCGAACCCAGCCGGCATGCAAATCGCGCCGAAGGTCCACAAATGCCAGGGCGCGGCGCCGTGCCTCAGCAAATCGCCTGCGTCGCCGACGCGGCCAAACGAACCAATGCCGAGGTAGGCGCCGTTCGCCATCAAACAAAAACCCGCGAAGAAACGAAAGAGACAGGAAACAGCTACCCCAAACCATTGAGTGACAATCCAGAACACGACCGGCGCGGCGGCCCCGAAAAGCGGCCCGGCCCAAACAACGACAAGGGGGCGCGGATTCTCGCCCAGGTCGGTGCGTGAGATCGACAAGGGATGCAGCACGACTTTCGCCACGCGCCCGCCGGTCAGCCAGGCGCCGAGCACATGGCCGTACTCATGCACGGCCATCATGGCCAGCCAGGAAAGCGCAAGCGTGGACGCGATGAGCACGGTTTGATGCACGCGTTTCACGGTTTGCTCTTGGCAAGTTGACGTACGCGGGGCACGGAGATATCCAATGCCTTGGCGATTTCTTTGGCGGTCATCCCATTCGCCAAGAGCTTCCGAACCACAACCGCCTGCTCCAACGCCCGACCTTCCTCGCGGCCTTCTTCCCGGCCTTCTTCCCGACCTTCTTCGCGGCCTTCCGCAAGCGCTTCTTGCCAGACGCGCGTTTTGCGGATATCAGCTAATTGAAACATGGCGCGAACCTCGTCACGGTCTAGTTTGGGGTGGCGGCGAACCAACAACTCTTCCACCAATTCTATCACCGTCGCCGCGGATTCTCTATTCGTAATTTCCATCTCCGCTCGGTAAAGCAGATTTTTCACCAGTGGTTTTTCCTCGTCAGGGTTGGCGGTCACCAACTTCAGGATGCCCAACCCCAAGGGGGGATCAGAAGGCAACGACAGCTCGTCCAGGTAGACTCGCTTCACACGCGGGGAATTCAGTAAATCCTCGTAGGTCCGTCGCGCGACCGGCTCCAATTTCCGGCTGCCGAAGATCGCCACCGCAACCCATTCCTGGGCTGGGTCATTTTCGTCAAGAAAACCAAAAACCTTGGCGAAAAGGTTCGCGTAAAAATTCGCCTTTCGGTAAAACAGCACCTCGACGAAATAAATCGGCAGGCGGTCCTCCGTCGGCAGGAACAACCCATCAATCCGGAGCGCCTTCTTCAACTCCACCGAATCGAAACGGTACGTGTGCGCCGTTTCGCCAGGGAGACCAAGCACCTGGAATAACGTTTGCGGCAACCGCTTCAATAGGTGACAGAAAAACGAATCCGTTTCCATGTGGCGCCTCCGCGGGTGGTCATTTTTGCGGCGGCTCCTGCCCCACCACGAAAGGAAGCGTCAGGCCCGATTGGTCCTGGTACTTGCCCTTCTTGTCGGCGTAGCTTTTTTCGCACACGGCGTCGGCGCGGTGAAACAGGATTTGCGCGATCCCCTCGTTGGCGTAGATTTTCGCGGGCAGCGGCGTCGTGTTGGAGATTTCGATCGTGATCTTGCCACGCCATTCGGGCTCCAGCGGGGTGACGTTGACGATGATCCCGCAGCGAGCGTACGTCGATTTACCCAGGCATACCGCCAACACGTCCCGCGGAATCTCGAAAGATTCGACGGTCGCCGCCAGCGCAAAGCTATTGGGCGGGATGATGCAGAAATCCCCTTCGATATCGACGAATGCGTTCGGCGCAAAATGCTTGGGATCGATAATGGCGCCGTACACGTTGGTGAACACCTTAAAATGCCGGCCCACGCGCACGTCGTAGCCGTAGCTCGACACGCCGAAGGAGATTACTCCCTGGCGAAACGATTCCTCCGCAAAAGGCTCGATCTTGATGTCCTTGCGAATCTGCCAGTCGGCTAGCAGGCCCATGTCGTAATCCTCCGGAAAGATTTCTAGTCCAGTCTATTCGCCGCGCGGGGCTTTGGCACTTCGCACCGGGCGTTGACGCGGTCCCCTTGCACTTCAGATGTGATTTCGCTTAAAAAACGAGAGCGAACCGTTCGGTTCCAGCTGGCTTGGCGGCAACGTGTGGGGTATAACGGGAGGGGTCGTTCGTCTCCTCTCTGGGAGGATGAGGCTCATGCGCTGGATGTTCGCATTCGTGTTTCTGTTCGCGATGAGTTCGGGCCGCACGCTCGCTCAGCCGGCCGATCCCGATCTGGTCAAGGCTCTCGCGCTCGAACGGGCCATGCGGAAGGTCATCCAGCAAAGCGAGACCTCCATCGCGTGCGTTCTGGTGTCCCGTTCTGACGCCTACAAGGAATTTGACCAAGGACCCGACCGGACCAGACCCGGAAAGCTCGGCGCCTTTGATCCCGCGGCTTTCAAACGGAATCCGCGTTACCTTCGCCTTTCCGCCGAGGAGCGCACACACTGGCAGAAACTGTTGGACTTCAGTGAGCCTGGTCATGTACCCAAATCGTTTGGCAGCGGCGTGGTCGTCGGTCGGGCCGGACTGATCCTCACGAACTATCATGTCGTTCAGGACGCGACCAAGATTTTCGTGCGGCTACCTGGCGGTCTCTCGAGCTATGCCGATATTCACGCTGCCGACGCGCGCTGCGACCTGGCAGTGCTAAAGCTGCTTAATCCGAACGCCGCGCCGCTCAGGCCGATTCCGCTGGGCGATGCCGACAAGATGGAGCGCGGCCAGTTCATCCTGACGCTGTCCAACCCCTTCGCCGCTGGTTTTCGCGACGGTCAGCCCAGCGCCTCCTGGGGCATTTTGAGCAACATTCGCCGGCGCGCGCCGAATCAACTGAAAGAGGAAGAACGCATCAAGCCATTCCAGTATTACTCCACGCTCTTGCAAACCGATGCCCGCATGCACCTGGGATGCAGCGGCGGCGCCCTCTTGAATCTGTCGGGGGAATTAGTCGGGCTCATCACTTCCGTGGCGGCAATTCAGGGAGGCGAAACTCCCGGCGGTTTCGCTCTCCCCGTCAACGACGCCATGCGCGAAATCATCAAGGTCCTGACGCGCGGCGAAGAGATCGACTACGGCTTCCTTGGCGTCGCTTTTGATCCGGGTAACGGCGATCCAAAGGGGGGTGTCGTGCTGAAAACTGTCAGCAAGGGCTCCCCCGCGCGCGCCGGCGGCCTGGAAGAGGGCGATGTTCTCGTCGGCGTCAACGGCCAGGCGATTCACGATAGCGATGATGTGTACACCGCCATCGGCGCCCATCTGGCCGGCGCCAAGGTGCGTGTTCACGTGCGCCGCAACGGCGTCGAACGCATCGCGACCGTTACCCTCGCCAAGCTCTACGTGCCCGGCAAGCACATTGCCTCGTCGTTTGGCGCCAGGCCCTATTTTCGCGGACTGCGCGTCGATTATTCGAGCCTCGTGGTCCAGCAACCCGGTCGACCGTTCGGGCATATTCCGCAGGGCGTGCTGGTGACCGACGTTCAAGGCGGCACCCCCGCCGATCGCGCCAACGCCAAGATCGGCGATCTCATCACCCACGTGAACGGCATCGCCATCGCCACCCCGGCTGCGTTTTACCAGCGCGTGCAAGAGGCGCGCGGCCCCGTGGAGTTGTCGCTCTATGCCAATGGCGCCAAGCTCGTCATTCGATGAAACCCAATTCCAACCAGAGCGCCAGCGACGGACCGATCGTTGCCCTTCGCTGGCGCTCTGGCTCGGATTACGCGAGAGAAAATCCCCATGCGCTATGCCATCTGCAATGAAACCTTTGAAGGCTGGGACCACGCCCGCACCTGCAAAACCGCGGCTGAGTTAGGCTACACCGGCCTGGAAATCGCGCCGTTCACGCTCGCCCCGCGCATCACCGACGTGACCGCCGCGCATCGCAAACAATTGAAACAGGAGGCGGAGGCCGCGGGCTTGCAAATCATCGGCTTGCACTGGCTGCTGGCCAAGACGGAAGGGTTGCAACTGACATCGCCGGACGTTGCGATTCGTCAGCGCACGGCCGATTACCTGGTTGAACTCGCGCGTGCTTGCCGGGATCTGGGCGGCGACCTGATGGTTTTCGGTTCGCCCGCGCAGCGGCGTATTCCCGCCGGTGCGACGCGCGAGCATGCGGTGGATTTCGCCGTCGATACGTTCAAGCGCGCGCAAGGCGGGATCGCGGATGCAGGCGTGCGGCTTTGCCTGGAGCCGCTCGCGCCGACGGAGGCCGACTTCATTCAGACCGCGGCCGAGGCCTGCGATATCCTTGACCGCCTGGCTCATCCGAGTTTCGTCCTGCATCTGGACGTGAAGGCGATGAGTTCCGAAACGATCCCGATCCCCGAGTTGATCCGCACTCATGCCGCGCGGACGGGGCACTTCCACGCCAACGACGCCAACCGCCGCGGCCCGGGGTTTGGCGCCGTTGATTTCGTGCCGATCTTCCGTGCCCTCAAGGAAACGAACTACTCCGGCTGGGTGTCCGTGGAAGTGTTCGACTACACGCCGGATCCAGTGACGATCGCACGCGAAAGCATCCGCTACATGCGCGAATGCGAATCCCGCCTCCTCGTTTAGCGCCCGCGCCGCGCCCGCGTTTTCAGGATCCATTTTCCACGTGCCCCATGAAAAAACAATTCGTTGCCATCGCCGTCTTCGCTTTCATCCTTCCTTCCGTCCACGCGCAACCGAATTTGTGCGTCGGCTTCGCCGAGACCAATATCACCCCCGACATCAAGGCGAAACCCGTCTGGCTCGCCGGCTTCGGCAAGAACCGCAAGGCGACCAGGGTTCACGATGCGCTCTTCGCTCGCGCCATCGTGCTCGAACATGACCGCAAAAAAATCGCCATCGTCTCGGTCGATGTGGTCGGACTGTTCAACGACGTCGTCCAAAACGTGCGCAAGAAATTGCCCGGTTTTACCTACATCCTTGTTTCCAGCACGCACAACCACGAGGGACCGGACACGATGGGTTTGTGGGGACCCGACCTCATCACCAGCGGCATCGACCCGGCCTACATGAAACAACTTGAGCTGGGCATCGCCGCGGCAATCCTGCAAGCGGACAAGAACAAGGCGCCCGCCCTCGCACGCATCGGCACCGCGAAAGGGCCAGAGCTGTTGCACGATGGCCGCGAGCCCTTCATCAAGCATGACGAACTGGTGGCGTTGCGATTTGAGAATCAGGCCAAGAAAGCCGTCGGCATCGTCGTGCAGTGGAACTGCCACCCGGAAACCCTGTCGAGCAAGAACACCGAGATAAGCGCCGATTTCGTCGGCTATACCGTTTCTTACCTAAAGAAAAAATACCGATGTCCCGTCGTCTACTTGACAGGCACGGTCGGCGGACTGATGACCTCGCTGCGTGTCGAGGTAAAGGATGAGCAAGGAACGCCGCTGGCCGACGGCACATTCGCCAAGACCCGGCGCTACGGCCTGTTGCTTGGCAAACTTGCGGAAAGCGCCCTCGAAGGCGCAAAACCTGTCAAGCTTACGCCCCTGGCATTTCGCGCCAGGCGGTTCTTCGTGCCGATCGACAATCAATTCTACCTTCTTGGCTACAGCCTGGGAATCCTGAAACGGGACGCGTACTTGTGGACCGGCGATCCACTCAAGGCGGAATTGGTGAAAGGTAAACTCAATCTGAAGAAACGCCTGGCCATCGCGTCGGAGGTCGGCTGGCTGAAACTTGGGGACCTGGAAATCGCGGCGATCCCCGGCGAAATCTATCCGGAGCTGGTCCTGGGCAAGGTCCAGAATCCGCCCGACCCTGGCGCCGATTTCCCCAACGCTCCCATCGAGCCCGGCATCTACGCCCAATTGAAAAGCAAACACCGCATGATCGTCGGCCTGGCCAACGACGAGATCGGCTACATCCTTCCCAAACGCCAGTGGGACATGGAGGCGCCGTTTTGCTATGGCCGCAAGCGAGCCCAATATGGCGAAGAGAACAGCCTCGGCCCGGACACGGGACCGATCCTGTGCGATGTGTTTCGCGGTCTTTTGAAACGCTAGCCGTCACGCCAACGCGGGGCGACTCGCGGTGAATTCAGTCGTCATCATCATCGCGCGGCCGTTTCTTCTTCGCGGGCTTTTCCGAAATGGCGTCATCGTCGTCGTCGCGGTCACGGGATCGTTTGGATGGACGATCGTCGTCGTCATCGCGGTCGCGTTTCTTCTTGCCGCGGTCGGCGCCGGAAGCCGCACCCCGAGCTGCGAACGCGGCAAAAACCAGCGCGCCCACGCACAGGGCCGTGCAAAGGTTCGAGGAAATGGTAATGCCCCGGCTCGTCCACATGACGCGGTTGAACGCACCCATGCCTGGATTCTGGCCGAGCAAGGCGCGCGGCAGCCAGACATGAGCCGCGGGGAAAATACAGGTAAAGAGCAGCAACACCCCGCAAGCGATCAGCCCGACCAGCGCGGGCGTGGAGGCGGTCTTCCAGTTCAACCCTGACCAAACGATGCCGCCAACGCAGGCCAGCATGATTGGAATCAGGAACGACAGCAGCAGGAAATAGGTTTTGAATCCAGATTCTTCCACAAACATTTCTCGAACTCCCGTGGAACCATTGAGATGCGCTGGAGTTGCGGGTTGCAATCAAATCAGGACGCTTTCGGCTCGCCGGCGAAAACCCGATCGTACAGATCGACAGCCTTGCCTCCCAGCCGTTCCGCCATGCGGCGATACGCGGCCCGGCGGTAGTCCCAGCCGTACCGCGAACGCGGGATTTGCTCCATCCAGTCGTAAAGGTGCACCCGGCAAAGATCGTCGAAGTCGACGCGCGACAGTTCCACCGTTTCACCGGTGAGACGATCGACGAAACGGTAGGTCTCGCCATCGCCGAGCGCAGCCTCGTCAAAGGTCTCACGCTGCATCGCGCAGTTGAGATAGGCGAGCATCTCGGCCCGTTCGCCGATCAGGGCGCGGACCTGGTCACGGCTTTCCACGGGAAGCTTGAAACCCTGGAACTTCTGGGTGCCATAAATCGAATGAAACATCCCCGCGCGGCACAATTCCTCGGTCAGCCCCTCCGATTCCATCAGGCGGTAGACATTGACGAGATGCCCCAGATAGGTCTTTTCAGTATGCGGCACCTTTTCGATACCGAGATCGATCAAGAAATCGGTCCATTGCTTGTAGGCAGCTTGCATGACGGGATCCTCGCGGCGGTGAGGATCATCTTAAATGAAATAGGAGGGGTGGCAAGGCGCTTCCCCGGCGCCGTTTGCGGCGTAGGCGTCGCGAGGCGACGGGCGGGCGCTAAACGAGGAGAACGGTTACGGACTGCTCGGTTCAATATCGCGAATCTTCACCTTGGGCAGCGACAGGTCCACCTTGATCTTGTCAAACGTGATGGCTTCGCCAATGTTGCCCGCAAGGTCGATCGCTTCGACGCGAACGTAAAACTGATAGGGCAGAGGCTCAGGCATTTTCCAGACATACTTGCCGGTGTTGGGAAGTTTCTCGGCCAGGGTGTTCCAAGGACCGCTCTTGTCTTCGGCATAGGCCAGGCGGATGGGCATTGGGCCGAGGTTTTTGTCGCGCGCGGTCCAGGCGAGGGAGAGCTTGCCTTTCTCGGAACCGTTGCCGACGAGCACGTCTTGCAGCTGGACAACCGGTTTGGTGAGATCGACCTCAATCCAAAACTGCGGCGCCTCGCCGGCGCGCGGGGGGCGATCGCCTAGCCCCACTCCGCTCTTGGCAACGAGCGAGATGCCGTAGATGCCCTCGTCATCGACCTTGAAGGTGAGCTTCTTGGTCTCAGTGGCATCGCCGGGGTTCTTGACGTCAAGCGGGAAATCGGCAAGCCGATTCCAGGTGCGCCCCTTGTAGAGGGAGTACCAGAGCTCGACAGACGAGACGCCGGAGGGCCCGACATCCTTGAGTTCATAGCTCAGGGAAATCTGTTTGCTGTTGACGAATTTGCGCTGGAGGTCCCGTAATGGGTCGACCTGGGGGGCCAGGTTGGGATTGTTGAACTGGGGGTTGGCGCCCGCGCGAACCGTGGTGCGATCTTCGCCGACGTTGCCCGCCCGGTCGCGTGCCAGGACGCGAACCTCGACCTGACCGTTGCTGCGCGGATCCCAAGTGGCCTGGTTGCCTCCACCGGGGATGGTGACGGGCAGCCAGGTCGCGCTGCCGGCGACGCGATATTCGACTCGCACGGCGTCGGGCAGGGCGGTGTCGAGGTTGTCGTCCCTGACCGACCAGGACACGCCGACCTCGCCGTTCCGCGCTGCGACGGGCTGAACCTGAACGACCGGTGGAACCGTATCGACGATCACTTTCAGGTTCGGCTTGAAATCGTCCACCCCGGCGGGGAATTGTTTGCCCTGTTGATCCACGGTCTGGACCGTGAACCAGTAGAGCCCGTCGTGCAACGTGCTGAAACGGAAGTGCTGGTCGATGGGCGCGGCTGTCGCCGTGTATTGCCAGGTACGGCCCTGATTGGTGGAGACATACAGGCGGACCTGCGTGATTCGGGCCGTGGTCTGGTCGTTCTTGAACGGGATTTTGAACTGGCGATGCTGGAAGAAGATAACGCCGGCTGACGGTTCCTGGGCGCAGGCCATGATTGGGACGAGCCCGCCGACCGCCAGGCACATCAGCAGCAGAAACAACGTCCGCATGAGAGAACCCATGAATTCGGTCAGGTCTTTCGTGCATGAGGAGCACGGCGCAGACCTACACGTAATCCACTATCGGCATGGGGGACGGCGGACTTGAGGGGAAGAACGAAAGGATGCGAAATTGGGGAACCTAGGAAAAGACGATTCGCACGCAGGCGAGCCGCCGGACTTGGTCCGGCGGTGTTTCCCCGCGTCAAGTAGCATTGCCGCGACAAGCCGGCCGCTCGCCACCATTTTATTTACTCGGGACTTTCGGCATTTCGGGTTTCTTCATCTCATCTTTTCCGGGAGCGGCCGGGATGTTGTCCGGCTTTGTCGCTTCCCGATTGGAGCATCCAGCCGCGAACGAAAACAACGCCAGCAAGGCCACGCCAAGAAGATTGCGAAAGAATTTCATCAGTGACTTCCTCAAAAAACCAGATCGCCGCGGTGAATCGGAATCAAGAACCGCACCGCGAGACTCTTATGAGTCTCGCGGCTTCAGGTTTGGACAAGGAGGGTCGCTTGGAAAAAAGCCTATTCGATGGTGTTGTTCTGCCCATCCCACATGCCGCCGGCATACTGGAATTGGTACCAGTGGGTGCCGAACCACTGCGTGGACGTGCCGCCCTCGGTCTTCAAAGGCCGAACGGAGCCATCACACCAGGCGAAGTGTACAAAGCCCGTGTGCGTGCTGCCGAAGGAATACCACTGGGACGGGGTGATCAGATCCCACGCGGTGGCCATACACCCAGAGCCCATCCAGGAAAGGTTGAACTGCCGATTCGCGGGCAACTCGGGGCCGCCAAGGACTTCTCCGTAAGCGATGGTGTTGGAGGTGCCGTCGGGAATCTTCGGCAATGGAACGCGAACGTTGGGAACGAACGGTCCCTGGTATTGGCGGTAGAAGGAGTTGTTGGAATTCCCGATCGCGCCGGCGCTGGCCATGTAATTGGTCCGGCCAAGATTGTAGTTCGTACCCCAATAGCCAAGCGTGATGGTGGTGGAATTGGGAATCACAAAGACGTAGGCCGAGCTATACGGCGCCTGCCCACCAGCGGAGTCGGTCGGGCAAATAAACGCGGGGATCGTGTAGAACGCGGCATTCCAGGAGGCGCCATTGCCCCACCAGCTGCCGCCGCTGTTGTCGAGTTTGAACATGGCCGACGGAATCTGGCGATAGATGGCGTCCTGTTCAACATAAGGAAGCAGAAACGGCAAATGACCCAGGCCGGCATACAGGCCGCCGGGGGGCAGCGCCTTGTTGGCGCTGTCGTAGTTGTGCGCCGCAAGAGCGATCTGCTTCAGATTGTTCTGACACGTCGTCCGATTGGCAGCCTCGCGCACCTTTTGCACGGCAGGCACCAACAGGGCGATCAGGATCGCGATAATCGCGATCACCACCAGCAACTCGATCAACGTAAAACCGGGTCGACGCTTCAGGGTTCTCATGGACACACCTCGTGGATTATGGAGAGAAAAAAACAATGACTCCAATTCAAACAGGTACGTTTATGGTCGAAACCACTGGGAGGGATTTATGAAAACTTAATAATAATATTAAGGTATTGAGGTGTTTTGCAAGAGGAAAATTGGGAAGGAAAGGAAGATTTTCTGTTTTTTTTCCCAGATCTTCATGTGAAAAACGCCGGAGGCGTTCTCTTTTTCAAGGAGAAACGGCTCCGGCGTGGCCCGGTTAAAAATCATTAAGGGGGCAAAACCGCCCAGAAACAGAGGGTTTTCGGGTCAATTTTCCTCATACTGGGCAATGCGATTGACGGTTTCCTCATGGTCATCGCCGATCTCGTCGCCGAAGCGGTATTCCATCAAAAACGCGTCCTCGCCGGTGTCTTCGTAAAAACTGCGAAGCACACGCAACGCGCGGAACTCCTGGCGACGGAAGAACAGCTGCGCGTGCAAGTTGGTTTCGCGCACCTCAAGGGTGATGCGCGTCCGCCGATGGCTGGACAATTTGCTGATGAGCTTTGCGACCATCTGCCCGCCGATCGCCAGACGGCGCCAGGCGGGATGGACCGCGAAATTGAGGATGTGCAGCTTGTTCTTGTGCAGCTCGTAGATCATGAAGCCTACGACTTTTTCCCCATGCTCGGCGACCATGCCGATGCAGTTGCGCTGACGCAGGCAGCGCAGGAAATCCTCCTCGCTCCAGGCGAATTCAAAGCTGAGTTGTTCGGCCTGAAGGACTTCCGGCATATCGCGACGAATCATCCAGCGGATATGAACCCGCGCTTGTTCTTTCTCTGTTCGGCCCGCGTTCATCTTCACACCTCCCCTTTCCGCGTCGAACGAGGCCCCCTCCAATGGCGCCTCATCCATGCACGCGGTTCACTTCCGTGTTTTTCGGTCACGCATCCTGCAGGGTCGGCATGACGGTGGCCCCGCGCAGCCGCCGGGAGCGGCGCCGGTGCTCTTGGAACATCATGGGCCGAAATAGTAACAATGCCTGCCATTCGGCTCAAGGTCAACCGACCGTGTGTTAGAGAACCCTGTTGCGGCGTGTCAATGCAACCGCGCCAGCGAGATCAATACCTGCGCCGTTCGTCGCGAGACAGCAAAGATTTGGAAAAAGGGGGATTCCCTTCCCCTTTTGCCAGCCTTCGTGGCTGTCCGTTCCTTGGCAAATCGGTATGAAAATGCTCAACAGCCCAAAGGATACCGACTCGGCCGCTCGACGCAAAGATAAATTTTCAAAAAAACTACTTTTGCTTTTTGTCAATCGTTCTTCCCCGGACGTTTCTTCATCGGGCTTCCCCACGTACTCCCACCGAGAAAGAAATCATTTCGTCAAGGGTGTGCCCCTTATAGCAAGTGGCTTCACGTGTACAACACCAGTTCTTCACATCAACGGCTGGCGTTGTATCAACGGCCGCGGGCGGTCAACGGGGTACAACGATCGTGCGTACTTCCCGTTGAATCGGCAAGCGAATCTGATCGCTGACGATCGACACGCGCACGCGCTGATCGCGATCGGCGTTGGGCTGGGCGACGACCCACACGCGGCAGGTCGCCGTCCCCTGCCCTGCGAGCGAGGCGATCGGATCGAACACCAAGTTTTCCCCATGAATCGTGTAGCGCGTACCGCCCTCGGCCTTCTTCGCCAGCAGGCCCGGTGGAAATCGCACCTCGAGTTTCACGTTCGTCGCCGCCGCCGTGCCTGCATTGGTAATTTGAATGTCATACAAGGTCTCCGCGCCGACCTCGATCACCGCGTCGCGCTTGACGACACGAAGGGACAAGTCGGCCACGCCATCGAGCCGAATCACCCCCGTTGACTGTTGTTCCGAAAGACCGTCGGCCTTGACTTGCACGATATTCTGATGTTCCCCCGCGCGGTTCCCACGCAAACGAACAACCAACGTCTTCGATTCTCCGGCCGGAAGATCCAGGAGCCAGAAAACGGTTCGACTGTTCGCCTGATAAAGACCGCGATCGCTGGCGGCCACGAAATCGAGCCCCTCCGGGAGGCGGTCCGACACCGCGATGTTCCGCAACGTGGCGCCGGTGGGATTTGCGACTTCGATGCGGAGGTCGCCATCGCGGCCGAGAAACATGCGCGTGGTCGTCGGTTGCTGGACTCTCAGAGTGTCCCCGCTGACCTCCACGATGGCGCTCGCGGAGGCCTCAACGCCGCCTGTCGTGACCTTGATCTGGACGGTATGGCGCCCTGGCTTCGTTGCCAGCACCGGCATGTCGAGGGTTCGAGCCTCGCCGGGTGCAATCAACAGGTCAACCTTGCCCTCGATCTGGCGTTCTTCGTGGGTGCCCTTGTCATCTTTGATTTGCATGGCAAGCCCCAGAGGCAAGTTGCCGCTCAGCACGAAACTCAAGAGGCTCTTGAGTGATTGATTGTGGATGCGCACCTTGAAAACTCCGGTCTTACCCACGACGATCGAATTTGGCGGCAGCAGTTGAACCTTGAAGGGCGTTGCCTCGGTTCGGGGCACGGCGACCTCTGCCGGCGCGTCGCTTTCGTCGCCTGAGGAAATGCCTAGCCGCAGGCGTTGCGGAATCTTGACCTCCAACGCCGATTGCAACAGCATGCGAAATGTTTGTTCGCTGCGCGGCTCCAGTCCGGTTAGCACCCACGTTGCCCGGCCGCCCTGGACCGTAGGCATCGGATCGGCGGAAACGATCCGGACGTTGGCGGGTAGGTCGTCCTCAACGAGGACTTTCGCCGCCACGCCGGGGCCCAAATTACGGACCACGATCGAATATTCCTGCGACTGCCCGGCGCGCAGCACCGCGGCGCCCTGCTTCGCCACGAAAACACTGGGCGCCTGCGCGGATGCCAGAGCGTTCGTCTTCAACGGGACCAAATCCGGCGCTCCCCGCGATGGCAGGGGCGGCATGGTTCCTGAAATGGACTGGATGGACCGCGAAACCGGCGCCGCCCCAACGCCCGAACCGGAGCGGATTGGCACAAACGCCTTCGGCCTGGCTGGGGTTTGTGTCGGCTTCTTCGCCTCGATGTTGGGTTGCTGGATGATAATTTCCTGCTTGCTCGGCGGTGACACTTGCTTTGGGAGTTCGACCGACGGCAGGGCCAGCGGCCCCTTTTCTTTTGGCGGATCGGCTACCTTCTCCGTCGGCGGCGGAATATCAACCGGCTTTACCGGGACCGGCGGCGGAATTAAGATGGGCGGCGTCTCGGACTCCACCACGCCAGGCGCCCCGGCATGAGGGATCGGCGGACCCATTGGTTGCGTCAAAACCTTCGATTCAACCGCGGGCGACGGCAACAGGTTCAGCGGAATCACGACCTTTTCGAGGTTCGGCGGTGGAATGTCCCCCGGTTTCTTTTTGCTTTCCAGGACCAGCGGCGCCTCGTACACTTCCCGCGGGATGATCAATTTCGGATTGCCATTCGTGGTCCCGTGGAGCGGGAGCGTCTCGCCCGGGTATTCCACGGTCTTCTGCTTTCCCACCACGGGCAGCGCTGCGGAGGGCGCATTCTTCCTGGGCAGCACCGGCGGCGGCGCGAACACCGGGCCGCCCTCTTGCGCGACAACGCCGCCCCAGACAACGCACGCCACGCTGCCGAGAACCCAAGCGAACATCAGAGTTAGCCGGACTCGCCTCACGAAATTTGACTCCGTCACGCCTCGAACTTTCCCTTGTATTTCTCCGCGGGATACTTCACCGCGTTTTTCACCATTTTGGTTCGCAACGCCTCGCTCAGGTCGACGCCGATGACGTTGCTCAGGTTGAGCAGGTAACAAAACACGTCGGCCATCTCGTCGGTGATCGCCTGGCGTCGGGCCGGGTCGCTGGCGGCGTCATACGATGCGGGCAAATCGAGCCAGAGGAAGCATTCCATCAACTCGGCCGCCTCCACGGCGATCCCCATGGCGAGATTCTTCGGGCTATGGAACTGCTGCCAGGCCCGTTCGTCCACGAAGGCGCGAACCACATCTTTCAATTCGCCAAGCGTGGTCACCGAGTCGGGCATCGGCCCCTCCTCTGTCAAGGACCATCCCCCTTTGCCGCAGGCGCCCCAATTGCCCCCGGCCTGGGGATTACGCATTTTTTCATTACCTTGAGAAGCGGCCGACTATACCCCTGATCTTGTATCTGTCAAGCCGATGGTGAAACTTCACCATCCTTGGTGCTGGCCAGGGTTTCTGGGGGTGGGTTTGCGAAAAGCGGCATGATGTGAGAAGTCCTCCCGTAACCACATGCCATGAATTAGCAATAGGTTGCGTTGTTTTTTTTGAGGACTTCTCACGGGGCGCGGGGGGTATCCCGACCCGGATAGCCCGGCAACCCGGGTTGACCTGCCTGGTTGCCGTCATTTGAACCCGGCCTCCGATTGCAAAAAGCGCTGAGGTGAGCGCCGTCAGCGCGGCGCCTTTGGGGTTCATATTTTCGTTGGCCAGCCATTGTGATAAAGTGAACGCATGGCAAGCGCCAAGAAGCAAACGAAGGAAAAAGAGGATCTGCAATCGATCTGCCGGAATCGTCGCGCCTATCACGAATATGAAATTTCCGATACGCTGGAGTGCGGCATCGTCCTGACCGGCACGGAGGTGAAGAGTCTGCGCGAGCGAGCGGCGAGCCTTGAGGAAGCCTACGCCAAGCTCGATGGCGGCGAAGTTTGGCTGATCGGCAGCGATATTCCCGAATACACAATGGGCAATCGGCTCAATCACAAACCGAAGCGCCCGCGCAAGCTGCTGCTGCACAAGCGCGAGATCGCCAAGTTCGCGGGCAAGGCGTCGCAGCAGGGATTCACGCTGATTCCGCTGCGGCTCTATTTCAAACAAGGCCGGGCCAAGGTGGAAATCGCCGTCGCCCGCGGCAAGAAGCTGTACGACAAGCGCGAGACCAAAAAGAAGGCGGAGGCCGCCAAGGAAATCCGCAAGGCGATGAAACATCGCCAGCGCTAGCGGTTAGGCGAGCGACAGATCTTGATTTGCCCACGAGCCGCGACCGTCAGGGAGCGGGATGACCGGGAACCCGCTCCCTGACGGTTGCGGCTCGTGGTTGGCCATTTTTTGCCGGCCGCCTGCAGTTAGCGACGCTTCGCAGAAGCCTCGCTACGGTCATGGAGGACCCCGATGCGAATCACCGCGCTGGTGAAGAGCCGCGATCATGTCTGCTGCCGATACCGGGTGGCGGCGTATCGCGCGCACCTGGAGTCGCGCGGCCATCCCCTGGAGATTCGCCCCTGGTCGGGCGGCTGGTTTTATCAGCAATTGTTTCCCTCCTTCACCTATCGATTCGATACCCTGCTGATCCAGCGGCGACTCCTGCCCGCGTGGCAACTCCGCCGCTTGCGTCGCGGCGTACGCCATTTGATCTACGATTTCGACGACTCCATCTTTCTGCACAGTTCCTATCACCCCGATGGCCAGGGGTGCCCGCGTCGTTTCGAACAGTTTCGGCACATGATTCAGACCGCCGATGCCGTGATCGCAGGCAACGAGTTTCTCCGCGAACAAGCCGAGGCGTTCGCCGCGCCGGACAAAGTCTTTTGCATCCCAACTTGCGTCGATGTCGATCGCTATGCGCTGGCGCAGCACGCGGAGGATGATCTCGAAGTCACGCTCGCCTGGATCGGTTCCGCCAGCACGCTGCGCGGACTGGAACGCAATCGCGAACTTCTGGAACAGCTAGGCCAGCGCATTCCCAACCTTCGGCTGCGCGTCATCTGCAATCGTGCTCTGTCGCTCCATCATCTGCCGATCGATTTCAGACCGTGGAGTGAGGCCACCGAGACCGACGACCTGGCCCAGAGCGACATCGGCATCAGCTGGGTCCCCGACGACGCCTGGAGCGCGGGGAAGTGCGGGCTCAAGGTGCTGCAATACATGGCTGCCGGGTTGCCCGTGGTCGCTAACTCGGTAGGCGTACAGAAGGACCTCATTCGGCATGGGGAAACCGGCTTCCTGGCGGACTCCTTCCAGGATTGGCAGGACGCCATCGCCTGGCTCGCGCGCGATCCGGTCCTGCGCCGCCGTATGGGCGCCGCCGGACGGGCGCGCGTCGAGGCCGATTTCCACGTCGCGCGCGGGGCCGAACGGCTGGAAGACTTGTTGCGAACCATGGAACCTACCGCTCCGCGCGGGGCAAGCCCCGTGGCTAAATGAAAGAGTTGTCGATGAATGCCTGGCTGCAATCCCTGACGCAACTTTCGCTCGCCGGTTTTCGCTGGTCGCTCGCCGGTGATTTGCGCGCCAAGCTCCTTGACGAGGGCGGGCTCCGCTTGCCCGAATGGCTGCGGTCTGGCCAGGCGAGCATCGTCAAGCAGGGGCCGCACCGTATTGTCTATCGCGTCGAGTTGCCTGGCCTCAACTTTTATGTGAAGCACAACTTCGTTCACGATCAGGCGGCCTGGCTGCGCCAGCTCGTTCGGCCCAGCAAGGCGCGCATCGAGTTCGAGCGCGTGCTCGCCGCCACCGAGCGCGGCATCCCCACGGTCGCGCCGCTGGCGCTGGCCGAGCAGGAGGCAGGCGTTGGTTCCGGCGAGAGCATCCTGATCACCCAGAGCCTGGACCATTGCATCCCGTTGCACTACTTCCTGGCCGCCGTCCTGCCAACTTTCACCGAACCGCGCGCGGCCCGGCTGCGCCAGCACCTGGCCAGCGAACTTGGCAAACTGGTTGCCAAGGTTCACGACGCCGGCATCCTGCATCACGACCTGCACGCCGCCAACTTGCTGGTACGGCTTGCCGAGGACGATCGCATCGAACTGTTTGTCATCGATCTCCTCGCCGTCAAGGTCGGGCCGCCGCTCGACTGGCAGACGAGCCGCGAAAACCTGGTGATGATCAACTGCTGGTTCGCCCTGCGCGTTCAACGGGCGGATCGGCTGCGTTTCTGGAAGGCCTACTTCGAGGCGCGCAACCTGGGGGCGTGGCGCCGCGACGCCTATGGCCATAAGCCCTATGCCGAGGAACTAAACGAGATTGAGGAGCTGAGCTGGCGGCGCAACGTCCGCTTTTGGCAGCGTCGCGACAAGCGCTGCCTGGCCAACAATCGGTACTATCGCAAAGTTCAGGGCCGCATAACCGTGGGGCATGCGGTCACGGAGATCGCCCCGCCCGATATCGCCCGCCTGGCGGCCGACCCGGATGCGCCATTTCGCGATCCGGGCGCGCGGATGCTGAAGGAGTCCCCGTCATCCACGGTGATCGAGATGGATTTCCCGGTCAACGGGCAAATCCGCCGCGTGATCTACAAACGCTTTCGTGTCACGTCGATCAAGGATCCGCTGGCGTCGCTTTTTCGTTTGACGCCGGCGCTGCGTTCCTGGATCCACGGCCAGGGCTTTCGCGAGCGCGGTCTGCCGACGGCCCGGCCTTTCGTGATTCTGCACCGCCGCCGCTTCGGCATGATGCACGAAGGCTATCTCCTCACGGAGCGTATCGCCCATGCCGACGATTTGCACGACGCCTTCGCCGGGCTGGAGTTCCTGCCGGCCAGGCAACGAATTCCGCTGGTGCGCCGGCTCATCGAGCGCGTCGCGCGGACCATTCGCGCGCTGCATCAGCGCCGCCTGTCCCATCGCGATCTTAAGGCCGCCAACATCCTGGTGCGGCGCTGGGACGCGCCCGCGGATGAGCCCTCCGCCTATTCCCAGGACATTCAGAACCTTCTCTACATGCCCGAAAGCGCGGTTTGGCTGATCGACCTTGTGGGCGTCGAAAGCTTTCGAGACCTGTCGCTACCGCGCCGCGTGCAAAATCTTTCGCGCTTGAACGCCAGTTTCATTCAGAATAGCGCCGTCACGCGGACCGATCGGCTGCGCTTTCTGTTCACCTATCTTAACTGCGGCGCTTTTGGTCGATGCGACTGGAAAAGCTGGTGGAAAAAAATCGATCAGGCAACGCAGAGAAAAATCGAGCGCAACTTACGACGGGGCAAGCCTCTTTCGTAACCCCCGCACTTTCCCGCAAGATTCCGGGTTTTCCCGTCGATTCCTCTTGTGGGATCGGCTTTTTCCGCATACTATTCGCGACCCGGACCGGGACACGGAAATCGGGCGTTGAACGATGGGGAACGCATGAGGCGAGCCAGGCGTGTCATCTGTTTTTCGTGCTGGTGCGTCGTCGGCGCGCTGACGCTCGCGGGCTGCAATCTTTTCGTCCCACTCGCGGGCACGAAGACCGCGAAGATCGAACGGCAGCCGATCCCCGGCGCCCCGTGCAAATACTCCGAGCGCATCTCGCAGTTTGTCTTTCTCTCCGATTTCAAGATTCGGCCCGACGATGCCATCGTCAAGGATCTGGGTCGCCTCCGGGAGCAAGTCTACCGCGAGCTGCGGCTGCCGCCGGCGGATACGCAAGTATTCGTACACATTTTCGCCACGCAGCCGGAATACCAGCGTTTTCTCGACATGCGCCACCCCGAACTGCCGCCCCGGCGCGCCTACTTCATCGCGCAACCGACGCGCGGCGGGGAGGATCTGGTCGTCTACACCTACATGAACGAATTGACGCAACGCGACCTGCGTCACGAATTGACCCATGCCATGTTGCACTGTGTCCTGAAGCGCGTGCCGATCTGGCTCGACGAGGGCCTGGCGGAATACTTCGAGATTCCCGCGGGCCAAAACGGCGTTAACGCCAAGCACCTGGAAGACCTTCGCCAGCCGGACATTCGTTTCAATCTTCAAAAACTGGAGCGGCTCAGCGAAGTTCAGGACATGACCCCTGAAAAATATCGCGAAGCGTGGGCCTGGGTCCACCTGATGCTGCGCAGCACGCCGCGCGCCCGGCAGGCCCTGCTCGACTACCTGACCGAATTGCGAATCAATCCCGAACCCGGCGCCTTGCAACCGCGCCTGGCCAACGCGTTTCTTTCGATCGAAAACGCCATGCAATCGCATCTTGCCGAGCTCAATCGCAAGCTCCCCCGCGGCGCCACCGCCCGGCAATGATCGCTCGCCTGGCGGCTTCGCAAGTTGGCCCGCGCGTATAATGGACGTATTCCGATCGAATTCTCGCGGACGACGTTTCATGCGCATCTTCATCACCGCCGGCAATACGCAGGCCCTCATCGATCGTGTGCGTTGCATTACCAACATTTTCACCGGGCGCACGGGCGCTCGCATCGCCCTGGAAGCGCATCGCCGCGGGCACGACGTGACGTTCGCCACCTCGCATCCCGAAACCGTTGACACGGCGGTACGAGATTCGCCGCGTTTCCGCCTGGCCACCTACCGCACGTTCGAGGCGCTCGATGCCGTGATGGCCGAGCAGATCGGTCGGCAAAAGCAAGACGCCGTCGTTCACTGCGCCGCCGTCAACGATTATCGCACGGCCGGGGTTTTCGCACCGGCGTCAACAACGCACTTCGCGGAGGACGGTTCCTGGCAGGACCCCCACCAACAGCCCAGGCTTGTCGATCGCGCTGCCGGCAAGGTGAAGAGCGACGAGCCGGAGTTGTGGCTGCGCCTGGTGCGGACGCCCAAGCTCGTGGACAGAATTCGTACCGACTGGCGTTTTGGAGGCGTCCTGGTGAAGTTCAAACTTGAAGTTGGCGTCACGGAAGACGAGCTAAAACAAATCGCCGAAACCTCGCGCCAGCAGTCACAGGCCGACTGGATCGTCGCCAACACGCTCGACGGCGCGAGCGACTGGGCGCTGCTCGGCAACGGATTGGAGTATGAGCGCGTGACGCGCGACGCGCTTGCCAGCACCCTGCTCGACGCGCTCGAAAAGGCGGTGCGGCATGGCTAAGGTCTTGTTGGGCGTCACCGGCTCCGTGGCGGCGATCTACACGCAGGACCTCTTCGCCGATCTGCGCCAGGCCGGACATGACGTGAAGATCGTCGCGACCAGATCGGCTCTTTATTTCTTCGATCCTTTGGCCGTCGAGCCGACGCCGGAGGGCGAACGCAATCGCGACGTGGTCGTCCTGGACGAGGATGAATGGCCCGGCCATCGCTACCAGCGCGGCGACCCGGTCATGCACATCGAGCTGCGCCGCTGGGCCGACGTTCTGTTAATCGCGCCGTGTGACGCCAATACGCTGGCGAAACTCGCCCTCGGGATATCCGACAATTGCCTGACGTGCATCTATCGCGCCTGGGACCGCACCCGGCCAGTCATCCTCGCCCCGGCCATGAATACGCTCATGTGGGAACATCCCGCCACGGAGCGACACCTCACTCAGCTCACCGCCGACCTGCGTTCCGCGCTGCACGTCATCGCGCCGATCACCAAGAAGCTGGCGTGCGAGGATGTCGGCGTCGGCGCCATGGCGGAACGCGCCGAAATTGCTTTCCGTTTGAGTATGGTTTTGCCCCCGCCAGATTGATTAGACGTTCATCACCGCTGACGATTTTGTGGCCACGGCCTGACGCGATTCACGCCATCCCCCATCGTTTCACCACTTTTCTTTGTTGGCACGGTCTTTGCAAATGTTCGGCCGGCCCCCCCACCAAAACCCTTTTTCGAGGACGTTATGCGACGACAAGGCTTCACCCTGATCGAACTACTCGTGGTGATCGCGATCATCGCCATCTTGATCGGCCTGCTGGTGCCGGCAGTGCAGAAGGTGCGTGAAGCCGCTAACCGGAGTTATTGCCAAAACAATCTACGCCAGATCGGCCTGGCGCTGCATAATTTCGAGTCAGCCAACAAGGCCTTCCCCGTCAGCATGAATGCACCCGTCGGCACCTCGTTTGGCACGAATAACGGTTCGTGGTCGGTACACGGACGCATCCTGCACTACATCGAACAGGGCAACGCCGGGCTGCGGGTCAACCTGGAATCCCCGTGGGATTTCCAGCTCGCCAGCGGCGTCCCGCAAACCCGGATTCCCGTCTTCCGCTGCCCCACCGACGGCAACGACCTGGCACGCGTCGATGCCACCGGGCAGCCGTTTGTCTATCCCCACACCTACGGCTTCAACTTCGGAACCTGGTTTATCTACGATCCCACCACGGGCCGCGGCGGCGATGGCATGTTCCTGCCCAACGTGGGTATTCGATCCGTGCGGGTCGTGGATGGTTTGAGCAACACGCTTGGCGCCACCGAGGTCAAGTCGTTCACGCCCTACGTTCGCAATACGGCCAATCCCGGTCCAAGCCCGCCGACCTCACCCGCCCAGGTCGCTGCCCTGGCGGCGAACGGGCAGAGAAAGCTCGGCCCGAACCTCAACGACAACACCGGCCACACCGAATGGCCTGATGGCCGGGTCCACCACAGCGGCTTCACAACCGTGTTCACGCCGAACACGTTTGTGCCATTCGTCTACAATGGACAGACCTATGACATCGACTACAACTCCCGGCAAGAAGGCAACAGCGCCACGGATCCGACCTACGCCGCCATTACGGCGCGCAGCTACCATACCGGCCTGGTGAACTGTCTGCTCATGGATGGGTCCGTTCGGCCCGTCAACGACAACATCAACCCTGCCACCTGGCGCGCGCTCGGGACGCGGGCAGGCAATGAGGTAATCGGCGACTATTGACATCCATGACGCAGCAGGAGTCTGCCCAGTGCATGGGCAACGTATACGGGACGGAAAAGCCAACCGAAACGCACCCGTTGGCATTGGAGCTGAATTCTTCGACCATCCGGCGTGTCCGGCGATACAATGGAATGACGCCCGGTTTCCATTTTCACGCCGAGAAACTCCATGGACTTGAACGACTTCGGAACCGAGGCCGCCGACGCCCGCAACAACGGCGAGCAGCGCAACTATTATCGCCCGCCCAACTACTATCCCGCGGAAGGCAGCAATGGCCCCGTCCAGTGGAAGGTGGTGCAGGGCGGCGTCTTTGAAATCTGCGGCGCCACGTCGCTGCGGCTCCCGCCCGGCGCCTACGGCTGCACGCTAAATCAATACGGCGACGTGCAACTGATGACCCGCGATCTGCAAGTCGATGACCTGATCGACTTCGCCGACAGCCTGCCCGCCAAGATTCTCCATGAAATTGAGAATTTCTGGGACCTCGGCGAAAATTTCCAAAAGCATGGCTACCTGCATCGCCGCGGCTATCTGCTCTACGGCCCGCAGGGCTCGGGCAAGAGTTCGGTCGTGCATCAAGTGGTGCATCGCATCGTCAAGGCGGGGCATGTGGCGGTCTTCTGCGAGCACCCCGGATTCCTCACCCGCGCCATGGAAGTCTTCCGCCGCATCGAGCCGGATCGGCCGGTGGTCTGCCTGTTCGAGGATATCGACGCCATCATCGAAATCCACGGTGATAGCGAATTGTTGCAATGGCTGGACGGTTCGCACCAGATCAACAAGGTCATCAACATCGCGACGACCAACTACCCCGAACGTCTGGATCGCCGAATTGTCTCTCGCCCCCGTCGCTTTGATCGCATCATCAAGATCGAAGCGCCAACGTCGGCAATTCGCGAGGCCTATTTCCGTAGAAAACTGCCCGACCTGACGGTCAACGGCCAGCTCACGCGCTGGGTGGATTTGACCGAGGGCCTGTCGTTCGCGGCCCTGGCCGAGCTGGTCATCAGCGTCGCGTGCCTGGGGAACAACCTCGAAGAAACCGTGACGCTCCTGCGCGGCCTGGACGATCAGCAACCCAGCAGCCGGGAATTCGACCGTCCAGGCCAGATGGGTTTCGGCACCGCCCGGGCCGGGCATTCACGGCGGCGCGATGAGGAGATCCCGTTTTGACCCGGCGGCGCCTCCGTTGGATTGGCGCCACCCGATCAACTGAGCTTTTCGGGGTGAGGCGCAATCACCTGCTGCCAACGCCGTGGGACCGTATCCCAGGCCGCCAGATAGGTGGCTTCCAGTGGCACTTCGATGTACATGCCAGGGAACAGGTAAACGGGCATGTCCACCAGGGCGTCCCCCACGGCCAGCGGCTCCAGATAGGCGCGCACGCGGTCGTCACATTCATAAGAAATCAGGCTCAGGGGCGCATCCGTGGGCAACCGCAAAGGATCATCCTGGAGGTCCTCAAAAATCGCGGCATGGAGGCCAAAAGGAGCCTGCTTGCCTACAGGAAATGGATCGACGATCAAGAGATTGACCTTGTGCTGTAGCAACTCCCGGGCCTTGTTCACGAAGGAGCGAAACCCGGACACCGAATTCTTGTTTCCCGGCGATATGATCTCGATCATCGCCACGATTCGGTCGCCGCTTACGTGACGGATGACGACCGATTTCTTTTTTCCCAGGTAAAAATCCGTCGGCGTTTCCTGAAACATCTTGGTTTTCGGCCGTGCCAGCGTCGCGACGTTTCCAGGCGCGACGTCGTCGGCATGGCCAAATTGCAAAGCGAGCACGTCCGGCCCGAAACCAGCTGCCTGCTGTTCCGGTAACGAGTAATAGTCCGACGGAAGGCGGCGCAACATCGCGCGATGGATTTCCGAAATCCATTCGTGGTGAAAGGCATGGTAGATCCCCGCATCAACGCAAGTCCAATCGTGCATTGGCATGGTCTTTTCTCCTCAAACAAGTCCATGCCATTCTATCACGCAAGGCGCCGGCGGCAGATGATCCGTCAAACGTTCTTCCTGTCGCGTGCGTTTTTTCGCGAACACCCAATTTTCTACAATGACTCTGCTTTCAAGCCGAGGGAGACGACCCGATGCCCACTGGCAAATACACCTACGACTATCCCCGCCCCGCCGTGACGGTGGACATCGTCATCGTCACGCGCGAGTCGAAGCGACGCGTGTTGCTGGTTCGCCGCAAGCACGAGCCGTTCAGGGGCATGTGGGCAACTCCGGGCGGGTTCATCGAAATGAACGAATCGCTCGACGATGCCGCCCGACGCGAACTTTTCGAAGAGACCGGAGTCCGCCTGAAAAAGTTGGTCCAGCTCCAGACTTTTGGCGATCCGCACCGCGACCCGCGCGGGCGCAATATCGCGGTTGCTTACCTCGCGATCGTCAACGCAGGCGAACTGACACCACGCGCCGGCGACGATGCGGCCGAGGTCGCCTGGTTTTCGCTGGCCCGGCCCCCGAAGCTGGCGTTCGATCATGCCGAGATTCTCGCGGCCGCCCGGGCGTATTTGCGAAGGAAAAAGGAAAAAGGAAAAAGGAAAAAGTGATGCAGCCCGTGCTCGTCGATGCGTATGTGGCCCTGGGGAGCAACCTCGGCGATCGCAGGGGCCTCCTCGACGCTGCGCTCCAGCGTTTGCGCTTGCAGCCCGGCGTTGACGTAATAAGTGTTTCATCGTATTACGAAACGGAACCCGTGGGCGGACCCGCCAAGCAGGGAGATTACCTGAACGCCGCGGCTCATCTCCGCACGACCCTTTCCGCGTTTGAATTGCTTCGGGTCCTGCAAGCCATCGAAAGCCAGCTTGGCCGGGTACGCGCGGAGCGGTTTGGACCGCGCACCATCGACCTGGACTTGCTGCTGTTTGGCCTCGCGATTGTGCAAGCCGACGAATTGACGGTGCCGCACCCGCGCATGCAGGAGCGCCTATTCGTCCTGGAGCCGCTGGCGGAGATCGCGCCGCTGGCGGTACACCCGATCTTGCGGAGCACCGTGGCTGATCTTGACAAACGTCTGCGCGAGGCGCAAGGCCTGACGCAATTTCACCGCGAACTGCTCGGCCAGAACGCGGTCGTCGTTGGCTCGACGCGCGGCATCGGCCGGGCGATTGCCCTCGCCCTCGCGGACGCCGGCGCCAACCTGCTCGTCCACGGTCGGCGCGCGACCGACACCGTCGCCGCCGAGTGCCGAGCCAAGGGCGTGCAGATTCATGCGGGGCTTGCCGATCTGAACGACGATGACGCCTGCACGCGGCTCATCACGCAAGCGTGGCAGGCATTCCCATCCGTTGATATTTGGATTCAAAGCGCTGGCGCCGATACCTTGACGGGCGATGCCGCGACATGGCCTTTCGAACGAAAGTTACAGGAGTTGTGGGGGGTCGATGTCCGCGCGGCCATGCTGATGACGCGCGCGGTCGGCGCGCGCATGAAGCAACAGGGGCACGGGGTCATCGTGACGATGGGTTGGGATCAGGCCGAGACGGGGATGGAGGGCGACAGCGGCCAGCTCTTCGCCGCGACCAAGGGAGCGATGATGGCGTATACCAAAAGCCTGGCCCTCAACCTGGCGCCGGAGGTGCGCGTCAACTGCCTCGCGCCGGGGTGGATTCGCACGGCCTGGGGCGAACAGGCGTCGGCCGCCTGGCAGGCCAGGGTCCGCGCGGAGACCCCGCTCCAGCGCTGGGGAACTCCCGAGGACGTTGCCGCTGCCGCCTGCTGGCTGGTTTCGCCCGCGGCCAGGTTCATCACGGGCCAGATCATTCGCGTCAACGGCGGCGCCGTGCGCGGTTAGCCCCAATACCGGTCGTCGAAGAGCACTTAACCAGCCCCACGCGCAAGCGTGGGGGTTTGGACAGCATCCCAATACCCCCCAGCTTGCGCTGGGGGCTGGTCAAGTGCTCTTCGACGAACGGTATTGCGGTGAGTACGGCGTACGCGCCATGTGTTGACAGCTCGATCCCGTGGGCGACCAGCTAGGCGGCCTTGGCAAAGAAAAACCAATCCCAGGGCGGCTCGTGTTCGCCCAGTTCCTTCCCGAAGGCGAATTGCTTCCACGAGAGATGCACCTTCTTGAGCCGCTTTAGCACGAAACCAGCGCGGCGAAAACGATGGGCGACCTCGAAAGGCTGCCAAAAGTGTTGTTCCAGGCCGCGAAAGCGAAATTGACCGAAGGCGAAATCGTAGCTGTCGTGTTCGCAATGATGGCTCGCGTTCTTGCGAGCGAACTCGATCGGCTGGCCCGACCCGAGCGCACGATCCACGAGCAACATCGTGTAGTAGTGGACCGCGTCGATGGCGGGGACGATGCCCAGGAACACACCCTCCGGTTTCAGGATGCGTTTGATCTCGCGCAGCGCGGATTCAAGCTCCGCTGGATTGGGCAGCACCAGGCTGTTGACGGCGACGGCAACGTCAACCGGTTCCGGCACCGCGCGCAGGTCGAGAAAGCTCGCCTGGTGCAACTTCACGTTGGCATGGTTGCCGACTCGCTCACCCGCGCGTTCGAGCATTCCCGCGGCAAAATCGATTGCATGGACGGTCTTGAAACGCCGGGCCAGGAAGGGCAGGAGCGGACCGATGCCACAGCCAAGATCGGCGACGACGCCCGTGTCGGGATTGCGCAGACGATGCAAGGTTTTTTTCAGCGGGTTATTGCGCACATCCTTGCGATAGGGGTCCACGAATTCGCGTTCGTAGTAGCGGGCGGCCTTGCTCCAGAAGTGGTCTTGGGGTTGCATGGTGTGTTGGGAATACCCGCGGGCCAGAGGCCTGCGGCTAAACAAGCGCGGGGAGGACGACGCCGGTGACCTCGCCGAAGCCTACGCGGTAGCCGTCGCCCTGGCACCAGCCCTTGATCATGACGCGGTCGCCGTCTTGCAGGAACGTCCGCGTCTCGCCGCTGGGCAGCGTGATCGGACGGGTGCCCTTCCACGCCAGTTCCAGCATCGAGCCGAGCGAATCCGGCGTCGGGCCGCTGATCGTGCCTGAGGCAAGCAGGTCGCCCGTCTGCAAGTTGCAGCCGCCGATCGTGTGATGGGCGATCTGCTGGCACAGGTTCCAGTACAGGTGTTTTGCATTGGTTGCACTGATGCGCACCGGTTCGGTCATCTTCGCGGTTTGCAGCCAGATTTCCAGGTGGATGTCATACGCCCAGTTGCCCTGACAGCGCAGGTATGGCAACGGCTCCGGCTCCTGCTTCGGCCCGGCGACCCGAAAAGGCTCCAGCGCGTCGAGCGTCACCACCCACGGCGAAATCGAGGTGGCGAAGTTTTTCGACAGGAAGGGGCCGAGCGGCTGATACTCCCACTTCTGGATGTCGCGTGCGCTCCAGTCGTTCACCAGCACCAGGCCGAAGACATGCTCGGCCGCGTTTCCCGTCGAGATGGGCGTGCCCAGTTGGTTGCCCCGCCCGATGAGCGCGCCGAGCTCCAGCTCGAAGTCAAGCGATCGGCTCGGGCCGAACGTTGGCGCGGCCGCATCGTCCGCCTTCGTTTGTCCCAGAGGTCGGCGAATGTCGGTGCCGTTGACGACGACCGAGCTGGCCCGGCCATGATACGCGACCGGCAGGTGCAGCCAGTTCGGCATCAGCGCGTTGTCAGGGCCACGCAGCATGATGCCGACGTTGGTGGCATGTTCGCGCGAGGAGTAGAAGTCGGTGTAGTTGGGAATGCGGCAGGGGAGCAACATCCTTGCATCTCGACGCCTCACAAGAGCCTTCGCTCGCAACTCGGAGTTGTCGCGCAATGTCGGATTGTCGCGGCGAAGCAGTTTGCTAATGCCCAAGCGCAAACTGCGCCAGTCGGCACGTTCCATTGCCATCAGATACGCCAGATCCCACGGAGGCGTAAAGAGCTGATCTTGAAGCGAAGGTGCAAGCAACCGGGCCTGAATGATCTCACCAAGATCAAGTATCCAATCGCCAATGGCGAAGCCAACGGTTGAAACGTAATCGCCTTCGTTTTCACTCTTAACAAAAACGCCAAACGGCAGATTCTGAATCGGAAACGGCGAATCGGCGGGGACGTCGATGAAGCTGCGCAGCGAGGGGTCATTGCAGTTGTCGATCATGGCGTCACTCCCTCGCATCACGGCAACCACAAGCGACCGGTCCCGCGCACTTTGTCGATTTCCAGGAGATACTGTAGCAACGCTTCGACGACTTTGTGCGCGTAGGGGCGATTGAAAATCACTTCGTCGGGATCCGCGATGGTCATCACAGGAAGACTTGGAGCCGTGTTGTGCTTCTGAATTGTCGCTTCAAGGGAATCCAATCCTTTCTTGTTGCGGTTGCCCGTGATCAGAATCACTTGCTCCCTCTGGCAGGCGTGCCACACGGCGGCATCGGAAGCGTCCACGGCTAGCGGAACGTCGGCAAAGGTCCATAGCGGCAGGTTCAGGCTGAGCCAGAATTCACGCCAGGGCTCGGCTTCCAGCAACTTGGCGAGGATGGCTACCTGACCCTTGACGTCGTTATCCGCCATGATCGCACGCATTGGCATCCTCCTGCGCCTTTTTTCGTCGATCCGCCCAGAGGTCTTTGTATTTGGCGCGAATCGCATCCACCTTCGCCTGTACGTCCGGCGGATACGGCTCCTTGGCTCGTTCCAGAATTCGCTGGTAATCCGCAAGCACCTCATCCTTGTGCGCCTCGATATAATCCAGCGCCGCCTGGACCTGCATGGACGAAAGATTCAAGAGGGCCGCAATGTAGGTGTGGTGATGTCCGTGCCGCGCGTAGTCCCAGATGTCGTATACAGTGATGCGCGTGCCGGCGATTTCCGGGCCGCGGCCACGGTCGATGATCTTGACGTCCATAGGGTACCTCCGGCCATCGTCGCTTGCGGCGCAGCGTTCGCAGGGGGCCGTGCGGGCGCTAAACGGCAAGCGGTTTCGTTATTTGAGATGAACCGCCTTTAGTTTTTGTAGCGGTTTCAGGGCCGACTTCACCCGGCCCTCGCCGTCCACCAGGCCGCAGTTGGGGAAGGCGTGAACGTCGGCGTCGGACCAGTGGCACCATTGCACGCTGCGGACGCAACCCTTGCACAGCGCCATCGCCGCGAACGCGGAGGCCCAGTCAGCCTGCGTTTCCTCGAAGAAGCCGCCGCGCCAGTGGCCAAGGCCGACGCGCTGGTCCGGACACGCCATCTCGTTGGAAGGCGTTGCGGACGGATACCCCAGCGTCGCCTGGATCGGCACGCCCAAAAGCGCGTACAGATCGAGTAAGCGCGACGTCTCGATCAGATCCCGGCAATAACTGCCGCGGGGCGAGACCCCCATTATGAATTCCAGATCGAGGGCGGCCAGCTTGATGCCGGTACGCAACAGATCATCGGCGAAAATGAACGGGGTCTTGCTACGTTCCTGCTCGGCCAGATAGTCTCCCCACGGCTGGGCCAGGCCGACGATGATTTCCAGCTGCGGGTTGACGCGGCGCACGGCATCGGCGATGCGCAACGTGAGCCAGATCAACTCTTCGTCTCGACAGGCGAGTGTGCCGGCGCAGTTACTGCCCGCGGTGATTTGCCAGGTGCGAATGCGGGATTGGTAACGGCGAACCACGTTCTCGACAAACCCCGCGAGTTGATTGCCCAGGCCGGTGAGATCGGTCGCACCCTCCCAGAGCCAATCGGGAAGGCTGCGCCCCGCAAAGTCGATCAGCGGCCCACCGACAACCTTGAGTCCATGCGACGCCGACCAGTTCGTCAGTCGATCCGCAGTTTCCCAGTTGAAGCGGCCGGGCGTTGCCTCGATGCGCTTCCACGAGAACGGCAACGCCACGGCGTTGAACGCCCGCATGTATTCCACCGCGCTGGCCGGGGCAGGCTCCTCGGTTTCCAGCCGACAGCCCAGCCAGGTATCCAGCTTCGGCTGGCGTTCATGGCGCAGCTCAAAAACGCGGTCGATGTAGGTCAGTGCCAGATCGTGGCCCGCTTGAAATGCCAGCCTGAGCGACTTCTCGGCGTGGACTGCGGCGCCGGGATCGGGCAGCGCCATCAGCGCCTGGGCCAGGCAGCCGGTAGCGTCATGAATCTGCCGGCTCAACGCTTCCGGGATCACCAGGCCGCCCTGGGTCCATTCCGCCGCGTGATTGCGAACCTGATTGATCTTCCCGCGCGCCAACTCGATGGCGAGTTGGTACGGCGCCGATCGCTCCATCAGGGTGGCGGAACTGGCCATGAGCTGGCCGATGCCTGGAATCGCCCACGGAACCTGCGCACTGCCGCTCTCCTGAACGTTGCGCGACAGAATGAGTCGTTCGGCCTCGACCACGGCCTCGGTCGGGTACGGCATCCGATCCTGCCCACCGGCGACGCAGGCGCGTTCCAGTTCGTGCCGAATCGCTTCGTCGGCAAACGCAGGTGGGAGTTTGAAAATCATGGGTCGTTGTCCGCGTGCGACCTGGTGCTCGCATCGAACCAGGCCAACATCAATTCCAAGACGCAGTCACGGTTCCCTCGAGCGAAAGGACGATGCAACCGACGATGGCCAGCACGATCGGAATAAACTGGGGGGAGAGGTTGCCGATCGGCGCATGGGCCAAATCACCTTGCGATTATATTAAACCACGTAATGAGTTAGCCGCCCATTGAAAAGACAAAAAAAACTATGTGGGAAAATCGGCACCCGCATTACGGCCCATACGACCCCTAGGGTCCGCACACCTTGAACGGCCCAAACGTCGGTTGGCCAGCATACAAACCGTCGCATAATCTATGAATGCTGTTTCTTCTTTCCCTGGGAGGGTGAAAACCATGAGCGCCACCATCAAACACCCGCTGGAACCGCTGACCGCCGACGAGGTGAAACTCGCGGTTTCCTTGCTCAAGGATTTCGGCAAGGTCACGCCGACGACGCGCTTCGTTTCCGTCAGTCTCAAAGAACCAGCCAAGGAATTCGTTCACCGTTTTGCCCACCAGCCCGGAGCGCAAGCGACGGGGCCTCGCACGGCCTTCGCCGTCCTCTTCGACAACGCCACGAACTCCTGCTTTGAGGCCGTCGTGTCGCTGACTGACCGCAAGCTCGTTTCCTGGAAGCACATTCCCGGCGTGCAGCCGACGATGACTTCCGACGAGCAGGCCGAGTGCGAACAGGCCGTTCTCGCCAGCCCGGAGTTCAAGGCCGCCCTCAAGAAACAGTACGGCATCGAAGACACTCGTTTGGTGATGGTCGATATCTGGAGCGCAGGCAACTACGGCTCGGAAGAAGACCGTACGCGCCGGCTCGCGCGTCCCTTGTGTTTCGTGCGCACCGACCCGACCGACAACGGCTACGCCAAGCCGATCGAAGGTCTGCGGCCCGTCGTCGATCTCAACCAGATGAAAGTGATCCGCGTCGAAGAATACGGCCATTGGCCCTTGCCTCCCGAACAGTGCAACTATGCCGCTGACCGGGTGACCAAACAGCGCACCGACATCAAGCCGCTCGAAATCACGCAGCCCGAAGGCGCGAGCTTCGATGTGGACGGTAACTGCGTGCGCTGGCAGAACTGGAGCTTCGTCATCGGCTTCAACGGCCGTGAGGGGTTGACGCTCAATAACGTCTGCTATCAGGACAATGGCAATAAACGGTCGATCCTCTATCGCGCTTCGCTCTCGGAAATGGTCGTCCCCTATGGCGACCCGGCGCCGCAGCAAGCGCGCAAAAATGCTTTTGACGCCGGCGAATACGGCCTGGGTTATTGCGCCAACAGCCTTGAGCTGGGCTGCGACTGCCTGGGCCTCATTAAATATTTCGATGGCCATCTCTGCACGAGCCGCGGCGAACTTTTGACGATCAAAAATGCAGTCTGTATGCACGAGGAAGACTTCGGCATCATGTGGAAGCACACCGATCGCCGCCTGCCCGACAAGCCCGAAGTGCGGCGTTCGCGCCGGCTGGTGATCTCCTCGATCGCGACCGTCGAAAACTATGAATACGGACTATTTTGGTATCTCTACCAGGATGGCAATATCCAGTTCGAGATGAAGCTGACCGGCATCCTGTCCCTGGGCGCCACGCCAGCCCAAAGCGCAAGCGACGGGCCGCTTCCCTACGGCACGCTGATCGCCCCGCAACTCTACGCTCCCAATCATCAGCACTTCTTCAACATGCGCATCGACCTGGACCTTGATGGCTCGGCCAACTCGGTCTATCAGATCGACGTGGTTCCCGACGAACTCGGCCCCAAGAATCCATTCGAGAACGCCTTCAGCGCCAGGGCAACCCTCCTCGAAAAGGAAAAGCAAGCGTGCGCGAATCTGAACCTGGAGACGGCGCGGACCTGGAGGATCGTCAATCCCAACGTCAAGAACGCCGTCGGCGAACCGGTCGCCTATCGCTTCATGCCCGGCGACAACTGCGTGCCGTTCGCGTCGAAGAACGCCTGGTGGCGCAAACGCGCCGGCTTCGTCAACCACCACGTCTGGGTGACGCCGTTCAATGACGCCGAGAAGCACGCCGCTGGCGATTACCCAAACCAAAGCCAGGGCGGCGACGGCTTGCCCAGATGGACCGAACAGAATCGCAACATCGCCAACACCGACGTGGTTCTCTGGTACACCTTCGGCCACACGCATCTGCCGCGCCCGGAAGACTACCCGGTGATGCCAGCTGCTTACATCGGCTTCATGCTGAAGCCCGCGGGCTTCTTCGCATTGAACCCGGCGAACGACGTGCCGCCATCGGCGAAGAAGGACGCGGGGAAGTCGTGCTGCGGGGGGTAAGGCGAAGACAAAGAAACAACGGCTCTTGCGCGCGGTTCAGGATATCCTGGTCAGCGAATGGAATCCGCTAGGCGTGAAGGGCCACCCGGATTGCCGGGATGAATACGATTCCTTCGCCATTGCATTCGTGCCTCTTCTCCAGGCTGGTGCCGACGAGTTCAAAATTGCCGGGCGGCTGAGCCTGATCCAGCGCGTTGAGAAGGGCCTGAAAAACGTCAACGACGAGCGTAACCACCAAGTGGCGCGTCGGTTGCATGAGCTGACATCAAACCTCTCGGCGAAAAAATCTCGCTAAATGATCCGAACCCGAAGCGTAAGCGAGGGGTGTTTTTTTCCCTTGTTCACGCTTCGGGCTCGGAACGGCTATTGCTCATCCTCAATCCATGATCTCCGTCACCACCCGCCCCGCAACATCCGTCAGGCGGAAGTCGCGCCCCGCATAGCGGTACGTCAACTGCTCGTGGTCCAGGCCCATCAACGACAGCAGCGTGGCGTGCAGGTCGTTCATGTGCATTCGGCCCGCGATGGCGTGGCGGCCGATCTCGTCGGTGGCGCCGTAGGAGTAACCCGCTTTCACGCCGGCGCCGACCAGAATCATCGGATAGCCCGTGATGTTGTGATCGCGGCCATCCGGCCCTTGTGCGGTCGGCATACGGCCAAACTCGCTGCCGAAGAGGACAAGCGTTTCGTCCAGGAGGCCTCGCTGTTCCAGGTCGGTGAGGAGCGCCGCCATCGGGCGATCGATCTTGGACGACTGGCTGATGAGGCCGTTGTGCAGGTTGTTGTGATGGTCCCAGCCCGATTGCGTGATCTCGACGAAGCGCACACCGGCCTCGCTCAGGCGGCGGGCCATCAAGCACTGGCGAGCAAAACTGCCCTGCGGGCCGTCCTGCACGCCGTACATGTCGAGCACCGCCTGTGGCTCCCGCGCGAGGTTGAGCAGTTCGGGCACGCGGTCCTGCATGCGGAAGGCCAATTCGTAAGACTGGATCACCCCTTCCACCGCATTGGGCGCGCCGGGCGAACGGGCGAGGTCGCGATTCATTTCTTGAATCAGTTCAAGCTGCCGACGTTGCAGGCTCATTGGCGTCGAGGGGCGCAGGTTCGGGATGACGCCGGTGTCGCTGACGCGCGTTCCTTGAAAGTGAGCGGGCATGAACGCGGTGCCGAAGTTGATCGCACCGCCGAAGTTGGGCGACGGATTGATCGTGATGTAGCCGGGCAGGTCCTGGTTCTCGGTCCCCAGGCCGTACAGCAGCCAGGCGCCCATCGAGGGGCGGGTGAACTGGGCGATGGCCGTGCCGGTGTGAAGCTGGATAACCGCCTGCGGATGCGCGGGCGTATCGGTGTGCAGGCCGCGGAGGAAGCAAAACTTGTCGGCATGGCGGGCGAAGTTGGGCAGCAGGTTGGACACCCACGTCCCAGTGTGCCCATGCCGGGCGAAGCGGAACTTGGACGCGGTCAGGATGGCCCCGCCGGTCGCGACCTGCCCGTCGTGGTTTTGCAGGTACGGCTTGTACTCGAAAGTGTCCATCTGCGACATGGCGCCTTCCATGAAGCAGAAGATGATGCGCTTCGCCTTGACCGGAAAGTGCGGCGCACGCGGTGCGAGCGGGCCTGGCTCCCTGACGGTCGCGGCTCGTTGCTGCTGCGCGCCGAGCATGCCGGCGAGCGCGAGGTAGCCGAAACCGGCGGCGGTGGTTTTGAGGGCCTGGCGGCGGGTGAGGGGCTGTAACATAGTTTCTGGCCTTTCGTAACAGCAAAGCACACTATTCTAACCCTGTACATTGCATTGGGCGACAACGCGCGATCCTTCCATGATCTCCAAAGCGACGCCGGGTACGATTCGCTTCTTGATCTCCAGGAGTTCCGGATTCAAGAGACGCATGGTCCCGGCCGATGGGTTGGTCGGGCCGGCCGGCGTGAATTCCATGACCACACTGAATTGCTCCTGCTCGCCAGCAAATCGCGCTGTGGGTGTATAACGACCGCCCGCAAACGGAGTCCCTCGCCCGCCTTCGATGGGCGTCAACCATCGGACTTGCACGGAATGAAGCGGCGACATCATGGACCTCCAGCAATCACGGGCACCGACGATATTCCCTGATGATTTTGGTTTACAAGCTCTAACACATCACCTTCAGCATATCTCGCCGGGCCAATTTGATCCAGTTGGCCCAAGCGAAACATTTGATCGGCTACGTGCCGTGGAATCTCCACCTGAATCACATGGAATGCCTCGCTCGGACTCGGATACAAGAACTCGCCCCAGCGTTTCGCTGCCTCAGCAGTTTCGGCGAACCACTTTCCCGCGAGGGAATTGGAGCCGGCCCTGAAACCTCCTTGGTCGGCAATGTCGGCGAGTTCCTCGGGAGACACCGCACGATAAAGGCGAATCATGCCCCCAATCCTTTCCGGAGGCCAACCTACGTGTAGCGTTAGCCGATCGCACCCTCGCTTTACCGGATATATCGGAATTCCGCCGACGCCAAAAGAGCCTGACAGAAACTCGACCACGCGGCCAGGCGCGGGCTCTGCACCGATTTTTCCTCGCGAGCGGCATTCTCGTAATCGGCGATGTAGCTCGTGGCACGTTCAATCTCCTTCGCCGTCGCCGGTCGGCTCAAGGTCAGGGCGTACGCCAGCGTGATCCGGCGCGCGTCACTTTGCCCCTTGCCGGCCAGGACGCGTTGCGCCAGCGCCTGCGATTGTTGCCTCACGAACGGGTCGTTCAAAAGATAAAGCGCTTGCGTCGCCACTGTCGTCGCGTCGCGGCTGCCGACCACCAGGCCTTGCTCGGCGAAGTCAAACACCTCAAGCGAGCGCGGCGTCAGGGTACGCAAGAGAGGCAAATAGATGCTGCGATGAACACTCGTGTTGGCGGCCTCCTCCAGCTTCTTCGCCAGCGGGCTGACGTTGGTCAATTCGATGACCTTCAAATGCATCGCAGGCGAACCCTTGGGTCGGGCGCGGTCGAGTTTGCCTGACGCAGCCAGCATGGCGTCGCGAATCTCCTCGGCGCTCAACCGGGCGGGGTTGTGGCGCCAGACGAGGTAATTGGCAGGGTCGGCTTTCAGGTGGGCTTCGGTGGTCTCCGAACCCAGCTGGTAGGCGCGAGTCAATACCAGGCGGCGCACGAGCTTTTTGACAGACCATTCTCCGGGTCCTGGCGCTCCCGGCTCGCCGCGCATGAAACTCAACGCCAGGTAATCGAGCAACTCCGGGTGAGACGGTTTGTCGCCCGTGACGCCGAAGTTGTCCACGCTGCCGACCAATCCCCGGCCAAACAAGTGATGCCAGATACGGTTGGCCATGACGCGCGCGGTGAGCGGATTCTTCGGACTGGTGAGCCATTGCGCCAGTTCGAGCCGGCCGCTCTGTTTCGCGGGAATCTTTGGCGTGCCGGGAATGTCGAACGCGGAGAGAAAGCCACGCGGGACCACGGGGCCGATCTTCTCGGCTTCGCCACGGATGCGGACTTCGGTATCGCCGATGATCTTGGCATCGCGCACGCCGTAGCAGATTTGCCCGTGATTGGCGGGGTCATTGAGGGCGATCATTTCGTTCTGTATCTTGTTGACCTTCGCCCGCGCCACCTTGAGTTTCTTCTCGCGAGCCGGACCGGGAGGATTCTTGTCAAGGTTCTCGGCCAATTCCAGAAGTTCAAAACGCGCCTGCTTGAGTGCGGCCTTGGCCTGCTCGATGCGTTTGGCCGTCTTGGCATCCGGGCCGCTGCTGGCGCTGAGGCGCAACAGGAGCGAGGTGTCGTAATAATCCAGGCCACCGCCGCCCATCTTGTTGCGCAGACCGGCGCACAGATCGCTCGAGTGAAAAATACCCGCCAGGGCGTAGTAGTCGGTTGTCGGGATTGGATCAAACTTGTGATCGTGGCAGCGGGCACAACTGACGGTCAGCGCCAGCATGGAGCGCGTGAACGCGTCGATCTGCTCGTCGATGTTGTCCATGACGAAGCGGACCTTGAAACGCTGATTGACATCGCGCACGCCCAGAGCCAGGAAGCCCGTTGCGATTAGGCGTTCGTCCTTGAGCCTCTGAAGCTCCCCCTCAGCCCCGGCCCCTCTCCCTCCGGGAGAGGGGAGAGGCAACAGGTCGCCGGCGATTTGCTCACGAATGAATTGATCGTAGGGCTTGTCACGATTGAAGGCGTCGATGACGTAATCGCGGTAGCGCCAGGCATGGGGGTAGGGGAGGTTGCGCGCCGACCCGGTCGATTCGCCATAGCGCGCCAGGTCAAGCCAGTGCCGACCCCAACGCTCGCCAAAAGCGGGCGACGCCAGGAGCCGATCGACGACCTTCGCAAATGCCGCTTGCCGCTTCGCGTTCGGCGCATTCCCGTCCTTCACGAAACTTGCCACTTCCGCCGGCGTCGGCGGCAAACCCGTGAGATCGAACGTCACACGCCGAATCAGCGTCGCCGCATCGGCGTCGCCAACGGGATTCAGGCCCTTCGATTCCAGTTTCGCGAGCAGAAAACGGTCGATGTCATCGCGCGACCAGGCCTTGTCCTTCACGGCGGGCGCCGGCACGATGCGCAGCGGCTGAAACGCCCAGTGCTGCTTGCGAAGTTTTTCGTACTCGGGATTCGGCCGACCGAGCGACTTGGGCACGCGTGGCCCGGGCCAGGCGGCGCCATCCTTGATCCACTGCGTCAGATCCGCGATTTCCCTGGAGGACAACGGCTTCTTAGGCGGCATCTGCACTTTCTTGTGCGTTCGCTTCACCGCCTGGATGAGCAGGCTTTTTTCAGGATGCCCCGGCACAATCGCCGGCCCGCGCCCGCCGCCGGTCAACAGACCGTTGCGATCATCCACGCGCAGCCCGGCGCGAGAATTGGTATCGGCGGAATGGCAGTTGTAACAGTGGTTCGCGAGCAGCGGGCGAATCTTCCGCTCGAAAAAATCGAGCTTCGCCTCCTCCTTGCTCGACGCCGACTGGGCATTCACCGGCCCCGTCAGGAACGGCACAAGCGACAACGACAACAGAACGCGTAGGCTCTTTGACATACGTGCGCTTCCCTGATGACGAAAACGACCGAGAAGCCTGGGCGGCTTCAGCTGGTGCATGAACTGCCTAATATACCCGAAGGTTTGCGAAAACGAAAGCAAAAAATGCGTCCGGCGATTTTCGATCGCATCGAAGAAAGGGGAAGGCAAAAAAGGGTGGATGACCGGACTCGAACCGGCGACTTCGAGATCCACAATCTCGCGCTCTAACCAACTGAGCTACACCCACCACGGGCACTTTCAGATGCCTTTATCTTAAACGATTCGTTCGCTTTGACAAGCGAGAATTCCACGTCACACGATGGCCACAAATTGAGCTGGCGAGGTTTCACCTCAGACCAAACGGCCCCCACCCAAGCCCGAAGCGTTAGCGAGGGAAATCTTCCGCATCCTCCCTCGCGTACGCTTCGGGC
The DNA here is from genome assembly GCA_016191165.1 of Planctomycetota bacterium. Taxonomy (GTDB): domain Bacteria; phylum Planctomycetota; class Planctomycetia; order Gemmatales; family Gemmataceae; genus SIAQ01. The sequence goes on from JACPPF010000023.1 coordinate 125,889, forward strand.
CTGTATCGAAACTTGACTCATGCGCTATTAGATTCTCGGATTAAGGAACCTGTTGCCTCGTCCAGACTGAATTTTGGCGTTGCTCCCGTAGTGTGGACTTTAGTCCACACGCCGCTCGCGTGGACTGAAGTCCACGCTACGACCGACCCAAGCCCAAAATTTTGTCTGGACAACGCACTAGGCCATGAAAAACAAAAGCGTTGCCAGCCCGAATACCGGGAGCAAGATCAGGGTCGAATAAAGTAAGTACCCGAAGAACGACGGCATGCGATAACCCATGTGCTCCGCCAGGCTTTTTACCATGAAATTCGGGCCGTTGCCAATGTACGTCATGGCGCCCATGAAAACGGCGCCGGCGCTGATGGCTTGCAGCAAGTGCGGTTTTTGCAACGACAGCTCGGCGTAATGCTTGCTGCCCGCGGCCAGGGTGGCGAAGGCGACGTAAGTCGGTGCGTTGTCAAGCCAGGACGACAGCGCGCCGGTAAGCCAAAAAAACTGCCACGGCTCGCTGATCCCGAAATCGCCTCGATGGTGCATAAGCAGTGCGAGAGCCGGAATCATGGTGGCGAAAATGCCCGCGAAGAGGACCGCGACCTCGATGATTGGCCCCCAGGCGAAATTGTTGTGCTCGCGCACCGATCGGCGCGTACAAAGCAGGGACAGGATGCCCATTGCCAGCATGATGAAATTAGGCCAAGGACGAGTCAATTTGAATTCCCCTGCGATCACCTCCGATTGCAACAGCACTGCCGCCAGGATGCCCGCGAGAAAAATCAAATTGATCGGCCCGCCGATGACGAACGAGCCATGCCGCGGCGGGAATGCCGAGCGGTCCGGCTCACGCCAGTAGGCGACGACGTCCCATGCGAATGCGATCAAGATCACCAGGCCGTTGACCACGAGCCAGTGTTGCCACAGGTTCTCGAAGGTCCAGAAGAAATCAACGCCGCGCAGAAAACCCAGGAGCAGCGGCGGATCCCCCAGGGGCGTAAGGAGACCGCCGAGGTTGCTGACGACGAAGATGAAGAAGATCGGCAGGTGGCTGCGATTCTTCCTGACGAGGTTGATGCGCAGCATCGGGCGGATCAACAGGATGCTCGCCCCGGTCGTGCCGATGAAGTTCGCCAGCACCGCTCCCAGGATCAGGACCCCGGTATTGATGAAGGGCGTGGGCCGAAATTGGCCCTGAACCGCGACCCCCCCCGCCACGCAAAAAAGCGCGCCGAGCAAGACGATAAAGTCAACATACTCCAGCGCCACATCGCCCAGCGTTTCCAGGGCGGCCTCCTGATGCTCGTATTCGTGCAGGTACCAGACGTAGCCAATCACGGGCAACGCCAGCACCAACGTCACGAACGCCTTGTTTCGATTGTGATGCCACCACTTCTCGTGCGCCAACGGCAGCACGGCAATGGCAAGGAGTAACAATACGAAGGGAATCACGGACCACGGCGATACCATCAAGACGGCGTCAGCGTTCGCGAAGAGCACCAGCAATTCCATTTTCTTGGTCCACACGTTCGCCGGAAGCGCAAGCGACGGATTGTCAGGTCCGTCGTTTGCGCTTCCGTCCAGCGAATTAGCCAACCACCGTCAACGAACGCAACTCCCTGGGCAACTGAAAGCTCACGTCTTCCTCGCGGACCGTGTGCGTCTCGACGGTCGCCTGGTAGTTGCGCTTCAGATACTCGACACAGTCCTGCACCACGTCCTCCGGAGCGCTGGCGCCCGCGGTCACCAGGACGCAAGTCGCGTTCACGAACCAGCGCGGCTCAATCTCGCGCGCGCTGTCGATCAGGTAGGCCCGCTTGCCCAGGGTCGTCGCCAGTTCCGCGAGCCGCAGGCTGTTGGAGCTATTGCGGCTGCCGAGTACGAGTACGACATCGGCCTGGGGCACCAGTTCCTTGACCGCTTCCTGGCGGTTTTGCGTCGCGTAGCAGATGTCGTCCTTCTTCGGCCCGACGATATGCGGAAAGCGTTTGCGCAGGGCCGCGATGATGACCTCGGCGTCATCCACGCTAAGCGTGGTTTGGGTCAGGTAAGCGACCTTGGCGTCCGCGGGCAGGTCGAGGGTCTCGACTTCTTTTTCGTCCTGGACCAGGCGTATATTTCCCGGGGCCTCGCCGACCGTGCCGACAACCTCGTCGTGCCCCTCGTGGCCTATCAGAAGAATCGTGTATCCTTCCCTGGCGAAACGAATCGCTTCGAGGTGGACCTTGGTCACGAGCGGGCAGGTGGCGTCGATGGCGTTGAGATTGCGCTCAGCCGACGCGGCGCGGATCGCCGGAGCGACGCCATGCGCACTGAAGAGGACCACGGAGTTCGCGGGAATCTCGTCAATACCATCCACGAAAACGACACCCCGCTTTTTGAATCGCTCGACGACGTGTAGGTTGTGCACGATCTCGTGATAAACAAAGAGCGGCGTGCCAAACAGTTCCAGCGCGCGCTCCAGGCTGTCAATCGCCATGTTGACGCCAGCGCAAAACCCGCGCGGGTTGGCGAGAATGATCTTCATGCGAGGCCTCCGTTGTTCTCAATCATCCTACCCAGGAACGCGCGGATGGCCAATCGTAAGCTGAACCCATGAAAACAAAAAACCCCTGCGAAGGTCTCGGCAGGGGTTCGATACGAGCGTCGTTTCGTGGTTATTCGTAAACCACGGTCTTGACACTGATGGTCAGTTTCTTCTTCTTCTCGGTCACGATCCCCGTGACGGTCCCATTCTTGGCCGCGGCGCAGATGCCGTCGTGATATTTCTTGTGCGATTCGGCGTCGAAGAAGTAGATGACATCCTTTTTCTTCTTGTTCTTGACCACAAGGACGGTTTCGCACACGGTCGATTTGTTCAGCTCGCACTTGTTGCAAGCGACCAAACCCTTGAGTACGACCGTTTTCTTCTCCTTTTTCTTGTCCTGAGCGAAGTTGGCGTCAACGGTCACCAGCAGACCGGCGCAAACAAAGGCGAAAATGGCCAGACAAACGCGCATGTTGAGTTCCCCTTGAAAAAAAGACAGTTAACCATCCGAAGGGCTATCCGACATCGTATGGCGTTCATCGGTCATTGCAAGAGAAATCTTGACGGGGGCCGAAAAGGTTGTGACGGGAGAAGAACAACCCGAAGCCCGGACGAGAAGACGGCTCGCCGATACTCCGGGTTAGCGCGTGCTTCGATCCCGACAACTGGAGCTATTGTTTCGGGGTAAACGTCGTCGGCGACGCCGCCCGACCGGGGCGCATGCGCCGCTGGAAGTCGAGTTCCAACGCGCCGTAGTTGTTTTCCACCGTCTGCACGATATTTGACAGCAACCCCAGCAACCGCTTGGCGGTGTAGAAATTCATCACCACCCGGTGGGTCAACTTGACGGGTTCGCCGGGGTTGGGTTGCAACTGGGTGCTCAGTCCGAAATCAAGGACCAACTCTTCCGGGGTCATGCTGGCCCGGCAAAAATTCGTGTACACCGTCGAAACGTCGCTCGCATCCGCCTGCCATTGCTGGGCCTGAGCAGCCGGGGCGGCGCCTTCGGGGGAACGCAGTTCGTCAGCCATGAGAAACTCCAATGCAAATAGATGTGGGTTCGGGGTAAATCCAGGTGTATCAACGAGCGCAGCCCCAGGCTGTTAGGCCCCGCCTTCACCCGCGGAATGGGCCTGCGCCGGGGTTATGATACGATTTCCTGTTTGGTATTTCACTGGTTTTGGCAATATTGCGGGCATGAAAATATTGATCTAGCCTAAAAAATGCGGTTTAGGTAAGATTTTCCGCGTGCCGGAGGCACCAGCCAAAACGATGGTCAAGGATGGACCAGCCATGACGAGCACACCGTTTCTCACGTTGAACCTGCGTGGCAAGAAGGACGCCGTTCTCGCTCGGCAGCGCGCCCGCCGGGTTGCCAGTATCCTCAATTTCGATTCCCGCGAACAAACCTGCATTGCCGCCGGGACTTTTGTTGTCGCCTGCCAGGCTTTGCTGTTGCTTGGCCGGGCGAAGCTTTGTTTTCAGCTGGAAAATCAGCACCTCCAGGTTTTTGCCGAGGAGATCGAGAACAGACCGGAAGGTGCGCCGCCCCAGGCATCGCGGCGGCTGGCGGGTTATTTCCCGTCGTCGGATTCGACGCTGCTATTTCGACTCGCCAAGCCGCTGCCGGCGCGGGATTTGGCAGCTGACGAGCAGGAGTTGGGCTGGCTGGTGAATCAGGTGGAAACCACGGCGTGCCATGGCCTGTTCGATGAGATTGCGAAACAGAATCAGGAGGTGTTATCGCTCCTGGGTGAGTTACGGTTGTATCAACAGAATTCCGAAGTTGCCGAAGAAAAAATCGCCAAGCCAAATGCCGCCTGATGGTGGAAGTGATAGAATTGTCAAGGTCGCTGATAGCTTGCCCGAAACGCCCCCACCTCCTCATCCTCCCTGGCCGATCGGCCGGGCGGGGACTATTTTCATTTTTTTTGCAAAAAATACTTGTAATCCGAAAAAATCGCCTTTACAATGGTTCGTGAAATGAAGAACGAAGCAGGTTCCTCGCAGTTGTGGCGAGGAGGCGCCGCCTGAATTTGAGGGTTGCGCCGGATAGTCAAGGACGTGCGCCTCACGATTTTTCAGTTTCCCGCTCGACGGAGAATTGAAAAAACGCGAAGGCACGGAAGGTGACATCACCAAGGGAGGCCGTGGCCTATTCCCAACGGTGCCCTGTCGCTCGTGCGGTTCGCCGCTTTTCCTAGGGGCACGGAAAAGCGTCCTGGACTCACCCGCAACGTGGCTCGAAAACCTCTTTCTACAAGGGAAACACGGCAATGAAGACGAAGGCAGCACCCAAGCGCCGGGCGAAGGCGGCGCCCGTGGAAGCGATTGCGATCGACACCTCCCAGACGATTTTTTCGTCTGACCTGCTCACCCCCGATGAGGAACGCCAACTCCTCGCCGCATTCTGGGAATGCAAAAGTGAACTGGTCAGATTCCTGGTTCGCTACTTCCCCAAGCTTCGTTCGCACAAACCAGTCCATGAACCCTGGCCGATGGCGCAGTTCATCCGCGACTATTGCGACAACGACGCACGGGAAAACCAGAACATCCGCAAGGTCCACGACCGCTATATCCATTGCAAACACCGGCTCGCCTCGGCCAACATCCGACTGGCCGCCCATGTCGCCAAGCGCTTTCGGCATCACGCTCTGGGGTACTCGGATCTTTTGCAAGAAGCCGTCTGCGGTCTGATGCAAGCGATCGACCGGTTTGACGTCAGCCACGGAACCCGGCTCGCAACCTACGCGACCTGGTGGATCAGGCAAACGCTCCAGATTGCGGTTGCCCGGCAGAGCCATCTGGTCAGTCTGTCGCCGCACCACCTTCAGGAGTTGGGGCTTCTCCAGCAAGAATCCGAAGCTTTGGCTCACGGCGGACAACATCTGCCCAGTCCACAAGAGTTGGCTCACCGCACTGGTTCCAGCCTCGAACATCTGACTCACCTCCAGACCGCCACGCGTGCTCCCGTCTCCCTGAACGCCGTCCTCGATGACGACAGCGATTTCAAGCTCACCGAGGCGATGCCCGATAACGAGAGCCAAACCCTCCGCACCAACAGCGAACGGCAGGAAGCTCTTGGTTTCCTCATGGAAAACCTCAGGCCCCGCGAACGTAAGGTGCTCGATCTCCGCTTTGGCCTGACCGGTAACGGCACGCACAGCCTGCGTCAAATCGGCCATCTGCTCCGCATCAGCAAGGAACGTGTTCGCCAAATTCAAAATCGCGCTCTCGAAAAACTTCGCGCCAGTGCCGAGCGCGTCGGCTGGGAGCCGAGTCTCCTCCTCGGGGGCTGAGAAACGCTAGCGTCCTTTGAGCTTGACTGAGAAACAAACGGGCCGACAGACGGCCCGTTTGTTTTTGCACTCGACCTTGCCTCATTTCCAGATTCTACCTGGACACGAAGCTTTGCTACGTATTTCGTAGGTCAGGCTTTCTAGCCTGACAGCGCAGCCCATGTTGATTGATAATTGGCGATTCGCGTCAGGCTGGAAAGCCTGACCTACAATTGCGTAGGCAAGCCGGGAAACGAGGATGATTAGAATTCGGTGATGGTGTGGTGGAAAAAAGATCGGCTTCGCGATAAGGTGAAAAGGAAATGCGCACCCCGCACGCCTTGGTTCAAGGAGGCAGACATGTCCACCGGCGCCCTTCGGCTCGATTTCGTCCAGCCCGGTATCGCCAGGGTAACCTTTGACCAGCCGGGCAGCCGCGCCAATACGCTCAATCAAAATATCCAGAGTGATTTTGAAGACGTGCTAGCGCAACTGGAGAAGACGCCGGACCTTCAGGGCGTACTTTTTTGCAGCGGCAAGCCCGGGATGTTTATCGCGGGCGCTGACTTGAAGGAGCTCGCCAGCGTCACCTCCTCAACGGGAGAACGGGGGAAATTCGACGCTCGCACGTTGACGCTGCGTGGCCTGAACTTCATCGGACGTTTCGAGAAACTCCCCTGCCCCACGGTTGTCTTGATCGACGGCGCCTGCATGGGCGGCGGCACCGAGCTGGCGTTGGCGTTTGATTATCGCCTCGCGGGGTCGCATCCCAAGTGCGAGATTGGGCTGCCCGAAACCAAGATCGGCCTCATCCCCGGCTGGGGCGGGACGCAACGACTTCCCAGGCTCATCGGCCCCAGCCTCGCGGCTGAATTCATCTGCGGCGGCGAGCCGGTCAAGGCGGTCCGGGCCCGCGAACTGGGCATCGTCTGGGATGCCGTGCCGAGCGAGAAAATGCTCGACGAAGCCCTGCGCCTGCTGGCCTGGTCGCGCGAGTCGGGAGAATGGAAGTCGATTCGCCTGAAGAAACAGCTACCCGTCGGCCTCTCACGCGATCAACTGGAATTCACCTTCGGCGTCATCAAGGCGCAGGTGCTGGCGAAGACCCGGGGGCATTTCCCCGCTCCGCTCGCGGCGATCGACGCCATTGCCAAGGGCTGCAACCTGACGCTCGACGAAGGCTTGAAAGTCGAGACCGAACACTTCGTTCCACTCATCGGCAGCACGATCTCGCGCAATCTGATCGCAATTTTCTTTATGACGCAGCGCCTTGCGAAAGACCCCGGCGTGGCCGATGCCTCCGTGCAGGCCCGGGCAATTGAGCGCGCGGGCGTCATCGGCGCGGGGATCATGGGCGCTGGCATCGCCGGCGCCCTCGTACGCAAGACCATTCCGACCACGATGGTTGATGTGACGCCCGACGCCCTGGCCAAGGGTGTCGCCAGCATCACCAAGGTGTTGCAAGGACGCATCGACATCGGCCGCGGAACCCAGGCCGACCTGATCTCCGCCCTCGCGTGCCTGAACCAGGCGACCAGCAACACGCAGCTCGCGGATCGCCAGATCGTCATCGAGGCGGTCGTCGAAAACGAGGACGTCAAGTCCGCGCTCTTTCGCGATTTGCAAACGATTCTGCCCCCCGAGGCGATACTGGCGTCGAACACTTCGACGATTTCGATCACGCGCATGGCCCAATCCGTGAAGAAGCCGGAGAATTTCGCGGGGATGCATTTCTTCAATCCCGTCGATCGCATGAAACTCGTCGAAGTGATTCGCGGCGAGAAGACAAGCGACGAAACCGTGGTGACGCTGGTGGCGCTGGCGAAGCGCGTCGGCAAGACGCCGATCGTCGTGAAGGACTGCCCGGGTTTTCTCGTCAACCGCATCCTTTTCCCCTATCTCAACGAAGCGATGGTGTTACTGGAGGAAGGCGCCGAACCGCGCGTCCTGGACAAGGCCGCCACGGAATTCGGTATGCCCATGGGGCCGATCACGCTGAGCGACCTGGTCGGCCTGGACACTGCCCTTTATGCCGGCATGGTCGTCAACCGCGCCTTCAAGGATCGCGCCAAGGACAGCAAAATCCTCGCCGCCCTCGTGCAAGCCAGGCGCCTGGGCCAAAAGACCGGGGCCGGGTTCTACAGCTACGCCAAGAGTTCGCGTGGCAACGACGATCCGGCATTCGCGGCCATTCTCGAAACCTGTCGCACCGAAAAACGTGCCATCAGCGGCGAGGAAATGCGCGATCGCCTGTTTCTGTCGATGCTTGTCGAGGCGAGCCTGGTCCTGAGCGAAGGCATCGTGCGCGATCCGGCCGACGTGGACATGGGCCTGATCCTGGGCATCGGCTTCCCACCCCAGCATGGCGGCATCTTGCGCTGGGCCGACACCCTCGGCATGAAGGAGGTCTTGGCCCGGTTGGCGAAATACGAAGCGCTCGGGAAACGCTTTCAGCCGACGGAGCAGATGAAGACCCTCGCGGCGGCGGGCAAGGGATTTTTTGCCGCCGTTTAGCCGCTCGCCTGTGGCGAGCGGGTCCGGGAGTCGTCCGCTCGCCAAGGGTGAGCGGCTAAACGAACCAGAATGGGAACATCACGCTTCAGGGACGATAACCATGGCCAGCTTCTTCGGCCACATCACAACCAGCGCAACACTCGGCGCCGCGGTCGGCGCGTTCGGCGTGTGGCAGTTCAACTACGATTGGGGCGTGGTTTTCCTCGCGGCCGGGCTTTGCGCGATTGGCGGGATGCTGCCCGATCTGGATTCCGATAGCGGCATCCCCGTACGCGAGATGTTCGGCCTCGCCGGCGTGCTCGTGCCGCTCCTTCTGGTCGGACGCCTGCGGCGTCTGGATCTCACGCCCGAGCAGATTCTCGTAATCATGGCAGGCGCGTATCTTCTGGTTCGCTATGGGTTGTCGGAGGTCTTCCGGCGCATCACGGTGCACCGCGGCATGTATCACAGCGTCCCCGCGATGCTCATCGCGGGGCTGGCGGTTTTTTTGATGCATCGGCCCGACGGCCCGATCGCGGGACAGGAATTGCAAAAGCGATTTTATTTCGCCGCGGCCGTCATGATCGGCTTTCTGTCGCATCTGGTTCTCGACGAACTCTTCGCCGTCGATCTGATGGGTGTGGTGCCCAAGTTGAACCAGTTTGCGGGCAGCGCGGTGAAGTTGTGGTCGCAATCGTGGCCCGCGACGCTGTTGACCTACGCGATCCTCTGCGCCCTGGGTTACATGGCCTGGGTATCCACCGGCTCGCCGACACTTGAACAAGCCTGGCGCCAGACTATCACGCCGCTACGAAAATGACCCATGCACAGCCGCACGGGCCCTCAAGAATGGGATTCCACCTCGATGGAAACCGCGAAACAAATGCCCCGCGTCCTCGGCTTCTGGATGGCGACCGCCATCGTCATCGGCACCGTGATCGGCTCCGGCGTGTTCAAAAAACCCCATGCGGTGGCCAAGGACATCAGCGAGTTCGGCCTCATCATGGCGGCCTGGATTCTGGTCGGGTTGCTTTGCTTCATCGGCTCGCTGATTCTTGCGGAAGTCGCGATCGTTCATCCCAAGGCCGGCGGTAACTACGTGTTCCTGCGCGAGGGCTACGGCCGCTGGGCCGGGTTTTTGTGGGGCTGGGTCGAGTTCTGGATCATCCGTTCGGGTTCAATCGCGGCGCTGGCAAGCGTTTTTGCCGAATCATTCCACGACGTCCTGCGTTATTTTCTTAATGACGCTGGTATCGGGGCAGATGTGTTTTCGTTCTGGCATTTGCAAGGAGTGACCGTCACCGTCATTGCGGTGCTTGCCATCGTCAACGCGCTGGGCACGGCGATCGGTGGCGGCGTCCAACTCGCGATTACCACCGTCAAGGCGGCGTCCCTGCTTGGTATCGCCTTGCTTCCGTTCGTCTTGCTGGCCGTCACCCGGGATGCCGAGGTTTCCGCCGCACGCCTGGCGCCGGTCTGGCCGGAAGACTGGGCCGCGGTGAGCTGGAGTGGTTTCGGCAGCGCCCTGGTCGGCATCTTCTGGGCCTACCACGGGTGGATGAATCTGGCCCCGGTCGCCGAGGAAGTGAAGGAACCCAATCGCAATTTGCCGTTCGCCTTTTTGGCGGGAACCCTGGCGATCATTGTGCTGTATGTTTCCGTCAATGTCGCCTATCACCTCGTCGTGACGCGGACCGAAATGCGCATCGACGGCGGCAACAGCCCGGTGGCCACCCTGTTCGCCTTGCGCCTGCTCGGCCCGGTCGGTTTGCTGCTGGCATCGCTGGCGCTCATGACGTCGGTCTTCGGCGCGCTCAATGGCAACCTGCTGGTTGGGCCTCGTCTCTTGTACGCAATGGGCAAGGACGGACTGGCGCCGGCCGCGCTGGGACGACTCCATGCGAATTTCGGCACGCCGGTGCTGGCCATCGCGGTCCTGGCGGGCTGGGCGGTCTTGCTGGTCGCAGGCGCGTCATTCCTGAAGTCAATGGGAATTCAAGAGGACAAGGCCTTATTCGACGTGCTGACCGATTACGTCATCTTCGGCGCCATCGTGTTCGAGACCCTTGGAGTCGCCTCGATTTTCATGCTCAGGCGACAGTACCCCGTGGACCGCGTTCAGTTGCCGTACCGCTGCTGGGGGTACCCCTGGCTGCCCGCGGTGTACGTGCTGGCGATGGCGGCGGTGCTGGCGAACATGTTTGTGACGCAGACGACGGAAGCGCTGATCGCCGTCGGCTTCATCGCCGTCGGCGCGGTGGTGTACGCGGTCATGTTCGGCGGTGTCGGCGCGAAACCGCAAGCAGTCACTTCGCCTGCGGATCCGGCTGCATGACGCCGACGATGTTGCCCTCGGTGTCCTTGATATACGCCAGCCAGCCGATACCGGGGATCGGCATCTTCGGCAGCGCAATGACAGCGCCGGCCGCGGTCGCCTTGGCTACCGTTTCGTCCAGCGCTGCAACCTGAATGGTGCAAGCGTAGGCGTTGACCGCCTGACCCTCGCTCGGCGCCGGACCCATGCGGCGAATCATGCCGCCGTTGATGCCTTTCTCACTGTCCGGCCCGGTGACGATCAACCAGTAATCCATTGGCCCTGCCCACTTCTGGAACTGCCAGCCGACGACGCCCTGGTAGAACGCCAGCGCCCGCTCGGGGTCTTCGGCGTGAATCTCGAAATGTACGACGCGCGACATGGACTTTTCTCCAAAGTCAAGATTTCGGCCTGGTTCATATTCATCGATTTTAGGGAAACAAACAATCAGCGAGCCGCCGGGCTTGTCCCGGCGGTGAACCAAACCGAATCGGGAAGCCCCGCCGGAAAAAGCCCGGCGGCTCGCTGTGACCTTCACCTGAACCAAGGCAGAAGGTCCCCGTGTAGGGTTTGCTTCATTATCCGAAGGCTCCGCCGACTCGGACGGAAAAAAATGGTCCAACAAACAACAAAATCCTTGCCTAATCAGCGTGAGTACACGAAAATTCCACGGCGGCCGCACACGCCAGGATGCGGCTTTTCGCGTTTCCATCCGCGTGCTGGCGAACGCAACCTCCGTTGCCAAGGAGCGAACATGCTGTTCGGCAGTCTTTTCCTTTTCGCCCAGCAACAGGCGACAAGTTGGGAGCACATCGAAAAGCTGGGCGTGAATGCGCTGGCCACGATCGTTTTCGCGGCCATCGGCATTGTGCTGGCGATCGTCGGCTTCAAGTTGTTCGACAAGGTGACGCCCGGCAAACTGGACGAGGAAATCCTTCAGAAGCAGAACATGGCAGCCGCGATCCTGGCTGGAGCGTTTATCCTGGGGATCTGCATCATCGTCGCCGCGGCGGTGCATGGCTGAGCCCGGTCCGCCTGATTAGGGTTCTGGAGGTCCCTGCGTCGTTTCACCCGAGGCTCCCGATGACTCGCAAGACCAAGCACATCACCCTGGGCATTCTCGCCGGTGTCGCGGCGCTGGGCGTCGCCGGCTGTTGCTGTATCAACTGGTTCGAGGATCGCGAACACCGGGCGGGCGGAGGTGGGGGCCACGCCGGGCGAGCTCATGCCTCGCGAGGCTGGATCCCCATTTTCTTCGGCGGCGGACGTTCCGGTCCCGCCACTCCAACGACCCACGGCGGATCCTCAAGCTCCTCGCGCGGCGGGTTCGGCGCAACTAGTTCCCGGGGCGGCGGCATTGGAGGCTGAGCATGAAACGCATTCGTATCACCCCAAGGCCCGATTGGCAACGAAAGGTTGAATCCGTCGGACTGACATTTCACACGACCGAGGAGGGACAGACCTACTGGGACGAATCGGCTTACTACACCTTCTCCCCGGCCGAGATCGACCAGATTGAGCTGGCCACGCTTGAGCTGAACACCATTTGCTTGCAAGCCGTTGAACATATCCTTACGCACGAACTCTGGGAAGAGTTTCAAATCCCTGACGCCTTCCAGGAGTTCATTCGCCAGAGCTGGGATCGAGACGAAATCAGCATTGTCGGCCGATTCGATCTGCTCTACGACGGCGTTAATCCGCCCAAGCTGGCTGAATACAATGCCGACACGCCTACCGCCCTTGTCGAGGCGTCCATCGCCCAGTGGTTCTGGCTTCAGGAACTGACGCCCGAGGTGGATCAATTCAATTCCATTCACGAACGTCTGCTGGAAGTCTGGCAACGCGTCAAGGCCGACATCGGCAAGCCGGTCACCTTCGTTTCGGTCGATGGACATCTTGAAGACTTCATGACCGTCACTTACCTGCGCGACCTGGCTCAGCAGGCTGGGCTACTCAATCAGTATTTTCCCGTCGAGCAGATCGGCTGGAACGCGGCCCGGCGCGCGTTCGTCGATCTCAAGGAGCGGCCGCTTGATTGTGTCTTCAAGCTCTATCCCTGGGAATGGCTCATGGGGGAGAAATTCGGCCAATACCTTCCCGGCGCCGCCACGCGCTGGTTGGAGCCGCCGTGGAAAGCCCTGCTTAGCAACAAGGCGATTCTGCCGTTGCTCTGGAAGTTGTTCCCGGAACATCCAAACTTGCTACCCGCGTCCTGGCGCTCGCTGCCTGGACGTTGTGTAAAAAAGCCCACCCTGGGCCGCGAGGGAGCGAACATCACGATCCTGGAATATGGCCAAAAGCTCGAAGCGACCGAGGGCGACTACGGCGATGGGGCCTTCATCTATCAGCAGTTTCACGAGACGCCGAGCTTCGATGGCAATTCCGCGGTGCTGGGGAGCTGGCTGGTCAACGGCCACGCGTGCGGCATGGGCATTCGCGAGGAAAGCGGCCTGATAACCACCAACACCAGCCGGTTCGTGCCGCATCGAATCGACGACCGCCAAGGCTAGTGCGTCACCCGCTCCTGTTCTTGGGGTAGCCGCACTCAACCGCAGGTCAAACCGTTGAAACCGGCGGCGCGCTCATCGACAATACCAGCGCATGAATCAACAAGCCAAACAGGAAATTGACCCCCCAGATCATGATGACGAGGATACGGCACTCCCAAAAATCCTTCTGAAAGACGACCATCAGCCCGATCCACCACACGATCAGGGACGCCAGGCCCCCATACGGCACGAACGTAACGACCAGCGAAACGACGCCGACGAGAATTGCCGACTTGAGCGCGAACGCGCTCAACACACCGAAATCGAACGGCTCAAACAGCAGGTTGTAGAGAATCAAGACCACGACCCAGAGCACGGCCGTGTAGAGGAAGACGATGGGCAGGAGGATGAGGTATTGCATCGGGCGTCTCGAATGGCGGTTTTTTCTCGGCTCTCCGGCGCCCACGACGAAGGATTGGCGCATTCCTGCAACTTCTCGCACATCTCCATGAGGACGGACAACCCTATTCGAGTCCGAGGTCCTCGGTGAAGCTCGTGGCTGGCGTGATCTCTGACGGATCAACCCCGGCAGCGTGTGCGACGACTCGGCGAACCTTCAAAAATATTTCGTTGCGTGTCAAACGGTATCCCGCTTCCCGGCATTCGTCGCATTTGGTTGTCGCCAGGACCGCGTCGCCTACGGTCAGCGATGGGTAGATCTCGCGGCTGAACCGGCGAAGGAGAATCTCCGCGACGAGCAAACCCAGGAGCAGTCCGCTCAGCAGAAATACGAACCAACCGCCCCGCCAAACGAGGCAACCGCCCAGCATCCAGGCGAGCATCACAGCCAGGCACGAACCCAATTGGCCGATGGAAAGACTCAGCTCACCGATGTCGAGATTCTCGCGGCGAAGCGCCTCCCACACGCGCCGCCGTTCGGACGGCGGGATCAGGTTCGCCAGCTTCGCCGACGGCCGAACCGCCGCGCGCGGTAGGCCGAGCGTTTCCACCAGGACGCGACGCAGGCGGCAGAAGTTGCGGATGATGGGGTTGTAATTCATGACGCCTCACGCCGGATCGGGCTCCACGCCCAGAGCCCGCAGTTTTTCCGCAAGTAGCGCGGCGCGTTGCTCGGCGCTCTCGGCGCGTTGCTCGGCGATTTTCGCACGCTCGATGCCGGTCGGAAGTACATGACCTGCCTGGTCGCAGAAACGCAACCAGCGGCAGGTCATGCCGTCGTATTCGCCGTCCCATTCCGTGACGCCGAGCTCAAGGTCTGGAAACCACGGCTCGCAGGGATCGTACTTTTTGCCCTTGAGCACGAAGCAACTCAATGGTGTTTTGCTCAACAACAAGGCGGGATCCCAGACGACGTAGTAAGGAATCCCAATGTGGGCGTATTTCCCCTTTTTCTCCGTCAGTTCGCCGCCTTCCTGGTTGGAGACCACCTCGACCGTGAGGTCCGGACATTTGCCCATGAGCCAGGTGAAATAGGAACGGTTCTTTTTCCCCGTCCATTCCGACGGCGGGGCGACGCCCGTACTGAGCATGACGTCGGGAGCGATTGCCGGCTCATGGACGGAATAAAACAGGCCAACGTCCGTGGCGGCCAGATGCGGCTGGCCCTGCGGCGCCGACCACGAAGCGCAAAGCGCGTCGGTCAACAATCGCTGTTGACGTTCGCTATAGATACTGTCCACGGGCTTTTCGTCCTCCGTGATGAAGCGATCATAGTCCGGTTCCAACTCGGCCGGCACGAACGGCGGGACGGATGCGGCTTGACTTTGTGCGATGGACATGGATCGTCTCCCTTGTTTTCTTCGATGATATCGGGAACGCTGACGGCTTGTCAAACGGATCTGCCGCGATCCCAGGGGTTCGCATTCGCCCACCCCTGGGCTTCATTGCGTCACCCCTTGATCACCCCAATTGGCCGCATCCGCGCCACCTTCTTGGACAATCCCGCCTGATGGACGACATCGACGACATCATCGACATCCTTGTACGCCTTCGGCTGTTCCTCTGCCAAGCCCTTATGGCTCTGAGCCCGCGCGATGATGCCCTTCGCCAAAAGTTCCTTGTCGATGCGGCGGCCGGCGGCGTGCTTGATCGCTGCCGTGCGGCTCATGGCGCGGCCGGCGCCGTGGCAGGTCGTGCCGAACGAGCGCTCCATGCTGCCTGGCTGGCCGACCAGCACCCAGCTCGCCCGGCCCATGTCGCCCGGGATGATGACCGGCTGACCGATCGCCCGGTACATCGCTGGCACCTCCGGATGGCCCGGCGGAAACGCTCGCGTCGCGCCCTTGCGGTGCACCCACACCTTCTTCTTGACGCCGTTGACCGTGTGCTCCTCCAGCTTGGCGATGTTGTGGCACACGTCGTAAATGAGGTTCATCTGCAACTCTTGCCAGGTGCGGCCAAAGACGCGCGCGAACACCTCGCGCGCCTGCCACATCAAAAGCTGGCGATTGCACCACGCGAAGTTGGCGGCCGCCCTCATCGCGGCGATGTACTTCTGGCCTTCCGGGCTGTTGACCGGCGCGCACGCGAGCTGTTGGTCCGGCAAAGAAATGCCGTACTTCGCCGGCGCCTTGCGCAGCATGTGCAAGGCGTCATCGCAAACCTGGTAGCCCAGGCCGCGCGAGCCACTGTGGATCATGACGCAGATCATATCTTTTTCCAGGCCCATCACCTGAGCGGCATCGGCGTCGAGAATGGCGTCAACGACTTGCACTTCCATGAAGTGGTTGCCCGAACCGAGCGTGCCGCATTGCTGCTGGCCGCGCGTCTTGGCGTGTTCGCTGACCTCATCGGGATCGGCGCCCAGGAGAAAGCCATTCGCCTCGGTGTGATCGATGTCGCCTTGAGTAGCAAGGCCGCGCGAGATCAGGTAGCTCGAACCCTCGCCCAGCAGGCGCGTGAGCTCCTTGCCCTTAAACGAGTAATGCCCCGATCGCCCAACGCCGGTCGGCACATCGCGGAAAAGTTGATCGACAAGCTGCTGTAAATGCGGCTTGACTTCGCGGTAGTAGAGGTTAGTGCGCGCGAGGCGAACGCCGCAGTTGATGTCGTAGCCGACGCCTCCCGGCGAAATGACGCCGTCTTCGTCCGGATCGGTCGCGCACACGCCGCCGATGCAGAAGCCGTAGCCCCAGTGGATGTCCGGCATCGCCAGGCTGGCGCCCTGAATGCCCGGCAAAAACGCGACGTTGGCGACCTGCTCGGCCGCCTGATCGAGCTTGAGTTGTTCCAGAAGCTTTTCGTTCGCGAAGATGAGGCCGTCAACGCGCATGCCGGCCTTGTAGCTTTTCGGAATGCGGTAGCAGCACGCATCGACCCGTTCGAGCGGGCCGTGGAAGGTTTCCTTCGCCATGATGGTGTTCCAATCGTGATTGTCCGAGCCTGAAGCGTGAGCGAAGGTTTTTCCAATCCTTCGCTGGCGCTCAGGCTCGGACGGACAACGCAAGGTCATGCCAGCGAAAATCGCCGCACGACGTTAGATTGACACCGGAAGGCGCGGGATGTTCGCGGAAATTACAATTCGGGACGTTGTAGAATTCGGCCAAACATCGTCTTTTTGGCCTGAACTGCGAATCTTTAATGCGTCAGCTTCTTATATCGAATCCGATGCGGCTGATCCGCCTCGGCGCCGAGACGAAGCTTGCGTTGTTCCTCGTAGGTTTGGTAGTTGCCCTCGTGCCAGACCGTTTTGCTGTCGCCCTCGAATGCGAGGATGTGCGTCGCGATGCGGTCGAGGAACCAGCGGTCGTGGCTGATGACAACGGCGCAACCGCCGAAGTTCAGCAAGGCGTCTTCGAGAGAGCGAAGTGTTTCGACATCGAGGTCATTGGTCGGTTCATCCAGCAGCAGCAGGTTGCCCCCCGTGCGTAACAGCTTCGCCAGATGAACGCGATTGCGTTCGCCGCCGGAGCATTCAGAGACCTTGCGCTGCTGATCGGGCCCCTTGAAGTTGAACCAGCTGACATAGGCGCGCGAGTTGACCTTGGTCTTGCCGAGCATCTGGTACTCGGCGCCGCCGGAGATTTCGTCGAAGATGCTCTTGGCTCCGTCGAGCGTATCCCGACTCTGGTCGACGTAGGAGGGAACCACGGTATCACCGACGCGCAGGTTGCCGTCGTCCGGTTTTTCCGTGCCCATGATCATGCGGAAGAGCGTGGTCTTGCCCGCGCCGTTGGGTCCGATGATGCCAACGATGCCGCCGCGGGGCAGATCGAAGTTGAGATCCTCCATCAGAAGATTGTCGCCGTAGCCCTTCTTGACATTCTCGGCCCGGACCACCAGGTCGCCGAGGTGTGGCCCGGGCGGAATCTGCATGCGCAATTCGCTTGATTCCTCTTGCACCTCCTGGGCGGCAAGCCGTTCATACGCAGCCAGGCGGGCCTTGCTCTTGGCGACGCGGGCGCGCGGGGCCATGCGGGCCCATTCGAGTTCGCGTTCAAGCGCCTTCCTGCGGGCGTTTTCGGTGCGCTCTTCCTTTTCGAGCCGCGCCTTCTTTTGTTCGAGCCAGGACGAGTAGTTGCCCTTCCACGGAATGCCCTCGCCGCGATCGAGTTCGAGAATCCACTGGGCAACGTTGTCGAGGAAGTAGCGATCGTGGGTCACGCTCACCACCGTGCCCGGATACTCCCGCAAATGCCGTTCGAGCCAGGCGACCGAATCGGCATCGAGATGGTTCGTCGGCTCATCGAGCAGCAACAGGTCGGGTTTTTGCAGGAGGACCTTGCACAGCGCGACGCGCCGTCGTTCCCCGCCCGAAAGCGTGTTCGCCTGCGCGTCCGGTGGGGGCAGACGCATCGCGTCCATCGCGATCTCGAGCTGGCGATCGAGCTCCCACGCATTGACGGCGTCGATCTTCTCTTGCAGGTTGCCCATCTCATCGAGGAGTTTCTGCATCACGTCGTCGTCCAGGGGTTCGCCGAGCTTTGTGCTGATTTCCTCGAAGCGCGTGAGCATCGCCCGCGTGGACGCCACCGCCTCCTCGACGTTGCCGCGGACGTCCTTGTCTTCAGTAAGCCGCGGTTCTTGCGGGACATGCCCGATGGTGAAGCCGGGGGTCAAGCGAGCGGTGCCGAGGAAGTCCTTGTCCTCAAGAGCCATGATGCGCAAGAGCGAGCTCTTGCCCGCGCCGTTGGAGCCGATGACGCCGATCTTGGCCCCGGGGTAAAAAGCGAGCCAGATGTTCTTGAGGACTTCGCGTTTGCCATACGCCTTGCTGAGCCGTTCGATGGTGAAGATATACTGTTCGCTCATTTGCGGTTTCCAAATGGATTGATGTAATGGGGATATTCTATGGCAAAACGTGGCGCACGCAGCCGTGGCCGACGCGTGAAGCACGAGCGACGCGAACTTTTTCGTTTCAATGTTGTAGTATTGGCCAATTTCGCCGCGCGTCTTGAGGTCGATGACAACGAGGTTGTCGTCCAGGGCGGCTTTTTCCCGGAACGGATTGAGCAACTGCAAACCGACGATCGGCCTTGCCGGTCTGAGCACGGCATTTTCGACTCGGCGCCGACAACGTTTTTGAAGGCGTAATCCACGCGTGGGTCGATGCCCAGGATCATGACGATTGGCCCCGTGCCTGGCACGGCAATCCGATCCGAGCCGTCGGGCCAAGGGTGACGAAATGCTGGCGCAAACAACGACCCCGGCTCAGCGCCGGGGTCGGCGAGACTCGCTCGGCAAAAGCGAGTAGGTCAACGCGAATTACGCCTGCGCCTTGATCGCGACCTGCTTCGGCTTGACGGCTTCCTGCTTCGGCAGGCGCACGGTCAGGACGCCATTCTTGTGCTCGGCCTCGATCTTGCTTGCGTCGATGGTTTCATGCACCTGGAAGACGCGATAGAAGTCGCCGACCTCGAACTCGCCGAAGACGACGTGCCCCTTTGGCGAGCCGGGCTGCACCTTGCCGCGCAGGATCAGTTCGCCTTTCTCATAACGCAGGTCGATGTCGCCGGCATGTACGCCGGGCATGTCCGCATAGAGCCAAAGAGCGTCCTCGGTTTCGATGATATCGACGCGAGGCGTGAAAAAGGCGCCGCTGCGGGTCTCTTCCGCACGCGCATTGGCGCCATTGGGATTGACGGTCGCGAGGGTGTTTTCAGTCATGGTTTTTCTCCAGATGGAAATCGGACTTCTTTCGGGTTTCGACATTCGGATTTCGGGTTTAGCCCTTGATGGCGATCTTGCGCGGCTTGGCGGCCTCGTGCTTGGGCAGGCGGATCTTGAGGACGCCGTCCTCGAAACGTGCTTCGACCGCGCTGTCATCGACCGCGAAAGGCAGCGTCAACGTGCGCGTGAACTTGCCGTACGCGCGCTCCTGGCGATGCTGGAGGCCTTTTTCGACGACCGGCGGTTTGCGTTCGCCCTTGAGAGTCAGCTGCGTGTTGCCGGTGACGTAGATTTCCAGATCTTCCAGGGCCAGCCCCGGCAGTTCGGCTTCCAGGTGAAGGGCGTCGTCGTCTTCGCGAAGGTTGACGAGTGGAAACTCGCCGATGCCGAAGGGATGCTGCCCCCAGCGATCGAAAATGCGGTTCACCTCGTGCTGCACGTCACCGAGGGAACGCCAGACGGGGTTCGTGGACCAACGTGTGAAAAACATGCGAGGACCTCCTTCGAAAATGGGGGTTGAAGATCGCATCATGCGCGCACCTTCTTCGTGGCGCGAATGACTGTTTTTGGACCTTTGGCCGATTTCCTTGCGGCAGCCTGAAAATGACTGCTGCCGATTCAACTTTTCGTGCAAGCCGCGTGCCAAACGACGGGACGTGTGCCCACTCAGGGCATTGGACTTCGCAAGCGATTGGTATTGATCAGGTTATGAAAAGCGCTCACCGACGAGCCGGGGGCGCAAAGCAGAATTCCAATGTGCGAAATGCGTCAAAGTGACAGCGGCGGGCTGTCATCTTCGGGAATGTCCTCGTCCCCGCGCAGGCGTTCGACGACCTCCGCGAACTCCGGCGGCGGGCGGACGATCAGGTCGTCGCCGTTCGTTTCGATCGTGAAGACATGCCAGATGCCGCCACGTACCCAGAACACCTCCGGACTTATCGGGTAGGGCATCTCCTGAAACATCTTGAACGCGATTGCGCGCAGCCAGGCCGCGGCCATCAGCGTTTGCTCGTTGATTGGCACGAACAGCAGCTGATCCCGGCCAGGCACGATCACGTAGAATCCATTCTCCTCGTGGCCCGGCATCAGCGCATCGAGGACCAGAGCCCGCGACGAATCGTACGCATCGCCAACATGCGCCTGTAGCAAGCCCGCTTCTTCATGCACCAGCTCAATACATTCAGGCGGGCTTAGCGCCTGCAAATTGGCCAGCGCTCGCTCAAACCACATGGCTCCATCCTCGCCCGACTCGGCGACCTGCTTTTCCGTCACGTACGACATGCTGTTGGGATAGTCGACCACCAGGCTAACCCAAAGATGATCTTCGACGATCTCCCGTGACCAGACGGCAGCATCGGGATTTTCCGGCACCACCGGCACGCCAAAGCGAACCAGCAGGCGATCCGCCACCTCGTGCAGGTCCTTTGGTTGATCAGCCGCGTCCGCGGGAACGCTGCCAAGGATGCTTTTCAATAGTCCAGGCCAACTCGCTCTCGGCTCGCGCCGCAATCGGCGATACAGGTTCTCCAGGCCGATTTCCTGTTCCAGGCCGTGCGCATCCACGCACACGACCGACGAATGCTTCCAGGCTCTGGCCTCGATTGCCAACCCCGCCAGAGCCTCACGGAGCGCAAGGAGAAACGTCCCCGGATAGCGAGGACCGGCCAAGCCTTGAGCGGGATTCGTGCGGTCAAACCGGTCCATGCGCGTTTCCTCGGCAGGCGGAGCGTCTGGGAGAAGCTTAGCCGGGGTAGGCCGAAACGGCGAAAAAAGAAATCGGCTTGTGCCAACTTGAAGGTATCCGTTTGGTTTTGCCAATCGTTGGGACCACGGACGGGAAAACGGGGGGGAAATATTTGATATTTTTTTTACAAAACGCTTGCAACCCAGGTTCAAGCGTATATAGTAATATTGTCCCGCTGATTGATGGCTTCGGTGACTGGGCGACGCCGAGGTGATTGACAGTGGGACATTTTTTTGCGCTCGCATCACAATTTAGCAAATCCTGCCATGCCTTCCGATACCTTGTCGTTGCTTGAGGCGAATGCCCCGCCCAACCCGCTGGAATTGTTTGCGCAATGGTATTTGGCAGCCCAGGCCGCTCAGATTCTCGAGCCGTCAGCCATGACTCTGGCAACCGCAACTGCCGACGGACAGCCGTCCGCGCGCATGGTGTTGATGCGCGGCTTCGACGAGCGTGGCTTCACGTTTTACACAAACTACCTGAGCCGCAAGGCCGGGGAGCTGGCGCAAAACCCACGGGTCGCCCTGGTTTTCCACTGGCCGCAGCTGGAACGGCAGGTGCGCATCGAAGGCGGAGTCGAAAAAGTGAGCGTGGCCGAGTCGGATGCCTATTTTCGCTCCCGACCGTTTGGCCACAAGCTCGGAGCGCACGCCTCGGATCAAAGCGAAGTAATCGCCAGCCGGCAGGTGCTAGAGGATCGCCTGAACGAGTTGCTGAAACGGTTCCACGAAAACGACGACGTGCCACGCCCGGAGCACTGGGGAGGGTACCGCGTATTGCCACGCACGATCGAATTCTGGCAAGGGCAGGCCAACCGACTGCATGATCGCCTGCGCTATCAAAGAATTGACGGCGGCTGGAAATTGGATCGGCTCGGACCATGAGCTCCTTGCGATCCGCCCGCCATAGGCGCCAGGATCGTCACCTCATCGCCGTCCGTCAGCTGACGAGACAAGTCAGCAAGCTCTTCGCCGACGAAAAAAAGCAGCGACCTTCGCGGCTCCTCTGCGTCATCTAGCAGCATCGTTCGAAAAGTAGGATCGTGCTGATCAGCGAGCAATTTGAGGAATCCCCGCAAGCTACAGCCGACGTTGGTTTCGACCGTCTCCGAGCCACAACCGGCGGCCCGTTTGATCTGAGCCAGGTAATGAACGGTCACGCGCATGAAGTCTTTGTAAAGCCAATTCACACGATCGGAAGCATTTGGTGCGACGCCTATTTTTTGCCCTGGTTCAAATCCATTAATTCTCGGGTAATCACCAAGCAGCGAGCCGCCGGGCTTGTCCCGGCGGTTAACCAAGCCGGATCGGGCTGCACCGCCGGGACAAGCCCGGCGGCTCGCTGTGACCTTCACCGGTACGAGGCCTATTTTTTGTTCTCCGCCACCAACTCGATGCCACAAATCACCGGCGTGAATTCGGAATTGGCGGCAATCAAACGAACTCGAAGGACATCGAGCGCGGTAACGCCCGTGAATTCCTTGACCAGCGACCGCGCCGGACCGCCGGCTTCCTTCGCGATATCGAAGTCGGTCAGCACGCGCCGGCCTTCGACCTCGACATGAAAACGGCGTTTGCCCGCGGGCATCCCGTCCGGCTCGGCGAAATACAGCTTGACGGTGTAAGCCTGCGGCCTGGTCATCTTGCCGAGGCTGATGCAGATCTCGCCCGCGCCTTTCATGCCGGAAGAAGTCACCCAGGCGTAGGCGCCGTCGATGGCGGAGGAGTGGCGGCGGAAGAAGGCGGGCTTGGCGGGGGTCGTCGTCACCTTGATGGCGGGCGAAATCCCGCCGACGCTGGGATATTCCAGCCAGAGCGTGCCATTGTCAACCTTGCGATCGCCGGCGGCGCCGAGGTTCAACCCCAGGCGCCGGATCGATCCCTTGACGTCCTTGCTGCCGAACGAAGTCCACATCTCGGCGTCGGGCATATGAATGAGGCCAATGGACGATTGGTTTTGATAGGCGCAGGTGCAGGTGCGCGTGTATTCAGGCGCGGTCAGGACGCCGCCGGCGACGATCAGGTTGTTGGTGCAGCTGGAGCGAAATCCGCCGAAGTTACCCGTGCCGCTGTCGTTGCACAAATCGAAATACCCCGCAGCCCCGGAGCGAAAGGTCATCAGATGTTCGGAGGCGGCCGGCGTGTTGCACCCATAGTTGCGCGTCCATTTCCAGGGCACCGCTTCCCCGGTCAGCGGGTCCTTGCGCATCTTGAGCGCTCCGGTGAGCAGGTCGCAAGCGCCCTGGCCTTGCAGCACGGTATCGCCGTGAATCATGCCAGGCCCCGTGTAGGATTTGTTGAACCAGATCTCACCGCCATCGCGTGCCCGATAGGCGCGCATTCCCTTCGGTTCGTCAAATAGCGAATCGCGCGCAACCCGGCCGGCCTCGATCAGCACGTCATGCTTTTCCGAATAGCTCAGCCAGGTGCCAAACACATCGGCATCGGTGGTCCAAAGTTGCTTGCCGGTCTTGAGATCAAAGGCCGTCAGATGGGCAGCTGGCACTTCATCATCTTCTTTTTTCAGGCGCGCGATTTGATGCCCGGAGAGCCGATCGATGGCATAGAGTCTACCGCCCCCGACGCAGATCGCGTTGTGGCGGAAGGAATGCTTGGCCGTCGCGGTCCACAACACCTTGCCGGTGCGACGATCCAGAACGACCAGGCGCCGACTGCCTGACATGTTGTCGCTGTTGCCCTTGAAGGCCTTGAGGAGCTTGGAGATTGCCGATTCCTTCGCGGCCTTTTTGTCGGATGTCTTGTCGTCCTTGTTTTTGTCCTTGGGATCTTCATCGTCGCCGGTAAAACCTTTCTTCAAGGCCGGCGGCGCGAATTTCGGATCGAAGAGCGGGTCGGCGCCGCCGATCAAGTAATCGCCGACCACGTTGAGATAGCCCCACGGCGTCGGCTCCTTGGTATTGGGGAGCGTGTAGAAAGCAATCTTTTTGCCCGTCTCCGGATCGAGACGAACGCACTGGCTTTGGTACGCGACGTAGATGCCTTCGGGCGTCGAGACGAAATTCGTCCCCGCGGCATTGGCGCCGGGTTGATGCGCGACGTTGTTGTAGAAGCGCCCCACCCCGGGCAGCTTTGTTTCCCAGAGGAGCCGGCCCGTGTAGATATCGATCGCGCGCATCAGATCAACGCCCTCGATAATCATCCGGCCATCGACGACCTGCGGTTGGGGGCCATGCCCGTGACGCGGCAAGATAACGTCGTGAGAAGGTCCGCCGAACCAGAGGACGCCCATCGGCGCCTTGACGCGCACGTCGCGCGAGACGCGCGTGTTGGCGGCATCGGCGTGCTCGTGGGTCCAGTTGGCGGACCCAGGCAGCGCGCCGGTGCGAACGAGAACCACCGATTTCTCATACTCGCCCACGCGCGCGCTGGTCAACTTGCTGTCGGCAAGGCGGGTCAACATCTTGACGGTGCGATCCGGCGCATCGAGAAAATGCGCGGACCCGCCAAAGGGGCGCAGGCTTTGATAGGCCTTGACCAGCGACTTTTCCTCCACGGCGTCCGCCTCCGGAAAGATCATCACGCTGGCAAAGTAGGGAGGAAGTTGTACTAGCTCCGCCGTGCCGGGCACGATGGCGATGCGCGGACCATAAAGACCGGTGGCGGTCCACCGACTTCGGAACGATTGCACTTTCTTGGCGTCCGCCTCGACGACGATGACGTGCAGATCGCTCTGGCGGGCCAGGGCCTCGACGAGCTGGCCATCCCCCACGCCCCAGACGACCGCATAGCCTGCCCGTGTCTTGGCAGCCGTGAGGATATCTTCGACGCGCGATTTCACGGCCGGAGCAATTTGCGAGAACGGTATTTTGGGCAATGCGTTGACCATCGGCGTCTTGCGCTCGCCGCCGAAGCAATAGATACCGCCTTCGCGTGTCACGGCAAACAAGCGATCATCCGCGGCAATCAGGCGTGCCACCGTGCCCGGGACATCGAGTTCGCCGGCCTGAGTGAACTGCTTCGCGCCCGCATCCCAATCAAGCATCGTGACGCGGTTGGGCGCGCCGAGGTAGAGCCGATTGCCGGCCAGCATCATCGTTTCGACGTCCACGCCCTTGGCAACCGCGAGTTCCGGCATGGTCCAGCGCGTGACTTTGGTTTTCTTGCCCTTGGCGTCCTTGGCGAAGCCTTTTTGGATCTCGGCATTTTCCAGATCGAGCGCGCGGCACGCGCCTTTGTCGCACGTGAAGACGGTATGCTCGGTCAACACGAATTGCGTGCCGATGCTGTTGAGGAATTTTTCGGCTTCCAGATCGAAGACGGCGCCGCCGTTGAAGAAGGCGGTGCCGATGGCGGCGACTTCCGAGCCGCCGCCGCGTTTGCCATTCTCGGCCAGTTGATAGCGCAGCATCTTGCCCGTTTTGCGGTCGAAGCAGGCGGGAATCGAGCGTCCACCCGGGATCAACAGTCGATCCCCAATGGCGACGAGCGGTCCTTGCGGCGCGACGCCGGCGAACGAATCGCTGTTGTGTGGTTGCTTCATGTACACCGAGCCGTCGCCGTCGTTGGTCCAGACCGCCTTGCCGGTGTCGGCATCGACCGCATGAATGAAGATGCCCATGAACGGCCAGATGCTGGCCGCGAAATAAACGTTGCCGTCGGCGAGCACTGGCGCCCCGCGCGCCGGCCAGGTGGAAATCAGACGATCATTGCCCAGGATCTTGCGATCGCCCGGTCCGCCGCGGAATCGCCATAGCAGCTTGCCGGTCTCGGCCTTCAGACAATAGAGATAACCATCGTCGGAGACGAAATAGAGCCTGTCCTTGCCCAGTGCCGGCGCGAAGCGGATTGGACCGTCGGCGAAGAAGGTCCATTTTTCGTCACCGGTGCGGGTGTCCAGCGCTCGCACCGCGTCATAGCGCGATGAATTGAAATAGATGGTCTGGCCGCCGACCACGGGCTCGCGCGCGATGTCAAATTGCATCTTCGCCTGATCGGGCCAGGCCGTCGCCGTTGAGCGATATTGCCGGCTCCATTGCAAATGGAGCTTCTTCGGCAACGTGTGCGGACTGGCGCCGCTGCGGTTGGCGTCATGGCGCCACATCGGCCAATCCGCGGCGTCGACGGTACCGCTCAGTCCGGTTAGAACGATCAGTGAAAAGCTGACGGTCAGGCGGAATTGCATGGAGAAAGCCATCGGAAGGAGGAAATTTGCGAAGTCGCTACAGGCAGGTATCGTAATATTAGGTTAATCGGGCTGGTTCGATATTGCAATGAAATCTTTGCGAAGTTTTTCACATTACTTGCGCCCCAACTCCGAGCACGTAAACGTTTGCCAAGAACATTGGCCAACTTTGGGACGCGCGATGTTTTTTTTGCGTGCCCCTGGGTCTCGGTTCACAGGAAGCCTCAATCCCGGCGTTGCCGGTCCTCAGCAGGCGTTGACGCAACCTGTTCGTAAAGAAGGAGTTGCCCCCTTTCCCGGGAGAGGAGATAACCTACCGTTGCGAAATTAACACCACATCCGTTTGTCCACCACGTTCAACAATGGTTCACCGGCCACGAAGCGGCGCAGGTTGTCGAGCAGCGTTTGCAGGTGCCGTTCCGGCACGCGCGGCGACGCGGCGGCGCAGTGCGGCGTGATGATCACGTTCTCCATGCGCCAGAGCGGATGCCCGCCGGGCAACGGCTCGATCTCGAATACATCCAATCCCGCGCCGGCGATTTCACCCGCTTGCAACGCGGCGGTCAGGTCGGCCAGATCGACGATCACGCCGCGGCCCACGTTGATGAGGTATGCGGACTTTTTCATTTGCCGAATGCGCGCGCGATTGAAAAGCTTGTACGTCTCCGGCGTATGCGGAGCGGCGATAACGACGAAGTCGGCCTGGGCCAAAACGTCAGCGAGCTGGTCGGGGCCAAAAGTTGCAATTGGCAACGACGACGCGCCTCCGTCGCTTACGCTTCCGGCTCGTAGGTCGTTGCCGCGCGGGTCAACGCCAAGCACGCGCATGCCGAAGGCGAGGCCGCGTCGTGCCGTCTCGGCGCCGATGCCGCCCAGGCCGATGACGGCGAGGGTGCAGTCGGCGAGCGTGATGGCGGCACAATCGGACGGATGCACCTCGCCCGGACCGCCGTAGCCCGGCAGCTCCCCGGGCGGCCGACCCAGCATGTGCCATACGCCTTGCGTCTGTTGCCTCAGATAGATGTGGAAGTTCTTCGCGAAACATAGGATAAACCCGAACACGTGATCCGCGATGACATCGCTGAAAATGCCGCGCATGTTGGTGACGATGACCGGCGACGCGGTCAGCTCGGGGAAGAGATACTTCTCCATGCTCGCCGTCGGCGATTGAGCCCAGCGCAACCGCGTGGCCGCCTTCAGCAAGGCGGGCGTGAGATAGCCGAAGAGGGCGTCGGCATCCACGATCTCGGCGGCGGCGTGTTGTTCATCGCGGGTGTTGACGACCTGCATCGGCGCCGCGGCGGCGACGACCTTCGTCAAGCGTTCAACGGAAACAGGCGGGGAAAGTACGAGTTTCATGGATGTTCCTGAAGCCCGGTGGCGAGCGGAGCGAGCCTCCGGGATAGTGTCCGGTTTAATCCCAGGGATTCGCTTGGCTCACCCCTGGGCGTGCGTTGCCCCCATGCAGAAGCCCAACGCCAGTTATGTGGTCAGCCCGCGCGACGCGTCGCGTTCGGGTGCGCGCGCCGTGTTCGCCGCGCTGGCGAAGCGTTTTCCAATCCTCGGACTTTTCGGCGCGATCTTCCTTTCCAATATTGCGGGCAGCTTCTTCAACTTTAACTACAACAAGTTACTCATTGTCAGCAACCTTCACGAAAACCAGCAAGACGCCTTCTGGCTTATCGCCGCGCCGATTTACAACGTGCTGGCCTATGGGCTGTGCCTGTGTTTGATGTTGTATTTGATCTGGCCCATACGTCCCTGCCTGCGCAACCTTCGCACAGGCAAGACGGTTGATCCAAATCTCCTGAGGTTCTGCCAGCGCCGGCTCATCAACCTGCCGATCATTCAGCTGATCGTCAACACGCTCGGCTGGGCGCCCGGGGCCGTCTTTTTCCCGTGGATCGTGCTGGGTTTCGGGGGCCCGGATTCGCCGAAGTCGGCGCAGTGGATCTGGTCGCAATTCGCGGTTTCGTTTCTGGTCTCGACGGTGTTCACCACGGTGCAGACGTTTTTCATCCTGCAATCGTTCCTGACGGCGTACCTGTACCCGGAGTTTTTCAAGGACACTCGCCCCGAGGACGTGCCGGGGGCAATCTCGGTCCCGTTCACGGCGCGCCTGTTGATGATGTGGTTTGCCGTCGCGGTGATGCCGTTGATCGCGCTGCTGGCCGTGACGTTGAACTTCATGTCCGATACGCAGTGGTTCGCGATCGGCCTGGTTGCGATCAGCGCCGTGTCGGGCGGGGGCATTTTTCGGCTCGTGGGCCGCGATCTATGGCGCTGGATGCACTTACAAACCGTGGCGACGGGTGCGATTGCCGGGGGGGATTTCGCGATCCGCATCGACGACCCGCGCCCGGACGAATGGGGCCGACTGACCAACCACTTCAACGACATGGCCAGTTCGCTCAGCCAGGCCTGGGAATCGCACGAGACGCTGGGCCAACTCGTCAGTCCCGAGGTGCGCGACCAGATTTTGCGCCAGATGACGGGCTTCGAGGTTCGCTTGCAAGAGATCACGGTTGTGTTTGTCGATATCCGGGGCTTCACGCCGCGCTGCGCCGGCGCCGCACCGGAACGCATCGGCGCGCTGCTCAACCGCTTCTTGACCCTGACGCTGCAATCGATCGAGGGAAAAGGCGGGTACGTCAACAAATTTCTGGGCGATGGCGTCATGGCCCTCTTCGGCGCCACCCACCAACAGGACGATCACGCCGACCTGGCCCTGGCCTCGGCACGCGAACTTCTGACAAGACTCTGCGCTCTTAACGCCGACCTCGCGCTGCAAGGCGAAGCGCCGCTCATTGTCGGCATCGGCATCCACACCGGGCCGGCCCTGGTTGGCTGCTTTGGCGCGACCGTGCAAGGCACGAACGGCAAGCCGCTCATGCGCCGCGAGTTCACCGCCATCGGCGAAACCGTCAATCTGGGGCAACGCATCGAGCAACTGACGAAAAAATGCGGCGGGCCAATCCTGCTGACCGAAGGCACGCGGGCCCGCATGTCAGCCGAATGGGTTCTCGATTGCCTGGGACCGCAGGATTTGCCAGGCGCGCCAGAGCCGATAGTCGTCTACAAGGCGGCGGCGGGATAGAATTCGTTTAGCGCCCGCAAGCCGTCGCGCGGGCGCTAAACGAGGAAAGGGACGTACCCATGCCAACCTGCCGGCTGGTCACGCTTGGCTGCAAGGTGAATCAGTACGAAACCCAGTACGTCAAGGAAGCGCTCGAGATCAACGGCTATCGCGAGGCAGCGGACGGGGAACGCGCGGACCTGTGCATTGTCAACACTTGCACCGTCACCGGCGAAGGGGACGCCAAGAGCCGAACTGCCGTGCGCCGTCTGAATCAGCACAATCCCGACGCCCGAATTGTCGTGATGGGCTGCTATGCGACGCGCGATCCGGCTGCCGTCGCGAATCTCCCGGGCGTCGTGCGCGTTGTCACCGACAAAGCCAGTCTCGCTGACGATTTGCGCGACTTTGGCGTCGAGACGCTGCCCGCCGGGATCACACGCTTCGACGATCATCAGCGCGCCTTTGTCAAGGTGCAGGATGGTTGCTTGCTCAACTGTACCTATTGCATCATCCCCTCCGTGCGGCCGAGTTTGCGAAGCCGATCCATCGACGCCATCAGCGCGGAAGTGTCCGACCTGGTGGCATCCGGGTATCACGAAATCGTCTTGACCGGCGTGCATCTTGGTCATTACGGCCTCGACGCGAGCAAGGGGAAACCCAAGGCCGAGTGGCGCCGGCTGTGGCATCTGCTTGACGGGCTGGACCGGTTGCCCGGCGATTTCCGCGTGCGTCTGAGTAGCCTCGAGGCAGCCGAGGCACGCGACGATCTCGTGCGTGCCATGAGCAGGTCGCATCGAGTCGTGCCGCACCTTCACCTGTGCCTGCAAAGCGGCTCGGACCGTATCCTGCTTGCCATGAAACGGCGGTACACCTCCGGCAGTTTCTTGCGACGCGTGGAGCGTTTGAAGCAAGCGCTCGACGCGCCAGCGTTCACCACCGACGTGATCGTCGGCTTCCCGGGGGAGACCGATGCCGACTTCGAGGCCACGTTGAACATTTCCCGCGAGGTAGGTTTCGCCAAGATCCATATTTTTTCTTATAGCCCGCGCGCTGGCACGCCGGCCGCCCGATTGCCTGGTGCGGTCCCGCCTGCAATCATGAAGGAGCGCTGCGAACGTTTGCGCGCCGTTGAAAGGGCGACTGCAACGGCATACCGTGAAAGCATGCTTGGCCGGAATTTGGACGTGCTCGTCGAGGGCGCCGACCCGCGTCGGGCCGACCATGCGCAGGGTACGTCGTGCCGTTACGTGCCGGTGTCCTTTCGGGGGCACGCTCCCGCATTGATGCGAACGCTCGTCACGGTCCGCGCAACGCGCGTTGAAGGCGACCTGATCCTGGGCGAGCCGGTCGCGGACGTTTTGAACACGCGAGTTTCGCTTTTGTGAAAAAACCCGACGAGCCCCATTATGAGCAACCTGATCGAGCCACGAACGTTGAAGGGCTTCCGCGACTACTTGCCGGAATTGATGATCCCGCGCGAATGGATGCTCGAACAGGCACGGCGCGTCTATCGCGGCTACGGATTCGCGCCGATCGATACGCCGGCCCTGGAGTACGCAGAAATCCTCCTGGGCAAAGGCGGCGAGGAATCGGACAAACAGCTTTACCGATTCCTGCACGATCGCCATGACGTCGCCCTGCGTTTCGATCTCACCGTGCCGTTCGCGCGGTTTGCGGCCCAGCACATCAACCTCCTCGGAACTCCCTTCAAACGCTATCACATGGGCCCGGTCTGGCGCGGCGAGAATACCCAGAAGGGCCGCTACCGCGAGTTCTGGCAGTGCGATTTCGACACCATCGGCACCACCTCCAACGCGGCCGACATCGAGGCGGCGCTCGTCATTCACGACCTCATGCGCGGGTTGAACCTCGATCGCTTTGTCATCCACGTCAACAATCGGCTCGTCCTCAACGGCTTGCTCGAAGAACTCGGCCTGGCGGGACAAACCGCGCTGGTGCTACGCTGTCTCGACAAGCTCGGCAAAGTGCCCCGGGAGAATGTGCAAAGGGAGATGGCCGAGCGCGCGGGCGCGACGATGGCGCAAACGGACCGGCTGCTCGATTTCGTGCAAACGACCGGATCGAAAGCGGACGTCCTCGGTCGCTTGAAGGCGGAGTTCGGCACCAACGCGAAGGCGGCCGACGGCATCCAGCGCCTCGAAGAGTTGCTGACCGCGGCAACGACCGCCGGCATCCCCGACGGCATGATCGTGCTCGATCTCTCCATCGCGCGCGGGCTGGATTACTACACCGGCACCGTATACGAAACTTTTCTTACTGACCTGCCCAAAATCGGCAGCGTCTGCTCCGGCGGGCGCTACGACAACCTCGCGGGGCTTTACACGAAGCAAGCGCTGCCCGGCGTCGGCGCCTCGCTGGGTCTCGACCGATTGCTCGCCGCCCTGGAGGAGTTGAAACTGCTCAACAGCAGTGCGACGCCGGCCCCGGTGTTCATCGTGCAATTCACGGCCGAACGCATCGGCGACTATCAGCGTATGGCACGCGCACTTCGAGCCGTCGGCATCGGAGCGGAGGTTTTCCCGGACGCCAAGAAACTAGGCCAGCAGTTTCAATATGCGGAGAAACGCGGGCACAAGATCGCCCTCATCGCCGGCCCGGACGATTTCACCGCGGGGACATGGAACGTCAAGGATCTGGCAAAACGCGCGGAACGCAAGGGCGTACCGGAAGGGGACGTGGCGGCGCTGGTGCGCGAAATGCTCGTCGGCCCCGTTTAGCGCCCGCATGGCGCCACGCGAGCGCTAAACGTAAAGACAACACCCGAATTCCAATGGACCGCAGCAACCCCTACGAAGCCGCTTTCGAGACCTTCCTGCGCGAGCAGGGGCTGTGCTATGTCGCCGTCGATGAGGCACGCCGGGCGGTCCTCGGCGATGTTCCGGTCAAGAATCTCGACTTCATCATCCTGGGTCCGACCGGCGCCAAGCTGCTTGTCGATGTCAAGGGCCGGCAGTTTCCCGGCGGCCCGGCCAGCAGACCTCGCTACGTCTGGGAGAGTTGGGCGACGCAAGAAGACGTCAACGGCCTGACTCACTGGCAGGGGCTCTTCGGCAACGACTACCTGCCGCTCTTCGTCTTCATGTATCGCGTGTTGCCGATTGTGTCCCTTGACGATTCACCCGACATCTGGCGTCATCAAGGTGAAACCTACCTTTTCCGCGGCGTCAGGCTCGATGAATATCGCAAACATATGCGAGTGCGCAGCCCGAAGTGGGGCACGGTGGGACTGCCCAAGGGAAAGTTCGAGGAGATCGCCCGGCCGTTTCGCTACTATAGTCATGAGTGCCCCGTGATTGCATCAACCGAGGAAAACGATGGGCCGGATCAAGCTCGGCATTTGTCAGAAGTCACTCGGGCTGCCCTTCAGGCGTTCGTTGCCCCCGGCGCGCCAGCTTGGCGTGGACGGTCTCGAACTGGAGGCGGCGGGGGAACTGCTGCCCCAGAACCTGACAGCGACGGGCCGCCGTGAAATCACGCACCTGTTGCGCTCCCATGACCTCGCCGTAACGGCGCTCACCTGTCCAATCCGCCGCGGCCTCGATCAACCCCAGGACCTGGAACCCCGGCTCGAACAAATCCGCCTGACGATGGCCCTGGCCCACGACCTCGGCCCGCGCCTGGTGATAATCCAGGCAGGGCAAATCCCTGATTTTCTCCCCTCTCCCTCTGAGAGAGGGGCCGGGGGTGAGGGTGCGATGCCGGAAATCATCACCGGTATTAAGCTCGCCCCGGAGGATGTGCGCGCCGCCCTGATGAAGGAAAGCCTCGACGCCCTCGGCAAACACGGCGACCGCATCGGCGTCATCGTCGCGCTGGACACGGGCGTGGACGCGCCGGAAACCGTTGCCGCCTATCTCGACCGCTTCGACACCGGCAGCCTGGCCGTCAGCTACAACCCCGCCAACCTGGTCATCAGCGGTCACAACCCGCACGATGCCGTCAGAACGTTGCGGCACCGGATCGTGCATGTTCATGCCGAGGATGCGCGGCGCATCAGCCCGAACCGCATGGCCACGGTCCCGCTGGGCCACGGCGACCTCGACTGGCTGACGTTGCTCGCCGACCTCGACGAGATCGCCTACCGCGGCTTCTCCACGATCAAGGCCGACGATGGCGCCAACCTCGCCGCCGGCGTGGCGTTCCTGCGGCGGGTGATGGGGGGTAGTACGCCAAACCAGAAATGAGCTGCCGCACCAGATTACCGCGACCGGGAAAAGGCGTCAGGACCGAATGGCACTGTCCACCGTTTCGCCGTGGGGTTTGTACTGCCGGCACGGTCCTTTTGCGCCGGCACGGTTGCGTGCTTGAAAAAATGCGCTGGCCACGCGGCCGCGGCGATTTTGCTCTTGCCGTGGAGACCTTCCTTGGCGTAAGATCGCCCGACCGTGGAGACCTTCCTTGGGTGCGTGCATGCACTTTTGACCAAGGAAGGTC
Organism: Planctomycetota bacterium; assembly: GCA_016191165.1. Taxonomy (GTDB): domain Bacteria; phylum Planctomycetota; class Planctomycetia; order Gemmatales; family Gemmataceae; genus SIAQ01. Next base: position 159,530 of record JACPPF010000023.1, read on the forward strand.
TCATGCTTTTTACCAACTTTGCTTTTATCAGGCGATCCTTTTTGCAGCACAGCGGCTTGCCCTTTGCCGAATGCTTGTCCGAAGAAACGATCGCACAAATCCATCGAGACGCCCACATGCCCACGCCCGTTGAGCAGGCGGAGCGGGGGACGATCTACACGACGCCGGTAACCCTGTGGGCGTTTCTGTCGCAGGTGTTGCATAAGGCAGAGCATCGCTCCTGCGCGGCGGCGGTGGCGCGCGTCGTGGTGCTGTGCGTCGCTCTGGGACGCGAACCCTGCTCCGACGACACCGGCGCCTACTGCCGCGCGCGTGCGCGGCTGCCGCTCGCGCTGATCCAGCGGGCGACGCTTCATGTCGCCGACGCGGCCCAAACGCCCGGACTGGATGGATCAAGACACATACGATAGTATACCTACATCCCTCCAAGTGCGTGAAGTTCACGTGCAAGTCAATCAACCCGGCTTCCGCGTCCAGTCGTTCATCGTCGCCACCACGTTGACCGATGCCGACGCCTTTACGAGCGACGACATCGCCGAACTGTATCACCAGCGTTGGTTGGTGGAACTCGACATCCGCGCCATCAAAATCACTCTGGGCATGGATGTGCTCCGCTGCAAAACGCCCGACATGGTGGTTAAAGAAATCTGGACCTGCTTGCTTGCCTACAACCTGATTCGGCAACGCATCCTGCAAGCGGCGTTGTCAGCCAAGCGTTCGCCGCGGCAAATCAGTTTCACCGCAACCATGCGGAAGGTGGCCGCATCGTGGCAAGTGATCCTGAAGTGCGACGACGAAATGGCACCCCTGCTGATCGAAGTCCACTTGCGCGACCTGGCGAAACACCTCATCGGCGATCGCCCGAATCGGGTCGAGCCACGCGCCATCAAACGCCGCCCCAAGCCGCACCGCTTGTTGACCAAGCCGCGCGCTCAAGCCCAGGCGGACCTGAAGAACGGAACGCCGGTGGCATAAAAGGAGCACAGCGCCCACGCCGAAAGGAGGCGAGCCGGGTCAATCACTTTCCAATGTGCCACTCCATCCCTACCTCAACCCCAGGGCTAGGAGTCCCGGACCGGTGCGCGCCGCGCCGCGGCAGCCAAGCGCTCAGCCCCAAAACCAAACGCCGCCCGTTGCCCGACAATCGTTCATTCGGGATGAATCGCCCTAACCCCAAACCAGGCAAAGGACAGTGCCATTCGGGTTCTTCAATTACACGTCCATTCACCGGAAGGAGCATTCACCGTGGCCAAACAGAAAGTCAACGTCGCCATCATCGGCCTGGGTTTCGGGGCCGAGTTTATTCCGATTTATCAGCACCACCCCAATGCCAACATGTACGCCATCTGCCAGCGGACCGAGAAGAAACTGCACGAGGTCGGCGATGCGTTCAAGGTGGCCAAGCGGTATACGAAGTACGAGGAGGTGCTCGCGGACAAGGACGTCGATTTCGTCCACATCAATTCGCCGATTCCCGATCATGCGCCGCAATCGATCGCCGCGCTCAAGGCGGGCAAGCATGTCATGTGCACGGTCCCGATGGCTACGAGCGTTGCGGATTGTCAGCAGATCGTGGAACTTGTCAAGAAGACGGGCCTGAAGTACATGATGGCCGAGACCGTCGTTTACGCGCGCGAGTTCCTGTTCGTTCGAGAGCTTTACCAGAAAGGCGAACTCGGAAAGCTACAGTACATCCAGGCCAGCCATCAGCAGGATATGGACGGTTGGCCGAACTACTGGCCTGGGCTACCGCCGATGCACTATGCGACGCATTGCGTTGGCCCGTGCCTGGGTTTGACGAAGGCGGAGGCGGAATACGTCTCTTGTTTCGGCTCCGGCACGATCCGTGAGGAGTTGATACCCAAATACAACTCGCCGTTCGCGGTGGAGACGTGCCATGTCAAGTTTCGCAACAGCGACGTCAGCGCCCGGATTATCCGTTCGCTATTCGATGTCGCCCGGCAATATCGCGAAAGCATCGACGTATATGGATCGAAGAAGTCGTTCGAGTGGCCGCTGATCGAAGGCGAGGAACCGGTGATCCACACGGCCAAGAAGCCGGAGCCTGAGATTCCTGAGCGCGTGAAGACGCCGGATTACGCACATTTATTACCGGAGCCGATTCGCCGCTTCACCACCAAGGGCGTCTACGACGCAGGTGACCACGCGCACCTGTCGTTCGTACAAGGCGGCGGGCATGGCGGGTCGCATCCGCACCTCGTCCACGAGTTCGTGGACGCCCTGGTGAAGGAGCGTGATCCATTCCCCAATGCGGTGCAATCCGCCAACTGGACGTGCGTCGGCATTTTGGCGCACGAGTCAGCGATGAGGGGCGGCGAGATCATCAAACTACCGGCGTTCACGTTGTCGTAGCGATTTCTCGTCCGGCGCTCGCGCGGCGCCCGGCGGGCGCTAAACTGCAAGTGGAGCCGAAGAATTAGCTGGCGTTTCACAAGCCAGGTGAAGTAGAATAACCGGCACGATCCTGCCAACCCAAATCGGAGGTAGCCCATGCGCCTTGTTTGCCCAGCTTGCAACGTTGGCTTGAAAGTTTCCGATACCTTTCAGCGCGGGAAATGCCCCAAGTGCAAGGGGGACATCTCCTCCGCCGACCGAAGACCGGAGCATGGGAATTCCACCTACCTTTGGGCCCTGGGCGGCGGCACGGCTGGGTGCTTCTTGTTGTTGCTCGCCGGCCTGGTCGTCTGGTTCGGTGTCACCGGCGCCAGGAAATCGGCTCCGGATGCGGTACTGGCAGCGAATGAGCCCAAGGCCAAGCCCGACGAAAACAGCAAACGCGAAAGCGCGCGAGGCCAAACGAAAAAACCAGACGATGAATCAGGACGCCGCGTTGCCGTCCGGGATGACGATGAAGACGAGACCGATCCGCGCGTGCCGCTGGACAGCCTGTTGAAGCGGCGACCGATGGGTCCGATGGACTCCGAACCGGCGCCGCGGATCGACTTGATTCAGCCGATTGATCCCGGCAAGGGAACCCCCAGCCCGGAGCCCAAGAAAGAACCTGAGCCGACCCAGACGCCCGAGGTGAGCAAGGTTCCCGATCCGAAACCGAAGGTCGAACCGCCGCGTGTCGATCAGGCTCAATTTCTGGGCGCGCGTGCCAAGGGAAAACGATTTTGCATAATCGCGGACTGCTCAGGCAGCATGTCAGGCAACGCGATCGTTGAGCTTCGCGCGGAGACGTGCAAGACGTTGCTTGGGCTCGATCCGAGCCGCGAGTTCTACGTCATCTTCTATCACACCGTCAAGATTCCCATGCCCTATCCGACCTGGCTGCCGGCCACCAAGGCGAACCTGAACCAAATCCTGCCGTTCGTGCAAAATATTCGCCCGCAGGGAGGTACGCAACCGGGCCCGGCGTTTGTACACGCATTCAATCTATTTCCGCGGCCGGATGCGATCTTTTTCATGACCGACGGTCTGATTCCCGCCAATGTCCCGGCCCAGGTGGCCCAACTCAATTCGCGCGGGACCAGGGTTCCGATTCATACCATCATGTTCACGCGCGATTGGACCACCGGCGGTTTCGGACCCAAGTTCAAGGGCAACAAAAGTATCAATCCCCAGCGCGCCCAGCAGATGTTGCAAATGTTCCGGACTCGGGGCGAGCCGCCTCTCCGCGCGATCGCGATGCAATCCGGCGGAACCTTCCGGCACGTCACGGGAAGATAAGGACAAACCGCGCCGGGCGGAATGCCAGGCGCCGCGAGGGCAACCACCATGACACGGACACGTTTCCTTTTCGCAACGCTGCTCGGTCTGACGCTTGCGAGCGATGCGTCGGCCCAGTTCTTCGCGCCGATCATCGGCCTGCCGGTGATCGCCCGCGACGGCATTGCCTTTCATATCGGCGGCCGGCGTTTGCGCATCGACGGCTTCCTCGGCTTCGGTCCGCCTTATCCCGCCGTCGTGCCGGTCACGCCAACGCCATTCGGGTTTCGCCAGGTTGCTCCCGCGTATCTCCCCTACTCCTATTACGGATATGGCTACGGGTACAGCTATGGATTCCCGTTTCCGGGCTACGGTTCGATCAATCAAAATTACTCGCTGACGATCATCACGCCTCCCGCGCTGGTTCGGCCGCGCCTTTCGCTCGTGCAGGATCGGGAGGTTGAAGACCTCTCCGGCATCGATCTGGATGTCGAATCGCCCACGAAAATCTGGGGCAACAAGCGCGGACTGGCTAAGGGCCGCCCGGGCGCCAACAAGGACGAACTGGTCAAGGCGCCGAAGGGTGAGGACGAGAAAAAGAACGAACTGGCCGCCAATCAAGTCAAGCCTCCCGCCGCACTGCCGCCAAAGGTTGACAGGCGCTCGGAAGGCGAACAGCTCATCGACGAAGGCATCGCTTCTTTCCGCAAACGCGAGTTCGGCCTCGCGCTGTTGCGTTTTCGGCAAGCGGGCGAGGCCGATCCTCCCGGTCCACGGGCGGGGTTTTATCAGGCGCAGGCGAACCTCGCCATCGGCAAATACGCCCAGGCCGCTGACCTTCTCAAGGATGCGTTGCGAAAAAACCCCGACTGGCCTGCCAGCAATTTCCGTCCGAAGAAGGATTTGTACGGCGACCCCGCGGACCTGATGAATCTGCGCAAACGCCTTGAACAAGCCCAGGCCGCTGACCCCAATGACGCGGACCTGCTGTTTTTGCTGGGCTATTTGTCGTGGTTCGACGGGCAGCGCGATGAAGCCGTCGCCTTATTCAATCGCTCGCGCGTCCGGGCCGGCGACACACAATGGTGCGATCTGTTCTTGAAGGTAGCGAAGAAGTAGGTCGCGGAGACACATTGATGGCAAATCTGACCGTAGCGCCATACGGCTGGGAAAGGACGGCTCGCGCGGTGGAAAAGGTCAAGGATCGCCTGAAGCGAGCCGTGTCCGCCTTGCGGGACGCCAACGTGCCCTACGCCGTGGTTGGCGGCAACGCGGTCGCCGAATGGGTCGGCCGCGCCGATGAGGCCGCTGTCCGCAACACACGCGATGTCGATATTCTCCTTCGTCGTGCCGATTTCGAGCCGGCGAAAGCGGCGCTTGTGGCGGCTGGATTCATCCATTGCAAGATCATGGAAGTGGACATGTTCCTCGACGGCGAGGCCGGGCGGGCCAAAGACGGAGTTCACGTGGTCTTCGCCGGCGAACGGCTCGATCCCAACAATATTACACCTGCTCCCGACGTGGCCGAGTCTGAACCGGCCGTTGAGTTTCAGGTCATCGCATTGCCCGCGTTGGTGCGGATGAAGCTCAACGCATTTCGGCTGAAGGACCGCGTTCACCTCGTGGACATGATCGACGTCGGTCTCGTGGACCAGACCTGGCCGGCGAACCTACCGCCGGAGTTGGGCAAACGGTTACAGGAACTGTTAGATAATCCCAATGGTTAGCAGTTGCGCACCAGAGCAAGGGCTTCACCGCGGGCATGATCAAGCAAGGCGGGAACCTGGACAGGTTTTTAGTCGTTGCGATGGCTGCCGCATTATGTTGGTGGTGGCCCCGCGAACCGGATTTGACGCATTACTATGCCCGAATCAATGGAAAAATGACGCTCGATCACGTGCGCCACCTCATCGGATTTGATGAAGACCATCCCGACGGACGAAAAACGGATTCGGGCGCATTCGAACGGGCGTGGTCGTTCCTCGATGGCGCATGCATTACCGGTGTTTTTGACCCAAATGGTTTCTGTTATTACAAGGAAATCGCGCCCCAGTTCTGTGGGGCCACGCCTCTAATGGCCGACTATATCGATCGGTAGAAAAGTCCCCGCTCAACTCCGCTTGTCCGTTCCTCGCCGCTCCTTTTACAATACTCCTCATGTTGCTTTTGAGTTGCAGCCAACTATCGCGTGGCTTCGATGCGGAGCCGCTCTTTGACGATTTGGCTTTCGAGCTTTTCTCCGGCCAGCGTGTCGGCCTCGTCGGGCCCAATGGCGTCGGCAAGACGACGCTCCTGCGCATTCTCGCGGGACTGGACCGGGCCGACACCGGTGAGGTGCGACTCCACGCCGGCGCGCGCGTGGCGCTCCTGCGCCAGCAGCCGGATTTCGCGCCGGGGCGAACGCTTTTTCAAGAAGCACGTACCGCCCTACAGGAACTCGTCGCGGCCCACGACGAACTCGTCACGACAGCCGAGGCGCTGGCGAGTGCGACCGCCCGTTCCCAGGCGGAGCCTGGGAACGAGGTAAAGGTGCTGGCCGAGCGCTATGACCGCCTCAACGAAATGCTGCGCTTTCACGACGCCTACAACGTCGATCATCAAGTCGAATCGGTCCTCGATGGCCTGGGCTTTCGCGAGGAAGACTACGATCGCGCGGTCGATACCTTCTCCGGCGGCCAGCAGAGCCGCTTGATGCTCGCGAAACTCCTGCTGTCGGCGCCCGACGTGATGCTTCTCGATGAGCCGAGCAATCACCTCGACATCGGCGCGACGCGCTGGCTTGAAGACTACCTGGTCAGGCAACCCGAGGCGATGCTGATTGTGAGCCACGATCGCTATTTCCTCAACCGCGTCGTGACCAAGGTTTTCGAGATGCACTCCAGGCGCATTCAGGGTTATCCGGGCAACTTCGAGGCCTACTGGCGCCTGCGCCGCGAACGCCACGAACAACTTGTAAAGGCCTGGGAGGCCCAGCAGGATTACCTCGAGAAACAGGAAGAGTACATTCGCCGCGTCCACTACGGGCAGCTGCACAAGCAGGCGGCGTCACGACAAAAGCAGATCGACCGCATCGAAAGGCTCGAACGCCCCGTCTGGATCGACACGCCGCGCATGCACTTCGGCGAGGTCCGCCGCACCGGCGATATCGTCCTTCAGGTCGATGGTTTGAGCAAGGCGTACGATCGACCCCTGTTCGCGGACCTGACTTTCACCCTCAAACGCGGCCAGCGCCTCGGCATCATGGGCCCCAACGGCTGTGGCAAGACCACGTTGTTGAAGATTCTCCTTGGCCAGGAAACCGCCGACCGGGGTTCGGTACAGCATGGCCACCTCGTCGAATTTGGCTATTACGATCAGCATTTGAAAGCGCTCGACGGCACGAAGACGGTCATCCGCGCGGTCTGGCCCCACGACGACGCTGACGCCAGCGAACAGGCGATGCGCAATCTCCTGGGCCGCTTCGGGCTGACCGGCGATCAAGTCTATCAAACGGTGGACAAACTCTCCGGCGGCGAGCGCAGTCGGGCGGCGCTGGCAAAACTTGTCGCTGACGGCGTCAACGTCCTGATTCTGGACGAACCGACCAACCATCTGGACCTGTGGGCTTGCGACGCTCTCGAACAGGCTCTGCTCGATTTCGACGGCACCGCCATGGTTGTGAGCCATGATCGCTACTTCCTCAATCGCGTCGTCGATGTCCTGCTGGTGTTTGAAGGGGAAGGCAAGGTTCAAATCATTTATGGCAATTACGACATGTACGAACGCATGCGCCTCCTCCAAGAACCCAAAGAATCGCCTCGCCCGACGAACGTCGAGACGAAAGAGGATGCACGTCCCAATAAGCCAGCGAAACGAAAAAGACAATATCCCTATCGAAAAGTCGAGGACCTGGAGGCCGAGATTGCCGCTGAGGAAGCCCGCCTGCGGCAACTGGAAGAGGCGCTTGCGTCCCCGGACCTCTATCGCGAAGGCGGCAAAGTTCTGGATACGACGCAAGCCTTCGAGGCGGTCAAGATTCGCCTGAAAAAGTTGTACGACCACTGGGAGGAAGCCGTGGAACTGAACGGGTAAACTGTCTCGTTCGGCAAGATTTTGGGCTGGACTTTTACCGCGCGTAATCGTTAGATTTTCCCAGGGGTTACGAAAACATTAGCGGCCGGAAAAATCACCCGGAAAAGCCCCGTGAAATGCTTGACAACCGAAAAGAACTTTACTACCTAATGACTACGATTTAGCCAGGATAGGGTCATTTACGAATCGTCGGCGGCAAGCCGCGCCGGTGGAGCTTTTTTCCAGAAGTGAGGAATTGGAATGTACGTTGGGAACATCCAGATGCCGCTGCACGCCGACGCGGAAAACGACGCCCTCTGGTGGTTGGCCGCTCAGGACGAACTCGCCACGTATGCCGGTCGCCGCAAGAAGGCCGAGGAAGATGCCGGGGAAGAGGAGGAGGACGACGACGACGACAAGGAAGAGGCGGACGACGAGGGCGATGACGAATTGGACGACGATGACCTCGACGACGACGATCTCGATGACGATGACCTCGACGACGACGATCTCGATGACGATGACCTCGACGACGAGGACTTCGATGACGAGGACTTCGACGACGAGGATCTCGATGACGACCTCGACGACGACGATCTCGATGACGACGAATTCGACGACGACGACGAGGATGATGACGACGACGACGACGAAGACGATGACGATGAGGAAGACGCGGAATAATCGGCGGCACGACACGTCCTGCCGTGGGGATGGGTCAGGCGTCTTTCCGCGCCGAGGAAAATCGGCCTCGCGCTTTTGAAAAAATATGCGTGCCAAATCTACAAACTGACGGTTGCGTGCGCCGCGCCCCTCCGTTATACTGCCGATAGATCATCCGGATTTCATCCAATTTTCATTCCGCAAGGGAGCGTGCCATGTCCAGCCAGGGGAAGCCGTTCGGCAAGGAAACAACCACGAAGACATCCACCGCCCAGTCGACTCGGAACCAAAGCCAGCTTGACTTTGAACTCGAATTCTTTGAAGGCGTCCTCGACCGCAACCCCGAATATCTGGATGTGCTGCGGGTGCATGGCAGCAACCTGACACTCAAGTGCCGCTATGAGGAAGGCCTGACCATCGATCGTCGTCTGGTCCAGCTACGCCCAACCGACGCGCTGGCGCATTATAATCTGGCATGCAGCTATTCACTTCTGAACAAAACCGGGTACGCGCTCCGGGCGTTGCGAAAAGCCCTCGAACTGGGCTACCGCGATTTTCGCTATCTGCGCCAGGATCGCGACCTCGCCGCCGTGCGCCGCGATTCCCGCTTTCGCAAGCTGTTGCGCGAGTTTGAAAACCGCTAGCACCATGACCGTACCCCTCTACGCCGATCCGTCGGCCAATCGCGCTCGCGAATTCTTTCGCACCAAGCCGCGCGCCCTCGTTGACAAGGTCGCCTCGGTCAAGGATGCCGTCACGAACCTCGTGAGTGACGGCGATTACCTGGCCGTCGGCGGGTTCGGCGCCGATCGTCTGCCAAGCGCAATCTGTCACGAGATCGTCCGGCAGAACAAGCAGAATCTCACGCTCGCCGGCCACACCGCCACGCACGACTTTCAGATTCTTGCCGCGGGCAACCTGACGGGCCGGGGCAAATTGATCGCGCGCGTCGATAGCGCCTACATCGTCGGCCTGGAGGCGCGCGGCCTGTCGCCCCATGCGCGCCGAGTCATGGAATCCGGCGAGGTGGAAAGTACCGAATGGAGCAACTACTCCCTGGCCGTCCGTTTCAAGGCGGCAGCGATGGGCCTGCCGTTTCTCCCGATGCGTTCGATGCTCGGCACCGACACGCTCAAGAGAAGCCCCGCCAAGGAGATCGTCTGCCCGTTCACCGGCGAGAAGTTGCTCGCGGTCCCTGCCTGCTATCCCGACGTCGGTGTCATTCACGTTCATGAATCCGACCGCTACGGGAATTGCCGTATTCGTGGCACCAGCGTCGCCGACATCGATCTGGCCCGGGCGTCGAAGAAACTGATCGTCACGTGCGAGCGGTTGATTCCCAGCGACGAGATTCGCAGCGACCCCACGCGCACGGTCGTGCCCTTCTACTGCGTCGATGCCGTGTGCGAGGTTCCGTTCGGCAGCTACCCGGGCAACATGCCGTACGAATATTTTTCCGACGAAGTTCACATCCGGCACTGGCTGGAAATCGAGGCCGATGAGGCGAAGTATAAGAAATTTATTGATACGTACATTCATGGTGTTCGCGATTTTGCGGAGTATTTGCAGCTATGCGGCGGGCTGCCGCGTTTGCAGGAGTTGCGGCAGGAGGAGTTTTTGCTGAATCGGGGAAAGTGAGTTAGGATTCCAATCCTGTCAGAAACCCGCATAATGACACCAACAGAACCCTTTCGCACGAACCCAAACGAGGTCCATAATGGGCGCTACTCATGTCACCGTTACCTTGCGGGATTCCAAGAAAAGCCGGAAAAAATACGAGGCGTTGTTCTTGGTGGACACCGGCGCGACCGATAGCTTCGCACCCGCGGGTCAGTTGAGGAAAGCCGGCATTGATCCGGTCGGCAAGATGACCTATGAATTAGCCGACGGGTCGCCAGTCGAATACCCTTTTGGCCTGGCGGTTATCGAATTCATGGGCGAAATCACCGCGGGCCGCGTGATTTTTGGCCCCGATGACGTGGAACCTTTGCTCGGTGTGACCGCATTGGAGTCGGTCGGCATCGTCGTCGATCCTGCGAATCAGAAGTTGAAGCGGTTGCCGGCGATCCCTTTGAAATGACCGGGGGTTGCCATGGACAATGACAGCCTGATCGGCCTTGCCTTCGGATTCGTGTGCGGCATCGCAATCCTGTTTGCGATTTCCGCGCTGGTGGTCGGCACGATTTTCAAAATGCCCTTCGGCGTCAACCTCAGCGCCGCCCACTGTGCCGAGTGCGAAGAACCGGCGCCCACGGTGCGCGCCCCGAAAGATAGGTACGAAATGATGTGGGGCGGCTGGACCTGCCAGGAGTGCGGTTGCAAGAACGACAAATGGGGCCGGGCACGGCAAGGCAAGCGTCGCCGCCGCCAACGATCCCGGGAAGAAGAGTAGTGCCATGCCCGACCCTTACAACCCCATGGAACTCATGATCTGCTGCGCCGCCCGCCTTCTGGAGAACGGGCGCACCGTCGCCGTCGGTACCGGCGCCCCCTGCGCGGCGGCGATGCTGGCGCAGCGCACGACCGCGCCGGACCTCGTCGTCTTCTTCGAATCCGGCGGCGTCGGGCCGCTCCTGCCCACCATGCCCATCTCCGTTGGCGATTCACGTACCTTCTACCGCGGCATCATGGCCACCAGCATGGCCGACGTCATGGAAACCTGCCAGCGCGGCATGATGGATTACACTTTCCTCGGCGGCGCGCAAATCGACGCCTTCGGCAATCTCAACTCCACCATGATCGGCAAGGATTACGCCAGGCCCAAGGTTCGCCTGCCCGGAAGCGGTGGAGCGAATGACCTCGCGTCGTTTTGCTGGCGCATCCTCGTGGTGACCAATCACGACCAACGCCGTTTTGTCGAGAAGCTCGATTTTTTAACAACGCCTGGCTACCTCACTGGGCCAGGCGCCCGCGAGGGCGCGGGACTGCCGCCGGGGACGGGCCCCTATCGCGTCATCACCGACCTGGCCATCATGGGCTATCACGAGGAGACGAAACGCATGGAGGTGCTGAGCCTGCACCCCGGAATCACGATGGAACAGGTACAAGCGCATACCGGCTTTGCGATCAGCCCCAAGGAGCCTCTGCTGACGACCGCGCCTCCAAGTGAGAAAGAGCTGCACATCCTGCGCGACGAGGTCGATCCGTTTCGCTACATCATCGGACGGGCGTGAGCCGTTCCCCCCTCACTCGTAGGTCAGGCTTTCCAGCCTGACATGGTTGGTTCTCAGTGTCAGGCTGGAAAGCCTGACCTTCGAGTGAGGGGAGTAATATGGACACCATCGGCAATCTAGCGTATAAGGGAATTGCACCCTTTTCGTCCCGATGGAGTGGAACCCCATGAAATTTCTCGTCAGCGCTGTCGCCATCATCGCGCTGGGATTGGGCATCATGTTTTGGATCAGCCGTGAGGAGCTTCCGACTCTCCCTTCCAGCGACAACGAGCCCGACATCAACGCCAACGAAATCCAGGACGGGCAGTTCGGCATCGATCGCGTCGGCAAGGGCGCCGACTTTAAGCCAGTCCCCTTCGACGGCAAACGCGCGGTGGGTTATCTCGAAAAAATCTGCGCCCTCGGCCCACGCATCAGCGGTTCCAAAGGCATGAGGCAGCAGCAAGAAATCATCAAGAAGCACTTCGAAGACCTCGGCGCCACGGTGACGTACCAGACCTTCAAGGCCAAGCAAAACAGCGTCCGCGGGGAAGTCGAGATGACCAACATCATCGTCTCGTTTCAACCGGAAAAGAAACGCCGGGTAATCCTCTGCTCGCATTACGATACCCGCCCCATCGCCGATCAGGAGCCGGACCCACGCAACTGGCGCAAGCCATTCGTCAGCGCCAACGACGGCGGCTCTGGCGTCGCGCTGCTCATGGAAATGGGCAACCACATGAAGAATCTCAAGACCAACGTCGGCGTCGATTTCGTCATCTTCGACGGTGAGGAATATGTCTTCGTCACCGAAGGAGGCCGCCGCGATCGCTACTTCATCGGCTCCGAGCATTTCGCCCGCACCTGGCGGCAGACGAAAAACCGCTGCGATTACTCCGCGGCCATCCTCCTCGACATGATTGCCGGGCATGACCCGAAGTTCCCCGTCGAGGTCAATTCTTATCGCTTTGGCCAAAAACTGTGCGAGGAAATTTATGGGATCGCGCGTGATCTGAAGATCAAGTCTTTTCAATGGCGGCGCGGGCATGAGGTGCAAGACGATCACCTCGCCCTGCAGCGCGTCGGCATCGATGCCATCGACATCATCGATTTCGATTATCCTCACTGGCACCGCCTGACCGATACGCCTGCCAACTGCTCGGCAGCCAGCTTCATTCAGGTCGCCAACGTGCTCAGCGTCTGGCTGCAACGCACGAAATAGTTTGGAGGTTTCCCGTGACCACGATTGAGACGATCGTCTGTATCATCATGGCAATCGTCCTCGTCGGCATGGCCCTTTACTTCGGCTGGCGGCAACGCGCCGCCCAGCAAGCGATGGCCTTCAATACCAATGTCTCCCGCGAACAGCGGCTCTATGTCCTTCGCCAAACCCAACGCCGGTTTTTCGGATCCGCTCTCCTGATGGTTCTTGCCGGGCTTTTGATCGGTTCGCTTTTTCTCGATTACGACGTGCTCCGGCGACCCATCAACGAAGTGCCGCTCGCCGAGCAAGAAGCCGCCAAGGAGATCGTGCGTCTTGTCAGCTTCTATTGGATGTCATTTCTGCTTCTCCTGATGGCATTGTTGGCTCTCGCCGTGATCGACCTATGGGCCACTGCCCGGCATGGCGTCCAGATGCAGAAGAAACTCTTTCAGGAACACCAGGAAATGCTCAAGGCGGATCTGGCCGAGCATCGGCAGCGCCGCGCCGAGATGAACTAGCCCGCGGCGAGGATTTTTTGCCCTGGCACCTGGACATTTACCCCCACGCCATGTCACAATAGCAACGCCGGTCGAATCGCGGAGATTGAAACACCTCGCGTTTTCCTCGGGCAGTTCCCGTGGTTGGCCCTCTGTGGGGGTGGCGAGACGTGTCGATTTTTGAGCAATCCGTTAAGCATCTCCATTCGTCTAGTTTGGTGAAGGCATGAGCAAGCTGGCGGTCAGCACGCTTGAAGAGCGAACGCCGAAGTCCGACGGAGCCCACATGGACACCGAGGAAGACTTCGTCTGCGCCTTCAACAGCATGCGGACCGAGTTGATGAGCACGCTGTTTTTCGTCCTGGGCAACCACGACGACGCCCAGGATGTCGCCCAGGAAGTATTCATCAAATGCTGGCGAACTCGCGACGGCCTGACCGATGTCAAGAATCTGCGGGCCTGGATTTTTCGCGTCGGCATCAACGCGGCCAAGGACTTGCAGCGAAACGCCTGGCGCCGCAAGGCCAGGCCGTTGGGCGATGCGAGCCCACCGGAAATCCCCGGCAAGGCCCTGACGCCAGGGGAGTCGCTGGAAAACAAGGAAACGCTGGAGCGCGTCCGCACGGCGCTCATGGAGTTGAGGCCCGAGGAGAAGGAAGTATTCCTACTGCGCCAAAACGGGGATTTGACCTACGAGGAGATCGCCAGTCTGCGACGTACGCCGATCGGAACCGTGAAGACCCAGATGCGTTCGGCCCTGCAAAAGCTGCGACGCGTTTTGAAGGAACCGTGATCTGAAATGACCACCTGCGACTTTTGTCGAGATCGACTTTTGGATTTCGCCTATGGCCTCCTGGAGGAAGGCGAACATCAGGAGTTGACCGAGCACCTGAACTTCTGCGCGGACTGCCAGGCCGGCCTGGAAAGGGTGCGCGCCGAACAGCGGATGCTGGCGCAGGCCACGCACGCGATTGCGGAGGTTCCGGAATTCACGCTCCCCGCTTCGGAGCCGGCGCCCGTGCCCACGCCAAATCCGGCGACGATGCCGATGAGCGCGCCGCCACCGACGGCACGCGCGGTTTGGCGGCGTGCCTGGGTGGCGTGGAGTGCCGCCGCGGCGGTTTTGATTTTGGTCATGGGGTCGCTTTCGTATTACCGGCACACGGTTCATGGCTTGCAGACTGAATTGGCGGCGCGACGCGACGAATACAAACAGGCGGCAGCACAATTCGCCGCCCTTCCGGTCAAATACGCCAAACTCCATCAACACGCCATCGCCGATTTTTCGAAGCAAAAGCCGCCCTACGTTCACGTCACGGGCCCCACCACCTTGACACTCGGGGCCAAAGCCAAGTTGCACCTCACCGCCAGGCACATTGAGACCGATGCAAAAGGCCCCGACACTCGGATCGGGCTCCGCATCGATCTTTTCGACGAACCGGGTCAAAAGGTGATGCCAACCCTGAAGGCAACCTGCGATAACCAGGGCCACGCTACGGTGGAGTTGGATGCCAGGAATCTCAAACCGGACACCCGGTTGAACCTGGTCGTCGAGGCCGATTCGATTCGCGGCAAGACGAAAATTGAACAGCCGCTGCGCACGACATCGCGAACGTTCGTGACGCGGATCGATACCAACAAGATCGTCTATCAACACCGCGACGTACTGTTTTTCCGCGTTCTGATTCTGGACCGCTTTTCGATGCAACCGCCGGTCGATCCGATTCCGTTACGAATCGAATTGGTGAATACGGCCGGTCGGCCCGTACGGTCGCTCAATCTGTCGACCGCCGCTGGCGGCGTGTTGGCGAACGAGTTCGCGATCGATGACCAAATGGAGCCGGGCGCCTACACGTTAATGGTTCGACCTGCCGATGCTGCTCGCAAGGACATTCAGCCAGTATCACAACGACTCGATCTGGTTCGCGAACTGGCGTTACCCGATCTCGTGTTGGATCGCCTCCATTATCGGCCTGGCGAAAAAGTGGGCGGCGTCTACCTTGGTCATGGGATGCTGGCGAAGGAGGCGATGATCGGCGCGCAATCGGTGCCGCTGATGACGCAGCCTCAGCCGGGCGCCATTCCGGCGCCGCCCGCCGGGTTTGGCGGGAAAGGCGCGGCGCCGATGGTTCGCGTCGTGCCTGGCGTGGCCCAGCGATTCTGGGCGGCGATTCCACGTAATCTTCCCGCCGGCGCCAACCGCGTGGCCATCACCTTCAAGATCGGCGAGGGCAAACAGGCGCGCGAAATCCGCCGCCATATCCACCTTGCAGCGACCGATTTCGCGCTCGACCTGTTCCCGGAAGGCGGCGATCTGGTCGCCGGCGTGCCCAATCGCGTTTTCTATCGCGTCCGAACGCAAAACGGGGAACCAATCCAGGGCGACGGCACGGTCAGTCTTTTGGCGGGAAAGACGGAGCCGATCATTTCCAGCCATCGCCTTGGCATGGGGTACTTCGATTTCGTGCCCGCAGCCAAGGAAAGCTATTCCGTCCGAATCAACACGGCGGGGAGGACGCAAACCGTCCTCAATCCGTTTGCCCAGCCTGGCATTCGTGCCACGGGCGTTGTCCTGCATGTTCCCAACGCCGTCGTCAAGCCGGGTGAGCCGATTACCGTTACCCTTCGCCAGCGTGGCCCGAAAGCGCGATTGCTCATCCTGGCGAAGTGTCGGGGGCAGATTGTCGATCAAAGCTGGGTGGAAGCACGCCCAGGAGGAAACCAGGTGACGCTCCATCCGCCCGCGGACACGGTGGGCATGATCCGCGTCACGGCCTACGAATTGCTCGACAACGTCGCGCCAGGCGACCTGGCCGCAGCGATCGTCGGCGTTGCCACCCCCGGTGAGGCGCTGACGGGCAAATCGCTGACGCCGGTCGCTGAACGTCTGGTCTTTCGTCAGCCCTCACAGAAGCTAGAACTCGGCCTCATGCTAAGTCCTCGCCCCGTCTCGCCCGGTGGGAAGTTGACGGGCGCCATCTCCGCTCGCGATGAGAAGGGCGACCCCGCGTCTGCCTGGCTGCTTGCCAGCGTCATCGACGAACGTTTTCAAGCCAGGCCGCAAAGTCTGTCGGCTTATTTCCTGCTGTCAAACGAAATCCACTCCGGCGCCGACCTGGACGATGCCCAGGTGATCCTGCGCGACGGTCCGGAATCGACGGCGATCCTCGAACGATTTCTCGGCACCCACGGCTGGCGGCGCTTCGCCCGGTCGCAGGAGCCTTCGCTGGGCGTGCTGACGAACGCGGCGAGGCGACCCGCTCAGCTGCTCATCTTTAGCCGGGAAAGCCAGCCGCTGGAGGGCTTACGCCAGCGGCACGAAAATCAGCTGGCGGACGCGTTGATGCCGATCCATGTCGCCGGCTTCCGGGACGAAGATCATCTGAAAAGCCGCGTAGCCAGCTTGATGGTGGCCGTGAACGTGGCGGCTGAAAACCTGCATCGCTTCGAGGAGCGCGTACAACTTGGCATTCGCCTGAGCCTCGGGATTTTCGTGCTGGTCATGCTGTTGATCACTCTCGTCCTGATGGCGGTCGGCGTGTACCGCATCCTGCGCGGGCATCGGGTGGCGACGCCCTGTTTCGGCTCGGCGTTTGCTTGCCTGACCTTGTGCCTGATCGTCTACTTCTCGAGCGGTTTTTTGGGTGGGCTCCAGGTCTTTCTCCCTGCGACGACTGATCGCGTCGAGCAGGCGTCGTTCGAGATTCGCCGCCAGCTGGGCGAGCAGTTCGCGCAGCTGCCAAAGCACGACAACGGGGGCGAGCGGTCCCCCACCGGCGATTTCTTCGTGCGAATTCCGTCCCTCGACGCAAAGCCGACGACAGCGCAATCCGCGCGTGCCCAGAAAAGCGACCCGATTGACGCCGGCCGGGCTGACCCCGTGCAACGACTCCAACAACGTCTGGCCGACACGCTTTCCCGGCGCGGTAACGGCATGCACCTGGCGAAGGCCGACCGCAAATCAAACGACAAGGCCGGTGGCGGGGGACCCGGCGCGATGAGCAAGCGTTTCGTAAAAAGCCAGCATGTCGGCAAGGCCGGGAACGCGGGTGGCGTGGCGCAGCCCATGGCGGTTGACCAGGCCAAGTCAAAAAAGGCTGTTGCCGTGGCGCCGGCCATGGCCCCGCCCGGGCCGATGCGTGAGTTCGCCTATCAATTCACGCCCTTTCTCCCGGCCGACACGCTGCTTTGGCATCCGAACCACCGGGTTACCAACGGCCAGGCGACCGTCCGTTTTGACGTGCCTGCCAACCCGACGAACTACCGCGTGCTACTGCTGGTCCATGACTCGGCCGGGCGCTTTGGCTACTTGGAAACTCACGTCACCATTCCGGCTCAATGAAAGTCGAGGCCGCCTTCTTTTTTGGTTGCTGGCGAACGACTTCCGATTGGCCATCCCGGCCAAACAAGTGGGCCGTTGTAATTTGGCTGGATCGTGGGTCAAGGGCCCCGTTTTATCGCTCGAACTCTTGCAATTGGCAAGGTCCATCCAGGCTGCCCAGGCGCAATTAAAAATTTTCCGATTGTGTAAAGTTATTCGTTGACAGTGACCTTGTGGGCCGTTAACCTAAACCAAGATAATAAGTTGAAGGGCGCTGGAAGCGCCCGGTTCAGCCTTTGAGCTGAACGGGACCAAACCACGGACGGCAAGGTTTCTCCTTCCACTCCGTTGGACGGAAATCGTGGAAGAGGCGTGGACGCGGTGAGCGTCCTCTGCATCCTTGGCCAGTCCGCAACACCAGCGCTTTCTTCAGGAATTGAGTTTCAACCTCCCATCACGGTTGGTGGGTGGGTGTATTTTCTCTCCTAAGAGCAGGTGGTTTCATGAGCACCAAGGCACTCGCATCAAGCATGGTCCTGACGGAAGAAGAAAGGCTGGAGAGCATCCTGCTCCGCCGGCTGGGTAATCGCATTCGCGATCTGCGAGTGATTTACCTGCCCGCTGGCGTGATCCTGCAAGGGAAGACCGCAACCTACCATGCCAAGCAGGTGGCCCAGCACGTCGCGATGGAAGTTGCCGAGTTTCCCATCGTCGCCAACGAAATTGAAGTGTCCTAGATCCGCGGATCGGCTTCCCGGTTAATGGTTCGCGCCAACAAGCAAATGGCGCACTTTTCCCCACGCGCAAGCGTGGGGTTCGCGTTTCAGGGACAAGCATTTTGCGGAGAATTCGACGGTGGGCCAATCCCGATTTTGATTTCAATCGCTACGATGTACGCATTCGGAAAGCCAACTCAGGAATCCACGCCGGCTTGCGTTGAAGCCCTATTGCAAAGCGCACGATAATGATAGAATGGAAAAGATATGGAAGATGTTTTTCTCCTGCCGATTTTCCTTGTCGCCCAAACGGTTGGATGCCGAGCAGGTACGCAGGCAGAGCCTGGGGATTAGTAGGTAATTTTACTCATTTGCCGGATACAGAAGGTTCTCCCAAGAGGAATCTGCCATGGCCCAGGGTTATTATACGCTGAAGGAAGCAGCGCAGTTTTTGAATATTCACGTGGATGAATTGAAGCAGATGGCGCAGAAGGGGAAGATCCGCTCTTTCCAGGACCGAGGCACGCTCCGTTTTCGCGTTCAGGACATTCAGGAGCTGGCGCGCGTTCGCGGGTCGACGAGCGATCCGGATCAGGTGCTTGGGGACGCCTCGCTGCCGCCGCCACGGTCCGCCGCCACGCCCCCGTCAGGGTCGAAAAAATCGCCGCGCTCGCCAAAGAGTCCCGTCAAACAGGAAGCCGCGCCCGAAGTATTTGACTTTGCCTTTGACGGGGACAACGTGGACGTCGGCGCGGATGTGATGGGCCCGTCCAGCGGTCCCAAGAGCAAGGCGCCTGGCTCCAAGGGAAAGAAGGTTCCAAGTCCGTCGCCGCTGACCACGGGCAGCGACAGCGATGTACGTCTTGTTCCCGACGGCAGTGACGTGACCTTTTCGATTCCCAAGCAAGCCGACCTGAAGCCAGCCGACAGCGACGTGAGGATTTCACCCGACCCGGTCAAACCCAAAGCCGGCGTTCACACGCCGCCGCCCGGTTCCAGTCCGAAGCGCCCCTCGCAGCTGGCGATTGGATCCGGTGCCAAGCCAAAATCGAAGCTCGGCGCCGCGTCTGACGCCATCGCCGCGTCGCCCCGGCCAGCCGGTACACCCCAGCCGATGGACAGCGGCGTGCGCTTGGTGCCGATGGACTCGGACAGCGACGTGAAACTGCTGGGCTCCGGTGACGAGGTGCCGCTCGGTGAACCCGGTGGCCCGGTCGCCTCCGATAGCAATGTGCGCCTGGAAAAAGTCTCGCTGCCCCCGGCCGATTCGGGCGAAGGGGGCATGCTGCTGACCGAGGAAATCAATCTCGACGAGGAAATCCTCAAACAACAATCAAGGGAAATCGATCAGCCGTCCACCAAGGTCAAGGCCAAGTCGGCGCTGAAGCTGCCGACCTCGTCTCCTTTTGAGCTTTCCGATTCGGACCTGGAATTGCCGGCGGAACTCAAGGATGCCGGACCCAAGACCCCCGTCAAATCCGCGACCGGGCAGGACAGCAGTGACTTTGAACTGACCGCGCAAGGCGCCGGGTCCGAGGACGGCAGCAGCGATTTCGACCTGGTCCCCGCCGCCGACGGCAGCATTCTCCTGGAGGGCGAAAGCAAGGATTTCAGCCTCGAAGCCAGCGACGAAAACGACGAAGTCCTGAATGAAGAGCGCGCCGAGTTGACGAGCAGCTCCAGCGGTATTTCGCTCGACAACCCGGCCGACGCCGGGATTTCTCTCGAAGAGGGCAGCGACGATTTCGATCTGAGCCTTGAAGTCGAGGACACCCCCAAGCCTGCTCGCTCCCAGCCAGCCGAAGATTCCGACAGTGAATTCGAACTCCTCGGCGAGAAAACTCCCACCCCCGTGAAGTCGCGACCGGCCGACGCCTCGGACAGCGAGTTTGAATTGGGCGCCGACTCCGACGCACCCGCGACTGCCGAGGACAGCGAATTCGAACTGAACCTCGACGGCAGCGGCGAAGGCGCCGGCGGCGATTCCGACAGCGAGTTCGAGTTGACCCTGGACGACAGCGGCAACCTCGAGATTCTCGACGACGACGCACCCCAGGTCAAATCCAAACCCAAGAAAACCTCCGTTTCCAGCGAACAGGATATCTTTGATACCGATTTCGAGGTTCCCGCGCTCGATAGCGCCGATGCGGCCGCGGCTGACTCCGAACTGGAAAGCTCCGATTTCGACCTGGCATTGGACGACTCGGACCTGGCCAACGAGGAAGAAAGCGGCAGCCAGGTCGTGGCGCTCGATGAGGACGACGCCGAAACGGTCGCTGACGATGACGCGGTTGTCGATGACATCGAGGTCGAAGAGGAGAGTAGTGAATTCACCGATCTCGATGAGGACGTTCAGGTTGAGGAAGACGCGGACGAAGAGACGGAGACCACGGGCCGGACCGTGACGAAGGAAAAGCTGCTGCCCGCGGCGCCGTGGGGCGTCATGCCTGTCATCTTCATGTTGCCATGCGTCATCATCATGTTCCTGGTGGGCATCCTCGGATTTGAACTGGTGCAGACCAGCGCCGGCCTCAGACCGCCCGGTCCCCTGACGAAGGCCATCGCCACGCAAATCCTTGACCAGCCCGTGTCGATCGTGAAAAAGTAATCGAATTTGGCCATTCAAATCCTTCGCGGCTTGCGGAGGATTTGAATGGTCGGACGCTATTCTTCATCAAATCGATTGTAATCAAAGAACTCCTTCAAATCCGGATCTTGCTCCAGGTCGCTGAATTCCTTGAGCCATTGTTCCTTTTCCTCGGCCGATTGTAGACGAGTGCGATCGTCCGCCGGCGGCGCGGCGGAATCCGAAGGCTTGGGCAGCTTTTCCAGGTAATCCAGAAGCGTCTGATCGGACCACGCCTCCGCCTTGCGCCGCCGGGCGGCATCCACCAGGCGTGCATCGTTGGAGACGACGACCAGCTTGGCGGGATCCTGGTTGGCCGCGATGAGGGCTTCGATCCAGTCGTCGGCGCTTTGCCCCTTGGGCGCGAAGTGCACGTGCAGGCCGCGAAAGCGTTGCTGGCGGGCAATGCGGGGCGGGGCCTGCTTGGCGTCGAAGACGACGGTGACGCGCTCGGCCGCGTCGGCGAAACCTTGCGCGAGCAAATCGAGAAGTCGCCGTCGCGATGCCTGGAGACCGCCGGGCGCCAATTGTTTCTGGATCATTCCCAGGGCATGGATGAGATTGTAGCCATCGATGACGAAGGTGTCGGGCATGGGTACGATCCCGTGGTTTCAGCGCGCTCAGGTCTGGGCTCACGGCGCAAAAAAAGAGAGGCGCAGTTGCCTACGCCTCCTCTCTATGGGGATCGGCCGAAGGAGCGGCCGGTTCGGGAGAATGGGCCAATTCTTCGAAGTCGTCGAGGTCCTCCTGTGAAACGGGGGTTTCGATGCGGTAGTTACCGCCCAGCCAGCGACCGAGATCGACCATTTTGTAGCGGTGGCAGCAGAAGGGCCAATCCGGCCATTCCTTCGGCCCCTGGGAATCCATTGCCTTTTCGCAGATTGGGCAACGTACCTTTTTCATCGGGAGTTTCCCCCTCAGGATTTGGTTTTTTTTGCCGACGTTTTGGTCGCTTCGGCCTTGGGTGGTTCGGTCGTAGTCTTGGTATCGGCACTGGCCTTTGGCGCGTCTGCGCCGGTTTTTTCAGATGTTGCCGCCGGGGCATCGGCCTTGGCGGCCGACTTGTAGGAGTCGCTGCGATAATCGGTCTGGTAGAACCCCGACCCCTTGAAAAGGATGGCCGCGCCGGCACCGATGAGGCGTTCAAGCTTTTTCTTCTTGCAAGCGGGACATTTCTTCAACGGCGCCTCGCTGAAGGATTGCAGCTCGTCAAAGTGATGCCCACAGGCATTGCAGCGGTATTCGTAAGTTGGCATTCGGAAAACTCCCGAGGTCAAGGAAGATAGAGACGGCCGGCGCCACGCACGCGGTCGATGTCGAGGAGGTAATCGTAAAGCCTTTTTTACACACGGTCCGCATACGCCTTGTTTTTCTGGAATCGAGCGAGGTTACCGATCGTAAACACCGGGAGGGAAGTTGGCGTGTTCAGAGTGCGGATTGCGGTTTCGAGGGAATCCGTCGAATCTTCATTGCGGTTATTTGTGATCAAAACCACCTGTTCGGCCTGGCACCGTAGCCAAATTTCCGTGTCGACCGAGGTCGGCGTCAAGCCGACGTCGTCGAAGTGATACAGAATCATGCCCAAAAAGTCCCAGTATTCCGTCCAGGGCTCTTTCTGCATTGCGCTAACCAGCTTTTCGATATCGCCTGCCAGATGCACGTCAGCCAGAATGCCCTTCACCGTTTTTCTCCGCTTTGCGTCGCATTACCTTCTCCCGTAATCGAGCCACCCATTCTTCGTGGGTCATATTTTCATCCGGGGGCGCAAAAATGCCGCCGCGCGCCTGCTGCTCCGCGATCCGTTTTTCCTGAATCTCCTCCACACGGCGATCTCGTTGGGCGAGTTCGTCCTGGTGTTTGTTGATGTAATCGGCGATCACGTCGAGTTCCGCACGCGATAGCGCCGGCATGAGTTGGAGAATCTCGTCCCAGGCATAGCCGCGGTGAGACCAATAGAACACGTCCATAACCGTGATGCGCGAAGTTGAAAGTTGCAATCCGCGACCACGATTTACGAGTTCGACCGTTTCGGTTTTCATGGGAGTTTCCATGTCCATAGGCGTAAAGGCATCATACCACCTGAAAGGCGCCGCGCGAGCGCCAAACGGATCACCCCCTGGTCGACACAATGACCTTCGCTGGCCGCAACACGCGGTCCTGGTTCATGAAACCTTGCTCCACCACCTGCAAAACGAGGTTTGGCTCGACACTCTCCACGGGTTGCTGCATGACGGCTTCATGCACGTTCGGATCGAACGGCTTGTCGTGGGCGTCGATGCGCGTGATGCCGTGCCGTTTGAGAAGCTCAAGGAACTGCGTTTGCACCATGGCGACGCCCTGGACCAGCGCGCTCTCGTCACCGGCCTTGCGCGCGGCCGCAACGGCGCGATCGAGGTTGTCGAGGATCGGTAGAAGGTCGAGCGCCAGCGGGCCGAAGGCGTATTTGCGATCCATCTCGCGCTCGCGCTGGCTGCGCTTTTGGTAGTTGACAAACTCGGCCTGCGTGCGTTTTACGAGATCTTCAAATTGATCGCGCTCGGCCGCCAGCTTTTGGAGTTTTGCCAACTCCTCCGGCACGAAAACCCGCGGCGGGGCGACATCGGCGTTGACGTCGGCTTCGTCGCTCATGTTCAGGTCTCCAAACCCCTGGATTCGCTGCGCTCATCCAGGGGCTTCTGGGTCTTCCTTCTTATCCGGGCCCGTGAAAAGTTCACGCACCTTCTCGAAAAAGCTCTTGCGATGCGGCGATACATTCTTGTGGTCCAACTCCGCCAGTTCGCGTAGCAACTCTTCCTGACGCGGCGACAAGTTGCGCGGGGTCTCGACAACGACAATCACATGGAGGTCGCCACGGCGGCCGCCGGCGCCGAGGATTGGCATCCCCTTGCCGGATATGCGAATGACATCGCCCGATTGCACGCCGGCCTTGATCGTATGTTTCAGTGGAGCGTCAAGGCTGGGAACCTCGATCTCCGCGCCAAGGGCCGCCTGGCTGAAGGTAACAGGCACCTGGCAGACGAGGTCGTCGTTCTTGCGGCGGAACATCTCGTGCTCGCGCACATGAACTTCGCAGATGAAGTTGCCGCGGGGGGCGCCCGCTTCGCCGGCCTCGCCTTCCCCGCGAAGGGTCATGCGTTGCCCGGACTGAATGCCCGGTGGGACCGACAACTCCAGGGTGCGCGTGACCTTGATTCGCCCGCGGCCTCGGCAGGCGGTGCAGGGGTCGGTGATGACCTCGCCGGCGCCGCTGCACGCAGTGCAGGTGGAGCTCATCTGAAAGGGGCCCATGCGGACGGCGGTTTCGCCGCGCCCGCCGCACTGCCGACATTTCGCGGGTCGGCTGCCGCGCCGTGCGCCGCTGCCGGAGCATTCAACGCACAGTTCCTGCCGGGGGACCTCGATGGTTTTCTTGCACCCGCGATAGGCCTCGACCAGGTCGATTTCCAGAGCGTAGGCCAGGTGGTTTCCCGCCTGCGGCCCGCGCCGGCCTCCGCCGAAGATGCTGCCGAGAATATCGCCCAGGCCCCCCATGCCCTGGAAGATTGAATCCAGGTTGCTGAAATCCGGGGGGCCGGCGCCCTGTAATCCCTCGTGGCCGTAACGGTCATAGAGTTGCCGTTTTTCGCCATCACTGAGGATTGCATAGGCCTCCGCCGCTTCCTTGAACCTGGTCTCGGCGTCCTGGTCGCCGGGGTTCCGGTCGGGATGATACTTCATCGCCAGGCCGCGGTACGCCTTCTTGAGTTCATCGTCGGAGGCGGTTCGGGCAACGCCCAGCACTTCGTAGTAATCCCGCTTGCTCATTGGTGCTCCGCAGGGAAAAAGTCAAAAGGAAAAAGGAAAAAGGGAAGAAAACTCCCTCTTTCCTTTTATCACTTTTTCCTTTTTCCTTTTGACTTTTTCCTTGATTACCGAATCGCCCCCGCGACCTTGTTGCGCGGCTCGTCGGCGTCGATGCGGGTAATCATGACTTCGGTCGTCAGCATCAAGCCGGCGATGCTGGCGGCGTTTTGCAGGGCGGAGCGCGTGACCTTGGTCGGGTCGATGACGCCGGCCTTGATCATGTCCTCGTATTCGCCGGTCAACGCGTTGAAGCCGATGTTGAAGCCTTTTTCGCCGCGCATGCGAACTTCATCGGCGACGACGGCGCCGTCCTGTCCGGAGTTCTCGGCAAGGATGCGGACCGGTTTCTCGAGGGCGCGGGCGACGATTTCGGCCCCGGCCTTTTCATCGCCGTGCAGCTTCTTGACGGTGTCGCGGACCGCGCCGATGGCGCGAATCAATGCCACCCCGCCGCCCGGCAAAATGCCTTCCGCCACGGCGGCGCGGGTCGCGTGCAGAGCGTCTTCGACCCGGCCCTTTTTCTGCTTCATGTCGGCCTCGGTCGCCGCGCCGACGCGGATGATGGCCACGCCGCCGGTGAGCTTCGCCAGCCGTTCGCTGAATTTTTCCTTGTCGTATTCGCTTTCGGTCTGATTCATTTGAGCGCGAATCTGATCGATGCGAGCCATGATCGCGTCCTTCTTGCCGGCGCCGGACACGATCGTACAGCCTTCCTTCTCGACGATGACCTGTTTGGCCTTGCCGAGCTGGGTCAACTCGATGTTTTCCAGCTTCAGTCCCAGATCCTCGCTGATGAACTGCCCGCCGGTCAGCGTGGCGATGTCGCCCAGCAGAGCCTTGCGACGATCGCCAAAGCCCGGGGCCTTGACCGCGCAAACTTGGAGACCGCTGCGAAGACGGTTGACGACCAGGGCCGCCAGGGCTTCGCTTTCGACGTCGTCGGCGACAATCAGAAGCGGCTTGCCCGAGTTGTAAATCTTCTCGAGCAGCGGAATCATGTCGCGCACGCTGGAGAGTTTCTTTTCAAAGATTAGGATGTAGCAATCTTCGAGGACCGCCTTCATCTCGGTCGCATCGGTGATGAAGTACGGGGAGATATAGCCCTTGTCGAATTGCATGCCCTCGACGAAATCGAGCGTCGTCTCGGAGGTCTTGCCTTCCTCGACGGTGATGACGCCGTCCTGGCCGACCTTTTCAAACGCCTGGGCCATCATCTTGCCGATGACCTGATCATTGTTGGCGCTGATGGACGCGACGTGGGTGAGCATGGCCTCGCCGCCCTTGTCCCAGGCGGGGATGCGTTTGGAGCTTTCTTCGAGGAAGGCAACAACTGCGTCCACGGCCTTGTCGATGCCGCGTTTGACGGACATCGGATTGGCGCCGGCAGTAATGTTGCGAAGGCCTTCCTGGTAAATGGACAGCGCCAGGATGGTGGCGGTGGTGGTGCCATCGCCAGCGATGTCGCTGGTTTTTTGGGCGACGGCGTTGACGAGTTTCGCGCCCATGTTTTCAAACGGATCGGGGAGGTCGATCTCCTTGGAAACGGTGACGCCGTCCTTCGTGACGGTCGGACCACCGAACGATTTTTCGATGATGACGTTGCGCCCGGTCGGTCCGAGCGTGCTGCCGACGGCCTTGGCGAGCTGGTCGGCGCCGGCGAGGAGTTTCTTGCGGGCTTCGTCGGTGTAGAGTAGTTGCTTGGCCATATGGGAAAACTCCGATGATTTTCGACAAGCCCAGGGGTGAGCGCAGCGAACCACTGGGATGGGTTATGTCAAGCCCAGGGGTTCTCTGCGCTCACCCCTGGGTCTACGAGGTTTTACTTCACGATTTTGGCGAGGATGTCGCTTTCGCGCAGAATCTTGACTTCCTTGGAGCCGACCTTGACGTCGTTGCCCGCGTATTTGCCGTAGAGGACTTCATCCCCCTTGGCGACGGCCACGACGGCGCGATTGCCGTTGTCAAGCAATTTGCCTGGCCCAACTGCGATGACGGTGCCGCGCTGCGGCTTCTGCTTTGCACTGTCGGGCAGCAGGATGCCGCCGGCGGTTTTCTCCTCCGCTTCGAGCGGTTCGACAACGATGCGATCATCCAGAGGACGAATGGTGTTTTTTTCTTTGCTCATTGTTGGTTCCTCGGTATGGGTCCTTTCCAATCACGCCCGCCGTTGCCACACAGCCGGATCGCGTGAAGTATGAAACACGGCGATGACCATCACGTGATCGTCATGCACCTGATAATAGAGGCAGTAGGGCCAATTGCTTACCAGCGCCTCGCGAATACCGGGCCAAGTTTCAGGATAGCGGTCGGGGCGCTCGCCAATGGCTTCCAATGTTGCATCGATTTCCGAGGCAAAACGCAGGCCGAGCCCGCTCCGACGTTCTTCATACCATGCCACGGCTTCTTCATACTCGGCCCGAGCCATTCGCCGTAGCCGGACCTCGACGCTCATTTCGAAAACCTCTTGAGCGTGTCGGCCAAGACATCCTTCCACTTCACATAGTCATCTGGCGTTGCTTCCGCCTCGGCAATTCGGCGACGCAATTCGGCTCGCTGCTCGTCGTCTAAAAACGAGCCCGGCTGCTTGGCGACGAGCACGCTGTCCCAGAGTTGGCCTGCGAGGGCCAATTTTTCGTCGGGGCTAAGGCGATCAAGCCCAAGCGATTCCATTGTTGCAGCCATTGGATCCTCCGCTTACATCATGCCACCCATGCCGCCCATTCCCCCCATGCCACCCATACCCATTCCTCCCATGCCACCCATACCTCCCATGCCACCGTCATGGCCGTGGTGATCGTGGTGATCGTCGGGTTTTTCCTTGGACGGGATGTCGGCGATGAGCGATTCGGTGGTGAGCAGCAGGCAGGCAACGGAAGCGGCGTTTTGCAACGCGCTGCGCGTGACCTTGACGGGATCGACGACGCCGGCCTTACGCATGTCGCCGTACTCGCCAGTGAGGGCGTTGTATCCGTAGTTCTTTTCCTTGTTGCGCCGAATGTTATTGACGACCACGGAGCCATCGACGCCCGCGTTCTCCGCGATGAGCCGACAGGGCATGTCAAGGACATTGGCCAGCACGCGAATGCCGAGCGCCTCGTCGGGGTTGTCATTCTGGAGCTTGTCGAGGCATTTGCGCGATTGCAAGAGGGCAACACCTCCGCCGGCGACAATGCCCTCGGCAATTGCCGCGCGCGTCGCATGGAGGGCGTCTTCATAGAGGGCCTTGCGTTCCTTCATTTCCGTTTCGGTGGCGGCGCCAACCTTCAGCTGGGCCACGCCACCCGCGAGTTTCGCGAGCCGCTCTTGAAGTTTTTCTTGATCGTATTCGCTGTCGGTCTTTTCGATTTCCTTGCGGATCATCTCGACACGGCCATCGATCGCTTTTTGGTCGCCGGCGCCTTCGGTGACGGTCGTGTTCTCGGCATCGACCTTGACCTTCTTGGCCCGGCCGAGGTCGGTCAGCTTGATGTTTTCGAGCTGAATGCCGAGATCTTTGAAAATCGCCTTGCCCCCCGTCAGCGTGGCCAGGTCTTCGAGCATCGCCTTGCGGCGGTCGCCGTATCCAGGCGCCTTGACCGCGCACACCTTCAGGATGCCCTTGAGCTTGTTGACAACAAGCGTGGCCAGGGCTTCGCCTTCGATGTCCTCGGCGATAATGAACAGCGGCTTGTTTTCCTTGGACAAGGTTTCAAGAAGGGGAATGAGGCTCTTGACGTTGGAGATTTTTTCTTCGTAGATGAGGATGTAGGGATTTTCCATCTCGACGATGACTTCTTCTTGATTCGTGACGAAGTGCGGCGAGAGGTAACCGCGGTCGAACTGCATGCCTTGAACGACGACCACTTCGGTCTCGGCCGAACGGCCTTCCTCGACCGTGATGACGCCGTTGGAGGCGCCGACTTTCTTCATCGCCTCGGCGAGTTTCGAGCCGATTTCTTTGTTATTGTTGGCGGCGATGGTGGCGACTTCGGTGATCTCCTTGTCGTCGTTATCCGCGATTTTCTCGGCCATCTTGTGCAACTCTTCCACGACGCGTTCGACGCCTTTCTGAATGCCCCGCGTGAGGGCCATGGGGTCGGCCCCGGCGGCGATGTTCTTGAGGCCTTCGCGGTAAATCGCCTCGGCGAGGACCGTCGCGGTCGTGGTGCCATCGCCGGCCACGTCGCTCGTCTTCGACGCAGCTTCCTTCACGAGCTGAGCGCCCATGTTCTCATAAACATCCTCGAGTTCGATTTCCTCCGCGACCGTGACGCCGTCTTTGGTCACATTCGGGCTGCCCCAGCCCTTGTCGATGACGGCATTTCGACCGCGAGGCCCAAGGGTGGAACAAACGGCTCGAGCCAGCTTGTTGACGCCGGCGAGCAGCTTTTGACGGGCTTCGTCACTGTACGAGAGTTGTTTGGCGGCCATGTCGCGGATCTCCTTGGAACCTTTTGATATCGCATGCTGAATAGCGCCGGCCCGGCGAGGGGCAAGCGCTAAACGAATTCTTGGTCCGTTCAATCGAGGGAATCTCCCTCGTCGGGTTGGCGATTGCCAAGCAAGGGGCGTGCCAGAATGACTGTTTACGATAAGTCTATGAAAACAATCGTCTTGCGGCGAACGAACAACGCCGCGCCTGCAAAAAACGCTGTCAAACTGGCAGGATGAGGTTCGCGGGTTGACAAATTTTGTCAAAGTTGGCTTTGAAATGGCACGCCAAGCGACGTCAGGGCAGCATCACCGGCAGGAAGCTATACTGCACGCGCTCGAGATTAGCACAATTGTTACGAGCCGCGACCATCAGGGAGCGGGGACCAACCCAACGCTCCCTGACGGTCGCGGCTCGCTAAAGAGGATGTGCCATTTTGTGGCCCGTGCCGTATGTCTTGCGAGAAAGGCGCGGCCCATGGACCGCACGATTTTTTCCGATTCGCTCAAGTCAGGGCCAGGAGCCGCTTTTCCAGTTCGCATTGCCGTTGGAGAGTTTGATCGCGCAGGCCTCGCTCCAGGAGGTAGATTCCTGGCGGCTCGAGTGTCTCGCCGACGGTGAGACCGCTCTCGGCGAATCGCTGTCGACCACGCTCAAGCCATATGCCGGCACACTCCTCGCAACACAGCCCGTAGGTTTTCAATTCGCCGACAACTCCATCGCTCCACCGGGCCGCGATCTTGTACTTGGCCAGATTTTTGCAATCCTTGGTGTAACAGAAAACCTGGTAGGGAGGCATTGGCATGAGAAATCGTAGTTAGGGGAAAGTGGTCAGTGGTCACAAGTCACTAACCGCCCGGTCAATCCGTTTCAAAGGGAATCGGTTCGCCGTGGATCTGGGCCAGGGCGTTCATGGCGGCTTTTTGCTCAGCGTCTTTCTTCGTGCGGCCCCAGGCGGCAGGGTAGTGATAACGGCCCACGACGGCGGAGATCTTGAAGCACTTGGAGTGATCGGGGCCTTTCTCATCGAGCACATGATAGGCCGGAGTCGCGCCGAATTCCTTCTGGGCGACCTGCTGCAAGAGCGATTTATAGTTGCCTGCATGGGCCGCCTCGGCGACCTCTTCGATCTCGGGGTTAAGGTATTTCAGGATGAACTCCTTGACCGGCTCCAGGCCTCCGTCAAGATACATGGCGCCGACCAGGGATTCGAAAACATCCGCCAGCAAATTCAAGGGCAATGCGGCTTGAAAGTGCATGCCCTTGCCAAGGAACAGGAAGTCGCCCAGGTTAAGATGTCGGCTCAGACGGGCGCAAGTGCGCCGGCTGACGACGGCGGATTTGATTTTCGTCAGATCGCCTTCCTGATAATCGGGAAAGCGAAGGTAAAGCTGCTCGCAGCACACCAGGCCAAGCACGGAATCCCCGAGGAACTCTAAACGCTCGTTGGAGTCGGCCCGCGTGTCGGCGCCCGAGGTATGCGTCAAGGCGGCGCGCAGCAACTCCAGCCGCTGGAAGCGATAGCCGATCGCCTTCTGGCACTCCTCCAGAATCTCGGTTTCACGATTGGTGGTCAATTCCGGCGGCATGGATCAAGGGTTCAACTTCCTGGCGAGATTGGTTTAACGTGAAAGTAACATTTCAAGCGTGCGTTGTCAATTCTTCTACCCGCGCTCCCCTTCGGGTTCGCGGCTACACCTCTCAAACCCTGGCATGTTTGACGTCGGCCAACGCCTGTTCCACCAGCGCAAGCGGGCGCTGGACCTCCGGCGCCGGCAAACCGCGCAGCGCGGCGAAATAGGTTTCCGCCCGTCCTATCGATCGGGCCCGCGTTTCGGCGGCCAGGTGAGCCATGTCCAATAGATTATCGAAAATATCCGCCAGTTTGCATACCTGGACCTGCCAGGGGGCCTTGAGAAGGCCCTCGATATACGCGTGTTCGCGTACTTCCTCGGGGAGCCGCATGTCCTTCGTCAAATACGCCACCCATGCCGCGACCTCGCTGCCGAAGCGTTCCTGAAGGTCGTCGAAATCGGTCGTCGTGTCTTCGATCGTGTCGTGCAAAAGGGCCGCCATCATCATGCGTGGATCGGTGAAGCCGAAAACGTCGCGCACGATCAGGCAGACGCGAAAAACATGCGACACATAGGGCGTCGCACGATCCTTACGCAGCTGACCGTGATGCACCCGCGCCGCGAATGACGCAGCTTCGAGGACTTGTCCAAAGGCGGCACGGGAATCGGTCATGTCGTTCCTTCGCGATTCATCGGGAGAATCCGCGTTCGATTCTGCCGTTTTTTGACGATCAGCCCGGCCAGGCCGAAAACCAAAAGGGCGCACACGAGCGTGCAATCGATCGGGATCCAAATTTCGGTGTAATGAATGACTTCCGGTCTGACGGGCGTCGGATCGGCGGCGGGATCGAAATAGACTTCCTCCTTGCCCGGCCGGGGCGAGGCGCGATCCTCGAAGGTCGTCATCCACGCATTTGCGGGAATTTCGTCGTCGGGAACGCCGGTCCAGGCAGGGAGGGTCGCGCGCTGTTGGCTCGTGAGTTGATCGGACCAGGGCACCTTGGCATGCCAGGCCGCGTCGCCGAGCTTGCCTTCCATGCGTGCGCCCGAAATGAAGAAGACGCGGAGGAGACGACCTCCGGGCTCGCGCGGCTTGTCATCCTTGTCGTCTTTTCTGGGCGTCGTGGGTTTTTTCTTCTCTTCCGGCTCGCGATAGGGGAAGAACGGCCGATCCGTGGCGAATGACATGCGCACAGGCTTCGTCGTCGC
The DNA here is from genome assembly GCA_016191165.1 of Planctomycetota bacterium. Taxonomy (GTDB): domain Bacteria; phylum Planctomycetota; class Planctomycetia; order Gemmatales; family Gemmataceae; genus SIAQ01. The sequence continues at coordinate 191,468 of JACPPF010000023.1, forward strand.
GACTTTGCCGGTCTTGGGATCCTGGATGATCTTGAACGCAGTAATCTTCCACTTGTGGGTGACGTAGGGAAATAGCCAGGATTGCAACTCGGGATCGTTGGAGTAGCCATTGTCCTTGAGCCAGTTGCTGAGATCCTCGGTGTTGTCCGCTTCGAGGATGACGCTTTTGAATCCGCCGACCTCCTGCTCGCCGAGGATGCGGACGCTTTTGCTAGTCGGCGCCATGTCGTTCCGCATTGCGGATTTGCTGCCCATGCCGAGAAAACAGCACGAAACCGGCGCGAAGACGAAGCGATTCTTGGCCACGATTTTCGGCCGCATCCAGCTCGTCGCCTCGGAGAATATGATGTTTTCCACCTCTTTGAGGACTGGTTTCGCCGGCGTCGGTACGAGAAATCCGAAATCCGGCGACTTCGTGTCAATGGTGGCTGAGCGAATGAAGTGCTCGATCTTTTTGACGGGATCCCAGATGATGATCGCACTTTCCTCTGCGATGTGGAAGTCGTACCCGCGGCGCGGTGCGCCAGCGCAGCCCTCGGCGTCCGGTTGAACCAGGCACAGCATCGCCGCGGCCAGGATCAGGATTGACGCAATGACGAGGATGCGAAGCATGGGGATGGACTCCGGAAGGGTGGAGCGGACACAAGCGCAAGATGCGCGGCGGCGGGTTTTATTCCCGGATGGACACGGCGATTACCACGATTGACGAATCATCGTTTCTTTTTTCGGCGCAGGGCCCGTTCAAATAGCTTCTTGAGCGGCAGCAAGAAGCCCGGCAGGACGTGGCCGCCATCGAGCGTGTCGCCCAGGGTGAGCAAATGTTTTTCGTGCCACGCCCTGTAGACTGTGATCGTCAAGGCCCTGGGGTTGACCATCCAGACCAGCTCGACGCCCGCGTCAAAGTAGTCGTCCAGCTTCAGCTCCATTTCTTTGACCGTGTTGCTTTTGCTCAGCACTTCAACGGCAAGATTCGGCATCACATCGATGATCCATTTCTCCGGCATCTCTTCATTGGGGAGACGTCCCCAGGCAATGAAACCGGTATCGGGAAACCGGACGCGCCCGGGCCTGACGCGAACCGGCGCGTCCGGGGAAAATGCGATGCCCAGATCGACTTCGTCCAGAAATGTCCAGATGTAGTGGACAAGAATCGAAGCAAGCGTCGATTCCCTGAATCCCATGGGTTTCTCCACAAGGATGCCATCAATCAACTCGCAGATGCGCTTGTGGGGCGCCTCAAGGACTCGATGCACATCCGCTTCCGTCGCCGAACCGAAGGACGGGCCGAAACGGATTCGCTTCAGGGGCACATTGCCCAGGCGGTCGAGCAATTCCGCCAGGTTCTCAACGTTCGCTATTGCTTCCGGGCGTTTCTTACGTGCAGGTTTCTTGAGAGTGGTGGTAGCCATCGGTGCGTTACCGTGGTGTTGGGGTCGGGGCGGCCATGATGGAGATTGTATCACAGGACGCTTACGCCACGTACTTGTGCCGCAGCTTGTCGAGGAAGCGTCGGCAATCGGCCGTGGCAGACCAGACGTCGGGCCAGAAGCAGAGATCGACGGTCCACCAGTCGTCGGGGACCCCGGCGGTCAAGAGTTCGGGGATGAGCTGGTCGAAGTCGAGGACGCCCTCACCGAGTGGGACGTGCATGCTGGTGTCGCATTGGACCGAGCCGTCGGAATCGCCCAGATGCACGTGCTTTATCTTGCCGTTGAGTTGCTGGAGCAGTTCGAGCGCCCCGCCTGGGAGCGTTTCCTTCTCGCCGAGGTGATAAGCGCCGACAGCCGCGCAAAGGTGGGCGTCACAGGTGTCGAACAACACGCCGAAGTTGGTATTTCCCAGGCCGCGCACCGTATCGACGAGGGCGACAATCTCCGATGGCTTGTTGAGCGGAAAGCCTGGATCGAACTCCCAGGCGACGTTGATGCCGCGCGGCGCCGCCAGTTTGGCGCATTGATCGAAAGCGGCCACGCAGCGGTCGAAGAGCAGCATCGGCTCGATGCCGGTCTGGGCGACGTGGGCGATTGGCTCGACGAGATCGACGCGGATCGTCTTGATGCCGAGATCGTCGGCGAAGGCTAGATTCTTCTCAAACTCCGCGAGGTAGGGCGCTGCATCGTCAACGCTCCAGAGTTTTTGCGCCCACAGGTCCGGTGCGAACGCGGAGAATTCGAGGCGATGATCGACGACCATCTTGCGCAGCTTGTCGCGTTTTTCCTTCGTGTCATGGCTCTCGAGCGTCGGATGCGGCGCGAAGGCGCCGAGCTCGATGCCTTGATAGCCGAGGTGGCCGAGCTTGTGGACCAGCGCGTGAAAGTCGTTGGTGGGCTGCTCCTGGTTGAAGAGGAAGGCCCAGGAGGTGATCGAGAGTTTTTTCATGGCAGATAGGAGTCCGTTGAATGGATTCGTTTAGTGCCCGCAGGATCGCTGGTTATGCCGCATGCCGCCGCCAGGGATATTGCGGGCGCTAAACGAAGAAAGCCGATCAATTCCACCCATGCGCCTCACGAACGGAAATCATCGCGGCGAGGATCTTGTTCCAGGTTTCCGGCTTCATCATCATGTCGTTGGGGAACATGCAGCCGTCCCAGCAGACGTGTTTGAACTTCTTGGTGAGGTTGCCATAGCTGTCCCGGAACCAGAAGCCGGCGTGGTGGGCGATCTTGAGTTTGCCGTTGGGGTCATCCGGCGGGCAGTGTCGGCCCGTCTTGTCGTGCGAGCCCGAACCCTTGACGGTGGCGTCGTTCTGGGCGATGTGGAAGTCGATGGTCCAGGGACGCAGGGCGGCGGTGAGCGTAGCCAGCGCCTGATCGAGCGCTGCGGGCTCCCAGTTGAAACCTTCGGGAACGATGCGATCCTCCGGGGCGTTATAGCCGAGGGTGTAGAGGAGCGTGTGGGCCATGTCGGCCTGGAAGCCGAGGACGCCGGGGCGATCGGTGAGTTCGATGAGTTGCAGCATGCGTTTCCAGCTATGCATGCCGGCCCAGCAGATTTCGCCCTCGGCGGCCAGGCGTTCGCCGTGGTCGGCGGCAATGTCGCACGCCATGCGGAACGTTTCGGCGATGCGTTTCTGATTGGCCTCGGGGTCCTTGAGCCAATCGCCCGGGCCGCCGGCGGAATCGATGCGGACGATGCCGTAGGGGCGGGCGCCGAGCTCGCGAAGCTTTCTGGCGATACGGCAGCCTTTCTTGACCTGGGTGAGGAAGTTCTTGCGTTCGGTTTCGTCGCCCATGGCCGAGCCGCCGCCCGTGCCGCCCCAGACTGGGGCGACGACGGAGCCGATCACCAAATTTTTTGCGCGGACCTTGTCGGCAAGTTTTTTGAGATCGTCATCGGACGAGTCGATATCGACGTGTGGGGCGAAGAGGAAGACATCGATGCCGTCGAACTTGACGCCGTTGACCGAGGCGTTGGCGGTCAGTTCGATCATGGTGTCCAGGCCGATAGTTGGTTCGCCATCGGGCGAGCCTTTGCCGACGACGCCGGGCCAGGTGGCATTGTGGAGTTTGGGGTAAGTGTTTGGCATGGGGACTCCAGTTGTTAGTTGTCAACTCTTAGTTGCAAGCGGTCGGTTTTCGGTCGTCTAGTTGTCAGTTATTTGAACGAATTGAGCAAGCCGTTCAACAGGCGCGCGACCTCGCTAACTCGCGCAAAAACCGGGTTGGTAGTATCCAGGTAGCCGAGATTTCGCGCGATGATAAGTTGGGTTTCAAGTTCGTGAAGGGATCCTTTTGCGATACCTAGGAACTGGCGGAATTCGCCGTTTGACAAGCGCCCTTGCCCCTCAGCGATGTTACTGGGAATGGAAACCGCCGCTCGGCGGATTTGACTACTCAGACCATAACGCTCCTCCTTTGGAAAGGTAGCTGTGATTTGATAGATGTCCGTTACCATCCCAATCGCCTTTTGCCAGACTATCAGTTCCTTGTAACCCTGTTTCATCAGAATGCCCACTGGAGCCAACAACTGCTTGCGACTGACAACTGCCAGCTGACAACTATTTCTTCTTGAAGTCCCCCACATTCGGCCCATGCGGGTTCACCCCCGGCCCGAAGTAGCGCAGGATCACCAGCGGCTCGTCGCCCGTGTTGTCGTAGCTGACGCCCGCTTTCGCGGCGCCGTGGCCGACGAAGTATTCGTCCTCGGTGAGTTGCGTGAAGCGGATCATCGCCGGGGTCTGCAAACGCCGGCCGTTGATGGTGCCGCAGCCTTGCACCGCGATCAGGCCGTAGGCGCCGTTGTCCTTGACGGTGATCTTCGTGCCGGGCTGGATCGTCAATTCCTTCGCGCTAAAGAGTTCCTCGCCGGCGACCTTGCCATAGACGATCCATTTGTCCTCAAACCCATGTTTCGGGCCGCCGGAGGCGACGATCGGCTCCAGGTAATGGCTGTCCTTGAACGATGGATTGACATTGCCTGCCCAGTCGAGTTGCTCGACGAGGTAATCCAGATCCTTGTGGTATTTCGGCGGCACATCCTTCACGAGCAGGTTCCACGGTACGTAGCGGCCCTCAACCATCGACTGATACATGCCGAACACGTCCGAGCCCCATTGCGGTTCGTAGGTAACGAGCGAACCGGGGGCATGGAGCACGCACGGCGGGACCAGCCAGCCAGTCCCCGGCTGGAGGCGATAGGCCTTGCTGAAGTTGAGGATGCCGTTGTCCCCCTTGTTCCAGTTTTCCAGGCAGCGGCGCACATCGGATTTTTGCGTGCCCGGTTCCAGGCCGAAAAAGGTGTAGGGGAAGTTATTGCCGATGGAGTTCATCTGGGGCGGAAAGTAATACGATTCGGGCTTGCCCTGCTGCCCGACGAGGGCGGCCTGGCGGGCGCTTTGGTGCATGTGATGCGGGATCGGGCCCATGTTGTCGAAGAACTTGGAGTAGACGGGCCAGCGTTCGTATTTTTTCCAGATGTCGGGGCCGATCAGGTTTTCCTTCTCCGCCTTGATCGCCTCGCGCAGCGTGAACGCCTTTTCGCCCTTGTGGACGACGTAGCTGAGACCCTCGTCCCAGGCGGCGCCTTCGTTGGCAGCGGGGGTGGTGGAGGCGAACCAGCGTTCGTCGATGCCGCCGCGGTTGGCGCCGTAGGCGTAAATGTCGTCGAGATGCAGCTTGAGTCGACGGCCCGGCGTCAGAAAGGAGCGCGGCACCCAGGTGGGCGCCAGCAACAGCACGCCGCCGCTGGCGGTGACAGCCTCACGCAGGACGTTGGGTTTAGTGGTTTCGGAGGTTTTGGCGGCAGGTGTTTTTTTGGCCACGGACAGGGACTCCCAGCGATTTTCGGGGTGAGCACGGCTCTTCAACGGGGTGTTGGACTTGGTTTTTTTTAGCAACCCCGGTAGCATGAAACCACGGAAAGCCTGCCTCGACGCAACTTTCTTCAAGATTTTTTCCCCAAATACCCACATTACGCCAAGATTTGTGGCGTAAAATTGAAACGGATAAAAAGTGACAAGCGTTGAATTTTTGGCGCGAAAACGACAGGAAAACGGCATCATGTCAGGAAGATTTTTGAACGATTGGACCGGCCGACCCCGGCTTTTGCTCGCCTATTCGGACGCAGTCTACGCCTCCGAGTGTGGGCGCTATTTTCGCCGGCTGGGCTGGGAGGTGCAGATGGTCGCCAGCGGCGCCGAGGCCCGTATTTTGGCCAGCGATTATCGTCCGAACGTGGTCGTCCTTGCGGCTGAATTGCTCGACGAGAGCGGCTGGCTAACCAGCGCCAAGATCAGCACCGAAAACCCGCACGTGCGGATCATCCTTGTGACCGACGGCGAAACCGAGCCGGGACCAGAGCGTCTGGAAATGGTCGGCGCTCAGCTGGCCGTGAACCGACGTGGCGGTGCCGAATCCCTCGCACAGGTCGTTCTCGGACAAAATTCGTTCTCGGAAGCCGTTTGATTGGTTCCGGAAGCCCCGGGGTGAGTGCAGCGAACCCCGGGGATTGGAAAATCGTTATCCCAGGGCTTCGTTAATTGACTTCGAACTGACACTCCACTTCCACCGGGATATTTCCCGGCAACGACCCCATGCCGACCGCACTTCGCGAACCGACGCCCGCGTCGTCCCCGAAGACCTGGGCCATCAATTCCGAGAAGCCGTTGATGACCTGCGGATGATCGAGAAAATCCGGCGCGGCATTGACCATGCCAAGGGTCTTGACGATGCGTTTGACCCGATCGAGCGAGCCGAGGGCGTTCTTGACCGTGGCAAGGACATTGATGCCAACCAGACGGGCGGATTCCTTACCCTGCTCCACCGTCATGCCCGCGCCCAGCTTGCCGGCCAGGAGCGCGGGGTCGTTGCCCTTGGCGGGTCCGTGGCCTGAAACGTAGAGCATATTGCCAACCAGCACGGTCGGCTTGTACTTGGCCACCGGCTTGGGCGGCGGCGGGAGCGTGATGCCGAGTTCTTGTAGACGTGCTTCCGGCGAGGACATGGACAAATCTCCTTCGAGGTAGTTTTCGGGAGAAGGTAGTTTAGCTCAATTCGAATGAATATCGAGCAAAATCTGAATTCCCCTGGCGCCGCGCAAAAAAAGGACCGAGATCACCGGAAATCAGGCGGGGGGTAGTTGCCTGCTCCAGGCGTGACCTCGGTCGCGGTCGCGCGCAATCGGCGCGCAAATCTCACGCCGTTGCGATGAAAGTACTTACCGGCCTTTTCAGCAAATCACGGAGTCATTCGCGAGATTGGAATCTCACACCTTCTTGCAAACCTTCTGACTTGGTTCAAGGTTCGCAGGGGGCATTATAAGAAACCGAATTGGCCATGTCATCAGCAGTTTGGCGAGAATTGTGTGCGGACCTCATTCACCCAGCACCTTTTGCAGGGACTCGATGGGCGCATACCGCGCCCCGTGCGTGGCGGCCAGGGCCTCGCAGCACGCGGTCAAGGACTCGGCCCCAAGATGTCTGGCGTACCCGATCGGCCCGCCGCGGTGCGTGGCCCAGCCGGTCAGGCACATGGCGCAATCCAGATCATCGGCCCGCTGGATCAGTCCCTCCTGCAAGCAGCGCACGGATTCGAGGATCATCAGCGTGATCAACCGATTCTGGATCCATGCCTGCGAATCCCGCTCGGAGAGAGCCGGCACGGGGCGTGCATCCTCGCCTTGACTTTGGGTTCGCCACAGCAACGTGGTGGGGCGATGGGGCTTCAGCTTTTTCCAGACGCGGTGATAGAAACCCTCGCCGCTGCGCTTGCCGAGCCATTGCTGTTGCACCATCAAACTGAAGCCAGTCTCAAATGAGATTCGGTCGGCGAAAGATGACCGCGCCGCGTCGATGAGCCTCGCAACGTGATCGATGCCGAGGCGGTCCATCCATTCGAGTGGGCCGAAGGTCATGCCGAAACGCCGCATCGCGAAATCGACAGAATCGATCGGCACGCCCTCCTTGACGAGCAGGGCCGCCTCGTTGAGCGCGGGGAGCCAAACGCGCATCATGACGCCCGGCGGTTGATCGGGCACGTCGAGGCAGCATTTGCCCAGTTCAATCGCCCATTCGCGAACGCGCTGCACGTCGCGCCGAGACACACCCGGCAGCCCAACGACCTCCGCAATCGAACCACGGTTCCACGGTTCGATCAGGTGTAAGCCGATGACGCGGCGCGGATGCTTGAGACCTTGCCTCAGGTCTTCGATGCGGTGCAATCCCGTGACGGGTACGATCAGAACGTCCGGCGCGATCTCCTTTTCCATCTCCTGGTAGAGCGCCTGTTTGTCGGCCAGGGCGCCGTCCTCGGTATCGAGAATCAGGTCGAGCTTGTCAAAGTGGTTCCAGGTAAAGGTCCCGCGAATGACCCCGAGCGTTTTTTGTAGATGGGCATGGGACTTTGCGCCACGCTGCACCTCAGCCTGCAAAAGCTGGACGATCTGCGTCAACCCGGCGCCCAGGTGCAACTCGTCCTCGGCACGCATGACGACCTCGTAGCCCTTGACAACGCTCTGGAGGAGGAGCGCCAGCCCGGCAGTATCGACGCCCAGAACGCCGACGCGATGGATGCCCAGTTCATTGCGTGAAAGCCGGCCCGGGGGGCGCAGGTCCTCGCGATGCACCAGTAAACGCAGCAGATGATGGAGGGCCGGATGGGCGACAATTCGCGCCACGGCCTGACGCTCGAATTCGAGGCCGCCGGCCAGCATTGACGTTGGCGAATGATAGGCGACGCGCAGCGCCGTCAGCATTTCCCCCTGTGCAGGCATGTCTTCGGGCACGCGGGTGCGCAAGATGCGCTCGGCTCCGCGGAAGAGGAACCATCGGCCCGGGCGACTGGATTCCAGCCAGCGTTGCCGCCAGGTTTGCGTGGGAAACCTGGACCAATCGCGCTTCACCGGTCGCTCAAGGAATGCCGGCGGTTCCTCGTTGACTTCCTCCTCCAGATGGTCGGCCAGGCCGAGCAGCCAGGCCTCCCGTGCGTCGAATTGCTGGCCGGCCAGCAGCATTTGTAAACTCGATTCCAGGCCAATCAGGCGCGGTAGACGCTGGGTCCCGCCCCAGCAGGGGATCATGCCCCATTCCAGTTCGGGAAATCCCAGCGTTGTGGCGACGCGGTTCACCACCACGCGGTAGTCGCAGGCCAGGGCCAGCTCCAACCCGGCGTCGAAACAGGCGCCGCTGATGACGCACATGCTCGGGATTGGCAGATCGCTCAATTTCGCGCAAACCGCCTGACCACGCTCCGACCAGCGCGGGAAATCTCCCGGCTTCCATTTCCCCATCACGCCTGGTCCAGGCCCGTGGCAAAAATTGGTCGTCTTGGCCGAGCGAATCACAAGCAGACGAGTATCGTCTGCTTTCGCAACCGCGTCCAGCGCGCGTTCAAGATCATCGAGCAGTGTTTGGTCAAGAAAGTTGAAGGCGTTCTGCTCGCGGTCCAGCACGAGCACCGCGACGCCATCGGGTAACGCCTTGACCCAGAGATGCTTGGTTTGGAAAAAAGCCATAACAGCAATATAGGGATGGCGCCGCGCCAGGAAATTTAGGTGCGTCATCCCAGGGATTCGCTGCGCTCGCGCCGGGGCTTGACTTGGACATACAATGAACGAAAACAAGGAGTGCTTGCATGAATCCCCCGCTATTGCAGAGTGAAATCGTCGGCGTGCCGGTCAAGCGCGGCAAGGTGCGCGATGTTTACGATCTGGGCGATCGCCTCGTCATCGTCGCCACCGATCGCATCAGTGCGTTCGACGGGGTGCTGCCGACGGGCATCCCGGACAAGGGGCGCATCCTGTCGCAACTGACCTTGTTCTGGCTCGATTTCCTGAAGATTCCCAATCACCTCATCAGCACCGACGTTGCCGCCATGGGGTCTGCTTTTGTGGCTCAGACCAGCGCGCTCCAGGGGCGTTCGATGCTGGTTCGAAAAGCCTCCGTCGTGCCGTTTGAATGTGTGGTGCGCGGCTACCTCGCCGGTTCGGGGTGGAAGGAATACCGCAAGCAGGGTACGGTCTGCGGCATCGCGTTGCCCGCGGGATTGCAGGAGTGCCAGCAACTGCCCGAACCGCTTTTCACGCCCTCCACCAAGGCGGAAACGGGGCATGATGAGAACATCTCCTATGAGACGATGGCCGCCGCGACCGGACCCACGCTGGCAGCGGAGCTTCGCGATCGCAGTCTCGACGTGTACCGCCGGGCGAGCGAATACTCGGCATCGCGCGGAATCATCCTGGCGGACACGAAGTTTGAATGGGGCCAGATGCCGGACGGTTCGTTGATCCTGATCGACGAGGTGCTGACGCCCGACAGCTCGCGTTTTTGGCCCAGGGATTCGTATCAGCCGGGCAGGAACCCGCCATCGTTCGACAAGCAATTCGTGCGCGATTGGCTGGAAGGTTCGGGTTGGGACAAGAACAGCCCGCCGCCGCCGCTGCCCGCTGAGGTGGTCGAGAAGACACGCGCGAAATATGTCGAGGCTTTCGAGAAACTGACGGGACGGAAGTTCGTGTGATTTGCGCTCGGCTTCGCACCAGCCCCGGCGCAAGCCGGGGGATGAGGACGTGTGTTCCCTGGCCTGCGCCGCGGGTTGACGTCGAATGCGAGCGGCAACAAGGAAAAACATGGCCCTACGCCTTCTCATCATCGGCGCCCATCCCGACGATGCCGACTACTACGCCGGTGGCACGGCCGCGCTCTTTGCGTCGCAGGGACACGTTGTACACATGGTCAGCCTGACCAACGGCGACGCGGGGCATCACCAGATGCCTGGCCCGGCGCTGGCGGCGCGGCGTGGTAAGGAAGCAAAAGCCGCCGGCGCCGTCATCCGGGCGGAGTACGAACTTTTCGATATCCACGACGGCGAGCTACTGCCGACCCTGGAAAACCGCTCGCGCGTCATTCAACTCATCCGCTCCTTCAACCCGGACCTCATCCTCACGCATCGGCCCAACGATTACCATCCCGATCATCGCTACACCAGCCAGCTGGTCCAGGATGCGGCCTATATGATTACCGTGCCGGCGGTGGTCCCCGGGACGAAGCACCTGATGAAAAACCCGGTGATCGCCTATCTGCCCGATGCGTTTCAAAGGCCGTACCCGTTTCAGCCAACCGTGGCCGTGGATGTCGGCCCGGTGCTGGACCAGGTCCTTGCGATGCTGCATTGCCACGTGTCGCAGTTTTACGAATGGCTGGCCTACAACACCGGCACGCTCGATCAAGTGCCCAGCGGCGAGGCCGAGCGCCGCGCCTGGCTCGGTGAACAGGTGAAGAAGCGCCTTCGCAAACAGGCGGAGCGATTTCGGCCCACGTTGATCGAGTGCTATGGCCGCGTGCATGGCAACGCCGTCGAGTTCGCCGAGGCGTTTGAGGCTTGCGAATACGGCGCCCCGCTGGATCAGGCGGCGGCGCGGCGGCTGTTTCCCTTCGTGTTCGGGGCCGGAATTAAGTGAATTGTCCTATTGTCGTCGCAACGACTTATCAAATAAGGAGGTTGCGCCTGATTTTCGAGGGACTGTTCACGGAACGTGGGGGGTATCTCAACGCACCTTGACAAAACGAGTGGTCTTGATGCTTCGCCTGCCGCGGCGTATTTGGGTTCTTCTCTCCGTGCCCTTGTTCCTGGTCCTGGGGGGGACGCTGGGGTATCATGTGATCGAAGAGGATTTCACCCTCTTCGATTCGCTCTACATGACGGTAATCACCCTCTCCACCATCGGCTACGGCGAGGTTCATCCCCTGAGCGACCGCGGGAGATTGTTCACCATCTTTTTGATCCTCGGCGGCGTTTTCGGCTTCGCTTACTGCGCTTCGGAAATGATACGCTCGGTGGTCAGCGGCGAGATCGCCGGAATCCTCGGAAGGCAAAAAATGGAACGCGCCCTGGCTCATCTCCACGGTCACATCATCATCTGCGGCTACGGCCGCATGGGACGCCTGGTGTGCAAGGAATTCTCCCGCTGGCACCGTGAATTCGTCGTCATCGATCGCAACGCGAACGACCTCAGCGACTTTCAGCTTCCCTTCGGCATCGCCCTGGTCGGCGACGCCACCTCCGACGAGATGCTCAAGCAAGCCGGCATCGACCGCGCGCACAGCCTGGTCACGGTGATGGCCTCCGACGCGGACAACCTGTTCACCACGATGAGCGCCCGCCTGCTCAACGCCAAGTTGGTGATCGTCGCGCGCGTCGAGGATTCGCATTCCGAGCAAAAGCTCTTGCGCGCGGGCGCCAACCGCGTGATCTCGCCCTACGTGATCGGTGGCACACGGGTCGCCCATGCGGTCTTGAAGCCGACGGTGGTTGATTTCATCGAGCTTACAACACGAACCGAGCACATCGAATTGCAACTGGAGGAAGCTCGAATCGAGCCGCTAAGTTCGTTGATTGGGTTCAATCTCAAGGATGCGCGCCTGCGCGCGGAACATCAGGTCATCATCGTCGCGATCAAGAAAAAGACCGGGCACATGCACTTCAACCCGCCGTCGGAGACCGTCCTCGAAGCGGGCGACATCCTCGTCGCCATGGGCAGCCGCGCTCACCTGGCCGTGCTGGCGCAGCTGGCGCAAACAAAAGCCCCGGGGTAAGCGCGGCGAACCCCCGGGTTCACTCAAACCTCCGCGCCGTCCATCGGTATTCGACCTCGCTCACCCGCCCCGGGTCCACGTGCACCGTGCGGACCTGCTCGCGCGGCGCCTGCCAGATCCACCGCACCACCACGCTCATTTCCGGATCACGCTGTTTCTGTTCGACGCGCCAGCTCGGCAGCCACGACACCACCTCGTAGCTCCCGGCTGGGACCTGGTTGAGCGAAAACCGGCCGTCCGCGTCGGTCCGCGCAAAGTAGGGATGTTCGGTGACGAACAGGTGGGCGTGCATCCAAAAGTAGCCCGCGCCACAGGTCAGATCGACGATGCCTTCCTTCGACGCCTGGCGCGTTTGGGGTGCCTGTCCCTTGATGATTGGCGCAGCAAAAAAGGCGGCGCCCCGGCCATGCAGGTTGTGGTAATCCGCATCGCGATTCACGATCTCGAATCGGCTCCCACGCCGGACGAAACCGACCGGGCCACGGTGCGTGCCTTGCTGAACCTCCAGACGGCGCGCGTGAAACTCGACGCGCACCGGCGCATGGTCCCAGGCCTTGGCCCGGCGCGGATCGACGCCACGCAAGAAAACAACAGCGCCGCTTACACCGCGGTTGTCCTTATGAACCTGGGGCACGTGCGGCGTCGTGAAGCGAAGCGGAATCTTGTGACTGTTGGGCTTGAACGCGATCGCGCGCACGATTTCTTCCTTGGCGTCCGGAATGTCGCCATCCCACACGACGCGGCCTTGAATCGTGCCCGTCGCGGCAGGGTCGAACGATTCCCCCAGTGCCGTCTCCGGTTGGACATCGTCCGGGGAAACCGAAATTGCCGTTTCCGTGCAACCCACACAGGTCATGGTCAGCAAGATGGCGAGGCGCATACGTCCGTGCATCATGGTTTTCTCTTGGTTCAATCTCTGGGTCCGCTTACAATGCTGTGGATCACTCTTTCCGGGTTGATTCTCGCGTGACCTGTCAGCCTGGAAAGGCCGACCTACTTGGAGGCACTTACCCCCATGCCGGCCGTGACGACTCCCGGTTATCTCGTTCGCCGGCTGGAGGACGCGCCGACGGTTCCGTGTCCGTGCGGCGAGAGCACACGTCCCTTGACGCGGTCGGAAACGCCCGTTTGCAACCTGCACGTGACGTTCATCCAGGACTCCGTCCGGCACTACCACAAAGAATGCACTGAGGTGTACTACATTTTGGAGGGTCAAGGCAAGATGGAATTGAACGACGACGTGGTGGAAATCTATCCCGGAACGGTTATTTACATCGAGCCACGGACCTGGCATCGCCTGTACAGCGAGCAGGGCGTGCGGACCATCGTCTTCGGCACTCCCGCGCTCAAGCCGGAAGATGAGTTCTTCGACTGAGCGTTTTACTTTTCCTCGTTCCCAGGCTCCGCTGCGTGAGGCCTGACGGGCACCAAATCCACGCGGCAGGCAGAGCCTGGGAACGAGTTTGGAAAGTATCACGCGCCCATCAATACCACTCCGGCGTGACCAGCCATTTGAGGTCGCCCAGGCCCTTGCCGGGGAAGTCGGCACAGTTGATGAACGCGACACCGGCCTTGGCGAAATCGATTTGCATTTTTTTTTCGCCCAGCAGCCAGCCGGCAAATTCACCCAGATCAGGCATATGGCCGACGAGGCCAAGTTTTTCGCCCGCGGATTTCAGCAGGTATTTTCCCAGCTTGCGCGGTTTGCTGCCGGGGGCGAGGTCGTCGCAGGTTTCGAGAATCAGTTCGGGTCGGGCCCAGACACGCAAGAGAATCTCCGCAGTCTGACGGGCGCGCACGAGAGGACTGGTGCAAAGTCGATCGAGCACCACGCCTCGTTTCGCCAGGGCGCGGGCGACCGCCTCGGATTGGGTTTCGCCCTTCTCGCTCAAGGGCCGTGCCTCATCCGTGGTGACTCCGCGCTCTCCCAGGGCCAGCGCGTCCGCGTGGCGAATCAGGTACAGTTCCACGGCATGATCCCCTGTTGTGGTTTTATTTCTCAGGCTTGGCGTGGCAGCGCCGTCGCCGCGACATTAGCTGGCTTGTTGGAAGTTCCCTTCGCCGACCGGCGAAGTTCGGTTATAATAAAACTCCTCTCCATTCGAGCCAACGGATATCGGTGCCTTCACGAAATCTTCATGGAAAGCGGACTGCATGAAACGGACTGACCTTCGGAACATAGCTATCATCGCACACGTCGATCATGGCAAGACCACGCTCGTCGATCAGATGATGCGTCAATCGGGCCTCTTTCGCAGCGAGGAACTCGATCGCCTCGTCGGGGGGCAGCACGGACTGATTCTCGATTCCAACGATTTAGAGCGCGAACGTGGCATCACGATTCTCGCCAAGAACATCGCCTTGACCGTGGCGGGGACCAAGATCAACATCATCGATACGCCGGGCCACGCCGACTTCGGCGGCGAGGTCGAGCGCGTCCTCAAGATGGCCGACGGCTGCCTGTTGCTCGTCGACGCCGCCGAGGGGCCGCTGCCGCAGACACGCTTCGTTCTGCGCAAGGCCTTTGACTGCGGCCTGCGGCCGATCGTGGTCATCAACAAGATTGACCGCCCGGACGCGCGGCCGATGGACGTTCTGAACGAGGTGTTCGACCTGTTCGTCGCGCTGGACGCCGACGAAGCGACCCTGGACTTCCCGACGATCTACGCGGCCGGGCGGGACGGAATCGCGACGACCGACCTGTCGATTCCCGCCGTCGATTTCAAGCCGCTCTTTGACGCGATCTTGAAGTACGTTCCGACGCCGGAAGTGGACATGGACGCGCCACTCCAGATGCTGACCATCTCGCTGGATTACAGCGATTACGTGGGTCGCATCGCCATCGGCCGGGTCAACGCGGGCACGATTCGTAGAAACCAGCGCGTCGCCATCGTTCGGCCCCCCTCTTCCGTAGGTCAGGCTTTCCAGCCTGGTAGGGTTGGCCCGCCGCGTCAGGCTGGAAAGCCTGACCTACAGGTGATGGGAGGGAAACGCATTGACGTGCAAGTCAAGCAGCTGTACACCTTCGACCGCCTGGGCCGAATCGAAACCGACCAGGTGACCGCCGGCGATATCTGCGCGGTGGTCGGCCTCGAGCAAATCGACATCGGCGACACGATCGCGGATATCGACAATCCGGTCGCCTTGCCGCCGATCACCATCGACGAGCCGACGCTCGACATGCTCTTCCGCATCAATGATTCGCCATTCGTGGGGCAGGAAGGGACCTACGTCACAAGCCGGCAGCTGCGCGATCGGCTCATGAAGGAGCTGCAGTCCAACGTGGCTCTTCGCGTGGTTCCCAGTGAAGAGAAGCGCGACGAGTTCTACGTTTCGGGCCGCGGGCTTTTGCATCTGTCCATCCTGATCGAGACGATGCGCCGCGAGGGTTTTGAATTATCCGTCGGCAAGCCGCGCGTCATCTATCGCGAGAAGAACGGCCAGACGACCGAGCCGATCGAGTATCTCGTGATCGATGTTCCCACCATGCACGTCGGCGCGGTGATGGAACTGGTCGGTTATCGCAAGGCGGAGTGTCTGAAACTCGAAACGCGGGCCGACCAGTCGCACGTTGAGTTCACCATCCCGGCGCGCGGCCTGATCGGGTTGCGCACACGTCTGCTCAACGCGACCAGCGGGCAGGCGATCATGCATCACACCTTCTACGACTACCAGCCCACGCGTGGCCCCATTCCCGGGCGCGCCAATGGCGTGCTCGTTTCCATCGAGACAGGCCGAACGACGGCCTATGCCCTCGATGGCAAGCAAGACCGCGGCACGCTTTTCGTCGGCGCCGGCGAGAACGTCTATGAAGGCCAGATCGTCGGCGAACACTGCCGGGACAACGACCTGCCCGTCAACATTTGCCAGGAAAAGAAGCTGACGAACATGCGCGCGTCGGGTTCGGACAAGAGCGTCATTTTGAAGCCGCCGCGGCAGATGACGCTGGAACTGGCCCTGGAATACATCGAGGACAACGAACTGGTCGAGATTACTCCCACCGCCATTCGATTGCGCAAGATGTATTTGAAGGAAAACGAGCGCAAGAAGCAGGCGCGCCACGGCGCGGGCTGATGCGCGCGGCACGAAAACGACGCGTCAGCGATGGTTTGATAGGTAAGTCGTCGCGGTGGTGTCTCACTTGGCTTCGGCGCATGGTAGACCTCACGCTCCGCGTGAGGAATTCCTCACGCGGAGCGTGGGGTCTACCGTCAAACTGAGACACTACCGTCGTCGTCGACGCTTGTGGCGCGTTCGTTAGCCCCATCCTTTTCACGTTTTCCTCATTTGATTCTTGACAAGTCCATGGGAAAGCTCCATAAGAAATCCTAATTCACTGTAATCGACCCGTCTTCAGGCTACGATGCGAACCGTCGCCTCGCATCGTTAAGCCCTTTTGGATTCGCCAAGATGCCACACGATTTCGCGGAACTGGCGCAGGTCTTGTTCGCCGACTCCGCGGACGCGTTGCTTTTGTTCGATGTCCAGTCCGGGTCGATTCAGGATGCCAATCCCGCGGCGCAGCGCTTGATCGGCGCGAGCCGCGCGGCGCTGGCAGGAAGCAAGGTCGGCGCGCTGATCCAGTGCGCGAGAACGGGCGCCGCTCTGGATTTTTCGGATGAGCAACGGTATCACGACGCCAGTTGCGGCCAGGAGTCCCTCCTTCTGGTTTCCCCTGCCGGAATGCGCATTCCAATTCATTGCTCCTTGACCCCTTTGTCTGCCAGCCAGCCGCTGTTGGGTTTGCTGCGGCTTCACAGCCTGCGCGATCCCCCGCGCGAGGAGCAGCTCGACGCGCCAGGGCGAATAAGTGAAAAACACTATCGCGATCTGGTCGAGACCTCCAATGACCTCATCTGGTCGATGGACCTTGAAGGCCGCTGGACCTTTGTCAATCGCAAGGCGTTGTTGGCGATCTGCGGGTATGAGCCGGAGGACTTGCTCGGCAAACCGGTCCGCGCCTTTCTGGCGCCGGAGCGGGTGGAAGGGGATTTGCGGATCGCGGACAGGATTTTACGGGGCGAGAGCGTTTACCATCATGAGACCGTACTGCTGCGCCGCGACGGCGCGCGCGTGCATGTTCGGGTCAATGCCATTCCGTGGCTGCACAGCGATGGCGCCACGATTGGCATCACCGGAACCGCAACCGACGTGACCCGCTACAAGGAAACCGAGGCAGCCTTGATTGCGAGCCGGAAGCGCTTTGAAGCCTTCATGAACCACATCCCCGCCCTGGGCTTCGTCAAGGATGCCGATGGCCGTATGGTCTATGTCAATCAGGCTTACACGACCAAGTTTGAAACCAACGAGGCGCATTTCATCGGCAAGTTGGATCACGAGCTCTGGCCTGCCGAAGTTGCTGACCGTTTGCGCGACGCGGATCGGCGCGTTCTCGACGAGATGAAACCGATCGAGTTGCACGAGGTGGTGCCGACCCCCGACGGCGTGTATCGCGAATGGTGGGTCGCCAAGTTCCCGTTCCGCGACGCGGCAGGGCGCATCTTCCTGGGCGGTATCGTGCTCGATCTCACGGAGCGCAAGCAGCTGGAGGACGCCCTGCGCCGATCCGAGCAGCGTCATCGGCAAGTGTGGGAGCGCAACCTTGCCGGCAACTTCCGCATTGCCGCGGATGGACGCATCCTGGATTGCAACGATTCGTTCGCGCGCCTTTTCGGGTTTCACTCGCGCGCGGACGCTCTGAATCGGTCTACCACGGAGTTCTACTTCGATTTGAGAGTGCGTGACGAATTCCTGACCAGCCTGCGTGAATCCCAATTCCTGGCCAACTACGAAATTCGCATGCGCCGCGCGGACGGAACCCCCATCTGGGTGCTCGAAAACGTCAGCCTGCTGGAGGAAGGGGGAGAAGAGATCCTGGAGGGCAGTCTGTTCGACATCACCCCGCGCAAACATATCGAACAGGCTTTGCGGGCCAGCGAGAACAACTACCGCACGCTCATTAACCACCTGAACCAGGCCATCTTCCTCAAGAATCGCGATTTGCGTTATGTCACTGTCAATCAGGTCTTTTGCGCCGGCGTCAGGAAAACGGAGGCGGAAATCCTGAACAAGACCATCGGTGAATTGTTCACCGAAAACGCCGTCACGGAAAAGGCCCGGGACGTGGAGACTCACGTTCTGGCCACGGGGCGTGCGCTGGAGATCGAGGACGTGATTACCGTCCATGGCGAGCCACGCCACGTGCGTGTTCATCGCACGCCGGTGAAGGACGCCGACGGCGCCGTCACGGGCGTTTTGGGCATTGCGTGGGACGTGACGCAGCAGCGCGAGATGGAGGCTCAGTTGCGGCACGTGGACAAGATGAACGCCATCGGCCAACTCGCGGGCGGCCTGGCCCATGACTTCAATAATCTGCTGACCATCGTGCTGGGCAATCTGTCGGTCGTGATGTCACAGCACGGAGATTGGGACAGTAGTCAGGACCTTCTGCACAACGCCGAGCAAGCCGGCCTGCGCGCCGCCGAGTTGACGCAAACCCTTTTGGGCCTGTCGCGCCGAACGGCGCTGGCGGCAGTCCCCTGCAATCTCAACCAGAACATCGACGAGGTGGTGCGGCTCACCCGCTCCGTCCTGCCCGCCAACATCCAGGTTGAATTCCAGGCGGATCCGAACCTGGGCCCCGTCCTGGCCGATCCGGGGCAGATCAATCAAGTGCTTACCAATCTCACGCTCAACGCGCGCGACGCCATGGCGGCAGGCGGCGTGCTTCGGTTCGAGACGTGCCACTTCGTGCCCGATGCGGAATACCTTGCCGGCAATGTCGAGGCGCGACCCGGCGATTACGTGCGGCTGCGCGTCCAGGATACCGGCCCTGGCGTACCCTCTGAAATCAAGCAACGCATCTTCGAGCCGTTCTTCACTACCAAGCCGCCAGGCAAGGGGACGGGCCTGGGGTTGGCGATCGTGTTTAGCATCCTGAAGCAACATCAGGGCTGGGTGGTTTGCGAAAGCCTACCCGATCGGGGCACGGTGTTTGACCTGTTTCTGCCGCGTTGCCCCGCGGCGCCGGCGGTCGAGGACAAGCCCGTGGCGCGCGCGGTCCACAACGACCTGATTTTGATCGTCGATGACGAGCCGCTGATTCGCAACCTGGCGCGGATCATCCTGACCCGCGCCGGTTACGAGACCCTGCTCGCGGAAAACGGCGCTGAGGCGCTGGACCTGATTCGCCAGCGGCCCGGCCAGATCGCCTTGATCGTCCTGGACGCGGTCATGCCGCGACTTTCCGGGCGCGAGACGCTGCGCGAACTTGGCGAGTTGGCGCCCGAGATCCATGTCCTGTTCTCCAGCGGGTATTCCACCGAGCAGATGGCCCTGAGAGAATTCCCGCAGGTGCGCGCCTTTCTGCCCAAGCCCTACCGCGCGGAACAGTTGACCCAGAAGGTTGCCGAGATTCTCGATGCCGCGCGGCGCGAAACAAATCAACCCGTGCGAGCCAAAGGAATGGCGCGATGAACCCTTGACTTGCGCCCGGTACGTCCCCGCGATCCCTCTCGAACCTGGATTTTCCTCATGCGTCCACACGACCGCCGACCCGAACAACTACGGCCCCTGCGTTTCAAACGGCGCTACACGCGCCAGGCTCCCGGCAGCGTGCTGGTGTGCCTGGGCCGAACCACGGTGCTCTGCACCTGCTGCGTCGAGCCCAGCGTTCCGCCGTTCCTGGTGGGCAAGGGCAAAGGCTGGATGAGCGCCGAATACGGCATGCTCCCCGGCAGCACCAACACGCGCAAAGCGCGCGACAAGGCCGGCAAGGTCGATGGCCGCTCCGTCGAGATCCAGCGCCTGATCGGACGCAGCCTGCGGGCGATCTTCAATCTCGACCAACTCGGCGAGCGTACCTTGTGGATCGACTGTGACGTCCTCGAAGCCGACGGCGGCACGCGCACCGCGAGTATCAACGGTGCGTTTGTGGCCGTCATCGACGCTTTGCATTCACTCAAGTCGCAGCTTCCCCCCTTGAGCGAAATCGTCCGCGACAGTGTTGCCGCGGTCAGCGTGGGATTATTGAATGACGTGGAGTTACTCGACCTGGAGTACGTCGAGGACCGGGACGCGGAGGTCGATTTGAACCTGGTGATGACCGGCTCGGGCCAGTTCATCGAAGTGCAAGGAACCGGCGAGGAAGCGACCTTCAGCCGCAGCCAGCTCGACCGTTTGCTCAAACTCGGCAAAGTGGGGGTCGATGCCATTACCGCGGCGCAAAGGAAGGCGTTGGGCGCGCAATGGCCGTTTTGATGCCGCTGGCGCCTTCGCGCGCGGCGTCTCGATCTGCTTCCCGAATGGAGCTCGGGAACGAGAGGGTTTCGTCTCGGTCCCAAAAAACGAAAGCGGGAACGAGAAAAAACTGCGGCCTCGGATCGATTCGACAGCCAGCCCCGTCACTCGCTCTTGCGTGTGATTTTCACATCATACGCTCCGGCGGAAGGGCAGTTCCAGGGAATGGGACCGATATGCAGGTACAGCTTTCCCTCGGCCTCGGGTTTGCCGACGTACCGATCGCCGATGATGAATGGATCGCCGTTTTCGCCGATCTTGCCGAAGCGCATTCCGCCGTTGGATTGTCCGTTGATAATGATTCGGCCGCCGGGAAAGGCGCCCGGACCGCCGGCAAAGCGACCGGCGGCGTTGCCGCTGGGGCCGGTCATGTATTGCCCGGGTCCTTGAGGCCACGTATCGACAAAGCCCTTGGCAGTGATGATGATCTCGGTTTGGCCATCCACCTCGTAGGTCGTTTCCATCCACTGGTTCTGAATTGCGTATTTACCGGCGTCCACTTTGACTTCCAGGTCCAGTCCGGGCCCGGACACGGCCCGCAACGTGCGCATATTGGCCAACTGGTGTTCCATCTCGCCGAAATATTCGGCCTGAGTCTTGACGGACCTTGTCAAGATGCGGCCCACCAGGGTTTGTGTTGGGGTAATCACTCGGTCGTCCACATTGGTTTGCAAATCTTTCTTGGCATGTTTCGCGCGGAGCGTATCGAGAATCTCTTTCGTCCGCGAGGCGACATCGCGATCCTTCAACTGGCTCGCCCTGACCACCGCGGAATAGGAGTATGGGCCGAGTATGATCAGCGTCCGGACTGCCTTTTGTCGTTCCCGATAGTCGCCATGGCCGAGATTCTTCACGGCGGCATCGATCCTGGCGGCCGCGCCTTCCGGAAAACGCAGGCCGAATTCGATGGCCTTAACGTCTTCAATCGGCACCGAGAGCTTGCCGTAAATGCTGGCGATTTCCAGTTTCTCGGATTTGATGATCAGGCGAATCTTGCTCCCGTTGCGGAAAATCACTTCGACTTCCCCAGGAACATTGGGGCGGACGCTAGGCTTTCCGGCCTTGCCGACACCGGGGGTTTGCTTCGCCGCGGGCAGGCCGCCTTCTTTTGGCCCCTCCTTCTTCAAATCCTGGGCGGGCATCGACGTCGGAAACGCTCCCGCCAAAAAAAACGAAACGAGCACGAAGCGATACATGGCGTTCTCCAACAAGTGGGGACAGGAAAATCACACCTTCAACGCGATCGTTAGCAACCATGAAGTGTTCTTGATCGGCAATCGGTTCAATAGTCGTCCATAAACCTTAAAGACAGGATAACGCCGCGCCGCGGCAAATCAAGAAAAATTAAGTTCCGACTGGTTTGGCGCGAAGCGTTGACGATTTGGTCAGGCCCTATACCCTTTCCGCATGAAAAAACATTCGGCAAATCAAAAGTACCTTCACAAGATCAGCCACAAGCGCATCGACCCACCGGGTCTGACCGGCGCATGCACGTTGCCGCAGATTGTGGAAGAGGCGTTCCTTTCTTATAATGCGGGGCGCATGCGCGAGGCGTGCCGGCTGTTCACGTCGAAAATGCTGGGGGACAACGTCACCGTCGGGGTTTCGCTCTCCGGCGCCTTGACGCCCGCGGGGCTGGGCATCTCCGTTTTGGTGCCCTTGATCGAGGCGGGGTTCATTGACTGGATCATCTCGACCGGCGCCAATCTCTACCACGACACCCACTTCGCGCTCAACATGGAGATGCATCAATCCCGGCCCGGGCTTGACGATCTGGCTCTGCGCGAACATCAGGTTATCCGCATCTACGACATCGTGTTCGATTACGAGAACCTGCTCGGCACCGATCGCTTCTATCGCAAGCTATGCCGCAGTGAGCCGTTTCAGCGAACCTTCAGCACGGCGGAATTTCACTACCTGGTAGGCAAATACCTGGCCGCCCTGGAAGATGAGGCGAGTGCCCTCCATGCAAAAAAACACCGCAGTTTCGTCGCCGCGGCCTATCGGGCCGGCGTGCCGATCTTCACGTCGTCGCCTGGCGATAGCTCGATTGGCATGAACCTCGCCGCCCTGCAACTCGAAGGCTCGCGGTTGCAGATCGACCCCTTGCGGGACGTCAACCAGTCAGCCGCGATTGTCTGGGATGCGAAGAAAAAAAAAGGCCAAAGCGGCGTCTTCATCGTCGGCGGCGGCTCACCCAAGAACTTCATGCTGCAAACGGAACCGCAGATTCAAGAGGTCCTCGGCCTCGAGGAAGCGGGGCACGATTATTTTTTGCAGGTAACGGATGCCCGTCCCGACACAGGCGGTCTTTCCGGGGCGACGCCGCAGGAGGCGATGACCTGGGGCAAAGTCGATCCGAATCAGCTGCCCGACACGGTGACGTGCTACGTCGATTCGACCGTGTTTTTGCCAATCCTCACGGTGTACGCGCTGGCAACGCACGCGCCGCGAAAGCCCAGGCGACTCATGGATCGGCTTGAAGGTTTGACGAAGGAGTTGGAGGCGGGATACTTGAAGAACCGCAAGAAGAATCGCAAGGAGTAGTTCGTTTCCGAACCCTGCGCAGGCACGCAGCCGATGCAAGTGCGGCACTTGCTTGCGCCGCGTGCTTCGTCCAAACGAAAACACAGGAAAGGGTCCCATGGCGGAATTCACCGTGGATCGTGAACAGGCGATAAACCGGCTCATGCGTTTCCTGGCGGTCGAAGGGATCACCGGGCAGGAGCAGGCAATCGGCGCCGAGGTCGCGCGGGCGTTGAGCGAGATCGGCGTGCCCGCCGGCGCCATCCGCTTCGACGACGCCAACACCAGGATTCCGCTGCCCACACAGACAGGCAATCTGATCGTCACGCTGCCCGGCACGAAACCTGGTC
The DNA here is from genome assembly GCA_016191165.1 of Planctomycetota bacterium. Lineage (GTDB taxonomy): Bacteria > Planctomycetota > Planctomycetia > Gemmatales > Gemmataceae > SIAQ01. The sequence goes on from JACPPF010000023.1 coordinate 214,670, forward strand.
CACGCCGGTTGTTCTCGACCCACCTGGACACGGTGCCGCTTTGCGCCGGCGCGGTCCCGGTTCGCAAGGGCCGGCGCATCGTGCCGGCCGGCAAGACGGCTCTGGGCGGAGACAATCGCACAGGCGTTGCCGCCCTGGTCACCATGCTTGCGGAGTTGTTGACGCGAAATATCCCGCACGCTCCGTTGACCGTCCTCTTTACCGTGCGTGAGGAGAGTGGACTCTGGGGCGCTCGCACGGTCGATGCCGCTGAGCTAGGCGATCCGGCCATGGGCTTCAATATTGACGGCGGCTCCGCGCAAACCATCACCATCGGCGCCGTTGGCGCGGACCGCTGGGAAGTGGAGATTTTCGGCAAGGCGGCGCACGCCGGCGTTCATCCCGAGCGAGGCATTTCCGCCACCATCGTGCTCGCGCGGGCGCTGGCCTCGATACACAAGGACGGCTGGTTCGGCAAGGTCAAGAAAGCCGGCATGGAGGGTACCTCCAACGTCGGCCCGGTCGGCGACGCCGACGGCGGTTGCGCGGGGCAGGCGACCAATGTGGTCACCGATTACGTCAAGGTCAACGGCGAGTCACGCAGCCACGACGCCAAATGCATCACGGCGATCACGGCGGCCTATCGCCAGGCATTCCAGACTGCCGCCCGGCAAGTCCGCGATGACAAGGGCAAAACCGCCCGGGTCAGGTTCACGACACAACGCAGTTATTTTCCCTATCGGCTCCGAGAGGACAGCGCCGTGGTCCGCGCGGCCCAAAACGTCGCGGCCTCGCTTGGCTGGCAGACGACGTTGAAATTCTCCAACGGCGGCCTCGACGCCAACTGGCTTACCCGCCACGGCATCCCCGCCCTCACCTTCGGCGCCGGCCAGCACGACGTTCACACCATCGCCGAATACGCCGATCTCGACGAGTTCATCGATGGCTGCATTTTCGCCCTGGCCCTCGCCGCAAAAACATGAAGTGCCTGCAACCTCGCCCTGAGCGCCGCGTTTGGCGGGGCTCGGGCACAAACCTCTTCACGCCTCGGCGATCAGCACGAGCATCGAGTGGGCGGCAACGTGGTAGGTCATCTCGGCGGGAACGATCGGGCCTTCATCAGGCCCGAGAATATCCAGCGGCGACAACAACGACGTGTCGATGGCGCGGCGCCACGGCTTTCCATTGGGCGAGCGCGGCACACGGAACGGGATCGTGTCGGTCCAGGCGTTGCAGGCGACGTAGAAATCACGATCCGCTTCGCGCTCGGTTTGCGTGCCGTCCAGACAGAACGCCAGCGTGCGACTCGTGTGCGTGAAATCCGGGCGAAACGGCTCGACGCCGTGCCAGATGACATCGGGCTGGTGATTGCCATGCGGGCCGTGGCCGCGAAAGAACTCGCGCCGCCGCAACGCGGGGTGGCGTTTGCGCAGGTCGATTAACATCGTGACGAAACGGAAGAAATCCGCATTCACTTCCTTCAAGCGCCAGTCGATCCAGCTAATTTCGTTGTCCTGACACCAGGCGTTGTTGTTCCCTTTTTGCGTGCGCAGCAACTCGTCGCCGCCCAAGATCATGGGCACGCCCTGGGAGATCATCAGGGTCGTCATCAGGTTCTTCGCCTGGCGCTTGCGCAAGCGCAGGATTTCCGGATCGTGCGTCGGACCTTCGATGCCGCAGTTCCAGGAGTGGTTCTCGTCCATGCCGTCGCGATTGGCCTCGCCGTTGGCGTCGTTGTGTTTGTGGTTATAGGAGACAAGGTCCCACAGAGTGAAACCGTCGTGGCAGGTAAGGAAATTGACGGAGTGATTGGGCATACGTCCGGAATGCTCGTAAAGGTCCGAGCTGCCGCAGATGCGGGTCGCCAGGGCGCCGCTCATGCCCGCATCGCCGCGCCAGAAACGGCGCACGTCATCGCGGTAGCGTCCATTCCACTCCGACCAGCGGCCGCCGAAATGCGGGAAGCTGCCGACCTGGTAAAGCCCGGCGGCGTCCCAGGGCTCCGCGATAAGTTTGGTGTCACGCAGCAATCCGTCCTCGGAAATCATTTCGACGATCGGCGGATCGATGAGGACGTTTCCCTTGCGATCGCGCCCGAAAATGGACGCCAGGTCGAAACGCAGACCATCCACGTGCATTTCGCCGACCCAGAAACGTAGGCACGTCAGGATCAATTCGCGGACGATGGGATGGTTGCAGTTGATCGTGTTTCCGCAGCCGGTGAGGTTGAGGTAGTTGCCGCCTGGCCCCAGCAAATAGTACAAATGGTTGTCCAGACCGCGGAAGGAGTAGGTGCGGCCCCGATCATCCCCCTCACCCGTGTGATTGAAGACCACATCAAGGATGACCTCAATGCCGGCCTCATGAAAGGAACGCACGGCGTCGCGAAACTCCGTGACCTGACCATGTTCCGGTCCGCTGTGGGCGTAAGCGGCCTTGGGCGCGGCGAAGGCGATGCTGTTGTAGCCCCAGAAATTCTTCAGGCACATTCCCGTATTCGGATTCACGAAAACGCAGTCGTCCTCGTCAAACTCAAAAACAGGCAGCAACTCCACCGCCGTGACTCCGAGTTGCTGCAGGTAGGGGATTTTCTCGACAAGGCCCGCAAAGGTTCCCGGCCTGGTGACCAGCGAGCTGGGATGCATGGTGAAACCGCGAACGTGCAGCTCGTAGATCACGGAATCTTCCAGCGGCGTGACCAGCGGCACGTCTTCACGCCAGTCGTAGTGGCGCCGCACGTAGAGGCTGCGCCGGTGGGTGCCGCGGGTTTGATTCACGCCATTGAAGTAATGCCCGTTGCAGCCCCATTTTTCTCCGTCGGCGACCGCGGTGCAGCTGGGGTCCAGGAGGATGAGCCTGGGATCGAAGCGATGCCCCGCGCCCTTGGGGCCGTTGACGCGCCAGCCGTAGCGGAATAACTTGGGCGGATCGAAGAGGTGGATGTGCCACAGATCCCCCGTGCGATTCTTGTGCGGGTCCAGCGGAATCTCCGCGAGGACGTCGTCGGTGTCCACCTGTTGCAAGACCAAATGCACCGACGTGCCATGCCGGCACATGAGGACGAAGTTGACCCCCTCGGCAAACGGGGTGGCGCCCAGCGGCGCGGACCGACCGCGGCTGGTGCGGAACTTTTCTGATATCGGTGTTTCGCCAGGCATAGCTTGGATGATTATAGCGGGCCACTCACTCGCCTGAAGGCAGGGGAGAAACAAAAATCTTGGAAATTGCCCTTTCCAAATCCAGCAAAAGTGTCATAATACATATACATCTTGAACGCGCGGAGCAACCTTGCTTCCGATCAAGAAAAATCGTGTTTTGCCAATCTTACAACCTAGCCAACCGAAATTGTTGAAAATCTGGCAAAATTGTACTTCCCTTTTTTTTGGCTTTTGACCAAGATACCGTAGTTGTCGCTCTCCATCCAAGGAGTTTGGAGGGCAGGAAAGGAAGGCTCGCTTTCCACACCTCGCGGACTTTCAAGAAGAATGTTCACGAGACATCGCCGATTCCTTCACCACCCATGATGGCATTTTTCCGTCTTTCGGGCACTTGATCGTGTCCAAGTAGACCTCAGTGTGATTGCGTTGGTTTGCCAATGTCTTTTCCCCGCGGCGCCTTTGGCGCGGGGACGAGATTTGTTTTCGTGTAAAAGAGTTTTTCGCTGCGCCGCGCCTTTACTTGGGCCGTGGGATTAGCAGCTCAAGTCTCCCTGTTTTTTTGGAGGATATGCTATGGCCGTCGCACGTGGCGACGAAGGTTCGAGTAACGTGACGAACACTCCAACCGCTTCGACAACCGGAACCGCTCCAGGAGCCGTGCGCCGTCGAATAATTCGCAAACCGTCACCTGGTGATGCCGCTCCCGCCGCGGCGCCTGCCGCTCCATCACCGGCGCCCACTTCCACCTCAACCCTCCCCCCGGCACACGCCAACGCCACCCGGCTCGACGATCTCTATCGCTTGCCGATGCCCAAGCTGTTCGCATTCGCCGAGAAGGAAGGCCTCTTCGAGCACACCGGCATGAATCGCGGGCAGCTCATCATGGCTGTCGTGCGCCGTCAGATCGAGCGCGGGCTGGTCGTGCGTGGCTCCGGCACGCTGGAGGTTCTGCCCGATGGTTACGGCTTCCTCCGGTCGTCGGCGCACAACTACCTGGCCTCGCCGGAGGACATCTATGTGTCCCCGAGCCAGATCCGCCGCGTCGGTCTGAAGACCGGCCTGGTGGTCGAAGGGCCGATTCGCCTGCCCGTGGAAGGGCAGGACAACTTCGCCCTGATGCAGGTCGATCAGGTCAACGGCGTGAACCCCGAGGAACGAATCTCGCCCACGACGTTTGAAGACCTCACGCCCCTGCATCCCAATCGCCGGCTCATACTCGAAACGACGGCCGAGGAACTCAACATGCGCGTCGTCGATATGGTGACGCCGATCGGCAAGGGGCAGCGCGGCCTGATCGTGTCGCCGCCCCGCGCGGGCAAGACGATCCTTTTGCAAAAGATCGCCCTGAGCCTGCTCAAGAATCATCCCGATTCCTATCTGATCGTGCTGCTCATCGACGAACGTCCCGAAGAAGTCACCGACATGGCGCGCACCGTCGCCGGTCCGAATTGCGAGGTGGTCGCCAGCACCTTCGACGAACCGTCCGAGGAACACGTCCACGTCGCCGATGTTGTTCTGGAAAAAGCCAAGCGTCTCGTCGAAGGCGGCAAGGACGTGGTCATTTTGCTCGATTCGATCACGCGCCTGGCTCGCGCCCACAACACCGAGGCCCCCTCCGGCGGCAAGCTCCTCTCCGGCGGTCTCGACACCAACGCCATGCAAAGGCCCAAGCGCTTTTTCGGCGCTGCGCGCCAGACCGAAGAAGGCGGCAGCCTGACCATCCTCGCCACCGCCCTCATCGACACCGGCAGCCGCATGGATGACGTGATCTTTGAAGAATTCAAGGGCACCGGCAACATGGAACTCCACCTCGATCGCCGGCTGGTTGACAAACGCGTCTGGCCCGCCATCGACATCAACCGCTCCGGCACCCGCAAGGAAGAGCTGCTCCTCCATCCTGGCGAAGTCGAAAAGATCCGCATCCTCCGCCGCGTCCTGAGCGACATGCATCCGGTCGAAGCGATGGAAATGCTGGTGAGCCGCATTCGCAAGACGAAGTCGAACGCGGAGTTTTTGATGGGGATGAATATGTCGTAGCCGCCTGGCAATCTCAAGCCCGCAGCCGAAAGGCTGCGGGATGTTGCGAATGGTCCGACCAGATGCGCAACCCCCTTGCGCATCTGCTATTTGCCGGAAAGCCTGGTTTTTTCCACTTTTCCGCGTGCCGGAGACAGCGGGTCCGCACGTTCCAGGGGGCCCACGGTCGGAACGGTACTCGCGTTTCCACGTTCCTTAATCCGAGAATCTCATAGCGTATGAGTCAAGATTCGATACAAGCCCGAAGCGTTAGCGAGGGACGATGCGGAAGAATTCCCTCGCTAACGCTTCGGGCTTTTTTGGCGGCCGAAGAGCGGCTTGCCGTCTTGGCGACGATGACACTGTTGGAAATCAAGGAGGAGTCGGTGGCGTTGGCGGAAAACCTGGTCCAGGCGGGAGCACTACCGGCGAAAGCCGAGAATGCGGATGGCTTCCACCCGCCCGCGTTTCTCCCCCTGTTGTGCCTCAGTCGAATCTGGAGGAGTAGCGATTCAACCGCTGCCAGCATTTCAGCCGAAGAAAGGAAATCGAACGTTGCGATGACATGGCAGATCGCGATACAATACCCCAGGCAAAAATAGATGGCCACATTCGTCTGCTCGAAGCAACCGAATGGGGCATCCGGTTCCGTTCAACGGCCCCCAATCCTGCCGCGAGCAAACGCGCGGCACGAGCCGATCGCAACCCATCGCGGCAGGATAGGGGGCTGGCGTTCGGCGGCTTGGTTCTAAGCGGAGGTCGTTCGTGTGCACATTGATGACCAATGTTTACTGGGTCCTCGGCAAGAAAAGCCACGCCAGCTCCGACGATTTTGTTGCGGCCGTTACTGACTACAACAAAAAGATCGACCCGGTGAACAGCAAATGGAACCCAACCCAGGCGGTCGCGTTCGGATCGATCACCGTAGTCTTCGAGGCGTTGTGGAAGGACGAGGACGCCAAGGTCAATCTTGAAATTGGCGAACCCAACCAGGTGCTCACTATGGGATCGGTTCTCTTCACCCTCAACAACGCGACCGTGGATTTCTTCAAAGACGCCGATCACTGCTTCTTCGAGGGCCTAGTGCCCTGTCCAGACTAAATTTTGGGATTGTTCGTATCGCCGATTTTTCGGAACCTCCACCTTAACAAGGAGGTTCCTATGAAAAAGAAGTACATCGTGCGGCTCACGGACGAGGAACGGGCGATTTGCGAAGCAACCA
>JACPPF010000145.1 GCA_016191165.1 Planctomycetota bacterium
AGGCCTCAAGATCGCCAATTCCGCGTCACCGTGGCCATCGCCACCGAAGAAACCGCTACCACGCCAAGCACCGTCGTCTGGCCATTTGTAAAATGGCCCAAGCTGGGGGATCGCCAGCTGACAGTCCGGGAACTGCTGGCATGATTGCGAGTTTTGCCTGTGTTTTGCGGGAGGCGCCTCGCGATGCACGCTCGCCTGTGAGGTGCGGCCAGGCTAGAATAGTGCTTTGTCACAGTTAATAGTTTGGGTTGTACATTGCGGAGCCTGAGCGCCAGAGAAGGGTACGGCCAGCGTTCGCGGGCGCTCGGGCTCGACCTAACAATTCACCTGTGACCATGCACCAGATGACGTTCTGCCTGACCTACGTCGAGGAAACTTCATGAAAGGAATTCTCCTGGCCGGCGGCGCGGGCACGCGGCTTGATCCGTTGACGCGCACGGTCAGCAAACAGCTTCTGCCCATCTACGACAAGCCGGTCATTTACTACCCGCTTTCAGTGCTCATGCTGGCGGGCATCCGCGACATTCTCATCATCAGCACGCCGCGCGATGTTCCCGCAATCGAGAGTCTTCTGGGCGACGGCAGCCAGCTTGGCCTGACTTTTTCGTATCAGGTGCAGCCGACCCCCGGCGGCATCGCTCAGACGTTCTTGATCGGCGCCGACTTCATTGCCGGCGAGCCGGTGTGCCTGATCCTGGGCGACAACCTTTTCTTTGGCCATGAGTTGATGCAGCTTTTGATGGAATCAGCGAAGCTAGTAGAGGGCGCCAGCATTTTCGCCTATCGCGTCAACGATCCAGAGCGCTTCGGCGTCGTGGAGTTTGACAAGGGCCTTCGCGCCTTGCGACTGGAGGAGAAGCCCAAGCAGCCGCGCTCGAACTGGGCGGTCACGGGGCTCTATTTTTACGACGCGCAAGTCGTTGACATCGCGCGTCAACTCACGCCGTCGGCGCGTGGCGAGCTGGAGATCACCGATGTCAACCTCCGCTACCTCAAGCAGGGGCAACTCGGCGTGAAAGCGCTGGGCCGCGGGGTCGCGTGGCTGGATAGCGGCACGCACGATTCGCTGCTGTCGGCCTCCGTGTTCGTGCAGACGCTCGAACAGCGCCAGGGATTGAAGATCGCGTGCATCGAGGAGATTGCGCTACGCAAGGGCTTCATTGACCAGGTGAAGTTTCAACGTCTCACCGAATCGTGTGGCGACACCGATTACGGCAAATACCTACAACGTGTTCTGCGCGAAATCCAGGATGAACAAGATTAATCGAAAGCCTTCTGGCGTTTTGCTTGGCGGTTTCGCGGGCCGGACGAAAATCTGAAAACGGCTAAAAATGAGTCATTTGCCTGTTAATGTTCCAAAACTGCGCAACCTGCCAAGCTTTTTAGCCACGGAATCACACGGAAAAAACACGGAAAACAGCAAGCCTCAATTTTTTTTCCGTGTTTTTCCGTGTGATTCCGTGGCTGATTTTTATCACTGTTTCATCGTTGTTGGACCCGTGGCCAATTGGATGCCATGATGCTAAACGGTCCGAAAAACCTGAGTTTCAAGTAGACGCGGGGCCGACGCCCTGTTATCCTTTTGTTTGTATTCCCATAGTGTCGGTCCCGCCGTATTGTTCCCGCCTACCGTGAATTTTTTCCTTTGGTGCTCCTTCTCGAGGGGAGTCCGATTCAGATGACCCGCAAATGGAAAGCCTGGTCGATCCGTGGCATCGCCGTGCCAATCCTTCTGCTTGGGTCGGCGGTGTTTGCTCAGGCCCAGGAGTCGCTGCTGGAGCGTGACGTTTTGCCCATCCTGACCAAGCAGTGTCTCGGCTGTCATGGAGGGCTCAGGCAAAAGGGCGGGCTCGACATGCGGACCGTTCCCGCCATGCTCAAAGGCGGCAAGTCGGGGCCGGCGGTTAAATCTCACGATGCGAATGCGAGTGAATTGTGGAAGCGAATCCAGGCCGACGAGATGCCCCCTGGTGAAAAGAAACTGTCGCCCGCCGAGAAAGCCCACATCAAGCAATGGATTACGCGCGGATTGCCGACTGTCGCGAAAAGCCAAAAGGATGACGACCCGATTCTGAAGGCCGGGCAGAAGCACACGCCCAAAGAAGTGGCCGCGGCGATCGATCAGCACTTGAACAAGGCTCTGGCGTCGGCCAGATTGAAGGCGGCGCCGCGCAGTGAGGACGGCGAATTCTTGCGGCGCGTCTACCTCGACCTGACGGGCCGCGTGCCAACCGCCGAGCAAGCGGTGGCCTTCCTCGACAGCAAGGACCAGGATCGTCGGGCGAAGCTCATTGACACCCTTTTGGCGACGCCGCGTTTCGGCGAACATCTGGGCCGAACCTGGCGCGACTGGATTTGCCCGCCCGAACTCCCATCCGACGGCAATGGCGGCGCGCAACCTCACAAGCAAGCGCAGAACCTCGGCAAATGGCTGGGCGAACGCTTTGCCGCCGGCGATTCCTGGGCCAAGATCACGCGCGACATCATCACGGTTGACGGCCAAATCAACAACAAACCGCAGGTCATCTTCTTCGGCCTCGTCGGTCAAGGTGGCAGGCTCACGGCAGACGGGGCTGCTCGCGCCGTCGGTTCGCTTTTCCTGGGCGTGCAACTCCAGTGTGCCCAGTGCCATGACGACCCGTATCGCGACTGGTCTCAAAAGGAACACTGGGCCCTTGCCGCCTTCTTTCGCAAGATCACCGGCGATTTCAACAAGGTCTCGGAGGGCAAGGCCGGCGGAGCTGCCAAGAACATCACCCAGATCACGATCCCGAACTCGGCGTTCAAAAACGTCGGCACGACCGTCAACGCCGCCTTCCTCAAAGGCAAGGTCCTGAGCGTGAAAAAAGACGAAGCCCTGCGTCCGCACCTTGCCGACTGGTTGACCGCGAAGGACAATCCCTACTTCGCCCGCGCGTTCGCCAATCGCATGTGGTTCTACTTTTTCGCACGCGGGATCGTGAACCCCGTGGACGATTTCCGTGCGTTGAATCCGCCCACGCACCCGGGGCTCATGAAACTACTCGCCAATGAATTTGGCGCGGCGGACTTCGATGTGAAGCATCTGATTCGCTGCATCTGCAATTCCGACGCGTACCAGCGCACGAGCCGCGTGCAAGGCAAGTTCAACGAGCACGACCTGGCCGCGCTGACGATGGCGTTCGGCCGCATGCCGCTGCGCGTGATGACGGCCGACGTCCTCTTCGATTCGCTCAAGCTGGCGTACGGCGACCCAGGTTTGGACCTGCGCGCGATCGAGTCCAAGGGCAGCAGCACTGCGGGAATGAGCGCGCCGGTCGCGGATGCCTACCTCGAATTCTTGCGCCGCTTCGGCACGAACAAGGAAGATGCCACCGATTTCACGCACGGCATCCCGCAAATGTTGACGATGATCAACCATCCGCGCCTGCTGGCCGGCAGCAGGGCCCTCGACAGCCATCGCAAGAGGAAACCGGCGCCAACATCAGCGCAGACGGTGGAATGGCTGTACCTGTCCACGCTCTCGCGCCGGCCGACGAGTGAAGAACACGCCGAGGCCGCCCGCTATTTGGCACAGACGAAAGAATCGTACATCGGCGTCCTGTGGATGCTTGTGAATCGGAGTGAATACTTGCTCGTTCGTTGAATAAAAAGCCCCACCATGAGCGCAGCGAATGGCGGGGATATTGCAGCGTACACCCCCACCAATCGCTGCGCTCATGGTGGGGCTTGAGTACATCCCATGTTCCAGCACAACCCGCCCCTCTCACGTCGCGACTTCGCCAGACTCTCCGCGGCCGGCGTTCTTTCGAGCGTCACGGTGCCGTGGTTTGAAACGCTTGCCCAGGCGGCAGCGATTCGTCGGCCACGCGGGAAATCGTGTATCCTTCTGTGGATGGACGGCGGCCCCAGCCAGCAGCACACGTTCGACCCGAAACCCAACGGCGAGTTTCGGGCCGCCCCATCGTCGGTGCCAGGCATTCGCATTGTGGAGCAACTGCCCCAGCTGTCGCAGTGCATGAACGACATGGCCATACTTCGGTCCATGCAAACGCAGATCAACGACCACTACGACGCCAAGTATTTCCTGCACACCGGCTTTCGCCGCGTCACCGGCTTTGAGCATCCCGCCATCGGCTGTATCGCGTCGCACCAGCTCGGCCCGGTGAACGACGACATGCCGGGATTCGTCACGATTGACGCCGGCTACGATATCCGCAACGACGGCGGCCGACTCTATCGCTCTGTTCCCGCCTACCTCGGGCCGCAGCATTCGCCGCTGGCAGTCAACGATCCGGGCCGCGGACTGGAGAACCTTCGCCAACCCGACAGTGACCTTGACGCCCGGCTAACCATGCTGGCCGGAAGCGAACGGCGCTTCGCTCAAGATTACCCGTCGCCCGCGGTCAGCGCCAGGCAGGCCGCCTTTAACCGCGCGGTGCGCCTGATGCAATCGCGGCGATCGCGGGCGTTCAACCTCGACGACGAATCCGCCAGCATGCGCGAAGCCTACGGCTCTCACCGGTTCGGCCAATCATGCCTGCTCGCGCGGCGCCTGATCGAGTCCGGCGTCTCGTTCGTCGAAGTCTTCCATCGCGGCTGGGACGATCACAATGGCGCCGCTCGCAACATGATCCTGCGCGCCCCCTGGCTCGATCGCGCCATGGCCACACTGATCCGCGATCTCAAACAGCGCGGCATGCTCGATGACACGCTCATCGTCTGGATGGGCGAATTTGGCCGCACACCGGGCGACGGCAATGGCCATTTCTCCAACGCCTGGTCCACCATGTGGGCGGGCGGCGGCATCAACACCGGGCAGGTCATCGGACGCACCAGCGACACAGGCCGAAACCCCGGCGGAACCGTGACGCAGCGGCCCATCTCGCCGCCGGACTACATCGCGACCCTATGCCTCGCGCTCGGCATCGACATCCACCAGAACTTCCAGGCCCCCGGCCAGCGCCCGATGCCCGTCGCCGACCACGCCGCTCAGCCAATCCGGGAGTTGTTGCGATGATTGATCTCACGCAAGGGCGCAAAAGCGTAAAACGAGGTAGCTCGAAATTTTGTCTTCGCGCCTTGGCGCCGTGGCGTGAGATTGTTTTTCTCCTGGTGGCCGCGACCCTGTCCACGAGCGTTCATGCACAGACCAAGGATGCCCCGCCGTACAAACCTGCGTTGAATGGGGATGACGCAGTGAAGCGCATCGCGGAACTCGGCGGCGCCGTGCGCCGTGTCGCGCTTAAGGGCGAGACGCTGGAGGTCGATTTCCGCAATAGCAGCGTCGCCGATGTTCACCTGCAACATCTGCTCCACCTCAAGATGGTGACGATCGTCCGGTTGCGCGAAACGCGCATCACCGACGCCGGCCTCGCTCATCTCGGCAAAATCGCCTCGCTCCAACGCCTGGACCTGGAAAAAACGGCGATCACGGATGCGGGCTTGCAGCACCTGATTGGCCTGAAGAACCTCGATTATCTCAACCTTTTCGGCACCAACGTCAGCGACACCGGACTGGACCGCCTCAAGACACTTTCCTCGCTTCGATCGCTTTTCGTTTTCCAGACCAAGGTGTCCGCCGCGGGGATTGCCAAATTGCAAAAGGCGATCCCCGGCCTGCAAGTCGTCCCCGATCCGGTTCAAGATCGCGCCCGGGCCGAGGCGGCCTGGAAGATCGCCAAGTCGGCTCTCGACGACGCCGAGCGCAGACTCGCTATCGCCAGGGCTGAAGCGGACACCCTGGCCCCCAGGGCCGCTCAACTCAAAAAGGAACTGGAAGTGGCCACCAAAGAAACCAGTGCCGCCAAAAAGAAGTTCGACGAGGAGCAGAAGAAAGCCGACGTTGCCAACCGCGAAGCGCTCAAGTTGAAAACGCAAGCGGCTCTTGCCGCGAAAAAATCCCAAAGCGCTCCCGCCGACCTTGGCCTCAAGAAACAAGCCGATGAGATGCGCCTCAGCGCGGGCGCGGCAACTCAGCGCGCACGGGGACTGAGGAAAATATCCGACGCAAATCAACGGGCGTTCCAGGCGGCGAAAGCCCGTAGCGATGCGCTCCGTAAGCAATCCACTCAAGCCGGCAGCGCCAGGCAAAAGGCCGACGAGGCCCAGAAGCACCTGGAAGATTACCGCACACTTGAGAAAGACGCCCGCAAGAGACTGAATGAAGCTCAAATCGCGGCGCCAAAGTAGATCGTGCCCGGCCGGAAGTAGGTCAGGCTTTCCAGCCTGACAGTCACGCAAGAAAGTCGGGCCAGAAAGCCCGACCTACGCTGCCGTCGCACGGCAAGGCGGAGGTTTCGTCCCAAGGGTAGGCTCATGCGCGTCGGCATCATCGCGTTGCTACAGGAATCAAACACCTTCATCGCTGGCGCGACGACGTTCGCCCACTTCGAGGCCGACATGCTGCTCGAAGGCGAACCGGTGCGGGCGCGCTTCGACGGCGCGCATCACGAGGTCGGCGGTTTCTTCGCCGGTTTAGCCGAGGAGAAGATCGACGCCGTGCCGATCTTCGCCGCACGCGCCTTGCCCTATGGAATCGTGGAAGCGGCAGCTTTCGACGCGCTCCTTACGCGGATGAGCGTGGCCATCGATCGCGCTGGTGCGTTCGACGGGTTGCTTGTCGCCCCCCATGGCGCCACGGTTGCCGCCAACTATCCCGATGCCGACGGCGAGTGGTTGACCCGCCTTCGCCAGCGTTTTGGCCGGGCGATGCCGATCATCGGCACGCTCGATCTGCACGCCAATGTCTCGCCGAAAATGGTCGCCGCGTGTGACGCCCTGATCGGGTATCGCACGAACCCGCATTTAGACCAGCGTGCCCGCGGCATCGACGCGGCGAAGTTGATGGCGCGCACCCTGCGCGGCGAGGTCAAGCCGACGATGGCCGCTGCCTTTCCGCCCCTCGCGGTCAACATCGAACGGCAACTTTCCAGCGAGCCGCCCTGCAAAACGCTTTACGATTACGCCGATGCCATGCACCAGGAGCCGGGCGTGCTGTCGAACAGTGTGATCCTCGGATTTCCCTATGCCGACGTTGCCGAGATGGGCTCCTCCGCGATTGTCGTCACGGACAATGACTTCGCGAAGGCGGAGGCGTTGGTCACCGACTTGCAAAAATTCTGGTGGGACCGCCGCGAAGAATTCGCGGGCAAGATGCTCACGATCGAACAAGCACTCGAACAGGCCAGCAAGCTCGAAGGTCCGATCACGCTTCTTGACATGGGCGACAACGCCGGCGGCGGCTCGCCCGCGGATGGGACCGAACTTTTGTTCGCGCTCCACAATCGCCCCGACTTGTTGCCTGCGTTCGTTTGCCTTTACGATCCCGAAGCGGTCCAGCAGGCAAAGAACGTTGGCGTCGGCGCGAGCGTGCGCCTGCGCGTTGGCGGCAAAACCGATGATCAGCACGGCAAGCCGTTCGAGGCCGATTTCGTCGTGAAAGGTCTGTACGAAGGCAAATTCCAGGAAACCCAGCCACGTCACGGCGGATTTCTCAACTTCGATCAAGGGCCGACCGCCGTCGTCGAGACGCCACACGGCCTGTCCATCATGCTGACCACCAAGCGCATGGTCCCCTTCAGCATCAAGCAACTGACGAGCTGCGGCCTCGATCCGAGCAGCTTCCGTATCCTGGTCGCCAAGGGGGTACACGCTCCGGTGGCGGCTTATGCGCCTGTCTCCAAACACCTGATCCGCGTCGATACGCCCGGTTGCACCTCGGCGGATTTGGCGCGTTTGACGTATCACCATCGCCGGCGGCCGATGTTTCCGTTTGAACGTGAATAAACCAGCCCGGAGCGCAAGCGACGGGGTAGGGGTTGCTTGCCGCCGCATACCCCGTCGCTTGCGCTCCGGGCTGGTCAATCAAATGTTGTAAAGCGCCTCATACTTCCCGCGCAAATACGCGATCAACGGCTTGTGGCTCAACGCCGATCCCGTGACGCGCTGGCACAACTCCCCCGCGCGGTAACGCTGGCCGGGGCGATGAACCTTCTCGTTCAGCCAACCCTTCAACCGCTCGAAGCGCCCGATGCGAAAGTCGGCGTCGAGATCCCCCAGATCTTTGCGTGCTTGTTGAATGAATTGAGCGGCGTATAGGTTGCCGAGCGTGTAGGTCGGGAAGTAGCCCAGCCCGCCCATGCTCCAGTGGATGTCTTGCAGGCAGCCTTGCGTGTCGTCGGGCGGCGTCTGGTCTAGCATCGCCTTGAACCTCTCGCTCCACGCGCCGGGCACATCGCTCGGCTTCAAATCGCCCGTCATCAACGCCTGCTCCATGTCGAATCGCAGGATGATGTGCATGTTGTAGGTCGCCTCGTCGGCTTCCACGCGGATAAACGATTTCTCGACCTTGTTGGCCGCGAAGAGGAAGTCGTCGAGCGTCACATCGTCCAGCGTCCCGGGAAAGGTTTGCTTCAAGCGCGGGAAGAAGTGTTCCCAGAACGGACGGCCTCGGCCGACCTGGTTTTCCCAAAGGCGTGACTGCGATTCGTGAATGCCAAGTGACGCGAAGCTGCCGCAGGGAGTGCCGAAATGTTCGGGATCGAGCCCCTGTTCGTAGATGCCATGTCCGGCTTCATGGAGGATGCCCCAGAAGCCCTGATTGAATTCGCGTGGGTGGTAGCGCGTGGTGAGCCGGCAATCGCCCGGACCGATGCCAGAGCAGAACGGATGCACGGTGGTGTCGAGCCGGCCGGCCTGAAAATCGAACCCAATCGCGGCGGCGGCCGCCTGCCCGAAGATGTGCTGACGATCCACCGCGAACTCGCGCGTCAAAATGTCCTTTCGAGGTCTCTTGCCAGATTCGGCAATCGCGCCGACCAGCGGCACAAGGTCGGCACGCAACTCCGCGAAGACTCGCGTGATTTCAGCGGCAGTCGCGCCGGGTTCGTATTCGTCCAGCAGCGCGTCATAGGGCGAATCCTTGTACCCGACGGCGGCTGCCTCTTCACGCTTGAGCGCGACGATCTTTTCGAGCCAGGGCGCGAAAGACGGGAAATCGTTCTGCTTGCGCGCCTCCGCCCAGACGTTCTGTGCCTGCGAAGTCGTCTTCGCGATCTCCTCGACGAGCGTGCCCGGCACTTTCACGGCTCGCTCGTACGCGCGGCGAATCTCGCGGACATTGACGGCTTCATCTCCCTTCTCCCCTCCGGGGGACAGGGGTTGGGGGTGAGGGGGCAACGATCCTCCCCTCTCCCCTTGCGGGAGAGGGGCCGGGGGTGAGGGGGGGGCTAATTCGCCAAGCAATTCCCCGATGCGCGGCGACGTCAGCTTCTCGTGCCCGAGCTTGGCGAGATAGCCCATCTGCGCGGCGCGATGATTGGCGCCCTTGGGCGGCATGTAGGTGTGCTGGTCCCAGCCGGCGATCGCGCCGATCGATTCGAGCAGGCGGTATTCCTTGAAATGGGCGATCAACTTTTGGTACGAATCCATGTTTCCTCCGTTTAGCCGTTCGCCTTTGGTGAGCGCGGCCCCCCGCTCGCCAAAGGCGAGCGGCTAAACAATCACGCTGACGTATGATCATGCACAATGCGCCATCCCGCGGGCGTCTTGCGCAGGATCAGCGTGAAGATCCCCGTCGGGTTTTCCTTTTTCAATCGCAAATGGTAACGGCCACGCACCAGTGCGTGATCGGTCCCGAGCAACTCGATCGACATTTCGTTGAACGACAGCTTGCCCATCTCCTTGTCCGCCGCCTGATAGGTCTTGCGATAGCGATCAAGCGTCGCCTGCCAGCCCTTGGTTTTCTTGTTGCCGGAAAAAAAGGTCAACTCCTCCGACTTCAAAAACCCCTTCATGAAGCCGGGCAGATCGCCCTTGTTCCACGCGACGGCCTGATCGTCGAGCACGCGCTGGATGGCGGTGTGGTCCTTCGCCTCATCGCCCGAGATTCCGAAGGCCACGACAAGTAAGAGCGAATACATGACAACGTTCTCCACGGTCCGTAAAACAGGCATGCTGCGACGATGATGATTTTACCGCGCCGCGCCGGAGACGGCGACGTTTAGCCGCTCGCGTTTGGCGAGCGCGCTAGCACAATACCATGCCCAAACGCGCTCAAAAGCCAGAGGAATTCGATAGCCCGTGGAAGGAGGCGCTGCACGCCTATCTTCCTCAGTTCCTCCTGTTCTTTTTTCCGGACATCCAAGCTGACATCGACTGGTCGCGCGGCTACGAAGATCTCGACAAGGAATTCCAGAAAATCGCTCGCCGGGCCAAGGTCGGCAAACGCCTGGCGGACAAGCTGTTCAAGGTCTGGCTCATGGACGGCACCGAACACTGGCTGCTCATCCATATCGAAATCCAGGGGGATCACGAAAAAGAATTCGAGCAGCGCATGTTCGACTACAACGCAGCCGCGCGCCAATTGTACAATAGGGATGTCATTAGCCTCTCAATCTTGTGCGACGACCGCCCCGATTGGCGGCCAACCACCTTCACGTATGGTCGCTGGGGCTGCAGGATGGAGTTGACCTTCCGCATCGCCAAGCTGCTGGATCATGCGGAAAAGGTCGAGGAACTGGACACGAGCGACAACCCGATTGCTACCCTTGTGCTCGCCCATTGCAAGACGCTCGAGACGCGCCGGGACCCGGAATCGCGGAAAGCGTGGAAATTGCGGATCGTCAGGGGACCTTTTCAACGCAATTGGTCCAAAGAAAAAGTTCGTGAGGCGTTCCGCGTCATTGACTGGGTCATGGCCCTGCCTGATGACCTGGAAGCAGAATTTTTGGACGGGTTGGACGAGATTGAGGAGGAAGGCCGTATGGAATTCGTAACAAGTATTGAGCGTCGAGGTTTCAAGAGGGGCATCGAGGAGGGCATCCGCACTGGCTTGCTCGAAGCCGTTTCCGGTACGCTGAAGAATCGCTTCGGCGCCGCCGGGCGCAGGCTGCTCCCAAAAGTGCGAGCGTTCGCCGACCTTGCCGCGCTGCGTCGGTTCAAGGATTTCCTCGACACGGCTGAATCGCTTGCCGAGGTTCGCGAATACCTTAGCTAGCCAATTACACTCGCGGAGCGAGTGCTCTACCTTGGAGCCGATTTGATGGACCTGTTCACCGCCGAAGTCAACGGCCAAACCGTGTTGCGTGCGATGCCGCTGCTTTTGGGCGTCCTGTGCGCTTTGGCCATCGCTTATCGCTACTATAGCGCCTTCCTGGCAGCGAAGGTTGCGATGCTCGATGACGCCCGGATGACGCCGGCGCATCAGTTTAACGACGGGCAGAACTACCACCCGACCAACAAGTGGGTGCTCTTCGGCCATCATTTCGCTGCTATCAGTGGCGCCGGCCCGCTGATCGGCCCGGTGCTGGCGATCCAGTATGGCTACATGCCGGGCTTGCTCTGGCTCGTCATCGGCGTCTGCTTGGCCGGCGCCGTGCAGGACATGCTCGTGCTCGCTGCCTCGGTGCGTCGCGGCGGCAAGTCGCTCGCCCAGATCGCCCTCACCGAGCTCGGCAAACCGGCGTCGATCATCGTCTCACTGGCGATCCTCTTCATCGTCGTCATCGCCCTCGCGGGCCTCGGCTTCGTCGTCGTCAAAGCGCTCGGCGGCGAGGAGGTGAAGTTGCCGGCCGGAATGGAGATTCGTCTCCCTGCGGGCAAGCAGCCGAATGGAGCGCCGCAAATGCAGCCGTTAGAGAGCCCCGCGGTCTGGTGGGGAACATCACTTGATTTTCCTGAAGGCTGTGAAATTCGCTATTCCAAGGCTGAGAAATGGATTGTTCGCCCGGAGGGTTTCAAGACGGCGGCGCCCGGACCGTCCGTGAATGGGATCAAACATTGGAACGTTAAAATGATGCCAGCCGACGATCAAGGGCGCCAGATCTGTCGGCTGATTTCGGGTTGGTCGCAAGTCGTCCCCGGCTCCTCCTGGGGCACGTTCACCATCGCCGCGACAATTCCCATCGCCCTGTTCGTCGCGTTCTGGATGTATCGCTTCCGCAAGGGGCATGTCGTTGAGGCGTCGGCCATCGGGGCGGTCGGCGTGCTTTTCGCGACTGTCGCCGGCGGGTGGATCCATGGCTCGCCGCTCGAAGCGATCTTCTCGCTGACGAAGAACCAGACGATCTTCGCCTTGTGCGCTTACGGCTTCATCGCGTCGGTGTTGCCGGTGTGGATGCTGCTGTGCCCGCGCGATTACATTTCGAGCTTTCTGAAGATCGGCACCATCGCTCTTTTGGTGCTTGGGACCATCTTCGCCAATCCGGTGTTGCCGTGCCCGATGGTCAATGAAACGTTTTCCGAGGGGGGGCCGACCTTTCCGGGCAACATCTTCCCGTTTGTTTTCATCTGCATCATGTGCGGGTCGATTTCCGGGTTTCATTCGCTCGTCTCCTCCGGCACCACGCCCAAGATGGTCAACAAGGAAAGCGACGTTCGCATGATCGGCTACGGCTCGATGCTAATCGAAGGCCTGGTCGGCGTCGTCGCCCTCATTGCGGCGGCGTCGCTGCCGGTCGATATGTACTACGACATCAACGTCGATCTCGACAAGGCGCCGACGTTTCAAGCGAAGCTCGATGAGCTTTACAAGGACCTGAAGATTGACCGCAATGCCGAGAAAGCACGCATCGGCGCCGAGAACCTGCACAACCTCAAGGTCCAGGACGCCAACCTGGCGCAGATGGAGCAACTCGTCGGCGGCGAATCGCTGCGAGGCCGCACCGGCGGAGCGGTCACACTGGCGGTCGGCATGTCGCGCATTCTGACGCAAGCCAGCGAGGCCTTCATCGATCCGAGTCACACGTCGTGGCTCGTCAAATACTGGTATCACTTCGCCATCATGTTCGAGGCGCTCTTTATCCTGACGACCATCGACACCGGCACGCGCATCGCGCGCTTCTTGATGCAGGAAACGATTGGTCAGGCGATCCCGCAGTTCGCGAAGACCGACTGGCTGCCCGGTTCGATCTTCGCAACCGGAGTGGTGACGCTCGGCTGGGGCTCGCTGGTTGCCACAGGGTCGATCGGCACCATTTGGCCGATGTTCGGCATCGCCAATCAACTGCTGGCTGTGCTGGCGCTCTGTTTGATCACGACGCTGCTCATCAACACGGGGCGCGCGAAGTACGCGCCAGTGACGCTCGTGCCGATGTTGTTCGTGACGTCAACCACCATGAGCGCGGGCGTCATCATGGTGAACAATTTCGCGAGCCATCCGAGTCGATTGACGGGAATGCTGAATCTGAGCCTGACGGTGTTCGTGATGGCGTCGGTGGGCTTCATCGTCGTTTGGTCGGCGAGCCGTTGGATTTTGGTGTTGCGCGGCGCGGTTGCCGTGAAGACGGATGTGTAGGATTGTATTCGTTTAGCGCCCGCTCGGCGCTCGGCGGGCGCTAAACGAGGAAGGCGAGAATCATGACACATCAAGATCAAATCACCGTGCATACGAAAAAACACGGCGACATGCACGACCTCACCGCCGACGTGCAGCGCATCGTAGCCACATCCAAAGTCAAGATCGGCATCGGCCACGTTTTCGCGATCGGCAGCACCGCGGCGATCGGCGTCATCGAGTTTGAACCAGGCCTGCAACGCGATTTGCCCGAGACGCTCGACCGCCTGATGCCGCCGAGCCGAAACTATGGCCACGAGCAAGCCTGGCACGACGGCAATGGGCACTCGCACCTGCAAGCAACCTTGATGGGCCCGTCGCTGACCGTGCCAATCACGAACGGGAAACTGCAACTCGGGACCTGGCAACAAATCATTCACCTGGAATGCGATATTCACGCTCGCGAGCGCACCATCGTCGTGACGGTGCTGGGGGATTGAAAATCAAAACGCGCTCGCCATAGGCGAGCGGCTAAACGAGGAGCGCTTTGCGGAATGCCTCGGCGTCGGCGAAGCGCTGACCGGGCGTGCGCGCCAGCGCCTTCTCGATCGCAGCCGCCAGGGCCGGGGGAATCTCTCGCCGGTGCTCGCGCAACGGCACGTACTGCCGGCGAATCAGCGACGAGTAGCGTTTCTTCTCCTCCCTGGGCACATCGAGCACGGGTTTGCCCGTCAGAAGATGATAGAGTACCGCCGCCACCGAGTACTGATCCGCCACCGCGTTGACCTCCTGATAGTTGAATAACAATTCAGGCGGCATGAACGATGCCAGGCTCAAAAGCGACGCGGTCAGGCTCAGGCCACTGAAGGGCGCCGCCTGATAAACGCGGGCGGTGGCATAGTCGGCCAGCTTGGCGACCTCCTTGCCGTCGATCTCCGCGACGATCACGTTCGTCGGCTTGATGTCGCAATGAATGAAGTGCTTGCCGTGCCCGTAGTGCAACGCCTCCAGGAGTTGACTGGCCCAGCGCACCCCGCGGGCGATGGGCAGCGGGCCGTCGCGTTCCAAAACCTGGGCGGCGTTCAGGCCCGGGAAGAATTCGGACAAAAGGTAAAACCCGCCCGAACACGTGCCGACCTCGCGCAGGCTGATGAGATGTGGATGATCGAGTTGCAACAGCATCCGCGCCGAACGCAGGAACTCGCTGATCTGCGTCGCGGAACCAGCAACGCTGGGGCGGACGACCTTCGCCGCGTAAAGCGTTCCGTGACCTTCGCGGCGGACAAGATACGTGATTCCCATCGCGCCACGACCCAACTCGCGCTCGATCACGTAGCCGGGAATGGCGGGTGCGGCGCCGACGTCCCAAAACGGAACCGGTCCGTCGGTCGTGGAAGGAGCCTCGCGCAACACGTGGACGCGAAGGACGGTGTGCCCTGCGCGAATTTGGTCCCCGTCTTTCAAGTCGGCGCTCAGCCGGGATTCGCCGTTGACGAACGTGCCATTGTGGCTGCCCATGTCGATCAGCCGGCATTCCGGGGGGTTGACTTCCATCATGAAATGAATGCGCGAAAGGTTCCGGTCCTTGGCAGGCAGCTGAAAATGCGCGTGCTTCGACCGACCGACCAGGAAAGTATCGTGCCGGTCAAAGGTGAACTTCTGTCCCTTGTGCGGTCCGGCGATCACCGTCAGAATTACACGCATCTGGCCACTCCGCAGGATGGAGAAAACCTGCTGATGTTATACGCCACGTGCCGTCACTTGACCCAAACGTCGCGGCGGGCGCCTGGCAACGGGCCGTTATGGACCTGGGGGATGAGGCGAGAGAGGCAGTCTGCCGGTAGGCGGCTCGGCTCGGCGTGGGTCAGGCTTTCCAGCCTGACGTTTTGCGCGTGCCGTCAGGCTGGAAAGCCTGACCTACGCTGAGGCGGTCCACCATCGACCCGCCGCTCGCCTTGATTTGTTTTTTTCCCCGGCATAGAATGCCCGTACCAGACCTGCTTTGGAAAAACACGGCGACAGGATCGGAATCCTCTGGTGCAACCAGGTTCCGTGTGTCAAGGCGAAACGGTCCACCAAGGCCGGAGAGTGATTGGCCAATGTACGAACGATTTACAGACCGGGCCCGCAAGGTGATGCAGCTCGCCAACCAAGAGGCGCAGCGCTTCAACCATGAATACATCGGGACCGAACATATCCTGCTCGGCTTGGTCAAGGAGGGAACCGGCGTCGCCGCCAATGTCTTGAAGAATCTCGACATCGATCTGCGAAAAATTCGCCTCGAAGTCGAGAAAATCGTTCAGGCCGGGCCCGACATGGTCACGATGGGAAAACTCCCCCAGACGCCCCGGGCCAAGAAGGTAATCGAGTATTCCATTGAGGAGGCGCGCAACCTCAACCACAACTACGTCGGCACCGAGCATCTCTTGCTCGGCCTGCTGCGCGAACAAGAAGGCGTGGCCGCTCAGGTTCTCATGAACCTTGGCCTGAAACTAGAAGACGTTCGGGAAGAAGTTCTCAACCTGTTGGGGCACAACATGGAATCCAGCGAAAGCGGCGGCGGCAGCGGCGGCGAACGCACCACCAGCAAGAACAAATCCAAAACCCCGGCCCTCGATTCCTTTGGCCGCGATCTCACCGAACTGGCGCGCGGCGGCAAGCTGGATCCCGTCATCGGTCGGCAGAATGAGATCGAACGCGTCATCCAGATCCTCAGCCGGCGCACCAAGAACAACCCCGTCCTCCTCGGCGAAGCCGGCGTCGGCAAGACCGCGATTGTCGAAGGCCTGGCCCAAATGATCGTCGACGGCAGCGTTCCCGAACTCCTGCGCGAACGCCGCATCGTGGTCCTCGATCTGGCCATGATGGTCGCCGGCACGAAATATCGCGGCCAATTCGAGGAACGCATCAAGGCGGTCATGAACGAGGTTCGCCGGGCCAAGAACACCATCCTCTTCATCGACGAATTGCATACCCTCGTCGGCGCCGGCGGCGCGGAAGGCGCCATCGATGCTTCCAATGTGCTCAAGCCTGCCCTGGCCCGCGGCGAAATCCAATGCATCGGCGCCACGACTCTCGACGAATATCGCAAATACATCGAAAAGGACGGCGCCCTTGAGCGCCGGTTCCAGCAAATCATCGTTAACCCGCCGTCCACCTCGGAGGCGGTCGAAATCCTCAAAGGACTGCGCGACCGCTACGAGGCGCATCACCGCGTGCAAATTCGCGACGACGCTCTGGAAGAAGCGGTCGAACTTTCCGATCGCTACATCACGGGCCGCTGTCTGCCCGACAAGGCGATCGACGTGATCGACGAGGCCGGCGCTCGCGTCAGGCTTCGCGCGATGACCAGGCCGCCCGACCTCAAGGAACTCGACGCCCAGATCGAAAAGCTCAACCAGGAAAAGGAATCCGCAGTCGCAGAGCAGGATTTCGAGAAGGCGGCCGACCTGCGCGACAAGGCCGACAAGCTCAAGAAACGCAAAGACTCGATCACCAAGGAATGGCGCGACAAGTCCAAAGAAATCGACGGCGTCGTCGATGGCGAGGTCATTCGCGAAGTCGTCAACAAAATGACCGGCGTGCCGCTGGTGCGCATCAGCACCGACGAAACCCAGCGTCTCCTGGCGATGGAAGACGAACTGCACAAGACCGTCATCAGCCAGCACGAGGCCATCTGTGCCATCGCCAAGGTGGTACGCAAGAGCCGGGCGGGTATGAAGGATCCGAAGCGGCCCATCGGCACCTTCATCTTTGCCGGACCGACCGGTGTCGGTAAAACCTTGCTGGCCAAACGCCTGGCCCAGTTCATGTTCGGCGACGAAAACGCCCTCGTCACGCTCGACATGTCCGAGTACATGGAAAAACACAACGTCAGCCGACTCACCGGCGCGCCTCCCGGCTACATCGGCTACGAAGAAGGCGGGCAACTCACCGAGAAAATCCGCCGCCGGCCTTACAGCGTCGTCCTCATGGACGAGATCGAAAAGGCCCATCCCGACGTCTGGAATATCCTCCTCCAGATATTTGAGGAGGGTCGGCTCACCGACAACGTCGGCCGCACCGTTGACTTCAAGAACACCATCATCATCCTGACCACCAACATCGGCGCCCAGGAAATCGCCGGCAAGGCGTCGTTCAACGTCTTCCAGAAGAAAGACGCCGAGACGACCTACGAAAAAATGAAAGACACCCTGAAGGGCGAAATGGAAAAGACCTTCCGCCCCGAGTTCCTCGGCCGACTTGACGACATCATCGTTTTCCGCAGCCTGAACGCGGACGACCTGAAGAAGATCATCGACATCGAACTCGGCAAGGTGCGCAAACGCCTCAAGGATAAGAAGCTGACGCTGGAGTTAAGCGAGGAAGCCAAGGACTTCATCATCAAGAACGGCAGCAGCCTCGAATTTGGCGCCCGCCCGCTGCGCCGCGCCATCGAAAATCTGCTCGAAGACCCGCTGGCTGAGGACTTGCTGCGCGGCACCTTCAATAACAAGACAACGATCACCGTTCGCGTCGAAGGCGAAGACAAGGAAAGGAAGCTCGTCTTCGAAGCGTCGGGCGAAGTGGTTGAACTCGCGGAGGCGATCACGGCGGAAAAATAACAACTCGCCGGAACGCTCAATTACGAACCAAACGCCACCGCGGCTCGCCGGCCCTGAGAAAGCCCTTGACCAGGTCCGGTATCGCCCGATCTTTGCGTTTGCGCGCGGCCTCAGCCGAAATGCCAAGAACATCGCCAATCTCGTTCCAGGTCCATCCGCCGATCCACAACCCGATGACAACTTTTTCCTCATCGGAAAGCAAGCGCAGCAGAAGGCGGAAGGTCTCGCGCGCCTCAACGTGCCACTTTGCTTCCCTTCCGTGAGCCACGATCTGTTCGAGGTGCTCGTCTTCCCGCCAGCGGCTCAAGTCGCGCACGTGGTTGGCGTGCAAATTGCCAAGTAAACGTGCCAGCCAGGCCTCCAGCTCCGCTTGCGAATGCCCGGCAAACTGTACGCCTTTCTCGAACGCGCGAACGTAGCCCGCCTGCACCAGGTCTGAGGGCCGATCCCGGCCAATCACCTTCCTTTTTGTCAGTCGCCGCGCCGTCTCCACCATGAACGGATAGGCGTAGGTCAGCAACTCACCCCAAGCCTCTTTGGAGCCGGCACGCGATTCTTGGAGCAAACGATCGAACACATCCTGCGGCATCATGAGGTGATCCTCCAACTCAACGGGCGTCAAAAGGAAATGCGACGCCGATTGCATTGTAGACGAAGTCGGGCAAAAAAAAGCCAAAAAAATTCTCATTTTGCGTCCGTTTTGGGCCTCGCCAAGTGTCTTACCGATAGGACGCCCATTTGTGCTTTGAGGCCAACCGGGGCCACGGGACCAATTTGGCCTTGTGAGCCAACTTGCAAAAGGAGGTCGGGATGTGCGTCAAGAACTCCCTGTTGGTTTTCGCCGTCACGGCGGCCATTCACGGCATTATCCTGAGCTCAGCGGCTCAGGCGCAAACCGTGGTAAGCATCGAAGCCATTCAATTAGTTCCCGGAAAAAAAGGCAGGGACCAAAGGCATTGGCGTTGTCGGTAAGATTCTGATCGATGGTAAGGACAGCTTTGGCGCCATGGTGGTGACTTTCAAAGATCCAAAGGACAAAGTTGTCGGGACCGCGATTACCAAGATCGACCCGAACCCGCCAAAATCGGGTGGCCCGTCGTCGCTCTACTTGTCCGCATCCGAGGACATCACTCCGCAGACCCCTCCATTGACCTACAAGATCGAGGTCTTATTGACTTATTCCCAGGGCATGACGCCGAAAGAACAAAAGGTCACTGGCTCAATTACGGTAACATCAGTGCCTTGATTTCTAACCTCCAAGACCCAGAGCCTAAAGTCAGATTATGGAGCCCAGAGGAGCGAAGAAATGAACCCCTATCTCCAACGTTCAATTAAACGGCGAGCGGCCACTTTGCTGGAACTGCTCATCGTCCTCACTGTCATCGCGATCCTGATCGCCCTGTTGGTTCCCGCGGTGCAAAAGGTCCGAAGCGCTGCGTATCGGATGCAGAGCATGAATAACCTGAGGCAGATAATCCTTGCGACTCACCACTACGCCGATGCAAACAACGGCGCCTTGCCTTACCTGGACAGTTTCAGTTCTTCCTCAAGAGAACCTATTTTCATTTCCATCATGCCGTACATCGACCAGGGGGGCCTCTATCGAGCCTACCAAACGAACTTTCCGGCAAATACGACGGGCAGCGACTACCCGATTCCCGTTTACGCCAGTCCAATGGACCCAACCATCAGCGTGGTGGGGAACGGCTTCACCAGTTATGCGGCCAACGCGGTTGCCTTCTCCATCGTCCAGGCCAAGTTGCCTAGGTCATTCCCGGATGGAACGTCCAACAGCGTAGCCTACGCGGAGCATTACGCGGTCAAGTGCGGGGGTGAAACCTATTTCATGTGGTTTAGGAGCGGCGCGAGTACCATCACCTTTGCCAATGGCTGGGGGCCTGTAACACTAAGGCGAGCTACTTTCGCCGACCGCGCGTTGGGGGATGTCTACCCTGTCACGCAGGATAACCCAGCAACATCGCGCGCCTCGGCACCCGGATTGACGTTTCAAGTCCGACCGAGCCTTGCGGAATGCGATCCGCGCCTGGCGCAAACGCCTCATGCTTCTGGCATGTTGGTGGCCCTTTTTGACGGCAGCGTGCGCAGCCTGGCGCCCGGCATGTCGGAACACACGTTTTGGAGCGCCGTCACGCCCAACGGCAACGAAGTGCTAGGCGACGGTTGGTGAACGCCCGCAGGCGCGGCGCTCAAGGCGTGGGGGCTGGGGTTGGAGCCGGTGGCGCGCATGGGCGTTCTTTCGACCGCCGAAGCGCAGCTGACGATCATCGCGTTTGAGGTCTTCCTCGGCCTGTGGCTTTGGATCAGCGCGGGCGGAGCAAATGCGCTCGGCCCGTGGCTGGCGGCTGTTCTGACGTTCACCATTTTTGCCTGCGTCACGTTCTACCTGGGCTGGGTCGGCCAATCGTCGTGCAGGTGTTTGGGCCGCTACTCACCGAGCCCCTGGTACGCGTTCGGTCTGGACGTGTTCGTGCTGGCGTTGTTGCTGGTGGGCCGGCCTGACCTGACGGCGCTGCGTGCAAATCCGCGTGTTGCGCTGGCGGCGAATGCCTATCCGGGCGCGTGCGGATTGGGGAGCGTGGCGCTCTTGACTCTGTTGCTGGCGCTCCTGCCCATGATGGGCTTTGGCCCGCTGGGGCAAATCATCGGCAAACTGGGCGCCCACCGCGTCACCATTCAGCCGGGCCTGGCTCAAGTTGAACCCGGCGCCCCGGGCCAGCAGCGAGAAATCTCCGTCGAAATCGCCAACTGGACCGACGAACCGATTCGCCTGATCGGCGGCACCGCGGATTGCTCCTGCACCGTACTCCATGATTTGCCGATCACCATTGCTCCCAACGAAACCCGCAGCGTCGCGGTCCGCATTGCCCTTTCGGGCCAACCTGGAATCTTCACGCGCAAGGCGGCGTTTCTCGTGGACGATCAGGGTTTCAAGGAGATCGGCTTCACGATGACGGGCCGCATACTGAAAAATTCTGAACGTCGAGACATGGCCGCCGAAGCACGTTAGCTTCGCGGCTTTTTTTCTTCAACAGGGAGACGATCATGCGGAAGCTCGATGCGTTGCTGGCGTGGTTTTTCACGTCGCTGGGTTTTGCCCTGGTGGGGTTCGCCATCTTGATTGTGCCCGCGGACGCGTTCGCCGCTTACAACGGCGAGTGCGTGAACTGCCAGAATTCGTCAACTCCGTCCCAATGTGCGTCCGATTGTTGCTCCACGTTCAAGGACGACCTGACGGCGCGGTGCCAATGCTGCAACGACGCCTGCGGCGGCGATTTGGACTGCCTTGACCGTTGTGTCAAGGAAGCATGTGGGAGCGATCTGGAGTGCCAAGTCACATGCATGAACACTCAGGGAGGTAAATGCCCAGAAAAAGCTCCATCACTGGCGTGCAACGACAAATGTTTCCTAAAAATCAAGATGGTTGACGGCAAAGTGGTATTCGATTGCACCGACGGGGGAACAGGGGTTGGTACCTGTAAGAGTGATCCCAAGGCATGTTCGTCTTGCAAATGCAGAGTAGGTGTTATCACTAAGAATAAACAAATAATCTCGATTGGTTGTTATTGTGTCAACTGAGGCGGCGCGTTCCACTTTCAAAACATGGCACCCCGTTCTACCCATACGAGGTGATCCGTAACGGCCGCGCGAAACAATCCGAAAATAGGTAAAACCCAGCGCGGAGAATCGCCGCGCGGAATCACCGAAGCGCCCGTTCAATGAGAAAACGCCTGTGCATTCTTCTTGGTCAAATTACGAAGCGACGAGGGAACCCACGATGTCAAAAAAAGCCCTTTTTTCAATCACAGCGTTTGCATGTTTGGCACTCGCCGATAACCACTCGGCCACGGTCGTCCAAGACAAAACTGCAAAGGAATCATTCTTGCAGGAAGCGCCTGCCAAGTGGGCGGAATACTGCGAACTCGCTCGTGATCTTCAGGTTACTATTAAAACGTGGAACGGGCCCGCTGGTACGGGTTTTGAAGGGCCACCCCATGAAATTTATGAGATGAAACGGAACAAATCGGGGTCACTTCTCAGGTGGAGTTTTGAATCGGATTCTGGGAACAGATATTGTGTGGCCAACGAGAATTATGCGTTCGAATTGGGCAAAAGAAAAAAGAAGACCGATTCCTGGTTGATCAAACGAATATTCAAAAATCGTAGCCATCAGGACGCGCAGTCGTTTGTTTCGAGCGAGGTGGTTGACGAGAGCTTTGGTGGTGTCTTTGGAATTTACAAGGCGTCCATGCCTTCGGTCCTCAAGCAGGTTGGATTCAGAGTCACGAATGCCAAAACAATATGGCGAGATGGCAAGAGGCTCATCGCTGTCGGTTTTTCGTGTATTGAAGGCAAAAACGGTGGGGAAGGCCAATATGTCAACGGCGTGGTCAACTTCGACCCTGAACGATTCTGGGCGGTTGTTGATTTTCATGGAAAATACATTTGGCAGGGTGGAATGATACGATCCGAGATGCAAGGCACTTATGAATATGTCCTGAGCAAGACAGGCTTGCCAATTCCCAAATTGTCCCTGATCAAGGTCAGAGGTGTGCAGGCTGGAGAACCCTTGAATTTTGATGTCAAGAACGAATATGTGGCCGAGCAGCGTGAGCCATCGTGGGAGGAGTTTACGCTTACCGCCTTCGGGCTGCCCGAACCGCCAGGCATGCCGGCAGTGCGGTGCCGTTCGTACTGGTACCTTTGGGTTCTCGCTGCGGCCGCCGTGGCGATTGCCGTGGGTTGGGCCTTCCGCCGGCGCATGTTGCGCGGCGCGAATGCACCGGCGCCTGAGAAGGGAATAGAAATATGATGGCGAGAGCCGACCAAATCCTGTCCTGGCTCTTCACTGTGACCGGCGTTACCGCGCTCGGCGTAGCGGGCTATTTCTACTGGACCGAGCTGCCGGTAGGCCCGGCCCTGGAATTCGAGGCAGTGGAGCTGGAACTCAACGATAGCGGGCCCGGACAACAGCGCGAGGTGGCGTTTCAGTTCCACAACCGTTCCGGAAAGCCGATGCGCCTTCTCGGCCTAAGCGAGTGCTGAAACACGAATTGCCGCTTCGGTTCGAAGCGAACATTCGAGGAACTCGGCAACCTGCCCGCGGGCCGTAGCGATTTCGTCACCGAGTTGAAGGTCGGCGAGTCGGGCAAGTTTGAAGGCCAACTCCACCTCTTCGTGGACGACGGCGGCACGCGCGAGATCGTCCTTGCCGTGAAGGGCAGCACGAAGCCCTCCGACAAGGAACCCGTTAAAAAATAGCGGGGCAAGAAAAAACGCCGCGCACGCAACGGAGGTAAGCCATGAATAGAAACATCCGTTCGTCAAAAAGGGATGGCGCGACGCTGCTTGAGTTGCTGGTCGTCATCACCATCATCGCTATTCTGATCGCGTTGCTGGTGCCCGCCGTACAAAAGGTGCGCGGGGCGGCTGCGCGAGTGCAGAGCATGAACAACCTTCGGCAAATCGTTCTCGCTTCTCATCATTTCTCTGAGGCGAACAACGGCTATCTACCAGACCTGGACGGCTTTAACCAGGCCGCGGGCGTCCCCGACGGTTCCATTTTCCTGGCACTCATGCCCTTTATCGACCAGGGAAATCTGTTCCGCGCCTACACAGCGAGTTTCCCCGCGAACACGCGAGGGAGTGATTATTTGATCGCCGTTTTTACCAGCCCGCTGGATCCGTCGCTGTCCGTAAGCGCCAACGGTTCGTCGAGTTATGCGGCCAATGCGGCGGTCTTCGGTCGGCAGATCAAGTCCGCGTTGCGTTTCCCTGACGGCATGTCGAATACTATTAGCTTTGCCGAACATTACGCGAACCGCTGTGGCGGCGGCACGTTTTTCAGCTGGGCGCCGAGCGGCTCAATTACCATCGACTTTGGCAACGGACCGCAGACACTTCGCCGGGCTACCTTCGCCGACCGCGAGTTGGGAGATGTCTACCGCGTCACGCAGGAAAACCCAGCAACGTCGCGCGCCTCAATACCGGGACTGACGTTTCAAGTCCGACCGAGCCTTGCGGAATGCGACCCGCGCCTGGCGCAAACACCGCATTCCTCTGGTATGTTGGTGGCCCTTTTCGACGGCAGCGTGCGCAGTCTGGCGCCTGGCATTTCCGAGGCCACCTACTGGGCCGCCGTCACGCCCAACGGCAACGAGGTGCTGGGAGGGGATTGGTGAACGCGGGCCGAGGCGGCGCAGACGACAAAAAACCTCGCCTAAAGTACGAATTGCGTCAACCGCTTCCTTCGTGCGCGGTGCTACTTCAGAACATCACTGCATACGCCACAAACGAATAAAGCACGACGCCCGTGATGAAGATGCCAAGCATCAAGGCGACGACGGCCCTGCCGGCGGCGAAATCTTCCGCTTGAAAGGTGTCCCATTCGGCGGCGGTGAAAACGTTCGTGGTAGGTGTATGATCGGACATTTCTTGAATCCTCGCACCGAAAAAAACCCCTTGTTCATCCTTATTGTATCAAAAAAGCGCGTGCCCGCGCTCAACATCCCGCGGCCTTTTGGCCGCGGGCGTGGCAGCTGATTGTCAGCGTACTTGCAGGAATACGTGAACGCCTTTCTTGTTGGCGACGATCACGTCGGGCCGGCCGTCGCCGTTCATGTCGGCGATGGCAAACGAGGTGCCGATGCCGGAGTCAACGTCGATCAGGTGCGGGGTGAAGCTGACCATGCCATCCTTGTTTCGTTTGGCCTGGAACCAGTAGAGGCAAGCCGGGTCGTTGGGCCCAGCATCGCCGCGCGGACCGTGGGCCCACCAGCGCCGGCCCGTGACGAGGTCCGGCAGGCCATCGCCATCGATGTCAACCATTTGCATGGCATGTGTCTGCGACGGCAACGAAAATCGCCCGCGGTCGGCGATGAGCAGCGTGTACTGCATCGAGCCGTCCGCCCGGGTGGCTGAGCCCACGCCAATCTCGAAATTCGGCAACACCAGGTCGCGATCCTTGTCGTTGTCAGGCAGGAGTGTCAGGGCGAAGCGCTGTAGCGCCGTCAGCGTGTTTTTTTTCCCCTTCTTTTCCTCGGCCGGTTTGGCGAATGCTTTGGAATTGACCACCAGAATCTTGCCGGGGAATTTGCCAGCGATGTTCGCTTCCTTGGCGTCTGATTTTGCCAGGCGTTCGGCGTGATCGCGCGCCATGGCGCACAGGGCGGGGTGAGCCGCGAACGGCGCGCGTTTGAGGTGATCGGTGCGAACGCGGGTAATCGCGTCGTAAAGGGCGCGTTCGTCCGTGGAGAACTTCAAGCTATCGGGCAACTTCGCAAGTTCGAAGGGATTGCGGAACAGTTCATGCCGCACAAAGGCGCCAGGGTCCTTCTGCTGACTCCACCAGAAGCCGTAGTTGTGGGCGCTCGTGCTGAGGATGTCGGCCTTGCCATCGCCATCGACGTCGTAAGTGTACATATCGGCGCACGGGGCCGTGATGTTGGCGGCATGAAACCTCCAGGGCGCGCCGTCAGGCTTGGCGGGTTGCTCCCACCAACCTTGCGGGACGATGATGTCGCCGCGCCCATCGCCATTGACGTCGCCGAAGCCCAGGCCATGATCGAATCGGCGGGTTCCGGGAATGCGTTTTTCCTTGGTGCTGAGGCCGCTGATGGAAACACGCTTCCAGGGTTGAGTTGGGTCTTTTCCGGGAAGGAAGTAGCACATCTCCCCGCGGTCGTCATAGCTGCCCTTTTTGTCCTCGCGCGGCGGGTTCCAGCCCATGACAAGCTGCTTTTTGCCCGTCTTAAACAGATCGACATAAATGGGGGTCTCGTTGCACGCGCTGTTGGTCAGCAAGTGTTCCTTCCAGAGTCCGCCCTTGGCGCCGGGGTTCTCATACCAGTAGCACGGGTCGCCGGGGAAAGGGATGACGATTACGTCGGGCCAGCCATCGCCGTTGAAATCGTCGGGGAAGCAGCAAAACGAGTGGGTGTAGACGCCAAGGTTGAACTTGCGGTCGAGGCGCAGGATATGGCGTTTCCACGGGCCGGCCGGATCCTTGGGAGCCTCATACCAGCAATCGCCAACGATGACATCGGGTCGGCCGTCCTTGTTGACATCGGCCACGCCGACACCTTCGGAGCGGAAGTTTTTGTCGAGGACGATGCGTTTCCAGGAAATCGTCGGCGTCTTACCCGCCCTGATCGGCTGGGCGTCAGCCCTTGCAACGAGGATGGCGGTAAGGAGCAACGCGAGAATGAGCCCGTTGGTGAGTTTCATGGGGTAACCTCGATTCAGCGAATTAGCCATCAGGCGATTATGATGAGTTCGGGGGCTTCGTGCAATAGTCAACGTGGCGATTCTTTTTTTTCGTCGCTTGCAGCCGGATTCGGACAGGTTCTTACCCAATCCTCCACCGCATGGCTTACGGCGCCTCGGGCACGCGAGTTAGCATTTGACCTCTATCCCTCATTCCGAAATCCTTGCCTGAATTCTTGGTGCGGAACAATCCCCCTCGTTTCCAGGTGAATTTTCAATTCCTGCCGTCCGATTTTTTGCGTAGGGCTGGTCTGTGCAGTAAGATTTCGTGAACAGGGCGGAAACACCGCACATTCAAGACCGCGCAGCGTGACAATGGCGCGCGAAAGCCGCGCCCGCGAAATCAAACTGGGGAGAATGGGAATGTCCAAGCAACTCATGGAAATCGTTCTCCCTCGCCTTGCTCGTCCCCTCTACCAACACCTTGAGGCTTTCCAGCTTGGTCGACTCGATGAACTGCAATTCACCAAAAAATTTGAAAAAGAGCTGCAAAGACAGCATTGCTGGCTGGCGCAGCGAGGAATCGATGTAGCCAAGGCGGCGGTGGCGATCCACGCCGCAGTGATCGTGCTCAGTCTGCCGGGTTTGCGGTCTGAAGCGGATGAATCCAAGTTGCCGCTCGAAGTGCTCGAATTCCGAGCCATTCGCGAGGCCGCCAATGACGTGGCCGAAAACTACGGCATGGACCGGGCTCGCGCTTTGCAATCCATCTCGCGCCTCGTGGCCCGCTATGCGGATTAGAAACGGTTCACGACACTTCGTGGAAGCGATCCTTTCGACGCCTCTGCGAAGCATCGCTACCGACGCACAAATCGTCTACGCTTTTTGTTTTCTTTCTCTTTCTCGTCAAGCCGCTTGCCGTTCTTGGTACTGGGTGCGCTGGTGAGCGGATCGTCCGCGCCATCGAGCGCCTGCCCAACAACCGTGGCATCGAGGCGCTCGCGAATTCGTGCTGCATAATTCTCGGAAAACTCAAAACCAAGCCATTCTCGGCCGAGTTTCTTGGCCACGATCAGCGTGCCGCCCGACCCGGCGAATGGATCGAACACCAGGTCCCCGGGGTTGGAAGACACCTCGATGATGCGGCCAAGCAAACGCTCGGGCATTTGGCAGCCGTGAAAACCCGCCCGCTCCTTGAAGGTTCCGCACACGCGCGGGAAATACCAGGTATCCTCGTCCGGCGTCAATCCCGAGGGCAGGTCCTGGGGCCGAAGTATCCAGGTATCGTCGGGCAATCGCCCGCCGGCTTTGGCACGCGAATCCTGATAGACCAGCTGCCGTGCCGACGGAACCTTGATCGCCTCCGTGTTAAACGTAAAAGCTTCGGGATTTTTCACGAAGTGAAAAAGATGGGTATGGCTGCGGCTAAACTTTTTCGTGCAGTTGACGCCGAAAGTGTAATACCAGATCACCCAGCTTCGGCACGAAAAGCCGATGTCGCGCTGGAAAAGCACCTTCAGCTCGGCCGCAAAATCGTCCCCGATGGCAAGCCAGAACGTGCCATTCGGCTTGAGCACTCGATGCACCTGGTCAGCCCAGGTCCTGGACCAGGAGAGGTACTCGTCGGCATTTTTTCGGTCTTCGTAAACGTCGTACTTGTAGCCGATGTTGAAGGGCGGATCAGCGAAAACCAGATCGACCGAACCCGCGGGTAGCTCGGTCATACCTGCGACGCAGTCACCTTGATGGAGGAGGTTGCGCTTCACGGTGCATCCTTGTTTGAACGGAACGATTTGAACTTAATATAGGTCGCGTTACCGGGATTGAAAGGTCTGTGCCGCGATCCAGTTTGACGCATCCGAGCCTGAGCGCCAGCGACGGGTTACCCGGTGCAACGCTGTTCGCTGGCGCTCAGGTTCGGACCGAAACAGGCCGCGCTTCTTGCCTAGCTTAACGGAGAGTCACCATCCTGCGTCTATTTTCAGGAAAATTGGCCATCTTGCCGGTGTTTGCCGATTGATGAAGAGAGGCGAAAGCGCCCTGCCGTTGCATTTCCTGGTCGGGTCGTTATAAACGACGGATAGCGCGACCAGATGCTTCTCTCTGTTTAATGAGAGGGAAGGTAAACGTAGGGCAAGGATGCTCCCATGACGTTGCAAATTCATCCCATCGATGATCGGCTCGACTACGCGCGGCAAATCGTGCGCGGTGAGGCGGCAGCGTTGCTGAGTGTCGCAGATCGGCTGGACCAGTCGTTTCTCGACGCGGTCGAACTATTTCACCGCTGCCCCGGACGAATCTGCATCACCGGCACCGGCAAATCGGCGGATGTGGGGCAGAAGATCGCAGGCACGCTCAACTCCACCGGCACGCGCGCCTACACGCTTGACGCGACCCGCGCGGTGCACGGCGATCTTGGCATGATCCACCAGGACGATGTCGTCCTCGCGCTGTCCTTGAGCGGCGAGACCGAGGAAATCGTCAAACTGCTTCCCTCGCTGCGCCAGCTGGCGATGGCCATCGTCGGTTTGACCAGCAACGAGAACAGTACGCTTGCAAAGAGCTCCGACGTGGCGCTGGTTCTCGGCCCGCTGGAAGAGGTCTGCCCGTTGGGCCTGGCCCCAAGCACCAGCACCACCGCGATGATCACTGTCGGCGACGCCCTCGCCTTTGTCCTCATGCGCATGCGCGAATTCACCCACGAGGATTTTGCCCGCTTTCATCCCGCGGGGAGCCTTGGGCGCAAACTTCTCAAGGTCGAAGCGATCATGCGCCAGGGCGCGGAGTTTCGCATTGCCGCGGCCGACAAGACAATTCGCGAGGTGTTTGCACAGGAGAAGCGGAAGGGCCGGCGCACCGGGGCGGTGGTACTCATCGACGCCGAGGGAAAGCTGACCGGGCTTTTCACCGACAGCGACCTGGCCCGACTCTTCGAGCAACACCGGGACGCGGCGTTCGACCGTCCGATTTGCGAAGTGATGACGCCCAGGCCGATCACTGTCCAGGTCGGCACGCGCCTGACCGATGCGCTCGACATCCTGCGCAACCGCAAGATCAGCGAACTGCCGGTCGTGGACGCGGCAGGCAAACCGGTCGGCATGATTGACATCACGGATTTGATTGGCCTGGTGTCGCGGGAGGAGGCAGATGCCTGCCTGCGAGCCGCGGGGTAATGGGAGGCTTCGGCTTCCCGGAACACCGCGGGAGGAGATGCCGAGTTTCCTTGCCACTCCCGTAGGTCAGGCTTTCCAGCCTGACGCTTTCGGCATCCGCGTCAGGCTGGAAGGCCTGGCCTACCGGAGAGGGGACGCATCGTGGAGAGCCCATGAACCTGGTCCAGCGCTGCGCTCGCATTGAAGTGCTGGTGCTCGACGTGGACGGCGTGCTCACCGATGGCAGGATCGTTTACACCGATGCTGGCGAGGAGATCAAGGCGTTTCACGTGCGTGACGGGTCAGCCGTGAAGTTGTGGACTTCCCTTGGCAAGTATGCGGGGATTATCACGGGTAGAACGTCGGCCATCGTTGAACGCCGAGCGAAAGAACTGGGATTCCACGCCGTCGCGCAGGGGGTGGCCCACAAGAAGGCGGCGCTTCTGGACATGTTGGCGCCCCTCGGACGAACGCGGGATGAAACCTGCGTGATCGGGGACGACATCGTCGATCTGGGCATGATGCGAGCGGCCGGATTGGCCGTCGCCGTCGCCGACGCCTGCGAGGAGGCAAGGCAGGACGCCCATTATGTAACCGACGCGCCTGGAGGGCGCGGCGCGGTTCGGGAAGTGATCGAGTTGATCTTGCGTGCGCAAGGGCATTGGGAAGCCGTGATTGCACGCTACCGCAGTGAATGAATGCAAGCCCAGGGGTGAGCGCAGCGAACCCCCGGGATCCTGAACAAGGACCCCCTATCGTGTGGACAGCCAAACGAAGCCTGATCTTCGCCGCCGCTCTGCTCGTGGCCGTTAGTGGATATACCACCTACTACACGTTCCTGGGTATCATCGATGGCTTGCGTGCCCTGCCTGAGCCCTATCTACCCGATCCCAATCCAAAAAACTCAGGGCCACGAGAAACGCGACAGCAACCGCCGCAACAGGATGTCAAGCTCGAACAGGGCTTCGGCGCGGGCAGCCAGGAGTTGCAGCGGCCGCTTCGTTTGTGGTTGCCGGACAAGGGCGTCGCGTTTTCCGCAGGCGATTTTGCTCTCGACAAGGCTGGCCGTGTGCGCCTGGCGCCCTTCAGCGCCGCCTTTTTCCACAAGACCAAGAAGCCGGGCGAATACCCTGAAATCAGCACGATCAAGTGCGACGTCGCCATCCTCACGCTCGACCAGCCCGCGACTTCCTTCAGCGATCTGAACAATCGCAAAGTCATCGCGGTCGAGATGATGGGCAAACGGCCCGGCATCGTGCTGACCAACAACCGCCGCACCGCGGGCAAACACGACGACATTGATGTTCTGGTCACCAATGGCAACCTCATCTACGAGGAACGCCGCAACATGATCTGGACGCCTGGCGTCGTCTGCCTTACCGATCATCAATCCAGGCCGCCCACGGTGATTCGCGGGACGGGTATGGAAATGAACCTGGCGAAGGACTCCGGGCCGAACGCCAAACGCGTGCCCCGCCCGCGCCCCGCCCAATCGGGCAGCGAAGCCGGAAGCGTTGAGGTCATCCGGCTAAAGGCCGATGTGCAGATGCATTTTTGGGTCGATTCGCGTGCGGGGTTCCTGGGCGGCGCGCAGGATGGAAAAAAAGTCGTCCTGCCCGCGCCGTCGCCGCTGGCAGGCCGCAAGGCGATCCCGCCAGAAAAGGCACAGATCCACATTCGCACCGGTGGGCCGTTCGTCTACGACCTGATCAAGGAATTCGCATGGTTTGAGAGCCCGCCGACGCGCGAAAGCAAGACGGGAAAAGGCCACGCCGATCCCGTCGCGCCCGATCAGGTCCATGTCGAGCGCCTGCAAAACACCCGGGGCAAGGAAACCCTCGATCAACTCATCTGCGATCGACTCGAACTGCAATTCCGCCGCAAGGTCAATCCGCAAGCGCCCGCCGGTAATACCGTCAACACCGGCGGCGACAAGGAGATCGAAACCGCACACGCCACCAAGCGGGGCGGAAACTTCGTCACCGTCGCCCTCGAAAGCGAAAAAACCGAGGCCTACGGCGCCGAACTCCTCTACCGCGTCGGCGACAACACCACCGGCCCCATGACCATCCTCAAGGGCGATCCGCAGCGCCCTTTGCGCGCAGGAAAAGACGGCCACAAGCTCGTCTGCAAGGAACTGCACCTCTTCGCCGCCAACAGCGTGGGCGAGGGACAGCGATTCTGGGCCAAGGGCCCGGGGCAAATTGATTTGCTCGACACCAAGCACGGCGACAAGCACGCCTACCCGACCCATGTACTCTGGAAAGACACCCTCGACGTCGTCACCGAAAAGGAAGGCGGACAGGTCTTCGACCTGATGAAAGTAGTCGGCGAGGCGTCGTTCATCGACGATCTGCAGAAACAAGAGTTACATGGCGATCAGATTTTCGTCTGGGTGAGGCAACTGCAAGAATCCGCGAAAAAAGTCAACGCCGTCGGTGGTGGCAAGCACGAACTCCACCGCGTCATCGCCAAGAACAAGGTCCGCGCCCGTTCGCCCGAGTTCATCATCCGCGAAGCCAGTCAACTCACCATGATCTTCCTGCCTGAACTCGCACGCAATGAACGCCTCCCGGACACGATCATCACCAAGAGTCCAGCCGACCGGCCCAAGGGGCCGGCAGTCATTCCGCAGAATACGCCTGGCTCATTGCAAAAGGAAGAAATAATTCCCAGGAACGTCGCCGTCCCCGTGGAGGGGAAAAAGCCACGCCAGCCAATCGAATTACAGGCGATCGACATCACGGCGACCATCTCGACCTTGGGAACCAAGAAACAACTTCAGGAACTCGTGGCCGAGGGAAATGTCTATGTCTTCCAGGCCGGCGAGAAACAGGGAGAAAAAGGCATCGATATCACGGGCCGATTGCTGACGGTCAAGCAGACCGACCGCGGCGCGACCCTCGTCGTTTACGGCGAAAAGGACAAGCTTGCGCGCCTCGAAGTGGGCGACAGTATCATTGTAGGCCCGCGCGTCACGGTCAATCAGCCGGAAAATCGCGCCGACGTCGAAGGCCAGGGCGCCATGGAAATGCCCACCAACAAGAATCTCGATGGCACGGAAACCTCCAAGAAAAACACGCGCATCCGCATCTACTGGAAGAAGAACATGACCTTCGACGGCAAGTACGCCATGTTCCAGGGCGGTGTCCAGGCTCACGAAATCGGCGCGCATTCCTACGTCCTGTGCGAGGTGCTGCACACCATCCTCGATCGAACCGTCATCTTCAAGGAAGGCGGGAAGGAAAACCAGAAGGCCAAAATCGACCGTTTGATCTTCGACAAGAACGTTTTTGTGGACGACGCCAAGGTCGACGAGAAAAAGAAACTCGTCCAGCACGCCCGCGCTCAGGCGCGCCTGTTGGTCAATTTGCAAGATGGCCCGACGCGAATGACCGGCCCCGGGGAAGTCCGCATCCTGGCCAAAGGGAGCGCCCAGACCGAGTTAGCCCCGCCTGTGGGGCCCGGTAAAGGAACTGCTCCCAAGGCTCTCGAATGGAAACTCACTCACGTCAAGTTCCGCGACAGCATGATGGCCACCACCAACCCAGGCAGCAAAACCGCCACCTTCTACGGAAAGAACGAAGGCGTTGAAGTATTTCACTTCCCAACCATCAAAATCGACGACAAGATGGACGCCGATCGCCCTCCCAAGGACGGACTCTACTTACGCTGTGAGATCCTCAACGTCGATAGTCGGCAACGCGGCGATCGCACCGTCCAGACGATGATTGCCAAGAAAAACGTGAACTTCAAGACCGATCAATACTTCGGACAGGCCGACATCGTCAAGTTCGACGAAAGCACCGACATCGTCATTCTCGAAGGTCTCAACGGCCGCGATGTGCAGCTTTTCCAGTGGGTCAACGGCACAGCGCAACGGGCAACCGTCCAGACGACGAAAGTGCTGTACAACCGCCGAACCGGTGAGTTGAAGACGGACGGCGTGAAGTCGCTCACGAATTAAATTCCCATTTCTCAATTTCTGCCCACGATGCGGAATATTGTTGGGGCAGCCGACATGGGGTCCTCGTTTCTCGCCAAGACGCAAAGTACGCAAAGCGAGGCAAGAGAACGGAAGTACGAAGACCACAAGTAACGAGGAGCGGCGTCCAGTTGGTTCCCGGTCTTGAATTCCTTGGCGTCCTTGGCGTCTTTGCGAGAAATCTGGCACTGAGTTCTCGGTCGCCCGGCTCCAGCCTGGTTCGTCAGGCGCAAAATTCCCGCGCCACCTGCGCCGCGAGCCGGGCATTCGCGATCACCAACGCGTGATTGGTCCGCAGCGTCTGCCCTTCCGTGATCTCGGCCAACCGATTGAGCAGGTAGGGCGTCAACTCTTTTCCACGCACGCCGACGCCCAGGGCGTTTTGCTCGGCTTCGGATAGTGCGTTGAGGAAGGCGTTGGGATCGAGAGCGGCATGTTTTTCGACTGGCTGGGCCAGGACGATGCCGCCGCCGCCCAGGTCCCAGTGGACCCGCATCAGGTGTGCGGCCTGGACCGGGTTGTCCACGCGTGCGGAAACCGCTTCGCCGGAGGAATGGACGTAGAAAGCGGGAAACTCGTTGGTCCCATAGCCAACGACAGGCACGCCGTGCGTTTCCAGGATTTCAAGCGTGCGCGGAATATCGAGGATGCTTTTCGCGCCGGCGCAGACGACCGTCACGGGCGTGCGGGCCAGTTCGACCAGGTCGGCGGAAATATCCCAGGGGTGCGTGTCGCGATGCGCTCCGCCGATGCCACCCGTGGCGAACAGCCGAATGCCCGCACGAAAGGCCAACGCCATCGTGGCGGCAACCGTGGTGGCGGCCGTTTTGCCCAGCGCGATCACGGCGGCGAGGTCGCGGCGACTGGCCTTCTCGGCGCGACCCGTCCGGGCAAGCACCTGCAACTCTTCCTCGCAAAGGCCAACCACAGGCCGGCCATCGATCACGGCAATCGTCGCGGGCACGACTCCCTCGGCGCGCACCGCCGCCTCGGCTGCGAGGGCGGTCTCCAGGTTCGACGGCCAGGGCAGCCCGTGGGCGATCAGCGTCGATTCCAGCGCCACCACCGGCCGCCCTTGGCCCACCGCCTGGGCGACATCCGGGCGCACGATCAACTGGAGAGCATTCATCGATCCACCCCGGCACTTTACGTTGGCGCAATCTGGCGAACCCGCCTTGAAGTGATGAATGGAAGGTAATAGGCGGCGCGCGGCATGTCAAGAAAAAATGCGCGCGATCTACTTTTTTCCCTTCCGACCGCCAAAATAACGACGCCAGTTCAACGAAGTATCAAAGTCGCTGTCGCATTTCTCAAACCAGGGAGCCTCCATGAAAAAGCTTGGAATGGCGTCGTTCGCCGGGTGTCTGTTTGTGGTCCTTGCCGCCCAGGGCGGTGACGACGCGGCGCAGAAAAAAGAAAAGGCTGCGCTTCAGGGTGTCTGGAAAATCACCGTCTTCGAGACCCCCAAGGGCAAGGACTCGAACCTCGAAGGGGCCACGCTTGAGTTTGCCAAAGATGGTCAGAACATCGTCTTCACGAAGGGTGGTGAAGCGAAGAAAGGCAAATTCAAATTGAATCCCGCAGGCAAGCCGAAGGAGATCGACATTTCGCCCAGCGATGAGAACAAGACGTTTGAGGGAATCTATCAAATCAAGAAGGACACGCTCAGGATTTGCCTGTCAACCGACTCGGGCGATGGTCGGCCCAGCGAGTTTGCGATCAAGGATGGCAAGAAATACGTGCTCATCACGCTCGAGAAAACTAAATAATCGGCCGGGTGCGGGGCACGTGGTGAACGTGCCCCCCCCGGATCCTTACGGTCGTTTCTTGAGCAAAGGATTGCGCTCGAAGCCCGTGCGGCGAATAATGGGACCAACCGGTTGAGGCGATACGATGGTGGGGTCCGGGATCACGCCGCCCTTGGCGGTCGCCACCTTGAGCAGGAAGCCGTCGGTCTGGGGTAGGGCGGTCACCAGGCACGCCTGGCCATTCAAGGCCACGCTGGCGTTGGTGGCTTCCGTACTGGTTTCCCAGACCTTGCGGCCGGCGTCCCAGAGTTCGAGTTTGACCTGTTTGCGCGCGACCTCCCAGCCGGCGTGCAGGGGTTGGAAGGGAATGCGGATGGCGCTGTTGAGATTGATGGCCATCATCATGGCGCCGCGATCGATCTTCTGCGCCGGCGCACGCCGTTCCAGCGTCGCTTTCACGTGGGCCAGCCACCGCGGCGGCAAGGTCTTGGGCTTCAGGAACCCACTGGGCTTCACCGCTTCGCCCGTCAACACGATCTTGGTTTTCTCAGGCGCGATTTCGACCTTGGCATTGCGAACCGGGCCTTCCCCTTCTTGCTGGTTTACCAACTCGACGGCGACCACGGTCCACCCCGGCGACGCAGGCCGTTCCCGGCGAAACGAGGCCGTGTCGCCTTTGGAGTCGGGACGCCACCCGCATGGGATGCGCCACTCTTTTGTGGTGCGCTCCACTTTTACGGCATCGTAAACAACGCGCAACTTCGCCAACGGCGCTCGGGCATCGCCTGGGCTGATGGATACGACCTGCGTTTTCTCCACGACCTGTTTGCCGTTCACGGCTGCGAAGCGAACGGTGTAGGTCCCCTTTTCATTGAACATGAGATAGCGTTCCTGCACAGGAGCGGCGTCGAGGATTTCCGTGGGCCGACTGTCACCATACGAGAGGATGCAGAAACCCGCGTTCTTGACCTTGCTGACGAGGCGAAAAACGGCGGGGGCCTGATTGGTCGGCGAAACTGAGGCAAGCTGGAAGGCCTCAAACTCCGGTTGCGACGGGCCGCCTCCTTCGGTTGCCGTGATTGAAACGGAGCGATCGCTGTCGTCGCCGAACAGGCTTTGCACGCTCAACTTGGTGGCATAGGTTCCGGGCCTGGGATAGACGTGCTTGACGATCTCCGTCTTGGGGTCAAAGGGTTCCAGGGCGCTACCGTCGCCGAAGTCCCACCAGCCCTGGACTGCGCCCGTCGTGCGGTTGTTGAAGGTGACCGTCAACCCCGAAATCTGGGTCGAAAAATTGGCGACCGGCTTGGCGGGTTTGATGGCACTATTGACGACTGGCGTCAGGTACATGATAAAGGCGCCGGAAGCCAGCCCCAGGAGGCTGGTTACCGCGCCCTTGAGCCAGCCCGCAATGCGTCCTTTCGTTCCTGCTGATTTCTCGTCGTCGGACATGGGTGGTCCTCCTTGACCGAATCTGGAAGTTCGTTGCGGATTCTATGCGAAAACCAAAGACGAAGTCGAGAGCAGTTTGGCGAATTGAAAACTGGGTACCGGGACTTCGAGCCACGGTCGAGAGCAGCAGGGGTTAGTGAAGAGTGGAAAGTGGAGGGTGGTGTCTCACTTTGCTTCGGCGCATGGTAGACCTCACGCTCCGCGTGAGGAATTCCTCACGCGGAGCGTGAGGTCTACCATCAAACTGAGACACTACCAAGTGGAGGGTAGTACCTACTCGCCACTCATCACTCGCCACCGCTCCAGTAGAGTTGAGCAAGTCAGAGCACAACGCAATCTCAACGCCACGGCGACAAAAACTCAACCGCCTCAAAGTTGCAGCGCTTGACCGAAATCCCTTGCAAGTCCCCAGTCGCTCAATGTGGGAGACGTTCGGACGGGCAAATACAGAACGTCACGCAGTTTCCC
This sequence comes from Planctomycetota bacterium, assembly GCA_016191165.1. Lineage (GTDB taxonomy): Bacteria > Planctomycetota > Planctomycetia > Gemmatales > Gemmataceae > SIAQ01. The sequence goes on from JACPPF010000145.1 coordinate 36,888, forward strand.
GCTCGGTTGTAGCGGATCCAGGCGGCGTAACAGTGCATGAGGAGCAAACCGCGGCCGCTGGGGCGCTCCCGGTTGTCCGTGGCCGTCGCATTGGGAATTCGCGCGGGATCAAACCCCGGTCCCTGGTCTTCCACTTCCACCAGGAAGTAGTCTGCCTCGACGAGATAGCGAACCTCCACGACCTTGGTAGGGTCGCATCGATGGCCATGCTTGATGGCGTTGCAAATGGCTTCTTCCAGGACCAGGCGGGTGGCGAACAAATCCTTGCGTGAATAGCCCAGATCGGCCAACAAGGCCAACACCACATCGATAACCCTGGCCATCTCGTCGAACGAAGAAAGACAATGAACCTGCCAGGCGTCCTGCCTCGGCGGGCCCAGATCAGGAATCATCCGACTCGGGTCTATACAGGAGATTCGCATCGCCAGCCTCCCAAAAAAACGGTGAGAGCGTGGAGCTTGCCGTCCCTGTAAGGATTTCCCTTTCCAAAGCTCGATTCAAAAATGTAGAAACGTGTCATCGGTCTTGGGCGACCGGCGGGAATTATACCGCACGCGCCATGAAATAAGGCCTATCGCAGGAAACGCTGACAGGCACAGTTTCGGAGGCTCTGCACCAAGTTTGCTGATTTGGTCGGTGTCGCGTTAACTTGCTAAAGTAGCAGCTGGCCGCCCATCGTCAAGGATCACGCATCGTCAAGGGGGATTTGTCATGTGCGAGCAGGACCAACTGGCTTTCTGGACCGA
>JACPPF010000138.1 GCA_016191165.1 Planctomycetota bacterium
GCTCCGCTCGCCTACGCTGCGCTCCGGCTCGCTGCGCTCCGCCAGGCCACCGCCGCGGCAAAGTCCGCCTCGGCAGCATGGGGAATTATAATTGTCGCTAATGGGGAAGGGTATTTGTCGCCGATCAAGGAAGTCGCCATTACCGGCTTGCTCAGCGTCGATGGCCTGGCGGAACCGCAAGGCCCGACGCCATCCGGACACATCGAAGTAAGTCCGCAGCCCCGTTAATGCTTGTGATTGTGCTTGCCTGTCGGGTCGGCGCCCGGCACATTGGCGCCGGGGGGAAGCGTCTTGCCGGCCACCAGTGCATCGTAGCGAACGGGCGGCAATACGCGCACAATCGAGTGAAGCCCCTCTACGCCCATGTGCCACATCTCCTTCAGGCCGCTCACGCCTTTCATGGCCTCCAGCTTCGCGACCTGTTCCTTCGACGGGTGGACCATCATGCCCTCCATCTGCGGGTACCTGGGCTACGCGTGGAAAGAACTTCTTCCAGACGAGACGGGGCACGGTAGCACAACGCAGAAAAAGACTCAAATATCCCCGCTCCGCATGGTCCGAAATGCGAAAAACCCAGGTGCGTTCGTTGCTGACAACGACCGCCCGCGCCCGTTTGAACTGGCGCTTGCGGATGTGGTAATTGTCCCTATACCCGCTCGGAGGATAGGGGCAACGCTGGGGAGCGACCCCGAGCGCCGAGGCGGGTGACCGTGCGGAGCGGACAGGGTTGCTTCGGCGATCCTGTCCCTCCCTTTGAGTGTTTGCCAAATGGTTCTGGGCTTTTGGAGGATTGAGCCGAAAGAAAAAACAACCTCCGAATCGCGCCCAATGCAGGCCCGGCGCGTCATGTCGGTCATTGCGCAAACGGGATCGATGTTTTTTCTTGAACCGGGGCAATTTCGGGTTGGTAGTGATCCAACGCTGACATCTCCATGCCGGGCAGCTCATCACGAGCTGCCCGACTTTGGTGTAGGACATTTGCCAAATCAGATCGCTTGGCCCAGACCGGCCCCTCGGAGCGTGGCCTCATCTGGTCCCCGCCCGCTACAGCAGTCCGCCAGGCTGCCATCGATCACGACCGCAGGCACCGACCGAATGCCCAGGCTTTTGGCGCGGCTCGCCACTTTAGGTTCATTCATGTCCAGCACGTTGACCTCGCAAGAGGGGCAGGCGACACGATTGACTAGCGCAATCGTCTCCTGACAGGCCGGACAGCCGGCACTGAATACTTCGATCTTACGTTTCGTTGCCATTTTCTTCTCTCCTTTTGATGCTCCCAATTTGAAGAAGCGGTCCATCGGGAGCGGGAGGAACGCTTGCTATCGGTTTCGATGTCCATGAGTTCCAAACGGAGGCGCTCACCAGGACGACAAGGCCCGCATAAACGGCAATATTTGAGTCAATCGCGAACTTGCCCAGGATCATTGCGAAAGCTGCCACAATACCCAGAACCAAGGGGCCGTATCCCCTCCGCCTTTTCGCGCGGACGCCGAGTGCGGCTACGGCTGCCGTGAGGAAGACGACGGTGAGCGGCAGCAGGTAAACCGTCTCCATCAAGAATCCCAGGCCCACCGAACTGATGAGGCCCGCATACGCTGGAAGCATGCAGGGTCAGGTGAGCCGCGGCAGCAGAGCGACGCCGATTGCGGGCACGACGGCCAAGCAACTGCGCCAGCGGTTTGTTTCCTTCGGGTTCGTCACGGCTCGCTCTCCTGATCGAGTGCATCCAAGATCGGACATTCGCTGGTCGGGCCACGCCCTCGGCAAACCGCTGTCAACTGGACCAGGGCATTCTTGATCCGCTGGAGGGCCTGGATTTTTTCCTCAACGTCAGCGATCTTTGCCTTCGCCCGGCTGCGGACTTCGGCGCAGGTGGTGCTGGGATCGACCCGCAGGGCCAGCAACTCTTTGATTTCCTTGAGGGAGAAACCGAGTTCTTTAGCTCGTTTGATGAACCGCAACCGAGCGACCACACTTTCATCGTATTGCCGATATCCAGAGTCTTTTCGCGCCGGCAGTTCGAGAAGCCCTTGCCGCTCGTAGAATCGCACGGTTTCAATGCCGACCTCAGCGCGGCGGGCAAGGTGCCCGATGGTCATGAGCTTCATTGCGAATTCTCCGTCGCATCTACGTCACATGATACGCTCCGTACCATACTACAGAGTCAAGGCCTTCTTGGTTGCAAGGTGAAAAAACTTGAAAGAGATGACTTTCGAGGTGGCTACGACGTTACCGGACAATTTCCGGGCCGGTGACAGGGCCAACGGCTTTTCCCTTGGCGATCTTGAGCAACGCTCGGTAGTCGCCGCCGAATTTGCACAGGCCGGAGCAATGTTCGCACAGGTCCGAGAACAAGAGATAGCGCAATTCGACGCCCGCGAGATTGGCAAAGGACGGGCGACGCAATTGGGCCTGCACTTCTTTTTCGCGGCCATCCGGGGCAGCTAGATAAAAGTGAATCGCCGGGTTGTTCAGCGATTGGCCCAGGTCCATCAGACGCAGGATGCCGGAATAGATGGAGGTGCTCTTCTCGACCTCAAAAGCACAAACGATTTCCTGACAACTGGCGCTCACCCAGAGTACGTCGATCAGGCTCACCGTTTGAACCACCTCGTCGGACATCCCAAGGAGTGGCAGCGACCCCACCGTCAATGCGGCCAGACTCTCACCGCCATAGGACTTGCCGCGATCGTTAGTCGCGACGTGAACCTGGTAGCCGAGGGCCCGGCCGATCGTCGTCAGCAAGTACTGGATTTTCAGGTGCCCGTCTTCCTCCCGCTGATCCTCCTCGATGTCCTTGTGGCGTTTGCGGAGGATCTTCTCGACGTCTTGCCGCTCCTTGGCAAGAACGTCGGCGCTGTTGCAATCCAGGACAAGCTTGCCGACGCCGACATCGAACAAAAGGCCTGCGAAGGCGCCAAGGTCCTTGGAGAGCGGCGGGGCGAGCTGTTCGTTGGTCTGCCGAATTACCTCGCGCATTTCCAGGTACGCGGGCCAGGATCCGAGCGGCTTGTTGTCGGCGAAGAGTTGATTGAAGCCGCGGACAATGGCGGTGTTGAAGGGCGGAAACAAGGTCGGATGCAGAAAGTACAAGATGTTGGCGACGGCCGGCCCAAGGCCCTTGATCCGTTTCTGATCCAGCTCCAGGATTTCACGCTCCAGGCGATCTTCGTTTGCCACATTAAAAGCGGTTTCCAGAAAGTGGGCGAACGCTTTCTTGTTGGCCTCATTTTCGTAGATGTCCGGAATGCGGAGCTTCGGTTTCCAGTAAAACGGATGGGCCGCCCCTTCGAAGACTTGTTTTTGTTCGGTGATGCTCGCCAAGACAGTCTCCAGCGGCGAGCCTTTGAAGTCGTTGCCGAAGGCGCCCTCGTTGATGGTGCGAACGACTTCCATGACGCCGCGGCGAATGCTGCGAAACGCTTTGAGCCGCTCCGGGCTTTCGCGGAACCACGTGTTGTACACCGATTCCGGGTCTTGCCTGAAGCGAGTTACAATGTCGCGCAACTGGTCCGCTGACGTAGGCATGGACGGATCTCCGCTCGGCCGATTTTTGCACCCGCGAAGCGCTATTGTAAGCCGGGGCCAGCAAAAAATAAGCCCGCGTGGATGCTCGCGCCGGACGGGCGCAAGTTCGGGCGCGGGCGGCGTTCCTTCATTAACGGAAACAAGGCGACGGGCCGCCGCGGGCTGTCTGGCCCCGCTCGTTCGCTTTCAATTCCATCTTTCGCCCGTAAGGAGTTCACCATGAAGTATGTCATCACAGCAATCGCGACGGCCGCGCTGCTCTTCGCGGTCAACGGACCCGCCTCGGCGCAGCACGGCGGTGGTCATCACGGCGGTCATCACTCCAGCGGGCACTATTCCTACGCCCCGAGCTACTATGGCGGCGGTTATTCCTATGCCCCCAGCTACGGGTATGGCGGTGGTTCCTACTCCTATGCTCCGAGATACTACGGGCAGGGCGGCGGCTCCTATGCCTACCCCGGAAGTTCGTACGGCGGCGGCTACTATGCCGATCCGGGATACAACTCCGGCTACTACGCTCCCAGCAGCGGCTACTATGCCGCCCCGACCTACGGCGGTGGCTACTATTCACCGGGCTACAGTTACGGCCACGGTCAGTACCAGCATCACGGGCATCACTGAGATTCGCACAGCGATACAGGCGTCCACGTTTGCGGGCCGGGGATCATTACCTCGGCCCGCAGCGTTTTCTGCCGTTGCCTTGGGCAGTACGAACACGTCTCTTTCGACTATGAAGAAAGGGGCGAGTTCACAGGTGCGAAAAAATCCGGAATCGCAGCGAAGAAACGAACTCGTCGCTGCATCTAAATGTTCAATGGGAGTACGAAGGGACCTTGATGACGTCGCCGCTTGGGGATTTGATCGAGCGCGCTTTGGCCGGAGATTCCCATGCGCAGGAGGGACTGTACGATCAGTTCGCTGCGAAGGTTCATCGCCTGGCGGTGCGAATGGTCGGCGCCTCCGACGCGGCCGATGTCACCCAGCAGACATTCGTGAAAATGTTCCGTGGCTTGCCGGCCTTCCAGGGAAATGCAAGCTTCTCGACCTGGCTCTACCGGATCGCCGTCAACGAATGTCTGCAACATCGGCGGCGTGAACGGCGGCCGGTTCATGAATTGCCGGCCGAGTTCCCGGATCGATCTGTCGAACCGAGCCGGCGCGTGGAGCAAGCCGATTTGTTGCAGCACGCTTTGGGCAACCTCGATGAGAAGCTACGTGCGATCTTTCTGCTTCGAGAGGTTGAGGGGTTGTCTTACGAGGAAATTGCCGAGGTCTTGGAGATTCCCACGGGCACGGTCGGTTCGCAACTGAATCGAGCCCGAGGTGAAATGCGAGACTTTCTGACGAAGGCAATGAGCGAGTGACTCGAAATGACCTGTGCGGAATGCGAACTGCTGATCGGCCTTTTTGCGGACGGTGAACTGAAACCGGAACGCAAAGCTACCGTATCGGCTCACTTCGCCGGCTGTCCGGCGTGTGCCGCAAAGCTGACGGCGATTCGCGAGCTAGGCGATGCCGTTCGAGCGTTGCCCGTGCCGGCGGTTCCTGCCGACCTTTGGAATTGCATTGCCGAGCAAACGCCAGTGTCGCCGATAGCGGGCAAGATTCGCCCGTGGCGCCGGGTCGCGTTGCTTCGGGTCGCAGCGGTCGCCGCGCTGGTGTTGGTTGCCATCTATACCGGTTGGCTCGCGTTTGGGCCCGGCACACCGCGTGGTCCGAGTCCGGCGCCGGCGTTGGTAGACCTTGCTCCCATTCTGGAAAAAGGCATTCCAGTCAACTTCAACGCCGGCGGCGAATTCAAATTCGTCGCGGCCCCGCTCGACAAAGCCGAACAGCAAGTGACGTTCCGCGTTTTCGACAAGCCTCACCTAACCGACGGCTTCATGGCACAACAGTGCCGAGTCGGCTGCTGTGGGATGCACGCCATTGTGCAAACCGAGTATCGCCGCGATCAGGATCATTGCGTCATGTTCCAGTATCCGCGCGAGTTGCCCGTGACTTTCGGCGACGCGACGGTAGAGTCCGTTGCGGTGGGCGAAAAGACGGTCAAGGTTGTACAGGGCAAGGCTTGCTGGGCGGCGTCCTGGCAGATCAACGGAACCGCCGTAACGATCATCGGCCCGCGTGATCGCGCCGAGTTGCTCCGCATGGTCGCTAAAGTGGAACAATCTCTGGAAGGGACAAAGCAATGACCCTGCTGCGTCGATACTGGTTCCCGCTAAGCGTCCTCTTGCTGCTCGCAGTGATCGCCGTCAATCTGTACGCGCTCAACGGCCGGCAAATCAAGGAGAAGGATGAGGCTGCCAAATCGGCTGCACAGCACGCTCACACCGGGACGCCAAAGATCGACCAGCCCGCCAAGCAGGAACACGGTCACGAGAATCCGGTCAAAGAGCCAGCAAAGCAAGACGCCAAAAAAGAGCCGACCGACCACGGGATGATGGACCACAAGGGAATGATGGGCAAAGGCATGATGGGCAAAGGCATGATGGGCAAAGGCATGATGGGGATGATGCACGGCAATATGGCCGACATGATGGACATCCGCTACTTGCTCTTCAATCACGAGAAAATCAAACGCACCGTCAAACGGCTGCCGAACGGCGTCGAGACCGTGACGACCTCTGGCGATGAAGCGGTCGCCGGCAAGATTCAAGTCCACGTGAAGGCGATGTACGAGCGACTCCAGAAGAAGCAGGCGATTCGACCGATGGATCCCCTGTTCGCCGCCATCTTCGAGAACGCGGACAAGATCGACATCGAAATCACGAAACTGCCGGACGGCCTGCGCGTCAAGGAGACCTCGAAAGACGCTTACGCGGTAATGTTGATCCACGCCCATGCGGATGTAGTCGATCGTTTCGTTCAGGAAGGCATGGCGGCCATGATGAAGATGACGCCGGCGCCGAAGCGTGAATAAGCCAAGTTTCAATGGAAAAAACAACGTCTCACTTTTTTCAGGAGAACCTCATGATGACGAAGAACTGGATCACCTTGTGCGGATTTCTCGGCATTGCCGTTGGCCTCATCGCTGTCGCCGACTCCGGGGCACAACCCGGCGGCATGATGCAGAAGAAAGAAATGATGATGAAGATGATGGGCAAGGGCGGCATGATGGGCGGCAAAGGCGGCATGATGGACTGCTGTGGCATGATGGGCGGCGGCCAGAAGAAGGAGACCGATGCTGTCCACAAGATGACGATGGAGTGCTGCAAGAAAGACAAAGGCGAACTCTGCGACATGCTCAAGAGTGACAAAGCTGAAGAACGATTCTCCGCGGCCTTCGCGATCGGTGAGAAAAAACTCCCTCTGACCGCCGAACTGATCGGCATGCTGAACGACAAGAGCGATCCCGTCCGCCAGGCGGCCCGGCGAAGTCTGATCCTGACGAGCTACCATCTGGATGCCATGCGAAAGGAAAACAAGAAAGGCGCTGTCGCCGGCTATGTCGACTATGGCCCCCGGCCAAACGTCAACGAAGCCAACGTGAAAATCTCGGTGAAGAACTGGACCACCTGGGCCAAAACGAACGACAAGGATCTCAAGAAATTGCAGCAGCGCGTGGAGCCTACCTCAACGGCCGGCGAGAAGAGCAAGCACACCAAGGATTCGCTGGAAACGGTCCAAGCCAATCTCAAGAGCAAGAAAGCGATCCTGATCGACGTGCGCGAAAAGACCGAGTGGGATGCAGGCCATCTGGCGGCGGCACGTTTGCTTCCATTGAGCCAATTGACGGAAGGCGTCTCGGCAAGCGAACTGGCGAAGATTCTGTCCAAGGACCAAGCCGTCTACCTCCACTGCGGCTCGGGCAAGCGCGTTCTACCCGCGGCGGAAATCCTTCGCAAGGCAGGGTACACCATTCAACCGCTGGCGTCCGGATACGAAGCCCTGGTCAAAGCGGGTTTTGAGAAGGCGAGCAAGTGATTTCGTCGCCGCCGCCCTCTTCCTTCGCGAAGAGGGTGGCTTTTTTTGGCAAGGTGCTGACTACTTGGGAGAACACGCTGTCCCCGGCAGACGAACTTGAGATTGCGGATCCTTCAACAGGAGAGTGGCATGTGGAGTTTCTGGGTTCTCTGGTCTATCGGATTCGTGCTGGCCTCGACAGGACCTTCCGTGTTGGCTCAATCGAAACCGCCGACGCGCGAGTTCGCCTACCAGGTCCGCTGGGCCGGGGAACTGAAGAATGTGATGATGAAGGGCGATTTGAACGGCGTCATCAACCTCAAGGCCGTCGCCAAACTGCCCAACATGTATGCCGTCGGCGCCCTGGAGGGGCTTGAGGGCGAAGTGACGATCGTGGACAGCGCCGCGAGTGTCGCCCGGGTCCAAGAAGGAAAGGTCGTCGTAAATAAGACGGCTCAGGAGAAAGCATGCGTTCTGGTCTACGCGCAGGTGAAACATTGGACCGAGACGCCGCTGCCGAAAACGACAGGATCCTTGGACGAACTGGAATCGTTCGTGGTCGAGACGGCGAAAAAGGAAGGCATCGACGTGAGCCGACCGTTTCCGTTTCTTGTCAAGGGAAAGGTCAGGGAAGCGAAGTATCACGTTCTGCGCCACCCCGGCCCTCTCAAGGGTATCGATGATCTCCATGGCAAGGCCAAGGTGTTCTTTACGATCAAAGATAGCCCCGTCGATCTGGTCGGCTTCTACTCGGATCAGCACCTCGGCATTTTCACCTGTGGAGGCAATCTGCATGTGCATGTGCGGTCTGCCGACGGGAAAGCATCCGGCCACTTGGACGAAGTCGTGCTGGGCAGCAAGATGCGCCTTTACCTCCCCGCAGCCATGAATCAGGAGCCGAAAGGCGTTTCCCCGAAGCCAGGCGCCAAGAAATCAATTGAACCAGATGTGGAACTTGAATTGACGGCCGCGCCGGACGAGTTGCCGCTCTTCAAAGGCAAGAAAACTCCCGTTTGGCGTTTTCAGGGGAAAGTCATCAAGGGCCGGAAAGATGCCCTGAGCAATGGGGAAGGGTACCTCGGCCCGACGATCCGTCTGAACCGCGGCGAGCGCGTTCGCATTCACTTCGTGAACAAGCTGGACGAGCCATCCATCATCCACTGGCACGGACTGGTCGTTCCTGATTCCGCAGACGGGATGCCGCGCAGCGCCATCAAGCCGGGAGAACGCTTTACCTACGACTTCACCGTCAAGAACTCGGCCGGAACGTACCCGTATCATCCCCATCCCCATATGCGCACGGGTCCGCAAGTGTATTCGGGGCTGGCAGGCGTGATGATCATCCGCGATCCGGAGCACGACAAGATTGGGCTGCCGACCGGCGAACAGGACCTCTGCGTGGTTGTTCAGGATAAGCGTGTGAACGCCGACAACCGCTTCATTCACGCCCAGCACATGATGGATCAGATGATCGGAGTGGTCGGCCCCACGATCATGGTCAATGGTCGTCCCGATGCATCATTCCGGATCGAGCGTCGGCCGTATCGATTGCGGCTCGTCAATGCCTCCAACGCCCGCATCTACAAGCTCGCCTGGTCGGATGGATCGCCGATGCACGTCATCGGCACGGATGGCGGTCTGCTTGCCGGGGACGAAGGCCCGCAAAAACGGCCGTTCGTGGTACTCGGTCCCTTTGAACGCGTCGAACTTTGGGAGGATTTCTCGTCCCGCAAGCGGGGGGCGGAAATCTCGCTGGTCAGCGAAAAGTTCACGCTCAAGATGGGCATGGGCGGAATGGGCGGCATGAAAGGAATGATGCCTGGAATGATGATGGGCATGAGCCTGGGCGGCGAAAAATTGCAGATCGCCCGATTAGCCATTCAAGACGGCGATCCGCATCCAGGCGTACTTCCGAAGTTGCCCGGCACGAAACCAAACCTCGCCAAGACGGACCGCGAAATCCGCACCACGATTGGCTTCCGGATGATGCGTGGCTTTCTCAATGGCCGCACTTTCAAGGAAAACGATCTCACCTTGGAAGAGTTGTTGACAACCAACGATCCGGTAACCTGGACGTTCGACAACGCGAGCGAAATGGGAATGCAGATGCCGCACCCAATCCACATTCATGGTGTTCAATTTCGCGTGATTGAACGCAAGGGCAACGGGGCTGGGGATCTTGCCAAAGGCGTCATCGACGACGGTTGGAAGGACACGGTCCTGGTCTTCGCCGGTGAAACGGTGAAATTCCATGTGAGGCCCACGCAGCGCGGCATGTTCATTTATCATTGCCACAACCTGGAACACGAAGACATGGGCATGATGCGTAACTTCCTCGTGGCCGGCCAGTAAGGATGCTCCAGGCGGCCGAAATCCTGCACAAGGCGGGCTATCATAGCGAGCCTTTGAAGACCGGTTTCGCGGACTTGATCAAGGCCGGAGCGGGCAAATAGAAATCCGCAGTAGTCCATGCCAAGAAAAGTGCCCGCGGGAAAAAAAAATTCGCGGGGACTTGTTTTTGGATTATCGGACGCTTATGCCATCAATCTTCCAGCTGCTTTCGTCGAAGAAGGTGTGCTTATCGCGCAAGCGGCTTCGTTTTGCTTGGAGCGGCAATGAATCGCAATGACTGGCTGTTGAGGGTGCGATCAGTCCACACCGGCAATTTTCAGGGAAAAGGAAGCACCAACAAGGAGATTTGGGTGATTAGTCCCGCTCGTTGACATTCTGGTATTGCAAACAAAAGGCATCCTGCCCGACACTGGGGTTTCCAAACAAC
>JACPPF010000024.1 GCA_016191165.1 Planctomycetota bacterium
GGAACGCAAGTAGGGAAACTCCATTTCGATGCGGTATTGCTCTCGCGAAAAAGAGGCCTGGTTCAAATCCATCGATTTTAGGGTAACAAACAATCAGCGAGCCGCCGGGCTTGTCCCGGCGGTGAACCAAGGCGAATCGGAATGCACCGCCGGGACAAGCCCGGCGGCTCGCTGTGACCCTCACTTGAACCAGGCCGAAAAAGAGTCGCGCCAACCAGGAGGTGAAGGTGGCACGATTTGCGCGGCTATCGGAAAGCCGCGACCGGCAATCGACCCCTGCCATTCTTCATTTCTTTCCGTACCTTATCCCAAATCGTGCCTGGCTTCCCCGTGGGCGTTCCCATGTCCAAACACAGTTTGCCATTTGAAAAGGAAATCCAGGAGCTTGAAACCCTCCTGGCGCGCCTGGAGGCCTTGGCGGCGGAGCAGGGGGGGACGACCGAGGAAGTCCGCCGCATTCGCCGCGAATTGAACAACCTCACACGCAAAATCTACACCGACCTGGGCGCGTGGGAAACAGTCCTCGTCTCCCGCCATCCCGAGCGCCCGCAGACAGCCGATTACATCGACATGATCTTTGATGAATTCGTCGAGTTGCATGGCGACCGCGCCATCGGCGACGACCGCGCCATCCGCGCCGGCTTCGCGCGCATCGGCGATCATCGCGTCATGCTGATCGGGCATCAAAAAGGGCACACGCTCAAGGAACGCAATGAGTGCCTGTTCGGCTGCGCCCATCCGGAAGGGTATCGCAAGGCGCTCAACAAGATGAAGCTCGCCGCAAAGTTCAAACTGCCGGTAATCTGCTTGATCGACACTCCGGGCGCTTATCCGGGCATCGGCGCCGAGGAGCGCGGGCAGGCCCAGCTCATCGCGACCAACCTTCTGGAGATGGCCCGGCTCGAAACGCCGATCGTTTGCATCGTCATCGGGGAAGGGGGCTCGGGCGGCGCCCTGGGCATCGGCATCGGCGATCGCGTCAGCATGTTGGAGTTCGCCTATTACTCCGTCATCAGTCCGGAGGGCTGCGCCGGCATCCTCTGGAAGGAGGCCAACGACGAGACGAAACGCCTCGCCGCCAATGCCCTCAAGCTGACCTCGCGCGACCTGTTCCGGCTGCGCGTCATCGACGAAATTATCCCTGAACCCTTGGGCGCCGCTCACCGCGACCCCAGACAAATGGGCAACATCCTCAAGACCTATCTTCTGCGCTATCTGCGCGAGTTGAAGCAAAGTCCCATCGAAGAGCTTCTCGAATCGCGTTACCAGAAATTCCGCAAGATGGGCGTCTTCGATGAAGGCGGCCTGGACGTGGCGGCGGCGGGCAACCAGTAGGATGCCACGAATTCGGGTCACCTAGCCCCAGCGTTCGCAATTAAACATAACGGACATTATCGGACGTTGCTCCAAAATCTCCGCGTTTTTTCGACCCCAAATCAACGTCCGATAATCGCTCTTATGTTCAATTGAAGGTTGAAGGTCCACGGCAGGCGATGGTTCACCGCCGGGACAAGCCCGGCGGCTCGCGTTTCCGCCGCATCCTGAAGCCGGCATGGTTCACCGCCGGGACAAGCCCGGCGGCTCGCGTTTCCGCCGCATCCTGAAGCCGGCATGGTTCACCGCCGGGACAAACCCGGCGGCTCGCGTTTCCGCCGCCCGCGCACGCCAGGCCAACCAATTCGTCGAAAAGTTGGCGTCCGGCTATTTTGCGACCTACACTTGGGTCAGATACCCTGGACCCAGCTACCAAGGTCGCCATTATGGCCACACAGACTTCCGTACCGAAGCTCCCAGGTCTGAACGACCACGACATCATCCGCATGCTCGGCGAAGGCGGCATGGGGAAGGTGTTTCTTGCCCGCGACCGACGCACCGGCGAGACCGTCGTCGTCAAAACCATCCACGAGCACCTTCTGGACGACGTCAAAACGCGCCAGCGCTTCCATCAGGAAACCGACCTGATGCGCCGCTTTCGGCATCCAAATGCCGTGGCGTTTCATCAGGCCTCGCCGCCGCACGTCGAACCGCCCTACATTGTGATGGAATACGTCCGCGGCATCACCCTGGACGAGCTGACGCAGAGGTTCGACCGCCTCCCCGCCCTGCGGGTTGGCAAACTGCTCGCCCCGCTTTGCCTGTTCTTGCAGACCGCCCACGACAACGGCCTGTTGCATCGCGATCTGACGCCCGCCAACATCATGATCGTCAATGAAGGGACGCCACGCGAAAGCATCAAGGTCATGGATTTTGGTCTGGCCCGGCGAATCGGGTTTTACATCCCGTCTGGCCAACTCGACAGCGCGTCGAGCGCCATCGACGGCGGCACACCCGATTACATCTGCCCCGAGCAGATCGAGGGTCGTCAGGTCGATCATCGCGGCGATCTCTACAGCGTCGGCGTTCTGCTCTACGGATTGTTGACCGGTCACGTGCCGTTTGAGGCCCTGACCGATCCGAACGCCATCCTGCTGGCGAACGTTGGCGAACCACCGCCGCGCTTCAGTCACTGGAAGGTGACCAACGTTCCCTCGATGATTGAAGGCCTGGTCTTGAGTTGCTTGAGCAAATCGCCCAAGGATCGGCCCGATTCGGCGCGGACGCTGATCGAAACTTTCCAGCTGGCCCTTGGGTGCAAGTTACTGGCGGACGACGCCTTCACCAGCTCCGCCGACAGCGCCATCTCCACACTTCAAGAGCACAATCGCATCGACCCTCGCGATGTGATCGATCAGTTTGAAGCCTGCATGCTTGAGCACACCGCGGCCATCAAGCTACGCGGCTTCGTGGATGCCCTGGGCGGCGAGGTGGTTGAAAGCGATGCCGGTGTCATCAGGGTGAAGTTGCCTCGCATCATCGAAACGGATTTAAAGAAAAAGGGCATCTGGAGCTTCTTCGGACCCCAGACCGCCCGCAAGGTGGATTGGATTCCGATGGAACTTCACATGGCGAAAAAACAAAGCGGGAGTCGCAGCATGGTGGACATCAAGGTGATACGTCCGCAACCGCACCACGGCGCGAACAACCCGTTCTGCGATCAGATTTGCCGCGAGCTGCGCGCCTACTTGATGGTCGGTCGCTGACCCGATTTCGCGTTCGCCTGGCGCCAGGTGAGCGCTAAACGTTGAACCGGGCAATTCCTATCATGAGCGCATGGACGCGATTCCCAATCTTTCCCGCCAGAAGCTTCGTGCCGGCATGATCGGCATGGGGATGATCTTCGACGACACCTACCGCCCGTTCTTCGAGCAGACTCACCGCGAAGGACTTTTTCGCCGCGACTTCGGTTTCATTGACATCGCGCTTAGCGCCGTCGCCAGCCGCACCGGAAGCCGCGCGGAAAAGTATCGCAAGGCGGCGGGCGCGAACATCGCGGCGTTTGCCAATTTCGCCGGCGCCGACGCAACGCAGCAGCTGCTCGCGCATGGCGTCGATGCCGTCTGCGTGGCGACGCCCGACGATCGCCATTTTGAATCCGCACGCCTGGCACTGGAGGCTGGCAAGCATGTTCTCATTGAAAAGCCGTCGGTGCTCACGCTTCAGGAGCTTGACACCTTGCAGGCGCTCTCCCTGAAAAACAACGTGCTTGCCAAGATCGTCTATCACAAACTCGGCGATCCCGATCACAAGAAACTGCGCACCCATTACGCTGACGGAAATCTTCAGCACGTCAACAACGGTTACTGCGCCTTGCTGGAGCCGAAATCGATCAGCGGCAGCCAGTTCGCCGAGTGGATTCAAGGGCGCAACCCCGGCACCTACGTTGCCGTTCATTACATCAAGCTGATTGATTTCACGTTCGGGTCGCTACCAGCCCGGAGCGCAAGCGACGCGGGAATTACAACCCCGCCGCTCGCGCTCCGACCTGGTTGGCGCCTCGCCCGCATCACCTGCAACGGCCAGCGCGGCATCGTCGGGCCGGCGACCGGCAACACCTGGGACTCCGTGCAACTGCAAATTGTCTACGCCTATCCCGATGGCCGCGAGGCGGCGTTCGACATCCACACCAGCTGGGTCACACCCGACAACTTCCCGGGCTACGTCGATCAGGAAGTGCAATTCCGCTTCGACAACGGCGTCTGGGCGGCGCACCAGCGTAAGCGCGGGGTGGAGGTGACCATCGAAAATCGCACGCCGGGCGAACTCAAGATCACGCCCAATCATCATTACAACGGGACCTTCCTGGAACCCTGGGGCGAGCGTTCGCAACGAGGCTACGGCATCGAGATCATCCAGAAATTTTTCGAGGAATTAGCTTACGTGGAATTCGCCGGCCCCCCTGCCCTGCGCTCGGAGCGGTTGGCCCGGATGCGAGCGCTCGACTACAACGACGTGAGCGCCGACCGCAACACGGTCGCCATTGTACAAGCGATGGAGGCCCTGCTCACACGCCAGGCGCGCGGCGAACCGGGCGGACTCGTGGAAGTCAACGGCCCGCGCGGCGGCCTGGTGTTGCTCACGCCGGGCAAGGCGGAGGCAGCCGTATTGTACCCTGGCACCGTCTAGCCCCAATACCGTTCGTCAAGCGCAGCGATACCAGCCCTACGCGCAAGCGTGGGGGGTTGAGCAGCGGCCCAACGCCCCACGCTTGCGCTGGGGGCGGGTGCGGCGTCTCGAATCGCTATTTCGGAGTTTCACCATGACTACACCCATTCATCACGCCAACGAAAACACCTCCAACACCGACCGCGACCTCGTCGCTCGTTTTGAGCCCAAGAGTCTCCGCACGTTCACGCCCACGCAGGCCGTCCTTGCCAAGAGCGCGGGCGTCTACCACTGGACGCCGGAGGGGCGCAAGCTCTACGACTTTTCGTCCGGCGTGCTCGTTGCCAACCTCGGGCACAATCCGTCGGGCTGGATGAAGAAGTTTGTCGGATACATGGGATGGAGCGACACGCCGTGGGTCGTGGGCGAGGGGAGTTATTTTGCCGCCCTGCCCCTCACTGCGTACAACGCGGTCACGCCGATCGAGACGCAGGCGAGCAAGCGGCTTGCCGACCTTTTGCAATCACGGCCCGGCGGCAAGCGGCTGCAAAACGTGATGTGGGCCGCGTCGGGGTCCGAGGCGATTCAGAAGGCGCTCTGGGCGGCGCTTGCGCGCGATCGCACCCGCGACATGCTCATCGGCACTCGCTTCGGCTTCCATGGCAAGAAGGGGTTGGCGGGCGCTGTCACCGGTTGCGAGACCGATCGCGAACGCGATCCGCGGGTCCGCTTCATCAGCTTCCCGATGACCGAGTGCAACGACGTATCGACGCGCACCGCACCGTTCGACCCCGCGCCCTTTCGCGCGGAGCTGGACGCGCTCAGGCAACAGTTTGCCGGCAGGTTCGCGGCACTCATCACCGAACCCTATCTCGGTGGCGGGGGTTCCTATCATCCGCACAAGGCTTACTTGCAGATGCTGCAAGCGTTCTGTCGGGAAAATGATATCGTCTTCATTCTCGACGAGGTGCAATCCAACTTTGGCCGCACCGGCGACCTGTTTGCATTCGAGACCTACGGCCTGGAGCCGGACATCGTCGTCCTGGGCAAGGGGCTGGGTAACGGCGTCCCGGTGGCGGCGGCGGTTGGGCTGCCGTCGCTGTTCGGCGCGCTCGACTACGGCGAAGGCTCCGACACCTGGAGCGCCAACCCGCTCTGCTGTGCCGCCGTGCTGGCGACACTCGACGAATTCGCGCGCGGCAACGTGCTGGAAGCGTCGCGGCGCTCGTCGGCGATCATTGAAGCAGGCCTGATCAAATTGAAGGAGTTGCCGATCGTTGCTCACGTGCGCGGCGAGAAAGGCGGCATGGTCTGGGGCGTCGAGATGCGCGATCACGCCGGCCGAGGCGCGGCGGACTGGGCCAATGCCGTCGTCCTCTCCTGTTATCGCGGCGAGGGGGATGTCGGCATCCATCTGCTCGGACCGCTCGCCAAAAAGGTCATTCGCATCGCGCCGCCGCTCACCATCACCGAGGACGAAGCGGAACATGCGATGGCATTGATGTATCGGCGAACGGCGGAGACGGTCCAATCGTAAGGAAGGAATGATCCCGGGGCTTCGCTGCGCTCAGCCCTGGGCTTGAGGGGTTGTGATGCTCGAAATGCCGGCGTTGTGGTTGGGGCACTTTATCGAATGGATTTGTGCCCTGCCCTGGCCTGAAGATACTCTGCTGACCGACGACCATGCCGTGCGCGGCCTCATCGCGACGCTGCTGGTTTGCTTCATCTGCGGCACGCTCGGCTCGCTCGTCGTCGGTAACCGCATGGCGTTCTTCTCTGACGCGCTGGCTCACTGCGCCTTCGCCGGCGTCGGCTTCGGCTTGCTTCTCACCTTGCTCGCAGGCACGACCGATCAGGCGCACATTCGCCAGCAGATCACCCTCATCATGGTCCTCTTCGGCGTGACCATCGGCCTGTTGATCGCACTGGTCAGAGAAAAAACGGGCCTCGCCAGCGACACGGTCATCGGCGTTTTCTACGCTGGCTCCATCGGCTTCGGCGCGATCGTCATGGGCCTGGCGCAGCGACGCGATCTTTTCAGCATCGAGGACTTCATCTTCGGCAGCCCCACCACCGCGACCAATGGGCAAGTCGTTTGGCTCGTCGTCCTGGCCATCGGCACCGCGATCTTTCTGAGCGTGATGTACAACTGGCTCGTCCTCGCCAGCGCCAACCCGAGTCTCGCCCTATCCCGGCAGGTGCCGGTCACGTTGTGCCGATACCTCTTCGTCGTCCTGCTCGCGCTGATGGTCAATCTAAGCCAGCAAATCACCGGCACGTTGCTCATCAACGGTCTCTTGATCGTCCCCGCGGCCGCGGCGGCGAACCTCGCCAGAAACCTTCGGCAGATGTTTTGGTACTCCATCGCATTCGCCCTTGGCATCGGCCTGCTGGGCAACGTCCTCAGCTGGGAGATCAGCAACTTCCTGCTCGACCGCCAGGGAAGCAATCTGATGCTGCGCGGCGCTGGCATCGGCATCAGTGGCACTGTCATCGTTTTAAGCGTCCTGGTTTTCGTGGTGTCCATCGTCCTGGGCCGCTGGGTGCGACGTGCTGGTTAGCGGTCTCCTCCTTTGCACTCGCACGACGCCGTGCGAGCGCCAAACGCCAAAGCGGGAATGCCAGTACACCGACCTTGCAATTCACCCCCGCCACGGCGACAATAGCAAAAACGAACAAATTCAAACTCGAATGAACCGCCGGGCGTAGTTCACTCGTAAGGAACCCAGCAGCACCGCCGAATTCTTCGGAAGAACCAAACCATGTCGCAACCCAGCCATGCCCATTCGCATAGCCACGAGGCGGGCGATCCTCATACGCACGATCACCACCACCACGGCGAGGACGACACGTACTTCATCGACCAGCTCTGCATGGTCGGCCTGTCCGGCGCATTCGGCGCCATCTGTTTGTGCCTGTGGTTTTGGCAGACGCAGATGTTAAGAAATCTCCTCGCTACCCAGTTTCACATTTACGTCCTGCTCAGCGGTATCGCCCTCACCGTCGTGGCGTTCGCGCGCGGGTGGGTGCTCTGGCAGCAAACGCGCGATCCATCGTTCCGCAAGCCGCACGAACATTCTCATTCGCACGAACCCGGGCACGATCACCACGACCATGCCGAACCGGGGCACGTTCACGGGCCAGGCTGCACCCACGACCACCCCCCGGGCGAAACGCACGCTCACACGCATGCGCCACACGAACACCACGTCGGCCATGCTCATGCTCATCACGATCACGACGAGGGCGACCACGATCACGGCTGGGCGCCGTGGCGTTATGTTGTCGTCCTTGTTCCGGTCATCCTGTTCTTGCTCGGCCTGCCCGCGCATCAGATCAGCATCACCAATACCGCGCCGGAGCGCATGCTGAGCAGTTTCATCAGCATCATCTATGAGGCGATGCCGTTCATCGTGCTCGGCGTCGTGCTTGCCGGTCTTCTGGAGGAATTCGTGCCGCAGCAGGCCATCGCCCGCTTTGTGCCGCGCAACATGATTCTCGCGGTGGGCATCGGCGCCTTGCTGGGTCTGGTGTTTCCGATGTGCGAGTGCGGCATCATCGTCGTGATGAAACGGCTGCTGCGGAAGGGGCTGCCTCTGGGCGTTTGCATCGCTTACATGCTGGCAGGGCCTGTGATCAATGCGGTCGTCATCATGAGCACGTTTGTCGCGTTCAAGAACTACAGCGTCGAGGGGCAGAACGATGTGCTCGGCGGCGTATGGATGATGGTCGGCTTCCGTGTCGGCCTGGCGTTTGTCGTCGCGGTCGTCACCGCGCTGGTGGCCGACTGGCAGTGGCGCAAGTACGGCAAACGGCTCCTGCACCCGAGTGTGCTGCACGGTCTCAAGGATGGGCCCGACGATGCGGCCGAGGAAAAGCGCTCACTGCGCGAACGCATCAACAATATCACCCAGACCGCGCTGCATGACTTCATCGACATCCTCGCCTTCCTGATCCTCGGCGCCGCCCTGGCGGCCGGAGGCAAAATTCTTATTCAGGAAAGCAACGTCGAGAATTTCATTCAATCAACGCCCGCCCTGGCGATCCTGATGATGATGGGCATCGCCATCCTCTTCTGCCTGTGCAGCGAGGCGGACGCCTTTGTCGCCGCCAACTTCCCGCTTTTCTGGCCCGACGGATCGAAGCTCGCGTTTCTCGTGCTGGGGCCGATGCTCGACCTCAAGCTGCTGCTCATGTTCACGCGCGTTTTTCGCCCCCGGCTCATCTACACCATTGTCATCTGTCTGGTGATACAAGTTTTTTCGTACACGCTGGTCGTGGAGGAATTCTTTGGCAAAAAGCACCCGCCGGAGCGCACGCCGTTTTTCATGCCGCCCAACGTCGAGGCCTATTGCCGGGGCGCCGGCATGGGAACGGACCCCTTGACGCAACTGGTGCATTTTGGCGTCGCCCTGCGCCAGGAAGAATCGAAAAAAGGCGACCCCATTTCCTACAAGGAATTCATGGACATCGCCAACACGCCCGATCAACGTGCGTATTGGAACGGGAAATTCGTCGAGGTCCGCGGCGAATTCGAGGGAGTTCCAGGAAACAACCACATGTTCAGCCTTGCACGCATTCAATACACCTGCTGCAACGGCGACGCCAAGACGGTTCGCCGCACCGTCGTCATGCGCGAGCCGACTCCGCCCTACAATCGCGGCGACTGGATTCAGGTCACCGGCAAGATCGCGTTTCACGACACCGGCTCGGGTTCCTTCACGAGCTATCTGCTTGTCTCCCGGGCCGCCGACATCGTGCCGTGCAATCCCGATCTCACGGTCGTTCAATGATTCGGCCGGCGACTCTCCCACATGGATTCTCGATTTTCGCGAATTCCCGGTTGCTTTCAACCCCTCCTACCGGGCATAATAAACGATAGCTGATTTTCTGGCCATCCCCGCGAGGTCTCCCGATGAAACCGCTTCGTCGCTTCTTCCTTGTTTTCGCCGTCGCCTGTCTTTTGAGCGTCGTCTTGACGGCGCAAGCCGCGAGTTGCCCGTTCTGCGAAGGCAGCCTGAGTGAAACCCTGGTGCTGCAAATTGACTCTGCGCAGATGGTGTTCTTCGGGCATTTTGAAAAAGCTCGCCGCACCAACACCGGGCTCGAACAGGGGGAGAGCGACTTCGTCATCGAACGCGTGTACAAGGACCACGAATCGGTCAAGGGGCTGAAACGCATCACCATCCCCAAGTACATCACCGATTCCAAATCGAAATGGCTCCTCTTCGGCGAATTCTACAAGGGCAAGTTCGACGCCAACAAAGGAACCCAGGTGACCCACGACAGCGAGATGATCCGCTATGTCGAGGGCATCATCAAGCTCAAAAGCAAGTCGCAGCCCGAACGGCTGCGCTACGCCTTCGATTTCCTCAACAGCCCGGAGCTGGAAGTCTCGATGGACGCCTACCGCGAGTTCCATCGGGCCGATTACCGCGACTACAAGGAGATGGCCAGGAAGCTGCCGCCCGACACGATTGCCGGCTGGCTGCAAGACCCTAAGACGCCTTCCTATCGCTACGGACTTTACGCATCGCTGCTGGGCCATTGCGGCAAGGCGCCGCACGCCAAGCTACTGATGGAAATGATCGAGGACCCGGAAAAACGCCGCGGTTCCGGCCTGCACGGGCTGATGTCGGCCTACATGATGCTCGAGCCGAAAAAGGGCTGGACCTACGTCAAGGACCTGGTACAGTCCGCCGACAAGCCGTTCCTGATTCGCTACGCCGGCTTGCAGACGATTCGCTTCATTCGCGAATATCGACTCGACCTCTTGAACCCCAAGGACGAGAAGGCGGCCCAGAACGAAATCGTCAAGGGCGTCGCCGGGATCATGAAGATACCCGACATGGCTGATTTCGCGATCGAGGACATGCGCAAGTGGAAGCGCTGGGAGTATTGCGACCAGATTCTCGGTATGTTTGGCCAGAAGGGGTTCAGTTCATCGGTCATTCGCAAGTCGATCCTGCGTTATGCCCTACAATGCGACACTCCGGCGGCGCGCGCATTTTGCAAGGCGCAGCGGTTGCGCGACCAGGAGTGGTTCGACGAGGTCCGCGAGCTTCTGGAACTGGAATCACCGAGCGCGACGACAAAGAAGTAGCCGCTTGCGGCTTGGCGTTCGCGGGATGCCTTGCGTTCGCGCGGCGTCATTTCGAACGTTCCGCCGTAAGCGGCGTCCACCACGGAATGGAGTCTGCATGATGCGAATACTCACCGCCTTTTTGTCCCTTGTCGCCGTCCTCCCGGCCCCTGCCCTGGCGTGCAGCCTGTGTGGCAGTTCGCTGGCGCGCAGCACGTCGCTGGTTTTCGAATACAGCCAATCGACCGTGGTGATCTACGGCACGCTGGCCAATCCGCGCTTCGTCGGCAACCCCGGGCTTGGCCGCGGCACCACCGAGTTTCACATCAAGCGCGTCATCAAGGGGGATGCCGCCTTTTCCAGGAAGAACCCGCTGACCCTGTCGCGCTACCTTCCGGTGCTGGACCCGAAGGCGCCGCCCACGTATGTCATGTTCATTCGCGATCCCAAAAAAAACCTCGAACCGCACTGGGGCAAGGAAATCACTTCGCCGGCTGTGCTCGACTTCGTCGCCCGGCTCGATCGCCTGCGCGATGAACCAGAGCAAATGTTGCTCACGGCGGCCAAGGCGTTCGATCACGCTGATTCGGATATCGCGGACGAGGCGTTCTTGCTGTTCGCGAAGGCCGACGACAAGTTGATCACGAAGGTCGCCCCGAAGCTATCGCCCGGGAATCTTCGCAAGCTCGTCAAGGACCGCGACCTCGCCCCGGAACGGATGAGCATGTTCGCGTATCTTCTGGGCGCGTGCGGCAACGCGGATGACGCCGAGTTGTTGCGCTCGCTGCTCAAGAACCCGCCGGCGAGGTTTTACAAGTCGTTTGAAGGAATTCTCGCCGGCTACATCACCATGCGCCCGAAGGAAGGCTGGACCGCCGCGCGGGGGATGTTGTCGAACCCGAAGGAATCGTTTCTTTTGCGATACGCAACCTTGCGCACGATGCGCTTTTTCTACAACGCCAGCCCGAAAGAAAATGAAGCCCAGGTTCTGGATGGCTTGAACCTGGCGCTCGGACAGACCGACCTTGCCGACATTGCGATTCAAGATTTGCGAAAATGGAAGCGCTGGGAGCACACAAAGAAAATTATCGCGGCCTGGGATCAGAAGGATTTTCAAACGCCCATCATCCAGCAGAACATCATCCGCTACGCGCTGGCGTGCCCGTTGCCCGAAGCGAAGACGGTGGTGGCACGAGCCCGGCGCCAGGATCCGGAACTGGTGCGCGATCTGGAGCAGGAACTGAAGTAATTCTAGCCGATTCGTTTCGCGCCCGTAAAGCAGCGCGCGGGCGCTAAACGAAGAATCCACATCACGCCCGACGTAACACATCCACTGCCGCAAACTGCTGACCCAGAACCGGCCGGCTGGGCACGCCGAGCCATTGATCGAGAACTGTCGCGTAGACCTGACGGAAGTCGGTGCTGAACGGCAGATTTCCCTGTTGCAGATTCACGAGACTGGGATGGGCGTTGACGATGCCGGAGCGCACCCGGCCGCCGATCAGAAACATCGGCGCGCCGGAGCCGTGATCGGTGCCGCGGCTGCCATTTTCGTGAGCGCGGCGGCCGAATTCGGAGAAGACCATGACGAGCACGCGGTTGCCCTGCCCGCGCGCGGCCAGATCGCGGTAGAAGGCGGTGATCGAGCTGGACACGTCTCCGACGAGGGCGGCATGCGCGGGAAGCTGGGCGGCGTGCGTGTCGAACCCGTCCTGCGTGACATAAAAGAGTCGGGCGCCCAGCCCGGCGTCAATGAGTTGCGCCGCCAGTTTCAGGTGATTGCCAAGGGCCGACTGCGGATAAGGCACGCGCGGTTGATACTCGCGGCCCAGGCTCGCCAGGCGCTGACTGCTGTCGTAGGTTTGCACGGCGGTGCGCTGAACGAAATCGAGCAGAGTCGGCTGCGGGTTGCCCGGGCGCGAAACGCTGTTCAAAAGATCGCGTTGCTGGCGGCGATCTCCGGCGCTGGACGCTTGCAAACGAAGCTGGAAGTCATCGAGCGACGCGATGGACGGGACGCGGGCGGGCGCCCCGGTCAGCGCGAGCGGCGCCGCCTCGTTCGCGTTGGCCAGGTGGAACGATGACGCCGCCGGGATGTGCCGCAGCGCCTTGCCGATCCAACCTTCGTTCAACACGTCGGCCATGCTGGCGGCGTGCCAGATGTCCATCGAACGAAAATGCGACTGGCTCGGATTCGGATAGCCCACGCCCTGCAAGATGCAAAGCGCGTTGTCTTGCAGAAGTGAGTTGAACCCGGTCATTGCCGGATGCAAACCAACCGTATCGTTGACGCGTAGAAAATTCTGGATGCGCAGCGTTGGCCGCAACCGCGCGTAGTTCGGATCGGAATGCGGGATGACGGTGTTTAATCCGTCATTGCCGCCCGTGAGTTGCACGACAACGAGGATGGTGTCGCGAGCACCGGGACGCTGGGCTTGCGGCGTCTGGGCCACGGCGCGGCCAAGGAAGTTCGGGATGGCGCCGGTCAAGGCGACCATGCTCGAACCGGTGAGCGAAAAACGAAAGAAGTCACGGCGGGTGGTTTGCATCAGAAATTCTCCCGAGTTTAGCCGCTCGCCTTGGGCGAGCGTTTTTTTTTGAGCGCGCTCGCCCAGGGCGAGCGGCCAAACTAATCCAGCTGACACTCCGGCAGACATAATACCAGGTGGCCGAGCGTGCGCATACGATGATTTGCCGCGTCGTCCGCAGTCCAATAGACCGGATACGCTTGCCGTTCGGCGCTGGCGGCATAGTCGAGCAGGCGCGTGCGCGAGGCCGCGGGCACATCGCCTTGCAGAAACACGCGCAAGAGGAAATCAACTCTTTGAGCATTCGTATTTGCGTTGTGGCGACGCAATAAGGCGGCGGGATCCAGCCGGCGGCCGAAACGCACGTCGGTGGTGGAGGTCAGCGCCAGTGCGAGGTTCTGGCGGAGCAGGAAGGTCTGCCCATTGAGCCAGGCTCGTCCGCCTTCCCAACCCGCGACGGACGGCGGATAGAACAACCGCTGGCCCAAGCCTTCGAGAACGCGGGCCAGTTCAACCGTGCCGAGCCCCCCCTGCCCTGCCCCGGCGGCGCGATGTGCTTCGAGCCCACGCGCGATGCCCAGTACGAAATCGACCGGCGCTTTGATCTTGGTACGATAGGCGTGCGCCGAGAAGAAAAGATTCGACCGTAAGACGCGTTCGACCAGCGCGCCGAAGTCATAATTGCGGCGAAACTCCGTCGCAAGGGGTTCAAGCAGCGCGGGGGTCGCGTCCAGGGAATCGCTCACCAAGAAACGGAATAGCTTGCGCGCGATGAAATAGGGCGCCGATTCCTGTTCGAGGCAGATACGCACAACATCATCCGGGCGCCAGCGGCCGCGCTGGCCTAGTACGTTTTTCTCCGACCCGTCGTGATCGCTTTCGCGGAACACTCCTCGGCCGTCCACGATGCGCAATCCCGTGAAGGCGCGCGCGGCCTGGCGGATGTCGTCCTCGGTGTAGTTGCGCTGCCCCGGCCGCCGGGCGTTGGTGACGCCGAGGCTGAAGAGTTCCATGAGTTCGCGCGCGTAGTTCTCGTTGGGCTGATTGCGCTGGCTTTGAATGGTGTCGAGCCAGACCATCATGGCCGGGTCGCGCGACATCTCGGTCAGCAGCGTGCGGAAATTGCCCTGGGCATGGCGGCGCATCAGTTCGTATTGGCCCAGCATGTAGCCGACGTTGCGGACCTTGATATTGCTGGTCGCAAAATGATTGTGCCAAAAGAGCGTCAACTTTTCGCGCAATGGATGCGCGCTGTAGAGCATCCGGTAAAGCCAGAGCGCGGACAGCTGGTCGCCAACGTTGGCATCGGCGAGGCTGCGCGACATCGTGGTCCAGAGTTCATCGCCCTGGGCATCGGCCCGGCCCTGCAAAAGCGCGGTGACGCTGCGCTCGGGACCTTCGCGCACGGCGGCTTGCAATTCCGCCGACGTGGCGCCGAACGCCGCCCGGCGAAACAGATGGCCGGCCTTCTTCAGGTCCCACGGCGCCGCATCGCTTGGGCGATAACGATCCCAGGCCCAGCGCGGGTCGATCGGCTGTTGATTCTGCGGCATGTTCAATCCCTCGTTTTACCACGGAGGTCGCGCTACTTGTTCGTTGGGCGCCAGATGATGTCCTGCCGAAAGTCATTGGGCCCGTATCGGGTTTCGAGGCTCAAGGTTCCGAGTTGTTCGACCCAGTTGAGGATTGTCTGCAACTCCGCCTTGGCGGTTTTGGGCGGCAAGGCCTGGGCGAGGATCAACTGCGTCAGGGCCGCATCCTGGTTGCCCCGGAGAATCTCCACCAGGCCCGATGCGTATAGTTTGGTTCGCATCGATGCCGGGCTAGCCTTCACCTTGGCCTCCGCCTGCAAGGCGTCAACCAGATCGCGCGCCAGCTCCGCCGTCGCGCTGATCACGAAGGAGTTGCCGACCTTGACATAGCTCGGGCTGAAGTTGAAGCGAATCTTGTCCGGGTCGCCGGTGACATTCTTGGTTTCCGAGAAGTAGTAGGAAACCATCTCGCAGTCCTTGTAAGTGGTTTCTTTGAGTCGGAGGCCGAATTGAAAGGTTGCCACCAGAGCGCCGGAGCGGAGGACCGAGTTCATGTCCTTGGCAAACGACGGATCGCGCATGTTGACGACCAGGGCGAACGCTGGAAAGGGCGTTCCGGGCCTGGTCTTGTAGGGGCGTTCCTTTTGCTGGGCGAACACAACGCGCTGCTGAGCCCCCATGGCCTGGAACAACTTTGAGAGCTTGATGCCCCCCAACAACTTGGCGATGTTCCGTTCACCGTCGTCGAGCCCCTTGGCGTTTTTTTCACCAAGGATGGCGACGCGCTTTTCGTAGAAATGGCCAAGGTCGAGGAAAAAGCTCGTGCTTCCCAGAACGCGCGGCACCGTCAAGGGAGGCAACGTGCCGCGGCCGTCGAGCGGAAGCATCATGTGTTTCAGCGGCGCCATCGTCTTCGAGCCAACCGGCATCGTGGCGCTGAGGCGGAATGTGCCCTTGTCCTCGACCAGCGACGCGGCGATGTACGGCGTGCGGCGCAACTGGTCCGCCAGACCCCCGAAGAGCAACATTTGGAGGGGGTCGATCCCGGCCGCGCTCAGGCCGTTCTTGAAGCCGTCGTTTTTCCGCAGTTCCGCGACGTGCAGCCAGGTCCAGGCCAGCTTTTTCGCGGGGGCCATTTTGTAGGCAGCGACAAAGCTGGGGAGTTGAAGGATGCTCGTCTTGGCGTCTTTCTTCGCGGTGAAGTCGAGGATAGGTTTGAGGGCCTTCGATTCGTTGGATACCAGCAAGGCGCCATCAACGATGGCGAAGGTGAGCTTGGGGCCGATCTGGCCCACGTCGAAACCCTGGTATTTCGAGCGTTTGAGTTTGTCCTTGGATTCCTGGCGATCGAGTTCCTTTTGCAGGACATCGAGTCCAACGTCGAGAAAACGGCGCAATTTGGATTCATCCCTTGACTGAACAATCAGGACCACCCCCTTGGGCGGCGTCAGGCGCGCTGCTAACACGACGCCGCCGGAGCTGATATCGTCGAGGATTTCGTAGCGGTCCTGGCCCAGCGTCTTTTCAAAGTAGGTGAGCAGTTGATAGAGTTGCTGAAACGTCGTCGTGTCGTAGTATTCACGAATGCCGGCCAGCTTTTGGACTTGCTGAAAAAGGTGGTGCTTCTCGACCAGGTCCACGAGCGCGCGCGGGCGGTCGAGTTTCACGACCCACTCGACATTCCCCGGCACGAAGCGCAGCGGATCCTTGGCCGTTTGCGCCCACGTGGGAGCGGCAGATAGAAGGAGCAGAGAGAGGATTCCCGTCCATCGTCGCAACATGGCTTTCCCCGAATTACGCGAATGGGGTCGATTGTTGCTGGTCAATACTACCAGAACGCAAGGGAAGTTTCAGAAAAAGCCCGTCTCGCGACAAAGTTTAGCAGCGACGCGAAGGGGAGCGCGGCTCGCGAGGATACTTGTGCCCACCTCGTCGTCCGCGCTCCCCATCGGGTCGCGCCAAATGTTCGATGGTACAATAACAGAGCCATGTGCACAGTCACCATCATCCGCCACGGCGCGGGCATCCGTCTGGCGTGCAACCGGGATGAATCGCGGCAGCGGCCCGCCGCGCTGCCGCCGCGCGTCGCCGTGACGGACAGTCGGCAGGCGTTGATGCCAATCGATCCGCAATCCGGAGGAACGTGGATTGCCGCCAATGACGCGGGGCTGATCTTCACGCTGCTTAACGCGTATGCGATTCCGTGGAAACCAAACGTGCCGCCCGCATCGAGAAAAAGTCGCGGCAGGATCATTCCGTCACTCCTATCGGCGACCACCCTGGCCGTGGCGAATAAACGTCTGGAATCACTGGCCCTTTCGGAGTGGCCGCCGTTTCGCCTGGTGATTGCTGATCGGCACGCCTGCGACGATTTTCGTTTCGATGGGAACGACCTCCTGCGAACCTCCAGGCGGATTGACGTCGAAGTGTTGATGTTCACCTCATCGGGCCTTGGCGACGAGGTCGTCGATGCTCCAAGGCGCGCGTTGCTTGCCGATTTTTTCAGACCTGGCCGCGACCAGGCGTCGGAACAGGATGCGTATCATCGCCATTCCTGGCCTCAACGCCGGCATCTGAGCGTCTGCATGAGCCGGCCGGAGGCGCGGACCGTCAGTTTCACAACCGTGGATGTCGCCGCGGATCACGTGCGGATGACCTATGTCCCAGACGCGCCGGATCAACCGGCGCCGGCAATTTCGGGAGTGCTAAATCTAGCGAGGTTTCCACCTCAGACCAAAGCAACCCACGCATACTAGCCCGAAGCGTAAGCGAGGGATCGCTTGCAACGGAAAACCTCGCTAACGCTTCGGGCTAGTATGCAAACTTGACTCAATCGCCATGAGTTTCGCCCGATTCGACGTAAACCATTGATTGCCAATCCTTTCTGCTTTTGACACCCTTGCCAAACCCCTTGGCGGCACGGTAGTTGCTAATTCACAATCAACGGAAGCAAAACCCAAGGGCAATTCTCTCCCGCCTTGGCCTCTCCAACCTGCTTTCCCGAAATGACTCTCTCGCTTGGTCAACCAAACTTGTTTGGGGCGCTCTCCCTTTGCGCCGAGCGAAAGGAACGTGGGTTGAAACACTTAGGTGAAAACATTTGCCCCTATTGCGGGGTCGGCTGCCGGCTGGCATTTGAAAAAGATAACGGCAACGGCCTCCGCGTTCGCGGCGTCGAAACCGCTGCGGCCAACCTCGGCGGCATCTGCGCCAAGGGCGCTCAACTCGGGCCCACCGTCAACACGCCAGATCGTTTGGCACATCCTCAGCTTCGTCTTGGCCGAAAGGACGATTTTCGCCAGGTTGATTGGACCACCGCGCTCAGCTACGTGCGCGAGATCTTCACCAACATCCTCAATACCTACGGCCCCGAGGCCATCGCATTTTACGGCAGCGGGCAACTCGACACCGAAGCGGTCTATTTGATTACCAAGCTGTTCAAGGGGCACCTCGGCTGCAACAACACGGATTCCAACAGCCGGCTTTGCATGGCCGCCGCCGTGGCTGGATATCGATCAAGCCTGGGCAGCGACGGGCCGCCGACCTGCTATGACGACATCGACGAGGCCGACACGATCGTCATCATGGGCAGCAACATGGCCGAGGCGCACCCGGTGACATTTGACCGGGTCAAGGCGTCGAAGCAAAGGCGCCCCGACCAGCAGATCATCGTCATCGATCCGCGCCGCACCGCGACGGCGGCGTGCGCGGATATCTTTCTACCGGTCGCGCCCGGCGGTGACATCGCCCTGCTCAACGCGCTGGGCCGCTTGCTGCTTGACCGCGGTGGCATCGACGAAACTTTCATCGCCAACCACACACGTGATTTCGATGCGTATCGCAAATTTCTATTGCAGCAAGACGTCGCCGAGCTTTGCCAGATCGCCGGCGTTCCGCTGGAAGACGTGTATCGCGTCGCCCGGCTCTTGCACGCCGCCAAGGGCTTCCTCAGCTTCTACTGCATGGGGCTCAACCAGAGCACCGTCGGTATGTGGAAGAACAACAGCCTGATCAATCTCCATCTGCTGCTTGGGCAAATCGGCAAGCCCGGCGCCGGGCCGTTCTCGCTCACCGGTCAGCCCAACGCGATGGGCGGGCGCGAAGGCGGACTCCTGTCGCACCTACTACCTGGTTATCGCACGGTCGAGGACGCGGCCCAGCGCGAGTTCGCCGAAAAGTTCTGGGGCCGCAGTCCGGGGACCATCAATCCCAAGCCCGGCCTGACCGCGGTCGAGATGTTTCGCAATCTGGAAAAGGGCAAACTCAAGGCGATCTGGATCGCGGCCACCAATCCCGCCGTGAGTTTGCCCGACTTGCACCAAGTCCGGCGTGCGCTGGCCAAGGCGCAGCTTGTTGTTGTCAACGAGGCCTATCATCCTACTGAAACTACCTGCCTGGCCGACGTGATTTTGCCCGCGGCCCAGTTTGGCGAAAAGGAATGGACCAGCACCAACAGCGAACGCATGATCGGCTACAGCCCCAAGCTCTGGGATCCGCCGGGCGAAGCGCTTTCCGATTGGGAGATCCTTGCCCGTTTTGCCACAACGATGGGCTTCAAGAGCTTCAACTACACCAGCGCCGCCCAGGTATGGGACGAATACATCCAGATGACCCATGGCCGACCGTGCGACATGGCCGGCGCCACCAGCCAGCGACTTCGTCAGGAAACCAGCCTTCAATGGCCCTGCCCAACGATCGATCATCCTGGCACCAAACGGTGCTATCTGGACCACAAATTTCCCACGCCAGATGGCAGGGCGATCTTTTTACCTCGCGATCAGAAAGAACCCCGTGAGGTTCCCGATCACGAGTTCCCGTTCATCCTGACGACGGGCCGACTTTACACCCACTGGCACACGCTGACGCGCACGGCCAAGGCGGACAAGCTGGTGCGCCGCGAGCCGGGGCCGTTCGTCGAAATCAACCCAACCGATGCGGCCAAATTGGATATCGAGGCCGGCGATAATGTGCAGATCACAAGCCGGCGCGGCACGATTCAGCTGCCCGCCCGGCTCCGTGACGGAGTCTCGCCGGGCATGGTGTTCGTGCCCTTTCACTGGGGCGATCTTTATGGCGAAGGCAATTCAGCAAATTACCTGACCATCAGCGCCATCGGGCGAGTCGCCAAGCAACCGGAGCTAAAGTTCTGCGCGGTGAGTCTGGAAAAGGTACCGCAACCCCGGAAGTCCGCCCTACCCTTGCCAATGATTGTCCAGGAAGAACTCGCCGTCTAACCAAAATACCGTTTGTCGAAGAGCCCTTGACCAGCCCCCCAGCGCAAGCTGTGGGAGGACCGCCCAAACCCCACCCTTGCCACATCTTTCAAAGGTGGTGTAACCTTCCGAACGACAAGCAGATACGGCCGAATCGCCCATATTTGGGCGCTATGAATGCAAGTACCGCAACTGCATAGGCTTCCAACGCCGTATCGTATTTACTTTCAATGAGTTACGTCATCCTTGAAAGATGTTGTTGTGAGTGGGGCTGGTATCGCTCCGCTTGACGAAAGGTATTGCGGTTAGCCGCCCCGGATTATCCACGTTGCCGAAGGCCGAGTTTTGCAACCAATCGGCCTCAATGTTCAAATCCATCAATTTTAGCGGAACAAACAATCCGCGAGCCGTCGGGCTTGTCCCGGCGGTGAATCGAGGCGGAGGGGGGAGTTTACCGCCGGGACAAGCCCGGCGGCTCGCTGGGACAAGCCCGGCGGCTCGCTGTGACTTTCACTTGAACTAGGCCTGGGACTCTGTGAGCAATCTCGTTTGCACTTGACCAAACGCTGCCTCAGGTTATGGTCCGCCACCTCCCGAAATCTTGAATGTAAAGCGAGAACTGTCTTTGGGCCGAGTCTGCTGGCTGGCGCTGATTCTTTGCGTGCCTGGCACGCTTTCCGGTTGTTTTACCGGCGAGGCCAGTCAGCGCGCGTCGTGGCTGAAGAAGTTTCAACAGCAGGCCACTCCTCCCGACCACGCGATTCTCGAAATCGCCTTGCTGGAGCGACCGATTGGCGATGCGTTAATCAACGACCGCATCTGGAAGGAAACGGACGAGTTCATCGTCGATGATCCCGAACGCCGCCGTGCCATCGAAGAAAACGGTTTGCGGCTAGGCCAACTTGTCGGCGCGCCGCCACGCGAATTTCAGCAAATGCTCCTGTCGAAACGCTGCTGTGTCAACTCCCAGGCGCGGATTTTTCCGGCCGGGAAGGCGGTGCCGATCTGGCTCGGTGCGGGTGTGCCGCACACCTTCTTTGACTTCGTAATCGGCAACCGTCGCCAGGAGGTTTCCTTCGACCAGGCTCGCTTCGGTCTGGAGGTAACCGCGACTTTCACCAAGGACGGGCGAACCCGCTTGACCTTTACGCCGCAGGTTGAAAACGGGGAACAGCTCTTGCCGTTCCAGGCCGATCCCGAGAATTCCACCTGGAAGTTGCGCATCGAGAAAGCAAGCAAGAAATATCCGGAGCTGGGCTGGGAAGCCACGCTCGGCGCGAACCAGTACCTCGTGGTGGGGGCGCGTTTGGAGCGGGATCGCACGCTGGGGCCAACGGCGTTTGTTCAGCTGGACGGCGTGTCCGGTGTCCAGCGCTTGTTGGTGATTCGCAACTGCCGGTCGGTGACTGGCCACGAGGCGCAGGAAAACACGGTAGCCGCCTTGATCGCCGCGGACCGCACACCGCCGCTGGCGTTGCAGGCGACGATTCCCGTCTCCCGTGCCAAGGCGCAATGAGTTTGCCCCACGAGCCCGAGCGGTGGTCCGATATCCCGTTTCGTCGCTCACGCTTTTTGCTCGTAGTCAAGAAAACGTGTGAACACACGGCCCCTTGGTGCTCTCCTATTCTCCATGAGTAAATCGCTAATCGTGATTGACGGCGCCCAGGGCGAAGGAGGCGGGCAGGTGCTGCGCACGAGCTTGGCCCTGGCGCTCATCACCGGCAAGCCATTCCGGCTGCGCAACATCCGCGCGCGGCGATCCAGGCCCGGCTTGCAGGCGCAACACCTGATGAGCGTGCGAGCCGCCGCCGAGATCGGCGCGGCCAAGCTGCGCGGCGCCAGCCTGGGCAGCGTCGATCTTACTTTCGAACCGGGCCAGGTCACGGCGGGCGACTACCACTTCAAGATCGGCACGGCCGGGGCCACGAGTTTGGTATTGCACACGATCTACCTGCCGCTCGCGCTTTCGGGCGGCGCGAGCACCGTCATCATCGAGGGCGGCACGCACGTCAAGGCGAGCCCCTGCTTTCATTTTCTGGCCCGTACCTGGACCGCGTACCTCAAGGCGATTGGCATCAACGGCGACGTGACCTTGCAGCGTGTCGGATTCTACCCGCGCGGCGGTGGCGCCATCACCGCTCGCATCGAGCCTTGCGAGTGTCCCCTGCCCTTCTTTGGCCTGACGGCCGCGCCGATTACCACGGCCAGCATCGTGACGGTCCTTGCCGGGTTGCCGTCGCAAATCGGCGATCGATTGCGCCAGCGCGCGGCGAACCGACTTGGCAACCTTGGCCTGGAGGTTGAAACCCGGATGGAAACGCACACGGGCGGCCCGGGTTGCATCCTTGGCATCGAGTTGCCCACGGCGCCCGCGCCAACGTTCCTGTTTGCTCTGGGCGAAAAAGGCACGCCCGCGGAGGCGGTCGCCGACGAGGCCGCTTCAATCGTCGCGGACTTCCTGCGAGCCGACCCACTCGGCGTCGATGAACACAGTGCCGATCATCTGCTGCTGCCGCTGTCACTGGCTGAGGGGGCGTCCGAATTTCGTGTCGCCAGCCTTTCGTCGCATCTGCTCACAAACGCGGACGTAATCGGGCATTTCCTGGAGCGGAGCATCACGTTTGAGGGGACCCAGGGGGAACCGGGAACGGTTCGGTTTGGATAGGGTCCTTCGATGGTTCGCCCAGTGCGGAGATCGCTTCGGTGTCGCGATCGACATATTTGGCGCCGATAAGCCAAAGGCCAGCGCCGACGAGGCAGAGAAACGACACCGCCAGGAAACCCATATTCATGTCGCCGCTGACGCCGTTGATCAGACCGATGAGCGTCGGCGAAATCGCGTCGCCAAGAGCGTGAATAATCAGGATATTCAGGGCAAAAGCGCTCGCACGGGTTGCGGGATGGGTCACGTTGGCCAAAATCGTATTGGTCGGCCCGGTGTTGAAGAAGAGACAAAAGCAAGCGAAAAAAACGAACACCCATGCCGCGGGAAACGGCGTCCAGAGTACGCACAGGATGAACGGAAACGCCAGCGCCATGGCCGCGGCCGATACGACGAAATAGGCGCCCTTGATTCGGGGTTTCAGCAGGTCGCCCAAGATACCGCCGACGATGGTTCCCGTCAGGCCGGAGACGACGACGATGATGCCGAACAGGACGTTGACCTCATCCAGTTCGCCGGCGCCGCGTCGTTCGGCGTAACGGGGCATCCAGAACGCCATGCCGCCCAGGGCGAAGGTCATGGCCGTCATGCCGGCGGTGTTGATCGTGTAGGATGGTGTCTTCAAGATGTGAAGATAGTCGCGCCAGCTCGCGTTGCGCGCGCCGCCCTGACCGCTGACCTTGGCACGCGGTGGATCGCGCATCAAAAAACACCAGATCCCCAGCAAGATGCCCGGCGGTACGACCACATAGAACGCCCAGCGCCAGGCCTCGCCGACGCCCCCGGCCCAGGCGGTCACCTGTCCGCCCAGCACGTAACCCAGGGCGCTGCCGACCGGGATGGCCATGTAAAACATCGCCATCATTCGGCCACGATTTTCGACCGGAAACAGATCGGCGATCATGGTCGGTGCCGCGGGCCCATAAGCGGCCTCCCCGACGCCCACGAGACAGCGGGTCAAAAGGAGAATGGTGAACGTTCCCGCCAGCCCGGTGGCCCCGGTCGCCAGGCTCCACGCGATCACGCCGATGCCGACCAATAACCAGCGCGGCACCCGATCCGCGAGCAGGCCGAAAACGGGTGCGATCAGGATGTAGGTCAACATGAACGCCGTGTTCAAGAGCCCCATCTTCGCTTCGATGGTCGAGTCCACGCGTGTCTTTGTACCCGGCACATAGGGATATTCTTCCTCGGAAAAAAAGGTCTTCTCGATGCGCGATTCCACCGCCGCGAGGATTTGGCGATCAATGTAGTTGAACAAATTGATCAGGATCAAAAGCGCGAGAGCCACGTTGGCGCGCGAATTCCATCCGTCCCGGGTCGTCATGGGGCCGCTCGATCTCAAAGAGGTTGGTGTTCCTGCGTAATCTACCACTTCAGGAGCGTCGCGGGCAAGGGTTGACCTGAGCAGGTTGCGCGGCGAAAGGATCGAGAGCGGTTTTTCCTAAATTCTCGGTACTCGGTTGCGAATAACGTATTGAGCGTGTAAAACAGAAATGATCTCCATCCCTTGCACCCAAACAAAGGAGACTTGCCGTGACCCTCGACGAAGTGAAAAAACGTTTCGTGGAAGAGGTAAAGCTGCGGGCCTACGATGACAAGTACATCGACCGCAAAGAGGAGCGTGAAATCCTGCAAATCGCCTTGCAGAACGGCGTCGGTGTCGATTCGGCCCGCGCCGCCCTGGCGCAAGTCTGCGAGGCGCAGGATTATGTGCTCGAAAGCGCCGTCATCGCCCGGCTCAAGGACATCATCGAGACGTCTGCCGCCAACGACGGCAGTATCGACGAGAAGGAATTCAACGATGCCGTTCTCAACTGCAAGAAGTGGACCAAGGGCAAGAAGAACGACATCCAGTGCAAGAAGATGATCATCGAGATCATCGACGACAATTCCTACAAGACGTCCAAGGGCTGGTTTAGCAGCTGGTACGCCAACGTCAAAAAGGAAGTTGGGGCCTAAACACCGTTGCCGCGGTTAGCGACGATTCGAGGTAATGTCGAACGCCACACCACTTCGACGCGTCGCTAACCACCACGGTGACGTTGCCAGCCGCCACGACCGACCATATATTGAAGGTTTGCTTTTGTCCCAAACCCGGAATGAGGTTCGTTTCCATGGTTCGCAAGAAGCTCGGGCGTGGTCGAAAAAATCGTTGTCGCTTTTGCACCAAAGAGGGCTGCCCTCGCCCCGCGTTTGTCGATTACAAGGACGTGGCGGGCATGAAAAAGATGTGTACGAGCCAGGGCAAGCTTTTTAGCCGAAAGCGCTCCGGGAACTGCGCGACCTTTCAGCGTGCCGTAAAGGATGCGATCAAACGCGCCCGTTTCATGGCTCTGATGCCCTACGTTGGCGAATAGGGGCTCGTTTAACGGGACGGCGCGCCCGCCAAAGGCGGGCGGCTAAACGGCGGTTCATTTCGCCTTCTTCCGCAACGGCAAGTCCTCGCGGATTCGTTTCACCATCTCTTCCACGTCCTTCGTTTGCAAACCGTCAGGGCTGACAGTGTAATTCGCGCGGATCTTCATGCGCTCATAAAAAAACAAAGTGAGATCGGCCTTGGCGTCGAGCTTATATTTGGCAGGGCCTTCGAGGGGATAGGAGGCCAGGATAAGGTGTTTGTATTTCTTGGCGCGGGTTGCCAATCGTTCATGCAATTCCTTGCGCTTGACCGCCTCCTGAATCGGCGCTTCCGCCAGCTTGGTCAGGCGCTTGCCGAGCTCAGCCAATTCGGCGGCCTTGCGAGCCTGATCGCGTTCATCCTCGGGCAGCGCCTCGATTCGCTTGGTTATTTCCTTGTCCTGCTCGACAAATTTCTTGATCTCCGCGCGATCAATCGTTTTCTTGACTTTTTCAACCAGCGCTTCGGCGCTATTGGCCGCGTCGCGGGCGTCGGGGCTCAAGAAAACAACCCCCACGGAGAACGCGCGGTACTCATATTCCTCGGCCAGCTCGTCAAGCTTTTGCAACAGCTCATTAAGCGACCCGTCCTTGCCGGCGGCCGGCTCCTTGGTAAACACGATCACCGCCGGATACAGCGCGAACGCCGAGACCAGACAGCGCGACCGCCCCTTGGCCGCTCCGTTGACGTTGAAGCACTCGAACGACCCCGGCATGAAATCGCCCGCTTTCGGGCCAGCCTTGGGTTTCTTTTCATCCTGGGCGACCAGCAAATCGGCGCCGAGGACAAGTGTAAAAAGGCAAAGGAAGCCTGTTCGCCACATTGACGTTCCTCCACGGTGCGGACCAGCTTTCAGCATGAAGGGTTCAACGCGATCCGTCAAGAGCGAAGCGAAAATGGAAGGCCTGGAATACCGCCTTTGCCACGGAATAACCGGCCAAACGCTTCCCTCAAAGCCCCGCTCGAGCGGTGACCTTGAGCAGGATTTTCTTACCGTCGCGCACCACGAATGCAACCGCAGGTTGGCCGACGCGGACGTGCCCGGCGGCAATGTAGCAATCGGCCACCGTGTCGGTCCAGCGGCCATCCAGCGTCAACAGGCGATCGCCCGCCTTGAATCCAGCGATTCCCGCGGGGCTGTCAGCCAGCACTTGCTTCACGGTGACGCCTGGCTCGTCATCGTCCTTCGCCTTCTCGACGCGGATGCCAAACAATCCCGCCGGCGCCAGGATACGCGGCGCCTGACGCACCGATTTCGGCGCCAGCATCTTCTTCATCATCATCTGCATGACATCGCCCGGCACATACGTGTTCGGCTCGAACGTCATTAGTTTTTTCTCGTAGTCGATGGACATCTTGTAGCGCGAGTAAAACGTGAAGCCGATGATGCCTTCGAGAGGCCCCACCAGGCTGGCGATGGCGTTGACCGTGGGGTGATCCATGATCATCGTGGATACGTTGGTCGCCTTCAAGTCGCCGATTTCCAGGCTGTTGATGGTCGCGGCGCCGCGCGCGCCGAACAGGGGCAAGCCGCCCCCTTTGCCCTTGAGCCCCGCGGCCTTGGCGAGCTTGTTGCTTACCAGGCTATCGGGCGCTCCGGTGTCGAAAACGACGCGGAATGGCCCCTTGCCGTTCACCTTGACGTTGACCACCATGTGCTGGGTCTTGATGATCTCGAACGGCACCACGAACTTCTTGGGCGGCTGTTTTTGGTCCTGGCCCTGCGCTTGTGCGGCCGCGGGGATGAAAAAGACCGTGATGCAGAGCAACGCAAATTGGATCTTCATGAGCACATCCGAAAAAAAACCTTGTGAACCGCTCGGTTGTTTGATTGCGCCAACCCAGGGGTTCGCTGCGCTCACCCCTGGGCTTGAAAACTCAAAACCCGTCGTCGGCGGTGATGGTGATGTCCTGCGACTTTTTGCCACGCTCAATCGTGAGCGTCAGCGTCTTGCCCGCCGTGATCTTGCTTGCGCGTTCGAGAACCTGAGCGATGCTGCCGACTTCGTTGTCGGCCGTGTTGGTGATGCGATCTCCCTTCTTGAGCCCCGCCTTCGCGGCCGGGCTGTCGGCAAGAACCCGGGCCACGATCACTTGCTTGTTGCGCATCTCCATCTCAAAGCCAAAAAAGCCACGAGGCTGCGGGGGCGGGGGCGGACCGAGGCCCGCGAAAAAGGTCAGGATGCGGACCAGCGATACCATCATGTCCATGCCGCCTGTCGCGGCCTTGGCGCCCTTCAAGCGTACGGGCGGCAGCGGTTCGGTCCTGAGCGGCGTCCATAGCATTTGCTTTTCGGTGTAGTCGAAATGCATCTTGTACTTGGCGAGCACGGTGTAGCCCATGAGTCCATGCAGCTCGACGCCGGCCAGGCCCATGCCGTTCATGCCCTCGATCTGGAACGGCGTCTCGACCCGCGCCTTGACTTTCTTCAACTCCAGGCCGCCCTCCATGTGGAGCGAATCGAGGATGGCCCAGCCCTTCTCCGTCTTCAGGCCAATCTTCTTGCCCACCGGTTCCGC
The DNA here is from genome assembly GCA_016191165.1 of Planctomycetota bacterium. Lineage (GTDB taxonomy): Bacteria > Planctomycetota > Planctomycetia > Gemmatales > Gemmataceae > SIAQ01. Next base: position 27,421 of record JACPPF010000024.1, read on the forward strand.
GATCAGAAACACCGGGCAACCGGTATCGACGATGAAGTTGAACGGCCCCTTGCCGTTGATTTTGACGCGCACCAGCGTATGGTGCGTATCGGTGAGGCGAAATGGAACCAGACGCGGTTTGGCGTCGAATGTTTTGGCCGACTTTTTCGTGTCCCCGGCGAACGCCAGCGACGGCACGAGCAAAACCAGGCCAATCCCAAGCCAGCGCAGTCTCATATTGATTGCTCCAGGGCGGCTAAGCGAATGTTGCTAGGCATTGTACATGGTATTCGCCAAGTGTTCATTAACCACGCCGTAAAAAAACCCCATTTGTTTAGCCGCGACCCGAAGGGGAGCGCGGTCGTGACGAAGTCTTATTCTGCTTGCGCTCCCCTTCGGGTCGCAGCTAAACGTGTCAAAAGCTACTTCTTGCTCGGTGGTCCCAACGGCGACACGGGTAGAACGCGCAAGCGCGATTGCGAAAAACCGCCCAGGAAGACGAAGCACATCTCGTTCGTCGTTTGCTCGCCCAGCGTCACGCGGCGCGGCGGGCTGAACGGGTTCAGCGGGTTTTTGGCGCTATTGTCGAAATGAGCGTCAACGTGAAACTTCGTCCCCGCCTTCACCTGGATCGGCTCCTTGAGGAAATACATCTCCTGCCAGTTGTAATCCCACTTCTTCACCGCGAAGAGCGTTTGCTCCTTCCCGCCTGGCGGCGTCATCGTCAGCTTGATGTCCTTGCCCAGCAGGTGCATGTGCGGCATTAGTGTGAGCAGTGTGAAATCCTGCATCGCCCAGGCATCGCCATCGAGCGGATAGTTTTCTTTACCTGGCGGTATTGCAAACAGGAACCGGAACGGCCCACGACCCGAACCGCCGGTCACCGCGCTGGCCTGGTACGGATGCCCGATTTTTTTCTTGGCGAAATAAATGCCAATGCGCGTGCGGTCCTTCTCCGCCCGGCCGTTGCGGTGGTAGTGGATTTGCATGACGACATCCGATTTCTTCGGCAAGAAGAAACCGACGCCGTCGGGCATGAAGCGCGGTTGAATGCCAGGCGCCCAGCCCATCAGCCCGCCCTTGGGGAGGAAGCCCACACCCATCGTTCGCGAGTAGCCGGGGCCCTTGTCGAATTTGGAGGGCAGTCCTGTATGTTCATCGAGGACGGGGTTTTTCTTTTCGCGATCCTGGGCGTCTTTTTCCAGTTTGCGGGCGGCGCCAGTGGTATCGATGAAGAGCAGCAGGTGATGCACGATCTGCGGGTTCCCAGGCCGAAGTTCGACGGCAGAAACGTATTTGTCCTCGGCAAGGTTGGTTGGCATGACGAAGCAGCGGAAGACGTCCCGCCCGCTGGGGCCGAGGAGGTAATCGTCACTCGGCGTGAGGATCAAGTCGGGCGTCCCGAGTTGCCAACCCTTGGGAAATTCCCGTGGCTTCGGCGCATCCTTCGGATCGCCCGCCGGCGTGCCGTGGTCGGCCCAGTGAGCGAGCGTGTTGATCTCCTGTTCCGTCATGCGGCGTTCGTTGTGAAATGCGACTCCCTCGGCGATCTTCCACGGCGGCATGTCGCGGCTTTGCGTGTAGGCCTTGATGTCCTGCGCCCAGTTGACCGCCTGCTTGTACGTCATCAGCGAAAAGGGCCCGACTTCGCCGGGGCGGTGGCATTCCTGGCAGCGATTTTGCAAGATTGGCTGCACGTCGCGATAATAGGTAAATTTACCAGTCTTGGCGAGGGGCCGTTCGTCGCGCACGATCATGCAGCCGATGGCGGTGGTCGCGCTGCCGGACACCGGGCGGCCCGTCACGAGTTCCGCCAGGGTTTGCCTCAGGTTGTGTTCGGTGACGTCCTTGTGTTTCTTGAGCCGTTCGGAATACATGTTGTCGATCCGCCCGCGGTAGCGAAGCACGAAGTTCCCGTCAAGGACAAATACCTCGGGCGTGCGATCGGCTTGCAGGGCATGGGCGGCACGCAGGCGTTCGTCCTTGAAAGCGGGGAAGGTCAGGTTGAACTTCTTGGCGTATCGGGCGACATCGGCAGGCGTGTCATCCTCGTTCACCGTCAAACCCCAGAGCGTGACGCCAAACTTGCCGAACTCGTCCTGAATCTCCGAAAGAGGTGCGGCATAACTGTTCGACACGGGACACTCGAACGACAAGAAGACCAGGGCGATGGCTTTCTTGTCCTTCAACTCGTAAAGGCGGTACGCTTTGCCCTTCTCGTCCTTGAAGGTCAGGTTCGGAATCTTTTCGCCCAACTTCGCCTCGGATGGCCTGGCCTGGGCAAACACCGAACCCGTCCAAGTTGCCGCGAGGGTCAGAGCAATCAACACTTCAATACGCATGGTCGGATCTCACGAAAACAGTTGAACGCCTGGCATCTTATCAAGTCGGACGAGGGTGATACCAGGTCGGTTGTCGAAAGGTTTCAGCCCGACGGCGCGCGGAGCGAATTTTCAACGTCCGTCGGCAACACGCGCTGGCAGTCAAAAACCCGCCCCGCGGGAGTCCGTCGACGTTTGGCGCGGCGGGATCGGGTCCAGCGTGAGAGCGCTGCCAAGCAGCAACATGCGCACAAATGGATTCGCGGGCGTTCCCTCCATGAATTTGAGTTCGAGCGACGCGTCGGCGTTGGGGGCGAAGCTGGCGAGCATTTCCCTGTTTCCCCCGACGACGCCATGGGGATTCCTCTGAATCACGCCCACGAAATCGTTTGCCCCGGTTACGATGGTTTTCGTATATAGCGTGCCGACATGCCGATCCTCGGAATCGTAAACGTCCCAGCTGCGCGAGAAACTCCAGGAGCGCGTCAGGGACAAGAGGTGCGAGCCGTCAGGCGTCTCGTGGACATCCAGACGCGATCGCCGCAACCACGACAGCCACGACCCAGCGCGATCGCCGCTTAATTCCACGTGGCCCAGCAACCGGCCATGTCCGTCGGTGATGCGGCGCATCCATTTGGCAACACCGTCCGCCTTCGCCCAAGGGTTGATCAACAGGGTGGAATGTTCGAGCATGAAACCGATTCCAGGGTCCGGAGTTTGTTGCCTAAATTTTACAGTTCAAACGGCTTGCTCGTCTCCTATCGGTAAGCTAGAGTTTTTTCGGAACAGAAACGAGGCACCCCGTCCGAGAGAAACCACACCATGAGCGTTGTCGTCTGCGCTGCATCGGCTTTGTCCGTTGCGTTCGTCTTTTATTCCTGGCGTTCTTATCGGCAAAAAATTGTGGAGCGCGAGAAGCGGTTGCGCGAGCGCGTCACCTACATGCTGTGGGTGATGGCGAAGGGCATGCGCGACGAATCGGAGTTCGCCGCGTGAAGCCCGCGTGGTCCGATTTCAAGCCTCGAACACATTTTGTGGTACACGATTCCAATCGTGTGGTTAGAGTAATCACAGGATTGGAATCGTGTGCCACAAGGAATTGCTTGGCCGTTGCCCTGAACATGCTGAACGAAGGTCGGCGGGAATTCCGTCGGCCTTCGTGTTTGCGCGCGCATTGGCGCCCTGGTACAAATGAGTATAATTGCCCCTATCGCGTCGCATACCTGAAAGGCGGATCGTTGCTCACCAAACGTATCATCCCGTGTCTCGACGTCGATCGTGGCCGCGTCGTCAAGGGGGTCAATTTCCTGAATCTGCGCGACGCCGGCGATCCGGTCGAGGTGGCGCGGCGTTACGAGGCGGACGGCGCCGACGAGCTGGTGTTTCTCGACATCAGCGCCAGCCACGAAGGTCGAGCGATCATGCTCGACGTCGTGCGGCGCGTATCGGAAGAGATATTCATGCCGTTCACGGTGGGGGGCGGTATCCGTACCCTGGACGATGCGACCCGATTGATTCAGGCCGGCGCGGAGAAAGTAAGCATCAATTCCGCGGCGGTGCGCGATCCCGACCTGGTAGCGCGGGTCGCGGGCAAATTTGGTAGCTGCGCGACGGTCGTGAATATCGATCCGCGCCGGGTGCAACGGGATGGGCGCGTCGTCTGGGAGGTTCACGTCAACGGCGGGCGCGTGCCGACCGGCCTGGAGGCCGTCGCGTGGGCGCGGCGCGTTGAGGAACTTGGCGCCGGCGAGATCGTGTTGACGTCGATGGATGCCGACGGGACGAAAGCGGGGTACGATCTGGAAATGACGCGTGCGGTCGCCGACGCGGTCTCGGTCCCCGTCGTGGCCAGTGGCGGCGCGGGCTCGCCGGCGCACCTGCTTGAAGTGTTCACCGCCGGGCTGGCCGACGCCGCCTTGGCTGCCAGTATTTTCCACTACAATGAATTTGGCATCCGCGCGACGAAGCAATATCTTCACGACCGCGGTGTGCCGGTGCGCATGGCCTGACGTCGTGATCGACGTATCAAGATCATCCTGCGAGGAGGAGTTTGCATATGTCTGCCCCCCAAGCCGCGGTTGGCAACGGCAGCCCGCCAAAAATCGAGGCCGAGGTTCCCCTGCCTGAATTGAAGGCGCCAGCCGAGCCCAAGAAGGAACCGGAGGCCAACAAGCTTTTTCGCATGGTCATGAAGCTGGAGGCCTCCGACTTGCACCTCAAGGTCGGCCAGCCCCCCATGATGCGTCTGCGCGGCGACATTCGCCGTACGGAAATGCGCCCCTTGACGCAAGAAGACATGGAGCGGCTGATGTACCCGCTTCTGAATCCGCGCCTGCGGCAAATCCTCGACGACGAGGGGGGCGTCGATTTTTCTTACGTCGTCGGCCAGGATGAGTGCCGGTTTCGCGTCAGTTTGTTCAAGCAGCGCGGCCGGTTGTCGCTGGTGTCGCGGCGCGTCAACAATGTGATCCCGAGCTTTGAAAAGCTGGGCCTGCCGCCGATCATCGAAAGCCTGTGCAAATTCCCGGAAGGCCTGGTCATTCTGGCAGGCGTGACGGGTAGCGGTAAGAGCACGACCATCGCCTCGATGCTCGATTACGTCAACGCGCGCGAGCCATTGCACATCCTCACGGTTGAAGATCCGATCGAGTTCGTTTTCACCGATCGCATGTCGTACATCAATCAGCGCGAGATCGGCCTCGATTCGCGCGACTGGCACAAGGCCCTGAAGGATGCCGTCCGCCAAGACCCCGATGTCATCCTGGTCGGCGAGTTGCGCGATATTGAAACCTTCGAGGCGGCCGTCCACTCCGCGGAGACGGGCCACCTGGTGTTCGGCACCATCCATGCGTCCAGCGCGTCCACGACCATCAACCGCATCATGGATCTCTTTCCTCCAGAGAAACACCCGGCCATTCGCGCCGCCCTCGCAAACAATCTCAAGGCGGTGGTCGCTCAGAAACTCATCAAGAGCATCAAACCAGGCGTATCGCGCGTGCCGACGAACGAGGTGATGATCGTCAATGCCATGATCAAGAAGCTGATCCAGGAAGGCGAAGACAAGAAAATCCCCGACGCCATCCGCATTGGTTTTCAGGAGGGCATGGTTGACTTCAACGAAAACCTGCGCCAGCTTTGCGAGCGAAATGACATCGCCAAGGAGACTGCCCTGGAGTTCTCGCCCAACCCCGATCAGTTGAAGATGATGCTCAAGGGCATCCGGGTCTCGGCGCCAGGCATTCTGTGATCCCCCCCGAACGCCGCTTTCGGCTTAGCGTTCGCGCGGCCGAAAAAGGAACGCTACTCCGCGAACGGCCGACCCTCCCCACCATGTACCGCGACCGGCATTCACATCGGTTCCTGGGTTTTGGCGCGACGGCCCTTATCGTGGCTGCCGCGCTGCCGGATGCGCTCTGGGCGGCGCCGTCGTTTCCGCGCGGACCCGGGTTTTACTTCGACCCGGTCAAGGTGATCGCCGTAATCATTTGCTTCCTGGGCTGGGTCAAGCTTGGCGCCTGGCTGGATGACGACGCCCGCGCCTACAACCTGGACATTGTCTTCTGGAACGGCCTTCTCCTCGCCGGCGGCGCGGCGGGTTTCCTCGTGATCTGGCTGCTCGGCGCCTTCTGGTTCGGATTATTCCTGGCCCTGCTTGCCGTCGGCGGGCCAACCGGCTGGTACATCTCCGTTCGCAATCGCAAGGCGCCCGTCGAAGAACGACTTTTCACGCGCGAACACTTCCTGAGGCTCTACAAAAAATACAACACGCGCGCCAGCAAAACCACTGGCGCGGTGGAGGGATCCGAGGAACTACCGATCCGTTTTCTGAGCCGCAGCACGTCCGGGGAACCGGAGGAGAATGTTCGTGTCGCACGTGTCCAGCAATCCAAGGGCTATCAAGCCGCCCTGGAGATGGTCTGGAACGCCCTGCAAAGGCGCGCCACCGACATCCACCTTGAGCCCACATCGAGCGAGATGGCGGTGCGGTTTCGCATCGACGGCATCATGAGCAACATCAAGCCATTCAATCGTTCGACTGGCGACGCCGTCGTCAATATCTTCAAGGTCCTCTGCAACCTCGACATCACCGAAAAACGCAAACCGCAAGATGGCAGCTTCACCGCCGAGGTTGAGGAACGTATGATCGAGTTTCGCGTCGCCACCGCCGGCAGCGTCGTCGGCGAAAAACTCGTCATGCGTCTGCTTGACTCGTCCGCCCAACTTGCCGATCTGGAACATGTCGGCATGACCGAGGAAATGCGGACCTCCGTCCGCGACCTCATTTCCAGGCCGCATGGCTTGATCCTGGTTTGCGGCCCCACCGGTTCGGGCAAGAGCACCACGCTTTACGCCTGCCTGCACGAGATTGATCGCTTTCAACAGAACATCATAACGGTCGAAAATCCTGTCGAGTATCGCCTGGACGGCATCACCCAGATCGAAGTCAACGTCAAGCAGGGAAAAACGTTCGCGGGCGAATTGCGCAGCATCCTGCGTCAGGATCCGGATGTGATCCTCATCGGCGAGATTCGCGACAAGGAAACCGCCGAGATCGCCTGTCAAGCCGCTCAGACCGGTCATCTGGTGTTCAGCACCGTTCACGCCAACGACTCGGTCACTGCCGTGGCCCGCATGATCGATCTGGGCGTGCCGCCCTTCATGCTTTCGTCGGCGCTGGTCGCGGTGCTGGCGCAGCGTCTGGTGCGCCGGTTGTGCAAGAAATGCCGCAAGCGCATCCGGCCCGGCGCCGAGACCCTCAAGAAATTGAAGGTTGACGCCGATGCGGTGCGCTATCTTTACCGCGCCTTCGATCCTGTCGAGGACGCGAAGAAAATGGACGAGGAAAACGAGGACGAGGACGAACCGGTCGAAGTGGAACTGTGCGAAATCTGCGGCGGAACTGGGTATCACAAGCGTATCGGCATTTTCGAGTTGCTGATTGTTAACGACAAGATTCGCGAGCTGGTGCGAGAGAACCCGAACATCAACGAGATTCGCAAGGTTGCGACCGCCAACGGCCTGCATACCCTCTTCGAGGACGGGACGCGCCTTGTCATCGATGGGGAAACGTCCATCCAGGAATTACTGCGGGTGAGTAAATAAGTGCCCACCACACGTTGGCCGTGGGCTTTCGCTCGAGAAACATTATGACCTTGCTTGTCCTGACCCTGATTGTCATGCTCGCGTGCGCTTACGCGCAATATCGCAACGGGCTGTTCAGCTCTGTCGCCATGTTGATGATGGTCCTCTTGTCCGGCGTGGTTGCCTTTGGCTTCTGGGAGCCGATCGCCAACTTCCTTGATCCGGTGTTCCAGAACAACACGCTGGCCGGGTCTGAAGATTTGATTAGCCTCACCGTCCTTTTCAGCCTGACGCTGTTCTTGCTTCGCCTGGCCACCAACTATCTGGCGCCGGACTTGATTGAAGAGCAAGGGACGATTCAGCATTTCGGCGGCGCGGGAGTCGGGTTGATCACCGGTTACCTCGTCGCTGGGTTTTTGATCGTCACGATTGAAACGTTGCCTCTGGAGGAAAACTTCCTCGGGTTTCAGCCGCGCTCAACCACCGAAACTGCCTATCGACCGCTGATGCCGCCGGATCGCGTCTGGTTATCGCTGATGCGGCACGGCAGTGCCTTTCCGTTCAACTGGAAGGCAGACCCGCAACCGACGAGCGACGCACTGGTTGACCGCTACATCACCTTCGATCGCGAGGCGACGTTTGAGCTGCGCTACCAGCGCTACCGCCGCGGCATGGACGGTCGGCCGCCCGCGAATTACCTGGGCGAGTTCGACAAGGAGCTGGGGCGCCAGGCAGGCCCTTGACGAACGCACGCCTTGCGGCGCGAAAAAATCGGTTGCGTTAGTATTGGGTCGCACCGTATACTCAACCCAATAGACCTGCCTCACCAAAGCCCCGCCGGTGATTCTCATTCACGGGAAATACCATGAAACGCTGGATCCTCCTGGCTTCAATCACGTGTTGCTATTTGACCAGCGCCGGCGTCGTCCGCGCGCAAGGCAGGATTCAGTATGCCCGCGACATCCTGCCAATTCTTTCCACGCATTGCTTCACCTGCCACGGGCCCGATGCCGGGCAACGCAAGGCGGGGCTTCGGCTTGACCTGGCCGATGGCGCAACCAAGAAGTTGAAGACGGGCAGCATCGCCGTCGTACCGGGTAAGGTCAAGGACAGCGAATTGATCGCGCGCATCTTCGCCGCGGAGCCTACGGACCGCATGCCGCCCAAGAGTACGATGAAGTCACTGACGGAATCGGAAAAAACTTTGCTAAAGCGATGGATCGAGGAAGGGGCGGCCTATGAAAAGCACTGGGCGTTCGTCGCACCGAAGCGGCCGGTCTTGCCCGCGGTCAAAGGCAAGGCCTGGGTGCGAAATCCGGTCGATCGATTCCTGTTGGCCCGAATGGAGAAAGAAGGTCTGAAGCCGTCGCCTGAAGCGGATCGCTATACCCTGGCCCGCCGGCTGGCGATTGACCTGACCGGCCTGCCGCCGACGATTTCCATGGTCGATCGGTTCGTCAACGACCAAGGCGCTGACGCTTATGAGCAATATGTCGATCGGCTGCTCGCCATGCCCGCGTTCGGCGAACGCTGGGCGCACGTCTGGCTCGATCTCGCGCGCTATGCCGATTCGAACGGATTTGCCACGGATAGCGCACGCACGATCTGGAAATACCGCGACTGGGTTATCGACTCCATCAACCGCAACCAACCGTTCGACCAATTTACGATGGAACAGATCGCGGGCGATATGCTGCCCGGCGCGACGCAGGACCAGATCCTGGCAACCGCCTTTCATCGCAACACGCTCACCAACGACGAGGGTGGCACCAGTGATGAAGAATTCCGCAGCGCCGCCGTGGTCGATCGCGTCAACACAACCATGCAAGTTTGGATGGGCATTACCATCGCGTGCGCCCAGTGCCACGATCACAAGTACGATCCGATCAGCCAGGAAGAATATTTCCGCATGTTTGCGATCTTCAACCAGACGGAGGATTCCGATAAGTCAGACAATCGTCCCACGCTGGTTGTTATCCGGGCCTCGGAATTGAAGCAAAAAGGCGAACTTGAAGCGACCCTTGCCAGGCTGGAAAAAACGTTGCTTGCTCCCAATCGCAAAGTCGATGAAGCGCAAACGAAGTGGGAGCAAGACAAGAAGGCCATTTCCAAAGCGCCGGCACCTGTCAAAAAGATTTTGGCCCTTGACGCAACAAAAAGAAACGCGACGCAAAAACTTGAAGTGGCAAAATACTTTCGCTCGATTCTGCCCGAATTCAAACAGATCGCCAGCCAAATCGCAGCCACGCGCACGGCCTACGACGCGGTCAAGGGAGTGCCGACGCCGATCATGAAGGAGTTACCCGCCAAGCAACAACGCGTGACCAAGATCCACATTCGCGGGAACTTCCTGGATCTGGGCAAGCAAGTCAAGCCTGGAACGCCCGCGCTGTTCCCATCGTTAGCCAGGGATCAGCCGCCCAACCGCCTCGGGCTGGCGAAATGGCTCGTTTCGCCGGAGAACCCCTTGACGGCGCGCGTGACCGTCAATCGCTTTTGGGAACAAATCTTCGGTCTGGGCCTGATGGAAACGCCCGACGATTTCGGCATCCGTGGCAAGGCGCCAACGCATCCCGAATTGCTCGATTGGCTTTCCGTGGAGTTCTCTGGCTCGTCGCCAATTGCTCTCGGAGAAAAGCCAGCATTCAAAGCCTGGGACGTGAAGGGCCTACTCAGGCTACTTGTGACCTCGGCCGCGTATCGGCAAAGTTCCGCCGTGACGCCAGCGCTGCTCGAACGCGATCCGGAGAACCGTCTCCTGGCGCGCGGTCCGCGTTTTCGTTCCTCGGCGGAAGTCATTCGTGATCAATCGCTTTTTGTCGCAGGCCTGCTCAGCCCGAAACGGTACGGTCCCCCGGTCCGGCCACCCCGCCCAAGGCTGGGCTTGACCGCGGCGTTTGGAGGCAGCACCGACTGGGAAACGAGCAAGGGCGAGGACAAGTATCGTCGGGCCTTGTACACGCAATGGCGCCGCACCACGCCTTATCCGTCCATGTCAACCTTCGACGCCCCGAACCGAACCGTTTGCACCATCACCCGGCCGCGCACGAACACGCCGCTACAAGCGCTGGTGACGCTGAATGATCCGGTTTACGTCGAAGCCGCTCAGGCATTGGGTCGGCGCATGGTCAAGGAGGGCGGACCGACTTTGGAAGCAAGCCTGCGGTTTGGTTTTCGCCTGTGCCTTGCGCGCCCGCCGCGCGATATCGAACTGAAACGTCTGGCTCAACTTTATGCGAAAGCGCATGCGGATTTCGCGAAGGATCCCAAGCTCGCTCAACGCATGGCGACCGAGCCGATTGGCCCGTTACCCGCGGGCATGCAGGCGCCCGATATGGCGGCGTGGACCGTCGTCGGCAATGTGCTCTTGAATTTGGATGAAGTGTTTGCGAAGCGTTGAGTTAAAATCACGTTAATCCCTTAGCGCCCGCGCGGCGCCGCGCGGCCGCTAAACACGGAGACCGGATATGTTGAACGAAACTCAACAACAAAAACTCCACATCACGCGCAGGCATTTCCTGCGCGATTGCCAACTCGGCCTGGGCGGGATCGCCCTCGCATCGCTGATGCATGGATCGGCCACGGCACAGGAGCAAACGAACCCACTCCGGCTGCGGCCCGGGCATTTCCCCGGCAAGGCGAAGAACGTCATCTACCTGCACATGGCCGGGTCGCCGCCGCACCTCGACCTCTTTGACTACAAACCGGAACTCGTTCGGCGCAATGCGCAAAACTGCCCGGAATCATTCCTGCGCGGCCGGCGTTTCGCGTTCACCAGCGGTGTGCCGCGCCTGTTGGGCACGCCACAACGTTTCGCTCAGCACGGCCGATCGGGCGCCTGGATCTCGGGCGCGCTGTCGCATCTGCCCACGGTGGCCGACGAACTCTGCTTCATCAAGTCGATGCACACCGAGCAATTCAATCACGCGCCGGCCGAGCTTTTGCTGTTCACGGGTTCGCCGCAGTTTGGCCGTCCCGGCATGGGTTCGTGGGTCACTTACGGCCTTGGGTCCGAAAGCCAGGACCTGCCGGGCTTCATTGCTCTGGTTTCCAGTGGCACGTTCCCCAGCGCTGGCAACAGTTGCTGGAACAACGGCTTTCTCCCATCCGTCTATCAGGGCGTGCAATGCCGCAGTCAGGGCGATCCGGTGCTTTACGTTTCCAACCCGGGCGGCATGGATCGCGGCATGCGCCGCCTGAGCCTCGACGCCTTGCGCGATCTCAACGAGTTGCAGGCGAACGAACTGGGCAGTCCCGAAACACGGACTCGCATCGCCCAGTATGAACTCGCGTTTCGCATGCAGACCGCGGTGCCGGAGGTGATGGACATTTCGCGTGAGCCGCGCCAGGTCATCGAAAGTTACGGCGCTCAGCCCGGTGGCTCCAGCTTCGCCAACAACTGCTTGCTCGCGCGCAGGCTGGTCGAACGCGGCGTTCGCTTCGTTCAACTTCACGACTGGGGCTGGGATTTCCACGGCACCGGCTCCGGGCGCGACATTCAATTCGGCCTACCCGTCAAGTGCCGCACGATGGACCGGGCCGTCACCGCGCTCATTCGTGATCTCAAGCACCGGGGCATGTTGGACGAGACGATCATCGTCTGGTCGGGCGAATTCGGTCGGTCGCCGTTCCGCGAGGGCCGCACCGCCAACAGCGCCAACCTCGGGCGCGATCATCATCCGTTTTCGTTTACGATCTTCGCGTGCGGCGGCGGCTTCAAGCCGGGCATGACCTATGGGGCTTCCGACGAACTCGGTTTTGATGTCGGCGAGAACCCAGTCCACCCACACGACCTCCAGGCGACGATCCTGCACCTGCTTGGTCTCGATCACACCCGGCTCACCCACCGCTACCAGGGCCGCGATTACCGTCTGACGGATGTCCATGGCAATGTAATTCGCGACATTTTGACATGAACACGGATGAGCCAGCGCCAATTTCTGATTTTGCCGATCGCGCCTGTCGCGAAGCGCTGGAAGACCCCAAGAATCTTTTGGCAGTATTGCGCGCCATTTTGGGCGCCGCCGCGGAGTCCTTTGACGTTTCAAAACGCAAGATACTTTCCCGCGACTTCTTGCTGCCCAATTGGCAGGGCCGGGAGCGCGATTTTTTGTGTGAAATTCCGTATCGGCTTGGCGAAGAATTGCACTGGGCTCTGGTGTGCGTGCTGATCGAGCATCAAACGCGCTCTGATCCACTGATGCCTTTGCGAACGCTGATTTACGCAGTTTTTTATTGGGAGAAATGTCTCCGGGCGTGGGAGGCTCAGCCAAGACCCCGGCCGGCTTTTCGTGTGCCGACGGTCGTCCCGATCGTGCTTCACGCGTCCGGCAAGCGTTGGAGCGGTCCACGAACCCTCGCGGAGTTGCTGGATGAACCGATCGGATTTCACGCTTTCGCCCCGACCTGGAAGCCGCTATTCTGGGAAGTAGGCGCGCACAGTTCCGACGAGTTGCTGAGCAGCGACGATCCGTTTCTTCAGGTTCTGGCGGTTGTGCGAGCCGAGGATGCGGAATCTGCGGAGGCGCTGAGCGTCTATCGCAGGCTACTCAAACACCTGGCGCTGGTTCGGGAAACCGATTCGAGTCGCTGGACGCACCTGTTGCGTTTTGCACTGGGCTGGGTTGTCAATCGACGGCCTCGCGATGAACGCGCCACCTGGCTTGGTACCACGTTGGATCATCAAAACGACCTGCTCGCACGACAGGAGATTGAAACGATGGAAAAGACCATTGCACAAAGTTGGGTCGAGGAAGGGTTCAAACTCGGCATCGAGAAAGGCATCGAAAAAGGCATCGAAAAAGGCATCGAAAAAGGCATCGAAAAAGGCATCGAAAAAGGCATCGAAAAAGGCATCGAGCGAGGGCGGGCCGATGCGCTTCGCGACGTCGTCCTACGTATGGGCCGGCGCCGACTCGGCGAACCCACCGCCTCGGTCCACGCGTCGTTACAGGCCGTTTCTGATGTGAGTCAGTTGGAATGGTATCTTGATTGTGTGCAGGATGTATCCTCCTGGCTCGAGTGGCTCGCCAAGACGTCCCAAGCATAGCGAGGCGAGAATTGTTCGCGCCCCCTGCTTTGAGTAGGTTTTTTTTTGTGCTGTCGATTTGCGCGTCCCACCGCCACAGGCGGCGACGATTTGGTCTTCACCCGTATTTCACCTGTCCAATTGGAGCTACCATTTCATGCGAAACTTTGTCTGCCTCCTGGCTCTCAGCCTGACTCCCGCCATGCTCTTTGCGCAATCGCCCGAGAGGTTCCGCGTCTACTTGGGCACCTACAGCGGCAAACTGAGCCAGGGCATCTATCAATGTGAACTGAATCTCAAGAACGGCTCGCTGTCCAGGCCCGAACTCGCCGCCGAAACCAAGGACCCGTCGTTTGTCGCTTTCCACCCGAATAAGAAATTTCTCTACGCCGTCAACGAGGGCCAGGCCAGCGTCAGCGCCTTCGCCATCGACGCCAAGACCGGCAAGCTGACCTACCTTAACTCGCAGCCATCCCAGGGCGGCGCGCCGTGCCACCTCGTCGTCGACGCCACCGGCAAGAACGTCCTTGCCGCCAATTACTCCGGCGGTAGCTGCATATGCATCCCCATCGAGCCCGATGGCAAGCTTGCCAAGGCCTCGTCATTTCAACAACATGTCGGCAAAAGGAAACACGGCCATTCCATTCATGTTGACAAGGCCAACAAGTTCGCCGTCTGCGCCGATCTTGGCCTCGACAAGATCATCGTGTATCGCTTCGACCCGGAAAAGGGAACGCTGGCCGCCAATGATCCGCCCGCGTTCAATACGCCCAAGGGCGCCGGGCCGCGGCACTTCGCCTGGCATCCCAATCACCAATTCGCCTACATCAACGGCGAATCCAACATGACGGTCATCGTCTGTGCCTACGATGCCGAGAAGGGCGCGTTCACGCAAAAGCAGGTCCTGTCCACGTTGCCCAAGACCGAGAAACGCAAAGGCGGCAGCACCGCCGAGGTCGTCGTCCATCCCTCCGGCAAGTTTGTCTATGTCTCCAACCGCGATCCTTACAATTCGATCGCAATCTTTTCCTGCAATCCGAAGACCGGCATGTTGAAAGCGGTCGGCCACGAAAGCCGCAACGTGAAGACGCCGCGCAATTTCGCCATCGAACCGACGGGCCAGTACATGCTCATCGCCAATCAATCGAGCAACAGCGTGATGTCGCTGCGCATCAACCAGAAGACCGGCGCGTTGACGCCGACTGGCAGCGTTATCGAGGTCGGTTCGCCCGTGTGCGTCCGCTTCATGCCGCTGTCAAAATAACCCAACGCGAAGCCCAGGGGTGAACGCAGCGAACCCCTGGGATCCCTCCCAGGGTATTCACGATGCCACCCCTCCCCCTCTTCCCGACCACTGTCGTCGGCAGCATGCCGCGGCCGCAGTATGTCAAGGACCTGCTCGCCGCCGGCTCGCGCACCGGCGCGCATGACGCGACCTGGCAGCGGCACATGGACGATGCGATACGCTTTTCCATCGACATGCAGGAGCAGGCGGGCATCGACATCATCTCCGACGGTGAATGGCGCCGTGAAACCTACGTCGATGTCGTTGCCGAGATGATGACCGGCTTCCAGTGGGTCAAACGTGATCAGTTCGCCTACCATCAAGTCATCGCCGATAAGATGACGCCCCGCAGGCCGGGGGTTGTCGCTGAGGAAGCGCGCTTCCTCAAGGCCAACACCGATCGCCACGTCAAGATTTGCTTGCCATCCCCTTACCTGATCGGCCAGCGCATGTGGATCCCGGAACTCTCTGCGGGCGCCTACCCGACGCGCGAAGCGTTCTGCGAGGCACTCGTGCCGGTCCTGCGTCAGGAGTTGCTGGCGATTCGCGACGTCGGCGTCGATGTGATTCAGCTTGATGAGCCGCACCTGTGCGTGCTGGTCGATCCGGAGATTCGAGCGAAGTTCGCCGACCCGGAAGCCGAGATGCGGCACGCGGTGGACTGGATCAACGAGATCGTGGCGGGCCTCATTCCCCCCTCTCCCTCTGGCAGAGCGGTTGGGGGTGAGGGTGAAGTAACCGGCGCCGCGGCCCTCAACCCCGGCCCCTCTCCCAAAGGGAGAGGCGACGAACCCACGCTGGCCGTCCATCTATGCCGGCGCAACTGGGGCCGGCGCGGCTGGGGGGCGGCCGGCGGGTACGAGGCGATCTGGCCTCACGTGCAGCGCCTCAACGTCAATCAACTCCTCCTGGAGTTCAGCATCCCGGTCGCCGGCGACCTGGCCATCCTGCGCGACCTGCCCGCCAACGTCCGCCTCGGTCTGGGCTGCGTGGACGTGCGCTTCCCCGAAATCGACACCCCCGAGCAAATCGCCCAGCGCGTCGAAAAGGCCCTCCCCTACGTCGCGACCGAACGCATCAGCCTCAACCCCGACTGCGGCTTCGCCCCCGGCAAGGACCACGAGATTCCGCTGGAAGAAGCCTACGCGAAACTCAAAAACCTCGCCGCCGCCGCCCAGCTTCTGCGCAAACACGGAAGTAAGTGAAAAGTCGTAATCGCGTCTTAACGCCTTGCCGGGAAGTGCGTTGTGCCGATTCGCTTGAGGACTTCTCACGGAACGGGGGGTATAGGCCTGCTGGGATTTATTGCCGGGTCCCAAAATAATTGAGGTGTCGCAATAAATAATAGGCGAATTATTTTCGACTTCGCCGTTGACAAGTCTAGCGCGCCATCGGTAAACTTCCCCAAATCGAAAGATCGGCCCTCCTTCTCACACAAGGAATCGCACCATGTTCAGCCCACGCTCCTGGATAGGTGAATTCATGTACAAGGGGGGGGGGCGGCGCGCTAATACCAGCCCCCCGCGCAAGCGGGGGGATCGTTACGCCGCACTAACCATCGAACGACTGGAGGACCGCCTCGCGCCAGCTACGCTCAACTTCCTCGGCGTCAGCGACAACTGGAACAATCCCGCCAACTGGTCCGGCGGTGCCGTTCCCTCTTTGCTTGACGATGTCGTCTTCAACAACGCCGCGGACCTGAACGTGACCAATCTCAACGTCAACGATACGGGCGTTAACGTTCACGGCATCACCCTGAACGCCGGGTTCACGCTTACCATCGCCGGTGACTTGACCGTCGATACTTTTCAATTCAACGGCGGCACGATCAACGGCGCCGGCTCCCTTTACATCGCCGAGACCTTGACCTGGTCCGGCGGCATCATGAGCGGCGCCGGCATCACCAGCACTCTCTCGGGCGCCACCGCGAATGTCCTGCTGACTGCCACCTCCGGTTCGGGCGGCCTGCCCGGCATGCCGCCAGCTGGCATCTTCACCCTCACCGATGCGCGAACTTTCGTCAACCTCGGCACAACCACCTGGAACGGCCCGTTCTACGTCTCCTCCGGCGCGGCCTTCGACAACCGGGGAACCATCACCTACGTCGGCACCGACTTCACCTGGGACTCCACCGTCCGCTTACAAAACACCGGGACCGTGGCGTTCGATCACGCCGACGTCCATTTCTATGGCCCACTCACGCTCAACAACACCATCAATTTCCTGAACGGCCAGCAAGACAAGAAGGTCATCATCAACGGCAACGTCACGATCCAGAACGTGACGCTGCAAGAGGACTTGCACGGCACCGGCACGCTGACGGTTCCCGGCACATTCGCCTGGGACAGCGGCCGACTCGTCGGCACGGGCTCAATCGTCGTCCCCGCAGGCGGCACGTTCGACATGCCGACCATCGCCGGCGCCCGCAAACTCGATGGCCGAACGTTGAGCGTGCAAGGCCAGCGCACCTGGGTAGTCGAAGGCGTGACCGGCACGCTCCCGCCCGGCGCGCGCCTCTCGTCCGCCGCAGGCAACCCGCTAATGCCGGCTTATGCGTCGATCACCGCCTGGTCCGACGCAATGTGGTCGTCACCGGATTTGCCGATGAATAATAAGGTGAGGCCACCGGCTGCGCCTCCGCCCGCGCCATTCAATCCTGTGAGCGCTGCCGGGATCGTTTATCGCGCCATGTTTGGCGGTGCCGCCGGCATCGGCACGGACGAAGACCAGATGTTCCGGGCCATGGAGGGTATTCGCTCGCAGGCTGACAGCATTG
Organism: Planctomycetota bacterium; assembly: GCA_016191165.1. Taxonomy (GTDB): domain Bacteria; phylum Planctomycetota; class Planctomycetia; order Gemmatales; family Gemmataceae; genus SIAQ01. The sequence continues at coordinate 44,892 of JACPPF010000024.1, forward strand.
CCTTTGCCAGCGCGTACGTCCAAATGTACCCCGGCCGCAACCTTTACAATGATCTGAATTCGGAACTTTCTGGCGACGACTGGCTGCGCGCACAATCACTTTACAACTACGACTGGGATCGCTACGTCGCGGTCACCATGCATCAGGCGATGTTTGCGTGGAGTTTGACTACCGATGTCGATCTCATGGTCCGGCTGGCCCTGGATTCGCGCTCGATCGGCCCGGTGATCGTTTATAAGTATTCGCTGGAATACCGCGATCCAAATAGCTTTGCGCCAGGCGACATCAACGTCGACATGGCAAGCAAACTTGCCCAAGTGGACCGCATTCGTGTGGTAGCGGCGCTGGACGAAAATACCGCCCGCGCCGATGCTGCCGCGTTGCACCATCGCTTCCATCCCACCGGAATCGAGGTCAACGACCCAGAAGCGGTGTTTTCGTTGCTTCGAAGCCGCACGCCTACTCAGATTGCGCAGATTCGCCAGGAATACAACACCATAAACCTCACGCCAACGTTCGACGCCGATTTGCGCGCCTACCTGGAGCGAAACCAACTGGCTACCACAACGAGCAACTGGCCCTACGCTCAAGCCTTGATGAACGGCGACCGGATTGCGGCGGCCGTCGCGCGCCTGCACATGGCTGTTGATGGCGTCGGCACTGATGAAGAGATGTTCTGGACAGCCTTGACCGGCCTCTACGCCGACGAGCGCGCCATGGTCGCGCAAGTCTACCGAACCACTTACAACAAGACCCTTCTGAAGGAAATCGACGACGAATTTGAAGACAGTTCCGTCTTCGGCAAAGAGCACGAACGCAGTGTTAAGCTTTA
>JACPPF010000139.1 GCA_016191165.1 Planctomycetota bacterium
ACCGTTCTTGCGACCCCCGCTTCTTGCGGGCTACGACGAGCCATGACCTGCCTCCTTGCAAGACCGTGGGCAGGCCGTAGCTTAACGCTGTCTGTATTTTCCTGAAACGTCAAATCCCATCAATAAAGCGGGTGGTTGTTAACTGATGGCGTTGTGATTCGCGGAGTGTTTGGTTTCTATTTGCCCTATGATCGGGACACCCCCAGGACGGGATTCCTTCAACGCTCCAGCGACGGCACAAAAACCTGGAGCAAGGGCGAACCGATTCTCAAACCGGGACAATACACGACCTGGCCACGGCGAATTCGGGTGCTCCGGGATGGTCGAGTCGTCGCCCTGATGGGTGTCGCCCCTTTCCCGGCCGGGAGCCAAACCCGCGCGCAGTTCAGCAAGGTCATTCAACCGATGCTGGCCGTTTCCGCCGATCATGGCAAGAACTGGACCGGCCCCATTTCGGCAGTCCCGAAAGATCAGCCGGACGGCTGGACGGAGGAGTTCGACATCGCCGAGCTTGCCAATGGCGATCTGCTCGCCGTGTTCCGGCGCGCAAGCGATGCCAGGCGCTGGCAGAGTGTCCTGAAGAAGGCCGGGAAGACCTGGGTGGCTGGCAAGGCCGGGCCTTCTGTTCTTCCCCATAGCGGCCAACCCGAATTGCTCGCCACCCGGGAGGGCCCCGTCTTGCATGTCGCGACCAACGGCGTGCACTGGACCGACGACGCTGGCAAGTCCTGGCACAAGCTCAACGTCCCTGGCGCCGCGTACTATCCACGCAGTGTTCAGGCCAAGAACGGGACGGTCTTCATCTTCGGGCATCTCGGTGGCGACGACGCCTACGGCTCCGTGGATCAATCCATCGTCATGGATCGCTTCAAGCTGCTGAAGTGATATCCGGGTTCCAAGAAGAATGGCCGAGCTGCTAGAATAGATTTGGTGCATGCCTCGCGCGTCAAGGTTTGACACAATCGGGTAGCGTCTCAGTTTGATGGTAGACCTCACGCTCCGCGTGAGGAATTCCTCACGCGGAGCGTGAGGTCTACCATGCGCCGAAGCAAAGTGAGACGCCACCCACAATCGTAGGGTGCGTCAAGCGCAGCGCGGACGCACCAGACACTTGAATCCGCGGTGCGTCCGCGCTGCGCTTGACGCACCCCACGGTTCATTTTGCAATTGTCACAAATCTGGCCGCGTATCGATCATCATGGTTGATCGGCACCAGTGTGGAGGCTCCATGACGTTTCGTCGCTTCGTGCTTTTGGCCTTGGTTCACCTCGGTTACATTGCATCCTGGGGTCGGACTGGCGAGCCTCCGCCGACCGCGGAGCAGGTCAGGTTTTTCGAGACAAGTATTCGTCCGCTCCTCGTCGAGCATTGCATCAAGTGTCATGGCCCCAAAAAGCAAAAGGCCGATCTGCGGCTCGATGCGCGTGAGCGCATCCTCAAAGGCGGCTATTCCGGTCCCGCCGTCACGCCGGGCCATCCCGAGCGCAGCTTGCTGATCAAGGCCATCAGCCACCGCGACAAGGATCTGAAGATGCCGCCCAAGACCAGGCTGTCGGATCGGCAGATTGCCGACCTGACGCGCTGGGTCAAGATGGGAGCACCCTTTCCAGGCAATGTGGCGAAGGCAAAAGGCGGGACAGGTCGCGATCACTGGGCCTTCCAGGCGCCGCGCGATCCGCCGGCGCCGCCGGTGAAAAACAGGAAGTGGCCACGTTCCCCGCTCGATCATTTTGTGCTGGCGCACCTCGAAGCGAAGGGCCTTGCGCCCGCGCCGCCCGCGGACAGGCGGACGCTGATTCGCCGCGCCACGTTCGATCTCATCGGCCTGCCGCCGACGCCCGCGGAGGTGGATGCGTTCGTGGCCGACAAGTCGGCGGACGCCTTTGCCAGGGTCATCGATCGCCTGCTGGCCAGCCCGCACTATGGCGAACGATGGGCGCGGCACTGGCTCGACGTGGCCCGCTATGCCGACTCCAACGGACTGGACGAGAACGTCGCCTTCGGCAACGCCTGGCGTTATCGCGATTATGTCGTCGCAGCCTTCAACCAGGACAAGCCCTACGATCAATTTCTAATCGAACAACTGGCAGGAGATCTGCTCCCCTCTCCCCTTGCGGGAGAGGGGCCGGGGGTGAGGGGTGGGAATCTGCTCCCCTCTCCCCTTGCGGGAGAGGGGCAAGGGGTGAGGGGGACGGCCAGCCGCAATGAACGGTTGATCGCCACCGGCTTTCTGGCCCTGGGGCCCAAGGTGTTGGCCGAGGGGGACGAAAAGAAGATGGAGCTGGACATCATCGACGAGCAGATCGACACCTTTGGCAGGGCCCTGATGGGCCTGACGCTGGGTTGCGCTCGCTGTCATGACCACAAGTTCGACCCCATCACGACGCGCGACTACCACGGCCTGGCCGGGATCTTCACGAGTACGCGGACGATGGAGAGTTTCAAGAGGGTTGCCCGCTGGCATGAGCATCCACTCATTTCCGAAGACGGTAAGACACGCCAGGCCATCCACATCAAAAAAGTGAATCAGCACAAGCAAGCGATCCAGCAACTGGCTGCGGAGGCCAGCGCCAGGGTCAAGTCCGAATCCAAGCCAGGGACGACGTTGCCGAAGGATCTTGAGTCGCTCTATCCAGCCAAAGTTCGCCTTGAGCTAAAGCGGCTTCGGGCCGAGCTGGCCGCTCTGGAGAAAAGCGCGCCCGAAATGCCGACCGCCATGGGCGTCACCGAGGCGAAGGTGGCGGACGTGCCGGTGTTCCTGCGCGGCGACCACCTGAAGCCGGGGAAGATCGTCCCCCGCCAGGTGCCGGCCATTCTTGCAGGCGACAGTCCCACCAAGTTTGATAGCACGCACAGCGGTCGGCTGGAGCTGGCCCGCTGGCTGGTGCGACCCGAAAATCCACTGACCGCCCGCGTCATGGTCAACCGCATCTGGCGCTGGCATTTCGGTCAGGGCATCGTGCCAACACCCGATAACTTCGGCCTGCTGGGCGAGGCGCCGGCCAACCAGCCGCTCCTCGACTGGCTGGCCCATCGCTTCGTGAAAGGCAAATGGTCAATCAAAGCGATGCACCGGACGATCATGCTATCCAGCACTTACCAGATGAGTTCGGCTGCAAATCCCCAGGCGGCGCGGGCCGATCCAGAAAACCGGTTGATCTGGCGCGCCAACGTGAAACGGCTGGAGGCGGAAGCGATCCGCGACAACCTGCTGGCTGTCAGCGGCATGCTCGACCCGAAAATGGGCGGCTCGCTCCTGCACGTGAAGAACCGCGGCTATCTTTTCGACCATACCTCGAAGGATTCGACCAAGTACGACAGCCGCCGCCGTTCCCTGTATCTGCCCGTGATTCGCAACAACGTGTACGATGTGTTTCAGCTCTTCGATTTCCCCGATCCGGCCGTTGCCAATGGCGACCGGGCGACGACGACGGTGGCCACCCAGGCGCTGTTTCTCATGAACAGCGACTGGGTAGCCAGGCTCTGCGACCACTGGGCCGAATCGCTGCTGAAGGACGCCAGGCTCGACAACGCGGGCCGGGTCCGTCAGATTTATCGCCAAGCCTATGCGCGCGAAGCGACGGCAACGGAAACCTCCCAGGCCTTGGAGCTGGTTCGCAGCGTCGAAAAGGCCCTGACCAGTCGGGAAGCCAACGCCGAGCGGCGCCGCCAGCAGGGGTGGGCGTGTCTGTGTCAAACGGTGGTGTCCGCGAATGAGTTCGTTTACGTTCGCTAAGGCGAGCGGCAGGTATTAACTTACTAGCCCGGAGCACAAGTGACGGGTCAGACGTCCGCTGGACACGTCGCTTGCGCTGCGGGCTGGTGGGTATGTTTTTTCCTGCCGCTCGCTTAAATGCGTGAACGGTCGGAGGGTTGAATCCATGTCGATATCGCCGTTTTGCTCGCGCCGGGCGATGCTCCGCAACAGTGCCGTCGGATTCGGCTCGCTGGCGTTATCGTCCTTGCTTACGGAAGCGGCCGGGGCAACGCCGGGTGGCGGCGATCCGCGCGGGCCGCACCATCCGCCGCGCGCCCGGCGCGTCATTTTCCTGTTCATGAAGGGCGGGCCCTCGCATGTGGATACCTTCGACTACAAGCCTCGCTTGCAGCGCGATCACGGTCGGCCCTACCCTTATGCCAGGCCGCGCGTGACGTTCGCCAACACCGGAACCCTCCTGGGCTCCCCCTGGCGTTTCCAGCAGTATGGAGCCAGCGGCGCCTGGGTCAGCTCGCTCTTTCCGCATGTGGCGCGCCGCGTCGATGATTTGTGCTTTATCCATTCCGTTCATGGCACCAATGCGGCTCATGGCGGGGCCTTGTTGAAACTCCATACCGGCAGCGATAACTTCGTGCGGCCCAGCCTCGGTTCGTGGGTCAACTACGGCCTGGGCAGCGAGAATCAAAACCTGCCTGGGTTCATCACCATCTGTCCGACCCTGGCGCACGGCGGCGTCAACAACTGGGGCGCGGCGTTTCTGCCGGCGGTCTATCAAGGAACCCCGCTGGGCAACGCCAGCGTCCCCGCCGATCAGGCCCGCGTACGCTACATCCGCAACGCTCGTCTGGAGGCAGGCGTGCAGCGTCTGCAACTCGATCGGCTCCTGGAAATGAATCGCGCCCATCAGGCCCGAGCCGGTGGCGAGGCGTCACTGGAAGCACGCATCAACTCGTTCGAGCTCGCCTTCCGCATGCAGCGCGAAATGCCGGAGGCGGAGGACATTGCCAGCGAGACACCAGCCACGCGCCGGCTGTACGGCCTGGACGATCCCGTGACCGCCAACTTCGGCCGGCAGTGCTTGCTCGCCCGCCGCTTCGCTGAACGTGGCGTGCGTTTTATTCAGGTCACTCATAGTGACTCCAACGTGCAATGGGACCAGCACGGCGACCTGCGCCGGGGGCACCAGAAAAACGCCCGCGAAGTCGATCAGCCAATCGCTGCTCTCCTCCACGATCTCAAGACGCGCGGCCTTCTTGACGACACGCTCGTCTGGTGGGGTGGCGAGTTCGGCCGAACCCCGACCGTGGAGGGCGGAGGCAACGACGGCCGCGATCACAACCCCGAAGGCTTCACCATGTGGCTCGCCGGCGGCGGCGTCAAGGGCGGATACCATCACGGCGCCACCGACGACTACGGCTGGCACGCCATGGAGGATCGCGTTCACATGCATGACCTGCACGCGACCATCCTCCACCTACTTGGGCTAGACCATGAACGCTTGACGTATCGCTACGCCGGGCGCGATTTTCGTTTGACGGACGTGCATGGCGAAGTGGTGCGGGGGATTCTGAAATAACGCGCCCCATTCGAGCATGATGCGATCACGCAAGTTCTGAGTAAACCCGTTGGTCAATGGGCTGGTAAAATAAGTTTGCCGCGCGAAAGGAGGAATCCCATGAGTTCGATTCTGATGAAGGGCGTCATCCGCAACGGGCGGGTGGAAGTGCCTGAACCCATCGACCTACCGGACGGTTCGGAAGTCACCATCACCGCTCACGACAACTTTCCAGGTCTATCCGACAACGATGGCCCGATGACCCCCACCGAGATTGCCGAAACCCTCGCCGCCATGGCCAAGATTGAGCCCTTCGACATGACGGACGAAGAGCGGGCCGACGCCGATGCCTGGGAAAAGAAAGTCAACGACTATACGATCGCTAACACGGATAAGGGCATCGAGGAAGTTTTCCCATGAGGCGTTACCTGCTCGATACGGGCATCGCTGGCTGTTACATCGACCGCCGGCGCGGTGTCTACGATCGCGCCAAATCCGAAGTCTCCCTCGGCAACTGGATCGGCATCGCGCATCCCGTGTTGGCGGAATTAGCGTACCGGGTGGAAGGCAGTCCGAACCGCGACCGCAACTTTCAAAGGTTGCAACTGGCACTCGCGGCTTGGAAGCTCTGGCCCATCACCGAGGCGGCTGCATTCGAATACGGCCGAATTGCCGCCGAACTCCGGCGCGTCGGCCGGCCCATTGGTCAGAACGACATGATGATTGCTGCCATTGCGCTGACCCTGGGCAACTGCACGGTCGTCACGATGGATGGGGATCTTTCTGCCGTGGCGGGGCTTACTGTCGAAAACTGGGCTTCCTGAGCGCTCACTTTGCGCGCCCGGTTTGACCGTCCCGCTGGTCAGCTTCACTGAGCGGCAAGCGCCAGCATCGGGACTGCGACCGCGGAGATGGGTTTCATGATTTGATGACGAGAATAACCCTGAAGGAGGTTTTGGTCATGACCTTGCCCGACTTTCTCTCGCAGGACAAATTCGGTTACATCCATGTCACGGACCATCGCGTCGGGCTCGTGGACGTCGTTCACTTTTACGGAATGGGCGACTCGCCGGAAATGTTGCACGCGCGTTTTCCCACGGTCTCGCTTCCGCTTTGCCACAAGATCATTGCCTACTATCTTGAGAACCAGTCCGACGTCGATGACTACTGCTCACGCCACAGGGCGGAAATGGCGCGCCAGCGCGCCCAGGCACGCGCAGGGCCAGGCGTGGACGAGTTGCAGAAACGTCGTGACGCCGACCGATTGGCCAAGGGAGCCTGATGGGCATGACTCTCCGCTACCTTCTCGACGAGAATCAGCGCGGTGTCCTTTGGCATGTCATCCAGCGTCACAACGCTCGCGGTATCGATCCGATTGACGCCGTCAGGGTGGGCGACGTGCCGGAGTTGCCTCTTGGATCGGACGATGCAACGATCCTCCGTTGGGCCGAACGCGAGGAACGCATTCTGGTGACGTTCGACCGCTCCTCAATGAGCCAGCACCTTGTGGAACACCAGGCGGCAGGAAACCACTGCCCCGGCATTTTTCTGGTCCTGAGCGACAGTAAACCCGTAAACGTCGTCACATTTTTGGTACTCGCGGCCTATGCCAGCGAGTCATCGGAATGGCGAGATTGGATCAAATATGTGGACTGACTCTTCACCCTGCCATCGCCGCGCGATGTTGCGTTCCACCGCCGTGGGTTTCGGCCACCTGGCGCTTGCGTCGCTCCTTGCCGATGAGGCAACCGCCGGCGCACCGACTGCGAGTCGGCCGGTCGATCCGCTGGCGCCGCGGCCGCCGCATTTCGCGCCGCGGGCCAAGCGCGTTATCTTCTTGTTCATGGCCGGCGGTCCGTCGCACGTGGACACGTTTGAGTACAAACCGCGGTTGCAGCGCGATCATGGTCGGCCCTACCCGTTTGCCCGGCCGCGCGTGATCTTCAACTCCACGGGCAACTTGCTCGCCTCTCCCTGGCGCTTTCGCCGCCACGGCGCGTGCGGCATGCCGGTCAGCGAACTGTTTCCTCACGTCGCGCAGTGTGTTGACGATATTTGTTTCATCCATTCGATCCACGGCACCAACGCCGCCCACGGCGGGGCGACTCTCAAGGTCCATACGGGCAGTGAGAATTTCATCCGACCCAGCATCGGCTCGTGGATCACCTACGGCCTGGGAACCGAGAACGCCAACCTCCCTGGGTTTGTCACGATCTGCCCGACCCTGGCGTTCGGCGGCGTCACCAACTGGGGCAGCGCCTTTCTTCCGGCGGCTTACCAGGGAACCCCGCTGGGCAATGCCGCGGTCCCGGCAGCCCAGGCGCGCGTGCGTTACATCCAGAACACGCGTTTGCCGCTCGAGGTGCAACGCCTGCAACTGGATCGGCTGGCCCAGATGAATCGGGACCACCAGGCCCTGGCCGGCGTGGAGGCGTCGCTGGAGGCTCGCATCAACTCCTTCGAGCTGGCCTTCCGCATGCAGCGCGACATGCCCGAGGCCGAGAATATCACTCGTGAAACGCCGGCGACGCGCCGCCTGTACGGACTCGACGATCCGGCGACCGCCAACTTCGGCCGGCAGTGTCTTCTGGCCCGCCGCTTCGCCGAGCGCGGCGTCCGCTTCATTCAGGTGACCCACAGCGACGCCGCCGTTCAGTGGGACCAGCACGCCAACCTCCGGCGCGACCACGAAAAGAACGCCCGCGAGGTTGATTTGCCCATCGCCGGTTTGCTGCACGACCTCAAAACGCGCGGGATGCTCGACGACACGCTGGTCTGGTGGGGCAGCGAGTTCGGCCGCACGCCTACCGCCGAGAACAACGATGGCCGCGACCATAACCCGGACGGCTTCACCATGTGGCTCGCGGGCGGCGGCGTCAAGCCGGGTTACCGCCACGGCGCCACGGACGACTACGGCTGGCACGCCGAGCGCGACCGGGTCCACATTCACGACCTGCACGCCACGATCCTGCACCTCCTGGGCCTTGACCATGAACGTTTGACGTACCGGTATGCCGGGCGTGATTTTCGTTTGACAGATGTGCATGGCGAGGTGGTGCGGGCGATTTTGAAATGACGTACTCAATTCCCTCATTCGAGGGCTATTCACTCAACCACAATCAAATCGCGGCGGAAGCGTGAAAGCAACTCCGCCCCGTCCGCCGTGACCAGCACATTGTCAATGATTCTGGCGCCAAGTCGCTCGGCGCCGAGAAACACGGGCGGCTCAACCGTCATCACCATGCCAGCCTGGAGCGTATAGGTACTTCCACCGAACATGTGAATCGGCTCGCCCCAGGTGGGGGGAAAGCCAGGCGCCAGGCCGTAGCCGGTCGTGTGCACGCGCCCGTGATCGAAGCCCGCCTTCTGGATCACGCGCCTGGCCGCCTCGTGCGGAACCACGGCAGGCACGCCAGCGCGAATCTGGCCGATACACGCATCCGCGGCAGCGCGAACCACGGCGTAAAGCTCGCGCATCCTCGGCGTCGGCGTCCCGAGGCTGAACTGCCGGCCGATCGTCGCGGTATACCGTTGATACGTCGCGCCGTATTCGACGCTGCCAAAATCGCCGCGTTGCAAGCGGCGGTCCGTCGGCGCTCCGTGGCAAAAACCGGAACGCTCGCCCGAGACCAGATTGATGGGACTCGCCGCCAGGCCGCTGCCGGAGGTCAGAAGGGCATGGTACACCTTTCCGGCCAATGCCAGTTCGCTTGTGCCTTCCCCCAGCGATGCGGCAAAGGCGGTCATGGCCACGTCGGCGATGCGGCTTGCTTCGCGGATGCAGGCAAGTTCAGCCGCTGATTTCACCAGGGTGAGGTCGTGGATCAAATTCGTCGGCTCCGCAACGAGCGCGGCGCCGAGCATCCGCTGGATGCGCACATAATGGTGGGGATGTAAATAATAAGCAGGCACTTCCATGCCGATGCGGGATCGCTGCAGGTCAAGGGAACGCGCCAGCCGCTCAAACACGTCGATGGGATCTTCAGGCTCGGGGCCTCCGAAGGTCCAGAGTTGATCGACCAGCGCATCGTCCTGGAATTCGTTGCGCTCTCCCTCGCGGGTCAGAACGGTGATTGGCCCGGGCCTGGCGGAGATCAGCAGGCACTGGAACTCTTGATAGCTTTTCGCGTCCGACCCGGTCAACCAGCGGATGGAGACCGGATGGAACACCAGCAGCCAATCCAGGCCCGCCTGACCGATGGCATCGCGCGTTCGCGCCCGGCGCGCGGCGAACTCTTCCGCGGAAAAATCGTGCTTCGACATGGCGGTCTCCGCTTCGGTGGACGGTCGCAACTGGGACGCCTGTTGAATACCCTATCGTTATCCCACCGCCGGAAAAGGACCTCCCGACCGGCCGCGGTTACCCGGATGTCCTTCCGTTACGGCAACTTCCCTCAATCGGTAGTCCCCATGTCGCATTCGCAACACGAGCCGAGACCCAGCCGCGCGAGCTGGTTGATTGTCATGATGTTGATGGGCTTCACCTTCCTGGGGCATTTCAATCGAGTCAGCATTTCGGTCGCGGGCAACGAGCGCTTCATCGGCCCGGATGGCATGAGCAAGGAGCAGATGGGCCTGGTGTACTCGGCGTTTTTGCTGATCTACACAAGCCTCATGCTGCCCGGCGGCTGGGTGGTTGATCGCATGGGGCCGAGGCTGGCGTTGACGGGCATGGGTCTGGGGATGGGGTTTTGCGTGGCCCTGACCGGCGCGCTTGGCTGGCTGGGGTTGCCGATCGTTTCCTTGTGGCTGCCGCTCCTGGCGATTCGAGGTCTTGCGGGCGCGGTGAGTGTTCCGCTGCACCCCGGGGCGGCGCGGAGCGTGTCGCTCTGGGTGCCGCTGCCAGGCCGCGCGACGGCCAACGGCCTGGTGACCGCGGGCGCCCTCGTTGGCATCGCGGTAACCTATCCGGGCTTCGGCTTGCTCATGGATTGGCTCGACTGGCCTTTGGCCTTCGTCGTCTCCGGCGCCACGATGATGGTGTTTGCCCTGATTTGGTCCGGCCTCGCCAGCGATGATGCCGCCGGCAACTCCCGGGCAAATGCGGCACAAAGGATTTCCGCCCAGGCAAGCGAAAATCAAGAGCCGCGAATGACGACGATCCTCGGCGATTTGCTCGGCATGATGCGCAACGGGAACCTCTTGCTGGTGACGCTCAGCTATGCGGCCCTCAGTTATTTTCAGTATTTGTTCTTCTACTGGATCGGGCACTATTTCGAGAAGGTCCTTGAACTGCCCGTGACGGAAAGCCGGCAGGCGGCCTTCACCGTCACCCTGGCGATGGCGTTTGGCATGGCGGGCGGCGGATATGGCTCGGACTGGTTGTGCCACAAATTCGGCCGGCGCTGGGGGTGTCGCGGCATGGCGCTCACGGGCATGGGCTTGAGTGCCGTGCTTGCCTGGCTGGGGGTATCAGTCCAGGATCCAAATCAGGTCGTCGCGCTGTTTTCGCTGGCCCTGGCTTCGCTGGGTCTGTGCGAGGGAATCTTTTGGACCACGGCGCCGCTGCTCGAAAAACACAATGCCGGGCTGGCCTGTGCCTTCTTGAACACGGTCGGCAACGGCGGGGGACTCCTGGCCCCGGTATTCACGCCGTGGATCGGTGAAAACTACGGCTGGCCTGCCGCGATTGCCGTGGCGTGTCTCGTTTGCGGGCTGGGCGCATTCCTCTGGCTGGTGATAAACGCCGACTCGGTGAATGACTCCCCAATACGGCAATGACATTACTTGACTTTCGCATGACGCCCGAGCGACTAGGCCCAATTCCGTTCGTCAAGGGGAGCGATACCAGCCCCACGCGCAAGCATGGGGAGGTTGGGCAGCGTTCAAAAAAACCCCCAGCTTGCGCTGGGGGCTAGTCAAGTGCTCCTGGATCGACGAACGGAATTGCGCCTTAGCGCGTGGTCACGACCGCGCCGTCTCGGTCGAGCTCGATGCGCACGAAGCGCCGGAAGCCGTAATTGAACTCGATCGAATCGCGCGTCACGTGAACGCGGCGCGGCGTGCCTTCCGGCAACGTGAACCGCACGGTGGTCGGTTGCTTCGTCGCCGGATTGAATAGCGTCACTTCATAGCTGCCCGCCTTGGCCTGAAAGGTCTTTGAGAATTCCTGGAGCGTCGGCACGTTCGCGCCCTGAATTGGCGGCGGGCCGTTATTCTCCTTGACCTGAGGCAATGGCAACGGCTGCGGCGGTGCGAACTGGTTGGCCGGAGGCATCGGCGCCGGCTGGTTCACGATGATCGGCCGCGGGGCCGGAACCAGAATCGGGCCATATAGCGGATCGTATACCTGGTACGGCGGCGCATACACGGGGCTGTCACCGGGCACAAACAACCTCACAAACGGCGCGCGAACGGCGACACCATTCCCCACCGCCACTCGAACAAACGGCGCCCGCACAAACACTTGCGCGTGGACGGTGCTCGCGATGACAAGCCAACCAGACAACAGGGCCATGCCAAGAATCAGATTGCGTTTCATGGTGCTTCTCCTTGAAATGTCGGCGATCGATTACCAATTCATATTAACATCAAACGGGATGCCGGGGTTGCCCAATCTCGAAAATGGGGCAAGTTTAGGGGAATCTCCCACGCCATAATCAGGGGACCGCCGGTCCAAATCCAAGAGCGTCCAAAGAAATGACGTAGGTCAGGCTTTCCAGCCTGACCGTCAGGCTAGAAAGCCTGACCTACTTTCATTGTTTTAGGCACTCTAAGACGTGAACAAAGGAACAAGACGTCCCGGCGGGACGTCAGGCTTAAAATGCTGTCCTATTCGGCCGGGTCGATGCGCAACATCAGCGGTTCGATCCAGTGCTTGCGTTCGGCATCGGCGGCCAAGTAGGCCCTGCCAGCGGGCCCGCGAAAGAAACCGGGTATACGACAGCGCAGGTCCAGGTCGATTCGCACCTTCGCGCCGGGCGCCAGGTCAGTCCAGTGAAGCACCAGTTCTCGGCCACGCATTTCCCAGGCGGCGAACGTCTTGAGTTGCGCCGCCCCATTCGGTAGCGCCAACCCGGCAGGCAAACCGAGGATCGCAATGGTTTTGCCCTGGCCCTTGCCTGAAACGTTCTCGATGGTCGCCGAAAGCTTGACCATCTCTCCTTCGCGTGCCGTCTTGCGGTCGAGTGTGGCCGTGAGTTTGATTGGCGGATTCGGATCGTTCGCAGGTTTTTGTACGCGGTAGGACCAGGTCAACAGGTAGGGCATGGAGTTGTTGCCGGTCATCTCGAGTTGAATGACGTTCTTCCCTGGCCGAAGTTTTTCGCGCGCTGGCAGCGTGAGCGTCAGCGTATCGAGGAAGCGCGGCGTGAAGCTCAGGCGATCTTCGGAGTCGAGGGTTTTGCCCTGGTCATCCTCGATTTCACCTTGGCCTGGATTGTCGCGCGGTACGAATAGCCTCGCCATTCCTGGCTGTAAATCACGCGGGGAATGTTTTTGGTGCCAAATCAGCGCTTGCAACGCTAACACGGTCGCCTGCGGGCCGCCGAACGTGCCGGCGCCGCGGCGCTGTTGAGTGAGCCAGGAGATGGCGCCGTGGACGTTCTGCCGGAACTCGACGTCGCGCCCGGATTTCAACCAGCCCAGCAACGCGAGGGCGGTCGTCTCAATATCAAGGTCGCGGCCCCGCGAACCGGTGATGCCTACGCTGGCGCCGGTGATGGCGCCGTTTTCTTTTTGCTGCCCGGCCAGCATCTGCAAGAACGGGATCGCGTCTGCCTTCTGATTTGCATTGAGATGGCTCAGACCGACGAGGGCGAGAAAATACGGATCCTTTTGCGTTTTCGCGTGATGGCGCAGGCCGGTCAGGTCGACATCGGCGCCGGCCTTGACGCCGTTTTCGGTCAGCGCCCAGAGGATGTAGGCATTCGTGATGTGGGCCGGCGGCTGGCCGAAGCGTTTCTTGCTGTCAGCCTTGCCCTCGAAGCCGCCCGGGCGAAGGGGATTTTCCAGGAGGAACCGCTCCGAACGTTTCAGCAACTCGACCTGGACGGGATCGACGGCTGCCAGGCGGCGGAATTGCCAAAATCCGTAGGCGGTCGCCGCCGCTTGCGGCCGGGCATGGTGGTTGAACCACGCGAACCCGCCTTTTGATTTGACGTCCTTTGCGTCGGAGCACTCGAAGGTTGCCAAGCGTCGCAAGCTCGTTTGCATCCCGGAGCGAGCGTTTTTTTCAAGGGGCGGGTTCGCGACCTTGGCATCCTTGAGGTAATCCAGAATCATCCCGTTGAGATAGTTACGCGCGGCCGCCTGTTCGAGACCACCGGTTGGCTCCTGCTGGAGGCCTTGCAGGGCGCCGGTCAGTTCGGCCAGTGGGGTTGGATAGAAATGCGCCTGCACCTTTAGTGTGCCTGGGTCCCATTTCTCCGGCAGCGGAATCGTATGTACCATCGGCTCCCTGCCAATCAAACCGCTGATCGAGTTGACGACCGGGATGCCGTCGGGCACGACCACAAAGCGGCGTTCGACGGTGTCGCGGTAGCCGTTCATCTTGCTGCGGAGGCGCAGCACGGCCTCGCCTTCCTGCACGGTCGGCTCGGTGTGAAACAATTCACGGATCGGCTCATTGCCCGGCAGGCCAAGGTCGCGCTGCACCGGTTCGGATATCTTCAACCCCTGGGCGCTGGCCGAGAGGGCGGCGATGATCCGATTCGGCGTATCGTTGCGCACCATGACCGGAATAATCACGCGATCCTGCGCGGAAATCTCCGTCGGCGTCACCGGTTCCACGCGGAACGGCAAGCGCGACACCAGCTCGATCGAATCGGCGCCCAGTCGGCCATCAAACGTATGGCTCAGGACCAGGACCTGAAACGCCGTGACGGAATCGGAGAGATCGAAGCGAACCTCGGCCTTGCCATTGGGCATGACCAGGACGGGATGCCAGTAGATCGTCGAGGCATGGTCGGTGCGCTGCCCGTCGCCCTGGTCCTTGCGGCGATGCGCGTATTCACGCACGATGCAGGCGCCATCCACCGTCGGCATCCGCACTCGCCGTCCCAGGGCCTTGAGCAGGAGCGCCTGGTAGTTGCCCTCGCGGCGCAGACGGCGATCCTCTTGCTCGGCAGGCTCGACCTGGCCGGGCAATAAACCGTTGGCGTGCGCGTTGGCGTTGATGACTTCCAGATTCGGCGCCGCATGCAATTCGATCCCGCCCGGGGCTCGATCACGCGATTGCTCGGGGTGGTCGCGAGGTTCGATTTCCGGACGCGAAATCGGCTCCCCGCCGCGCGGGCCGTTTTGCCCGGGCATGGCGTTGACCTGAGGGAACAGCGCGTCATTCACCTTGGGTTGATCCTTTTGGCTCATCGAATCGTGACCCATGAAGGCAATCGTCCCGACCAGACTGCCCAGGAACAGGAAAACAAGAAGCCCGCCCCCGGCAAGCAGCCAGCGGCGCGGGTGGCCTTCCCCCTCGGACAGACGGCGCAAGCCCATGCTGACGAGGGCGAAGCCCAGAAAGAGCACTGTGAGAATGGCGCCACCCAGCCCGAACTGCATGAAAAAATGCCGAAGTTCCCGCAGGCGCTGTTCCGCGGCCTGAATCCTGTCTTGCTCCCGCCGAACCTGCGCCTGGTCCGCTGCGATTCGCTGGGGCAATTCGCCCGCGTTCATTTGCACCGACTCGGTCGTTGCGAGTTTCTTTTGCAACTCGATCGCGGTTTTAACGAATTGCTGGTCGATCTTCTCGATCGCCTGCGGATCGGCGTCCAAAATCTGGGCGCCAGGGTTGATTGAGTTGGACAGGAAGACGGGCGCTTTCTGTTGCCTTTCCCGTTGCTGATCTTGTAAGAACTTCTGCGGATCCTGTTCCGCGAAGCGGCGCCAGCCCTGGCAGCCCAGGAGCAGGTCGAGCGCTGCAGCGGCGCGTGGGTGTTTGCCGAGGAAGAAATCGGCGTTTTCGAGATCCTCCGGGTCGCGCACCTCCGTCGTCAACAGGAAATGCGTCGGCAGGCCGCGCGCTGTTTTCTCGCTGGCCAGCTTGAGCAGCCCGGCATCCACGACCGCGACCAGGGCCACGGTCGGCGTCAGCATGTGCTTCTCATTGCGCGCCTCAAGGGCCAGTCGCACCGGGTCGCCCGGTTGATAGGTTGCTCGATCCGGCGTGATGGCGACGCTCACGTCGGCGGTGCGCTGGCGGTAAATCAGGCGCTCCGCCAGCGGACGAAGATGGCTTGTCCCGGGACCGAGCTTCTCGAACACGGTGATGCGATAGACCCCGCCCACGCCCAGCGCTGGCCTGAGCGTGATCGAAACCGATTGGTTGGCCGTCACCGACACCTCTTGGTGATCAAGCATCCGACCCCGGCAATATGCGCCGACCATCAAGGCCCGATTTCGCCCCGCATTCTTGATCACGACATCGATGTCTTTCTGGGGCACCCCTTTCGGAACGGACAAAACAACGCCTTGATCCTTGGTGTCGGGCAGCGCGTAAACTCGCTCGATCCCGATTGGAGAGTCAACGACAAGGCGGTAACGCTTGGCCGGCGCCGGCGTGAACGAAAAGACGCCCATGCCCTGGTTCATGCCAGGTTCGGCAACGTCCGACACCGTTTGTACCCGAACAACGAGTTGCTCGTTTTCATCAACAATTCGGCCGACAAGCTCCGCAGGCTTGCCCGCGGGCGTGCGAACCTGGAAGTAAACGCGATTGACAGCGCCAGCGACCAGATCGCCGCCTTCCGGGAAGAATTCGACGCCCAGGTCGCGCACCACCAGGGGAATCTCGCGGACCAGGGACTCGCGCGCGCCACCATCGTCCGCCTCCAGGGCGACCTTGCCTAAACCGGTGTGGAGTTGAACGGGGACGGAAAATTCAAAAGCAGCCCGACCCAGGGCGTCTGCCTCAACGGATTGTTTGAAGGTTTCGTCGCCGTCAATCACGACGCGGGCGTTCACGCGCAACGTCTTGCCTTTCTTGGGCTGGGCGCCTGCCACCGGCGTGAAACGAACCTGCATCTTGATTTGATCGCCCGCTCCGTAGGTTGGGCGATGGAACGTCACTTCTTTGTGGAAGCGGGGCTGCTGCCAGCGACGGACCTGAAAGACGCGTTTTTCTTCCGTGAACCGCTCGTTCACCTCGCTGACGAAAAGCGTGTAGGAGCCTGTCGGCAGATTCGTCGGCAGCGCGAACTCGCCGACCCCCAGTCCGTGCAACTCCTGGCCCCCGGGGCCGCGCAATGGTTGCTGGTTCGGGCCCAGGATGAGCCGGCTGGCGACTTCCTTGCGGAAGATCTCATCACCGCGCGGGTTGACAACGCGGTAGAGTAAGTGGAATTTCTGATTCGCCGGCTTGAGGCTGAAACGTTCGAGCGTCAACGAACGGAAACGGACCGTGTCACCGGGCCGATACAGGGGACGATCGGTGGTCAGGTGCGTCACATATTCCGGGAACACGATGGGCAGGTTGTCGCTCAGCCGCACCATCTTGCCGTCGGCGGTTTCTGTCTGGATTTCGATTCTGAGATCATCGCCGGGCTTGATCGGCAGGACTGGCAAGTCGAGCGCGGCGCGGTTGTTGGCCTGGAATTTGAGCGCCTGCTGATAGAGGACGGCCCGGGTTTTGGTGTTGATGACACGCGCCTGGGAAACGGAGGGGCCGAAGCCCCGCCCACCGGGGACGTCCGCTTTTGGGATGCCAGGCGCCGGCGCCGCGAAATTGGACACGACGCTGCGTTCCACCTCGTATTTGTGTGGAGCGCCGGCCTGCGCGATCCGAGGACCATACAGATTGAAGCCGACCCGGGCCTGCTTGTCCTCGAGCGCCTTGCGCGTCTTCGTTTCTTCCTTCTTCCAGTCGCGGAACAGCTTGTCGATCTCCTCCTGAATGGCGCGGATTTCTTGTTGCGACTGTGCCTTTTTCTGTTCGAGTTGTTGTTGGGTCTGGTTGAGCGTCTCCTTGGCCTTGGCCAGCTGTTGCTCCCGGGCGGCCAGGACGGCGGTGTGCGTGCGCCAAAGGCTCCAGCCAATGCCGGTGCCGATGGTGAACGTCAAAAACAAAACAGCCGCGGCCGCGGACCAGCGATTGATGAGCGACCAGCGGCGCGGCGGGCGATGCATGAGAACGGTCGGCGCGGTCGATGCCGGCGTGGCGGCTGCCGGGGCTTTGAACACGACGGCGACGCCGGGCGCTTTCACCGCTTCCGCGAGCATGCCCTGCTGATTCTGGGCGGTGGCAAGCGCGTCGCGGCATTCGGCGCAGCCTTCCAGGTGCGCCGCCGTCTCCGCTCGCTCGGGGGGATCGAGCAAGTCGTAAAGGTAAGACAACAGTTCCTGCTGGCACGATTCACATTGCATGTGGGCCGACTCCTTCAATCCATCAAGCCGCTCGGGGCTTTTCGTTCGCCTGGCGCCGCGCGAACGCCCTACCGCAAACGGCGCGACGGTCACGCCTGGACGGGCTCCGCCGGGTTCAATATCTTACGGAGCTTTTCCAGGGCGCTGCGCATCTGCGTCTTCACCGTGCTGACCGGGCAGCCGCGCATCGCGGCGATCTCATCGTAGGTCAACTCACCGTTCTGGCGCAACAGGAAAACGTCTTTCTCCTCCTCGCGCAGGTCGAGAATCGCGCGGCGCAGGCGCTCGATCGATTCCTTTCGCTCCAGGTCTTTTTCAGGGGCGGCATCCTTGGCCATCATGGTGTATTGCTCCGCTTGCAAGGGTTTCGCCCGGCGATTCCACGCACTGCGCTGCATGTCCTTGGCGGTATTGAAGCAGACCCGAAAAATCCACGCCCGCAAATTGATAACCTGCGGTAATTGCTCCCGCGCGTTCCAGCACTTGATGAATGCATCTTGCGCGGCGTCCCTGGCATCCTCCCGGTTGCCCAGAACGAACAAAAGCGTGCCGATCAACTCTTCCTTCAGCTCGTTGAACGCGGCAATCAACCGATCCTCGGTCGATTCCGACTCGGCGTGGGAGTGAACGACCGCTTCATCGTGTTTGGTCATACTTCACCGAAAAAGACGAGACCACGGCCTCGAAGGTTTGAGAATTGTCCGAAATTCCCACGTGGCTCCGTGTCCGCCATCCAGAGGCGGTTGATCCATTGTGCCAAAAATCCGGGCCATGCCAAGAGACTTTCCACAAATAGATGACGTTAGCCGGCTAAAAGTCTCACGCCGACGGCCCAATCCGCGTCGTCCGAGCGCCAGCGAAGGGCCCGGGACGCTCGGTCATGCTCGGAGATTTCAAATCGAGCCACGATACCTATAAAAGGATCGCCAGCCCAGATTGATGGAGAAAGTCGAATGTCGGAAACGAACGGCAGGGGCGTGTCCTTGCACACCAAGATCCTCATCGCCCTCCTCGCGGGCGCCGCGGCCGGCGTGACCGTCAACTTCTTGACACCCAAGCCCACGCCCGCCTGGCTCGATCACCTCATCACCTACGTCATGAGGCCGCTGGGGGACATATTCCTGCGCATGCTTTTTCTCGTTGTCATTCCGCTCGTGTTCGCGTCCCTTGCCCTGGGCGTCGCTCAGCTTGGCCGAATGGGAAACCTGGGCCGCATCGGCGCCAAGACGTTCGCCTTTTTCCTTATCACCATGTCGATTGCTGTCGTAATCGGCCTGGGGCTCGTCAATGCGGTTGAACCGGGCGTCGGGTTGCCTCGGGATACTCAGGATTTTCTGCAAAAGGAATTCGGCAAGGATGCCGCGAAAAAGACCGACAAGACCACGACCTTCGGAGTGGAGACCTTCGTCAACATCGTACCGCGCAATCCGCTTGCCGCCCTCGTCAACATGGACATGCTGGCGGTCATCTTCTTCGCGCTATTGATCGGCATCGGTTTGACGCGCATTTCGGCGGAACGAGCGCAACCGATTATAGCGACGCTGGAAGGGATCAACGATCTGATGATCGTCATTATCGGCTGGGCCATGAAGCTCGCCCCGCTGGGCGTGTTCGCGCTCATTTTCTCCGTTACCGCCCGATTCGGTTTCGATCTGCTCATCCCGCTCGGTTATTACGTCGCAGTCGTCCTGATCGGCATTGCGATCCAAATGTTCGGCGTTCTGTCAATACTGTTGGCAACGCTGGCGCGCACGAATCCGCTGGAGTTTTTTCAGAAGGTCCGCAATGTCATCATCACGGCGTTCTCGACCAGCTCCAGCAGCGCTACCCTGCCCACCTCGATCAAGACAGCCGAGGAAGAGCTGGACATCCCGCCCTCGATCGCCGGTTTCGTTTTGCCGCTGGGGGCGACGATGAACATGAACGGCACCGCACTTTTTGAAGGGGTGACCGTGATGTTCCTGGCCCAGGTATTCGGCGTCGAGTTGTCGCTGGGCGACCAGCTAATCGTGGTGGTGCTATCCGTGCTAACGGCGATTGGCGCTGCGGGAGTCCCTGGCGGTTCGTTGCCGTTGCTGGCGATGGTGCTGACGACCGTCAACGTCCCTGGCGAAGGCATCGCGCTGATCTTGGGGGTGGATCGCCTGCTGGATATGTGCCGTACGACGTTGAACGTGATCGGCGACCTCGCGGCCGCGATGTTTGTCGCGCGATCCGAGCGAGGAGGCCCTGAGGTCACCGAGCCGGGACCACGGGAGGCAGATGGCGCGGCGTACGGAGCGGGTGGCGCTGATGGCGCATGATGGGGTAGCCTTCTTCCGGCGACTCGGACGCGCCGACCAGAACGAACAGACGCAACTGCGCCCGGTTGAAATCGCGTACGGCCTGGATATACTCCAGCCGCGCGCCGCCGAGCGTCCGCAGGGCCAGCAGGACTTCGCTTGCCGATCGGCCCTTGACGTTTTGCTTCAGACGCTGGTCGCTCAGCTTGAACGATTCCTCGGCGAAACGGATGTGCTTTTCGGCAAGTTCAAATTGTTCCAGGCCGCTGTGGATGGCGTCGAGCGCTTCCTGGACGCCGAGGGTGAGCTTGGAACGCAAGTCCTCATAGCTGACCTGCACTTGTTGAATGTTGAGGTCAGCTTGCCGGCGCCGCTGCTTGGACGCGAGGAACTGGTTGAGATTCCAGCGCATGTGGACGGCGAGATCGAAGCGATTGGCCCAGTCATATTGCTGCCGGCCCGGGGCGGCGCCGAAACCGCCCTCCAGGAGGTTCACCTCGACGGAGGGCATCCAGTGCGACAGTCCGTAATTCGTTTGCCGGGCCGCCTCCACGGCCTGCAGCAACCCGTCCAGCTCGCGCACGCCAGGGCCGCGCGACATCGCCTGGGCGACGAGCTTGGGCGCCGGTTGCTTGGCGTCGATGATCGAAATGGGCAGGAGTTGCTTGTCCGCCACCATGAAATCGCAGCAGGGGTCCAGGCCCAGGAGGTACGCCAGCTTCGCGGCCGCACTCTTACTGGCCTCGCGCAACTTGGTGGTGAGGACCGATTGCGCCATCAGCTCGGCCTCGATTCGGCTCACCTCGACCATGAGGCCCGAGTCGATCTTGGCCAGCCGTTTGGACTGTTCGAGCAGGTCGCGCAGACGCACCTCGGTCTCGATGGAGACGGCGATGCCCGATCGGGCGGCCAAAAGGCCCATGTACGTGCTCGTGGCGTCAAGAAGGTTTTCGCTGGTGAGCTTGCTCAAATCTCCCTTTTGCTGCCAGACGCGGCGTTCGACTTCCAGACGTCGGAAGAGAACTTCCTTCCAGTCGTATTTTCCCGTGAGTTGCATCCCGGCCAGGGCGGCGCCGTAACTGGAGCGCACCAGATTTCCTTGAAAGTCCTGAATGCCCCCCTCATGGCGATAGGCGCTGAAACCGACGGAGAGATCGGGCATCCAGGGCTTGCTGGCCCAGTAGTGGTCCGTGGAAATACTTTCGAGCCGAATCCGCGCGATGCGAACCTGTCCGTTTTGATCCTGGGCTAGACGTAATACGGCGTCAAGCGAGATCGGGACTGGCTTTTTGTTTTTGCCCGCGTTTACCGGCTGGGGCGCTGGGTCCTGTTGATGGTGAGCGTGAACCACGTCCGGAGAGCTTGAGCGCTGAATCACGGTGGCCGGGCGTATCGATTGACACCCGGTCATCAGCATCAAGCACCCTGTGCAGGCGAGCAACCAGCGTGGCAGGCGAGTGTGTTCCAGGTCGCGCATGTGCGTTTCCGGGTCTTGGTGGGCGCATCGGCCGTCCGTCGGCCTAGTGCAAGACTCATCGAAATTTCGCCGTGGCAAAGTTGACCGGAAATGCCGATCGCCACGATTTTGCGAAAGTTTCCGCCGCCGAGCAACGGGCAACGATACGCGAGCCTTGGCCTGTTTGCCCGATTTGCCAACTCAAACGGTAGGTTGAGGAAGATGACCTACCTGGACCACATGACAAGGCTGGGTAGAGGTCGCTTTCCACAAGACCGCACTTCGCGCATTGGAAGGAACGTGGTATATCATTTTCAGCATTCGCACGGCGCGTCGCGAACCCCCACGCTTGCGCGTGGGGCTGGTTGGAGCCCGGAACCTAGCAGGAGGAATGCACATGCGTATTTTTGGCCTGACCATCCTCGTTTCGCTGGCAATCACCGTCGTGGTGGGCGCTCAGGGCTTTCAGCAACCTCGACCTCAAGAGAACCTCGACACGGTCCTTGGGGGCTGGGAGAAGGCGATGACCGATTTGCAGAGCTTCGTCGCCGTCGTCGAACGCACGACGCTGGACAAGGCCCTCGGGGCACGGGATCAACACAAGGGCTATGCCATGTTCCTCAAGGCTCTGGGCAAGCAGGACGGAACCCGTGCCCGGCTCGAAATGGCCAAGGTGACGAATCCGAAGATCTTCGAGAAGTACCTCTGCACCGGAACTTACCTTTACGAGTACGCTCACGGCACCAAGACCGTCCGCGTTCACACGCTGCCCCCCAACAAACAGGGGGGCGTTCAGCGCGAAAGCTTTTTGTCTTTTCTGTTTGGCATGACGTCCGTACAGGCGAAGCAGCGCTACGACATGACGCATATCATGCCGAAGACGCCGGACAAGTACTACCATTACATCCTGGTGCGCCCCAAGCTGGAACAGGACAAGAGCGATTTCCAGGAGGCGCGCCTGTGCCTGTACCGCTCGAACAACCTGCCGGCTCAAGTATGGTATCTGCAAGCCAACAAAAACGAGATCACCTGGAACTTCACGAAGCTGCAAATCAATGTGAACATTCCGACAAAATATTTCGACCCCGACTTGCCGGGCAAGGACTGGCGCGTCGAACGCGTGCAGCCGAAGCCGATCTTGCAGGGGCGGAAGGTGATTCGGAACTGAGCTGCCTTTCGTTCAAGGCCTGATTCAAGTGAGGGTCAAAGCGAGCCGCCGGGCTTGTCCCGGCGGTGAACCGAACCGGATCGGGATGCACCGCCGGGCCAGGCCCGGCGGCTCGCCGGGACCTTCCCTTGAACCGGGCCGAACAGGCCTTCCGAAGCTCACGACAAGGTTGAGTCGTGATTACGACTATTCACTTACTCTGGCTGGTTCGAGGCCCCTACGGCTCAACTCACAGGGCTTCCGTCAACCTCTGTAGAAAACCCTCCACGTCCGCGGCCGTGTTGTAGCCATGCACGGCGACGCGCATGCGCCCGGCCTGGTGCATGATGTGAATGTTCTTCGCTCGCAAACGCGCGGCAATTTCGTCTGCCTTCGGATGGCGAAAAGCCAGGATCCCCGCGAGGGCGACTGGATCGCGCGGCGAGAGCAACTCGACCGGCAGCCGGGTTAGTCCTTCGAGACACGCCAGGACCAGCGGGCGGGCGGCGGCGGCGATCGCAGCGACGCCTACTGTCTGGAGATAGTCCAGCGCGGCACGGATGGCGTAAATTGCCGGGAAGTTCGGCATGCCGACGCTGAAACCCGCCGCGCCCGATTTGCTGACCGCGCGTTCAAAGCGTTCGGGCCCAAAGGCGTTCTCCAGGTTGAACCAGCCGCCCGCGGGCACGACCCACGCGCCCGCTCGTTCGCGCGGGACGCCGACCAACCCGCCGCCGTGGCTGGCCAGGATCCACTTGTGCGTGCTGCTGACGATCAGGTCCGCGCCGGCAAGGTCCAGCGGGATGCGTCCGACCGCCTGCGTCACATCCACCGCCAGCAGTGCCGGCGAATGCTTTCGTACCGCCTCGACGACTGAAGGTAGATGCAACCGAAAGCCGTTAAAAAAGCTGACAAGCGAGGTCGTGACCAAACGGGTACGCGGGCCAAGCAGGCCGACCAAATCTTCGACGTGAAGGGCGCCATCCCGTGCCCGCCAGCAACGCACGGTGGCGGGACAACCGGGTTGAAGCCAGGGTGTGACGCCGGCGGGGAAGTCGAGGTCGTTGATGACGACTTCATCCCCCTCGCGCAAGCGCAGCGCCAGGGCCGCGAGGTTATACGCTTCCGACGTGCAGGAGCAGATGCCGATCTCGTCCGCGGCAAGGCCGAACAACTCCGCCGTCCGTTCCTTGACCGCCTCAAGCTGGCGAAAGTGGTTCTGCCTGCCATCCATGCCCAGTTGCTTGTCGCGAAAATACGCTTGCAGCGCCTCGCCCACTTCGAGAGGCGGGATTCCCTCCGCGGCGGTGTTCAGGTAGATCCGATCCGCCAGCGACGGGAAGGACCGGCGGCGCGATTCCTCAGTGAGCATGAAATTGACTCCCCAAACTTCCGACGTTTTCGTGGCGCCGGCTCCAGCCTGCTCCAAAAAAAGCCCGGGAAACTGGTCACGCTTGTTCCCCTCACCATATCAAAATACGTTTGCAAACCACCGGCGAATTGCCGATAATCGAAAGGCGAATCGGCCTGGAACGGCATGGAGAAGATCGTGCAACCAACCCTGATCGAACGGCTGAAGAACGCTCGCGTCATCGACCTCGAACAGCCGCGCTTCCAGGGAATGCCGATTCATCCGGCTCACAAGCCTGGCTATTTCTACGCGCTCCATCGTCGGCATCGCGACACCTATCAGCCGGGCCTGCACGGGCCGCGCTCCGGCGCCTCCGGTGTGTTGACCATGATGGAACACAGCGGCACGCACATCGACGCACTCTGCCATCAGGCCTGCGGATTGAAAATCTTTGGCAACATCGACACCGATAGCATCGAATCCCCTGTGGGTTTCACGCAGCTGGGCATCGAACATGTGCCGCCGCTCGTGACCCGTGGCATCCTGCTGGATGTCGCAACCAGCAAAGGACAAATGCCTCTGCCCCTGGATTACAGCATCACGGCCGACGATTTGACGGCCTGTGCGAAGGCCCAGAACGTACAGGTCGAAAAGGGGGACGTTTTGCTGGTGCGCACTGGCTACGACACACTCTGGCATGATGAGGAGATTTATCTCCAGGCCGCGGGCGTTGGCAAATCCGGAACGCTGTGGGCCGCGGAGAGGGGCGTCGTCGCGGTGGGCGCCGACAACATGGCCTGGGACGCGCCGAAGGACGTCGATCCCGATACCGGGGCGACCCTCTTCGCCCATATCCACCTGCTGACGCAAAAGGGAATTTACATCATCGAAAATCTCGACCTGCGTGAGCTGGCCCGGGCGAAACAGTACACCTTCGGCTTCATCGGCATCCCGCTGAAATTCCGGGGCGCGACCGGCTCGCCGATTCGGCCGATCGCCCTGGTGTGAGATTTTTTGGGATGGCGACCGGTTTTGAATGTAGGCGCGCGACCGTCGATCCGTTAGACTGTCGTATAGAGTTTTTGAATGAGGGGGGCGTTTCATGTTAATAATTCCAGGACCGAGCGGGCCCAGAATGTCGCGCCGGAGCTGGCTGCAGATCGGCGGCCTCGCCATGGGCGGCCTGGCGCTACCCGACATTCTGCGCGCGCAGGCGGCGAACCCCACGCCGACCAACGCTGCCAAGGGCGTCATCATGGTCCTGCTGCCCGGCGGACCGACCCACCTGGACACGTTCGATCCCAAGCCCGACGCCCCTGTCGAGATTCGCGGCGAATTCCGCACGATCCCCACCAACGTCACCGGCACCAGCATCTGCGAACACCTGCCCCGGCTGGCGCGCATGGCGGACAAGTTCACGCTCATTCGCTCGCTGGTAGGCTTCCGCGACGATCACAACACGCACTGGTGTACGACTGGCTGGGAATCGCATCCCGCCATGGAATCCTCCCCATTGATCCCGGGCTTCCCGGCGGGCAACTGGCCATCGATGGGCGCGGTGCTGTCGCGTGCGCTGGGCCCGCGTGTAAACGGCATGCCGGTGTGCGTCGATCTGACACCCAAGGACGCCGACGCGCGATTCATCCTGCGCACGCCGCCCGGGCAGCCGGGCTACCTTGGCGTGGCCCACTCGGGTTTTGAATCGCAAGTGGTGGATCGCCGCAACATCATGCTCGACGGCGTGGACCTGGGCCGGCTTGCCGACCGCCGGGCGATGCTGGCCAGTTTCGACGGCTATCGCCGTGACGCCGACGCGCGCGGCGCCGTGGCGGGGATCGATAGCTACCAACGGCAAGCGATCGAGGTGCTCACGTCCGCGCGCCTGGCGAACGCCCTTGACCTGCGTCAGGAAGACGCACGCGTCCGCGCTCGCTATGGCCTGGACCGCGATCACCCGTATGAGCGAGACGGCAAGACGCACCTCGATCAGTTCCTGCTCGCCCGCCGCGCCATCCAGGCGGGCGCCCGGTGCGTGACGCTGGCGTTCAGCCGCTGGCCGTTCGGTCGGGTTTTGCGCGGCGATCACAACTGGGACTGGCATCGCGATCTCTTCCCCGAAGCGCGGATGGCCTTGCCGTTGCTCGATCATGGCCTGTCCGCCTTGATCGAGGATCTGGACCAGCAAGACATGCTCGACGACGTGGCCGTGGTCGTCTGGGGCGAGTTCGGCCGTACGCCGCGCATCAACGCCAACGCCGGTCGCGATCACTGGGCGCGCGTATGCAGCGCCCTGGTGGCCGGCGGCGGCATGCGCAACGGCCAGGTCATCGGCTCCACCAGCCGCTGGGCGGAAGAGCCGCGCAGCCGACCCGTGCACTTCCGCGAAGTCTTCGCGACCCTCTATGATCGGCTTGGCATCAATGTGGACACGACCCAGTTCCACGACCTGTCCGGCAGGCCGCAGTACCTAGTTGGCGAACATCGGCCGATGGCGGAGTTAATGGGTTGAAAGCCGCCTGCGTCTAGCGCCCGCGCGACGCCCTGCGTGCGCTAAGAAGCTGTTTCAATACTAGCCCGAAGCGTAAGCGAGGGACGCCCTTCGCTTACGCTTCGGGCTAGTTTGAAGGGTTCTGAAACAGCTTCTAAACGAATTCATCTGGGCTTTCATTTCTTCAGTTTCCCCCAGGTAATCGCCAGATCCACCGTCTTGTTCCCTATCACATTCACCATGATCGTTTCGCGGTAATTCGTATCCGGATGAAGCAACCAAAGCGTATGTTTCCCGGCGGGCACGTTGGCGATGCGGAACGTCCCGTCGGCGTCCGTCACCGCGTGGTAGGGGTGGGGCCGCACGATCACGTAGGCCCGCATCCACGAATGTAGGACGCAGCCGATCGGGATCGGATTCGCCTGTGCCTTGAACGTATGCTCGAATCCCCGCCCTGGAGGCGTTGTCAGGTTGAAACTGTTTTCCCCCAGGATCGACTGAGCGCTGACGCCGTGGTTGAAGATATCGTTGTTCTCGAAACGCACCTTGCGGCCTTGCTGAATCGTGACGACGCGGGGCAAGAAAACCATGTCACGCTGATCGATCAACACAGGTTTCAACTTGGGGTTCACCGGGACCTTCCCGGTCCAGTCGAGGAGGACAGCGGCATCGCGCAGCCCCTTCGACTTTTTGTGAACCACGACGTCGTTGTGGATAAGGATTTGCCCATCCGTGAGCGTGATGCGCTGGCTTGGCGGGATGATGCCGGTGTAGCGGATGGTGCCGGTGATCGTGCCCGTGGGCGTCTGGGCCGAAACCAACGCCGGCGCAACGGTCAGGCAAACGGCGATAAACAGGAACTGTTTCATGGCAAGGCCCATCAGTCCATCCAGCGCATATCCAACGTATTGCCATCGTCCGGCACGATGAGATTGTGCAGCGTCTTGGGGTCGATGTCGCGGCGAATCCACTTGACGGACCCGTCTGCAAAGCCTGCATGGAAGCGGTTGTCGCCGCGGTGATTGCTGATCGAGTCAACCGAGACGCCAGCCCCTTTCGTGAACGGAATATCTTCGGGCTTCATCCAGTTCACCGCCCTGGCAGCCTCGACGACGAACAGCGTATTGGATGTCCCGTCCGTGATGTGGGTCATCTTGAAACGGAGGCTGGGCATGCAAAACACGTTGGGTCCAATGGGTAGCGGCTGGTCCTGCTGATTTGGGTTCGAAAACAGCCCGCCGTCGCCGAAAAAGACTTGGTAATGGGTGGACTCACTGCTTGGCTTTTCGGGCAACTGATAGACCTTTGGCATTTGCGTCCAGAACTGGCGGTTGTGGGCGCTGTCCCACGATTCGTCAAGGCGAATGCGCAGATAAAGGTTTTGCTGTTCGAGGTAGGGCAGCAGCAGCACGCGCCAGCTCAGTTGCATTTGTTTGGTCTGAGGATGCACGGTCGCATAGGGGGGGAACCGCCGGTTCGCGTCATGGTAACCATGGACTGCGATCATGATCTGCTTCAGATTATTCTGACTGGTGATCCGTTGCTTGGCTGCCTCCATCTTGGTGTAGCCCCAGTAACCCCCGCCGCCGACGCACAGGCAGCCAAAAAGCGAGAGCACACCGCAGCCGCCCAGGATGATCCAGAGCAGGGAGCCTTTTTTCTTTTCGGGTTCGGGCCGCGATGGCGATTTACGCCGCCGGGGGGGTTCATCGTCGTCGTCCTCGGCAGGCGTGGGCCTGGTGCGTGCTTCCGTTTGCACGGCCGTGTCCGAGACCGCCGGCGGCTTGCTTGGCGGTTCGGCCTGAACCGCGGTTTCTTCAGGTGGCGGTTCCGCGGTGAGCACGGCCCCGCAGCCGGGGCATTTCACTTTCTTGCCGCGGTTTTCATCGCCGACCTGGAGTTTTTTGCCACAGGTGCATTTGAGAAGGATTGGCATTCCAAATGTCTCCGCTTGAGGGAATGAGAACCGGCCCGGAGCGCGAGCGACGGTATCGGCGCCCGGCCCCCGTCGCTTGCGCTCCGGGCTGGTTGGAATGGGTAGGTTTTACGCGCCTTGCAACCCGATTCGTTTGTGCAGATTATCGACGATCCAGTGAAAGGCCGTCAAGTGAATGGACTCGACGATGCCCATGTCGTCAAGGGCGACGTGCAGGCAGTGGTTGGCCATGCCCTTGAGTTTGCCGCCGGAGAAGCCGGTGCAGCCGAACGTGGTGACGTGGTTGCGGTTGGCCCATTCGACGGCGCGGAGGATGTTCGGACTGTTGCCGGAACCACTGATCGCGATCAGAAGGTCGCCGGGGTTGGCGAGGTTTTTGAGTTGCTCGGAAAAAACGCGGTCGAAGCCCTCGTCATTGGCCCAGGCCAGAATGTAGGGCGTGTTATCGGTCAGGCTGAGAATACGCAGGCGTTTTTTCTGATCGTTGTCGAAGTCGGCACGGGTGAGAGTGCATTTGCCAAGGTCCTCGCAGAGATGCGAGGCATTGGACCCGCTGCCTCCGTTGCCGATGACGAAGACGGTGTTTCGGCTCTCGTAGCAGGCGTAAATGGCGTCGGCCAGCGTTTGTATCTGGGCGGTATCGAGCTTGCGCAGTTCCATGCCGACGCGGTCGAGGAATTCGGTGGGATTGAGTTTGATACCAAGCATTTCGGTTATCCTTAACGTTGAAGTCGATCGCGGGTGGATTGGAGCCAGGCGGCTTCCCACATCGCGTTATTCTGTTGGGGTTATTCTACACGAATGCCCCGGAGAAAACCCAGGCGAGATTTGCTTGCCACTTTCGGTGCGTCGCGAAATAATACATCACAGGCCGGGCCAGGTTTGGAATGTCCGGCGCACCAACCCGTAGTGGCGTGCGAGGTCAATCGTAACGTCACGTTGAAGAGGAGAAGAATATGCAACGCAACTGGAACCGTGCGGCACGCGGGGCGATCGCCCTGATGGTGCTCGCCGGCATGGCCTGGGTCGCGACACCGATCTGGGCGGGAGGAGCGAAATTGAAGGAAGGCGATACCGCGCCGGACATCGAGCTGCCGGCCACCAACATCGGTTCGATCTTCAAGGACAAACCGAATGCCAAGACGCTCAAATTGAGCGATCTGAAAGGTAAAAAGAACATCGTCCTGTGGTTCTATCCCAAAGCGCTGACCGGCGGCTGAACGGCCGAGGCTTGCGGTTTCCGTGACCGCCAAGAGCAGTTTGCTCTACTTGACACGGTGATTATCGGCATCAGCGTCGATACGCTTGGGTTGCAACAGAAATTCAACAAGAAGGAAAAACTCAACTTCCCGTTGCTCGCCGATGCCGAAAAGAAATTTGCCAAGGCCTACGGCGTTCTCAACCCGAAGAATAAGCTCGCGGGCCGGGTGACGTTTGTCATTGACAAGGAGGGCAACCTCGCAAAGATCTACACCAAGGTGGCGCCTGTGGGGCATCCCGAAGAAGTATTGGAGTTTGCCAAGTCCAGGTTCGGCAAGAAATAGAAGACTTGGCTTGTACCCTGCCGCTTGCTGCGTGGCCTTGTCACTGTTGCGCCGCAGGCGGTTTTGTTTTTGGCTATAATCTACGAGACATTACCCTCCCCCCGCGGCCTGCCTTCCCAAAGGGCGAGGTGAGAAGAAAATGCCCCGCGATCTCATCCTCGGCACCGCTGGCCATATCGATCATGGCAAGACCTCGCTCGTCAAGGCTCTCACCGGCATTGATTGCGATCGCTTGCCCGAGGAAAAAGCGCGCGGCATCACCATCGACATCGGCTTTGCCACTTTAGACCTCCCCTCTCCCGGAGGGAGAGAGGAACCAGGCTATCGCCTCGGCATCGTCGATGTGCCCGGACATGAACGCTTCATCAAGAACATGCTCGCCGGCGCCACCGGCATCGACCTCGTCGTGCTCATCGTCGCGGCCGACGATTCCATCATGCCGCAAACCCGCGAGCATCTTGAAATCCTCAAGCTACTCGGCCTAAGGCACGGCGTCATCGCGCTGACCAAATGCGACCTGGTTGACGAAACCACGCGCGAGGTCGTCGAACTCGAGATTCGCGATCTGGTGCAGGGTAGCTTTCTCGAAAACGCCCCGATCATTCGCACTTCCGCCCACACGGGGTTGGGGATCGACGAATTGAAATCGGCCATCGCGGCGATATGCGATACGTTTAGCCGCTCGCCTTCGGCGGGCGCGCGGGCCCCAGCCGCGCTCGCCGAAGGCGACCGGCTAAACGCTAACTGGTTTCGCCTCCCCATCGACCGCAGTTTCACAGTCCCAGGCCACGGGACGATTGTGACTGGCTCGGTCCTGGCGGGGAGCGTGCGCGTCGGCGATGAAGTCGAATGGCTGCCCAAGGGCCGAATCGTGCGCGTACGCTCGATGCAAAACCACGATCAGCCGGTCGAGGAAG
This sequence comes from Planctomycetota bacterium, assembly GCA_016191165.1. GTDB lineage: Bacteria > Planctomycetota > Planctomycetia > Gemmatales > Gemmataceae > SIAQ01. The sequence goes on from JACPPF010000139.1 coordinate 30,695, forward strand.
TCCATCGCGGCATGCGCGCGGCAATCAACCTGGCCGGCGTCGATCATCACGACGTGATACGCGGGCAGGAGATCGCTACCCCGGGGTATCTGAAACCTTCGCGCGTCGTGACCGTGCGCTTGCACTGTTTGCGAGAGATGAAGCGGCCGATCAAGCACCGCCTGCCTGTGCGTTTTCACGTCGGCACGTCCGAGATCATGGGAGCGGTATCGCTGCTTGATTGCGACACCATCGAACCGGGCGGCTGGGGGCTGGCGCAGATTTTTTTCGAGGAGCCCGCCACCACGACCTGGGGCCAGCCATTTGTCATTCGCGGCTCCTCCGCCACGCTGACGATCGGCGGGGGACAGGTGTTGCAACCGGTGGCGAAGAAGATTCGCCGGCGCCATCTGGAAAGCCTCCAGCGCATCGAGCAACTATGGACCGGCGATCCCAAGCAGCGGGCCTTGCTTGTCGCCTGGTTCGGCGGTTACACCGGTTTTACGCAGGCCGACCTCGTGCGCGACGCCAACCTCGCCCCGGCGCAGGCCCTGGAAATCATTCAAACGCTGCGCGATGAAAAACGGCTCGTCACCGTCATGCTTCAGGCCGGGCGGCAGGTCACCCTTCATGCCGACGTGGTCAGCGAACTCGACGAACGCATCCTCTCGGCTCTCGGCAGGTTGCATGAGGAATTTCCGCTGATGACCTCGCACGATCGCCAAAAGGTTCAAGCGCAGCTCGATTACATCGGCGATGACGCGCTGATCCATGCCGAAGTGGAAAGGCTGCTCAAGACGAAAAGGCTGACGGGAGACCTGCGCCGCATTGCTCGCGCCGACTTCAAGCCGAAGCTGAGCGCCAACCTGCGCAAGCTCAAAGACAAGGTCGTGGAGGCATACCACGCCGCGGGGTTTCAGCCGCCCGAGCCCAGCAGCTTCGCGGCCCAGGCGGGAGGCAATGCCGCGAATCTGAAGGATCTCTTCGACGTTTGCGTGGCGGAGGGCTTCCTCGTTCACGTCACCGGCGAGACCTATTTGCATGGTGAGGTGGAGGCGGACATGCGCAAGCGCGTCAGCGACCGGCTTGCTACCGGGCCGGGTGCGACCGTCGCTGAAATTCGCGATCTGCTCGGCACGACTCGAAAATTCGCCGTGCCGTTTTGCGAATATCTGGATCGCATCGGACTTACCAAACGGGAGGGAGATTTGCGCGTGAGCGGCACACCCGGTGCGGTGGTGAATTGACGCGCCTGGTCATTTCTTGGGTAACTTGCTGACGAACTTCCAGGCGCGCTGAATCCAATCTTTCAACGCGGCGTCATCGGCCAGGCCGGGCGCGTCAACCATCGCCCAGCCTTTCATCGGCTTGCCGGTGATGTCGAACACCCGGACGTGGGGCTCCAGCAGGGCGTCATCGGTCTGTTCCGGACCGAGCCGGACGATGAGCGAGGTCTTCCAAACGCCAACGAGCATGTTGCCGTGCAACAGGAAGCCGACACCGCCGAACATTTTTTTTTCAACGACGCCTTTCTTGCGGACGAGCGCGGCGCGGATGCGTTCGGCAAGATATTCATCGAAGGTCATGGGTTCTTCCTGATTGGACGCCTACCCGACGCGTTCCTCGGCGTTGGTCTCTTTCTTTGGTTTTCGACTCACCCCCGCGGCGAGGACTCGCTCGATTTCGTCGGCCGACATGCCGCGTTCGATCATTTGCTGCTTGAGGGCGGCGTCGGTTTCGGCTTGCTGTGCCAGGAACTCCGCCCGGCGGACGCGCACCCAGGCGCCCGAGAGCACCGAGACGACTGCGACCGTGATGCCGCCGGAGATGGCGAGAATCGCGATCAACTGCCCCGCGTTTTGTTGCGACAGCCATTCCAACATGGTTCACCTTTTTCTTTGCGAGTTCGGTTATCGCCGGGAATGCACAGGGGGTTATTCGTCGGCGCGGCCATTTTATTGGAAACAAATGGACTGAAGTTGATAATATCATGCGTATTCGTTCAGGCACAAATGAATTTCCGTTTGGGGCATGTGACCTGGATGGCCCGTTTCCGGGAGAACACATCATGCGATTGTCGAAACCTGCCTACGTTCGGATCTGCTGTCTTGGGGCCGTGATTGTTGTCGTCGGGTCCGCCGCCCAGGCAACGCTTTCTTGGTCCGGCGCCGAAAAAAAAGTCACCCCGGTGGCCGCCGCGCAAGGAAAAACGATGTCGCCGACCGAGAAGGCCAAGGCGCTCGGCATCAAGTTTGAAAAGCTCAAGCCCGGCTACCTCAATCCCTGCGTCAAGTCCGGCAAGTTGCTTTTCACCTCGGGTCACACCAGCAAGATCAAGGGCCGGCTTGGCAAGGATCTCAAAGTCGAGGACGGCTACAGGGCGGCGCGCGAAGCCGCCATCGAGGTCCTTCGCGCCGCCTACGATCGGCACGGCACGCTCGACAATTTGCGCGTCGTGAAAGTGCTCGGCTGCGTCAATTCGTCGCCGGATTTCCACGATCAGCCCAAGGTCATCAACGGCTGTTCGGACCTGCTGCACGAAATCTTCGGCGCCAAGACCGACGGCTGGCACGCCCGCAGCGCCCTGGGATTCGCGGCCATTCCGGGCGGGAAGGCCGTGGAGATCGAGGCGATTTTTGAGATCAAGGATTGACCAGCTCAAAGAACGCGTGAGTCATACGCCCAGTGCAACACCGCCTGCCGCTGCCTTCGCCGGCAGCGCAGGTCGCCAGCGCAACAATGCTTCTGTAGCTGCGCGACGTGACGTTTCACGGCTCGCCAGCGCTTGATCTGCCGTTCATCGTCCGGATGGCGGCGGCCCATGAAATATCTGCAATACCATTGGAACCAGCCGCGCGGGTCGTCCTGGTGAATCCAGCCGTTCGCGCGCCACGCCGCCAGCGGCTGTGACGCGTTGACCTCGAAGTAATTGAGCGCCGGATCATGCCGCTCCGGGCAAAGCTTCGCATGCACGAACCATGCGTGCGGGAATTCTTCCGTGCAGTCGGTCATGTATTTGCCCCCAAATACGCCCAACTCCAGCATCTCCTTCGGCGTCAACTGCGGCTTGAATTCGGAATGGAAATGGCCTCCCACCGGCTGGGTGAGGTAATAGACGTAGCCGCGCTGCATGAGGTCGTTGACGACGACGCGTTTCGGTTTTTTTCGGTTACGAATAGAACTCACGAATCATCGCCTCGAATTGCGCGGTCTTCTGCTCGGCGGCGCCGACCAGTTGGAGCCGTTCCGTGCGAACCCAATCGAGAGATCGAGTTTACCCGCATTCGCCGCCAGAATCCCTTTGATGTCTTCCTGATCGCGCACCCGAAAGGCGATGAGCTTTAACAGCAACAGCCCCTCGGCGTCGGCGACGCGAATAGGCCGATCGCCGATCTGTTCCCAGCGAGCCCGGTCGAGGATGCGCTCGAAGGCAGGGAGGAGGGGTTTTAGCCAATCGATGCGGATGGAATCGCGCGAGAAATTGACGAGATGTTCCGTGTTCCAGATTTGAATTGTCTGGGCCACGTCCAGGATGAAGCCACGCGCGACCAGCGAATCCAGAACCCCCGGCAGGCTCAACTGTGGGACTTGAATGAGCAGATCAATATCGCGCGTGGGGCGAATCTGGCCGCGAATTGACGCCGCGATCCCGCCAATTACGGCATAGGCCGTCTGCTTTTCGTTCAAGACCTGAACGAGGACATCAAGCGCATCCGCAAGGGCTTGCGGTGTGGGATCAATCGGCAACATGCTGTTTGATAAACTCCTTCATGCGACGTTGCCAATCCTCTTCCAGACGCGCGTGAATCTTCAACTGTTCGAGCCGAATTGTCCCGGCGCGTGAAAATTTCTCGGCAACGTCGAGGACATCGAGCGCGGCGAGGAACTTTTGCCCTGGCGATTTGCCAGCTTGCGCTTGCACTTGTTTCCGAATGGCGTCAGCTTCCGACGGAAAACGAATACCGAGTGAAAAAGCCATTCCATTTTCCGGAGTCCCGGACCCCCGCACGTACTGGCTGCAAGCGACACTCGCATCACGGCAGGCGTCGTGCCTTTCATCATAGATCGAATCCCGGCAAGCCGCAACACTCACTCCTCATCCTCGCGCAGCTTCGCCAGGATCGACAGATCCTCCAGCGTGGTCGTGTCTCCCGTGGTCGCCTTGCCGCTGGCGATATCGCGCAAGAGGCGAGAGACGACCTCACGGGCCATACTCGAATCTCACGGCTCATTCCACGCCCGATGTCGAAGACTCGGGTTTTCGCCCTGTAGCAGAAAATATCGTTCCTCCCATTCTCGCGGACTACTTCGTTGTTCGCACCACCAAACCTGCGGCCAGCTTTCTCGTACCGCATTGTCATAGATGATGATCCACGGAACACCCTTTACCGCCCGATTTGCCTGCCAAACGCACGCCAGCCGCCCGTTGTCGGCAAAGACGACTTGAAATTCAAATCGTTGTCCTCGATCGGATCCCAAAAACATCGCGGGAACGATGACCTCTCTATTTTCGAGAATCTCGTAGTACACACAATTGGGAAGGGAAAAATCTCTATGGCTTTCGTCGCTCCAAATTCGAATGCTGCGATTACCGCCGATGTCGATGTTGGCCAGGCTCCGACCTCCTGGACGTGCGAGTTCCCAAACACACCAACTACATGCGGCAACCGAGGCCAACAAAAAGATAGCCGATGCCGCAAGTATTTTCTTCATCCGAAATTACTCCTCATCCTCGCGCAGCTTGGCCATGATCGACAAATCCTCCAGCGTCGTCGTGTCGCCGGTCGTCGCCTTGCCGCTGGCGATGTCGCGCAGCAGCCGGCGCATGATCTTGCCGGAACGCGTCTTGGGCAGCGATTCGGTGAAGCGAATTTCGTCGGGGCGAGCGAGCGCGCCGATCTCCTTGACGACGTGGGCTTGCAGTTCCTTCTTCAGGTCGTCCGACGCCGCGATGCCGCCCTTGAGCGTGACGAAGCACGAGATGCCTTCACCCTTGATGTCATCGGGCTTGCCGACAACCGCTGCCTCGGCGACCTTGGGATGATGCACGAGTGCGCTTTCGACCTCCATGGTACTCAGGCGATGGCCGGAGACGTTGAGCACATCATCGACGCGGCCCATGATCCACAGGTAGCCGTCCTCGTCCTTGCGTGAGCCGTCGGCGGTGAAGTAGACGCCAGGAACCTGGGACCAGTATTGCTGCTTGTAGCGTTCATCGTCCCCGAAGATGGTGCGCATCATCGATGGCCACGGTTTCTTGATGACGAGGAAGCCCCCTTGCCCCGCTGGGACGGCGTTGCCCTGCTTGTCAACGACTTCGGCAATGATGCCGGGCACGGGCTTGGTCGCGCTGCCAGGCTTGGTGGGAATGGCGCCCGGCAGCGGTGCGATCATGATGGCGCCGGTCTCGGTCTGCCACCAGGTATCGACGATCGGGCATTTTCCATTGCCGATGACGTTGTGATACCACATCCACGCTTCTGGATTTATCGGCTCGCCGACGGTGCCGAGCAAGCGCAGGCTGGACAGGTCGTGTCCGTTGGGATGCTGATCGCCCCACTTGATAAACGCGCGAATCGCGGTCGGGGCGGTGTAGAAGATTGAGACGCGGTACTTTTCGATGATGTCCCAGAAGCGATCCTCGCGGGGATGGTTTGGCGCGCCTTCGTACATCACGACGGTGGCGCCGTTGGCGAGGGGACCATAGACGATGTAGCTGTGCCCGGTCACCCAGCCGACGTCGGCGGTACACCAGTAGGTGTCGTCTTCTTTCAGGTCGAAGACCCACTGGTGCGTTAGCGCGGTGCCGAGCAGATAGCCCGCGGTCGTGTGCAACACCCCCTTGGGTTTGCCCGTGGAGCCGCTGGTGTAGAGAATGTAGAGCGGATGTTCGCTGTCGAGCTCTTCGGCGGGGCAGTCGGCCGATTCGTTGGCGACGAGCTCATGCCACCACAGGTCGCGTCCCGCCTTCATGTTGATTTGTTGATTGGCGCGATTGAAGACGATGCACTTCTCAACGGTCGGCGATTTGTCCAGGGCGGTATCGACGTTGGCCTTTAACGGCACGATCTTGCCCCGCCGCCAGCTGCCATCCGCGGTGATGACGAGCTTCGCCTTGGCGTCGTTGTTGCGATCCGCGACGGCGTCGGCCGAGAAACCGCCGAAGATGACGGAGTGCGTCGCCCCGATGCGCGCGCAGGCCAGCATGGCGATGGCGGCTTCCGGAATCATCGGCATGTAAATGGTCACGCGATCGCCCGGCTTGATGCCGATCTTTTTCAGCGCGTTGGCGAATTTGCACGTTTCGCGGTGCAGGTCTTGATAGCGCAGCACGCGCGTGTCGCCGGGTTCGCCTTCCCAGATAATGGCGGCCTTGTTCTTGCGCGGGCCGTCGAGGTGCCGATCGACGCAGTTGTAGCAAGCGTTGATCTTGCCGCCGACGAACCATTTCGAGAACGGTTCATTCCATTCGAGCACCTTGTTCCATTTCTTGAACCAGGTGAGCGATTCGGCCTGCTCGGCCCAGAAGCCCTCCGGATCATCGGCCGCCCGCTTCCAAAGTTGCTCATATTCGGCCATGCCCTTGACGTTCGCCTGTGCGACGAACTCCGCCGAGGGCGGGAAGGACCGCGTTTCCTTGAGGACGCTGGTGATGTTGGTGGTGAGGGAGGACATTCATGGTCTCCTGTTAATTTCGGGCAATGCTCGAATCGCTCGGCATTGGCAAACCATTACGTTAGGGTCAACGACTTCAATCGATAATCTACGCGCAACTCGTGGTCCTGCATCAGTCCGACGCCCAGCAGGGGGAAATCGCCTTGATTGGAGACGACCTCGATCGCCTTCCATTGGCCGAACCAGTCCAGGATGCAGGAATAGGTGTCGAGGTGAACGATGGAGCCGTCGGCGAGCTTTGCCGACACCGCGGGACCAAGAGGAAGGCCCAGCGAGGCGATGAGGTTTGCGGGCAAGACGAGATCGCCGGTGAAGCCGGTGTCGATCCACGCGTCTACCGGGGATTCGACGCTGGAAGCCGGGTACTTCAGGCGAATCAGCAGCATCGCTCGTCCAGCGGCGTCAACGGTTCCCGTCACGACATGCCTGCCCCGATGGTGATGGTAGTGTCATGACCGACGCGGAGGACACATGATCGCCGATTGGGGTGCGCCGCCGCCGCCGCCGCCGCCGCCTCGCTGAGGGTTCGGCCCAGAAAATAATCGCCGGACTGCGGTTCGATGGCCACGAACGCATGAAAATCGGTGCGCTCGAGGTTCTGTTTCAGGCGATGGTCGTAAATCTCTTGCGACCGGCGAAGCAAATCCGATGTGGTCATGTTCTGGCCTCCGACAACTGCGTTCATTTTAGCCTGCACGCGCTTGAGCGACACGGCTATTTCTCACCGCAACCCGCCACGCGGACAGCACGATGCCTTGAGGACGCTGGTGATGTTGGTGGTGGGGGAGGACATTTTTGCAGTCTCCTTGTTACCGTGCAGGGAATAGGAGCTTGGTCGCTTTCTCGCGCAACTTGGCTGCTGCGTACACAAACTCTTCCTCGGACAAACTTAAGTGCGTATTACCGAACCGGATGGCGGGCAAATGGCCCTCCAAATTGGCGGCGCCGATATCGACGCCATCGGGTGGCCTCAAGTTGACTTCGTATTCGATTTCCACGCAATACGGGAACCGCTCGAGTAGGTCCGGTTGTCCCGGCCACCACTCGGGCCGGCTTCGTCCCACATGGCTCGTTACCGTCGCCACCGCAAAAATGGTCTTGAACCCTCCGACGGCGTACAGGATCAGCTTATCCCCAGGGCGCACGCTCGGTTTTCTCGTCCTGGTGTAAGCAACGACCTTCAAGACGTACGGATCCGGGCATGGCATTTCGGCCGTGCCGATCATCTTCAGCCAATTCGCGCTCATGGGTGCCTCCAAGTATTGGAATTCGGTTTTCCTCGTAGGCTATATGCGCGAACAAGGCAGGTCGGTGCGATTTTCTCAAGGTTTTCAAGAAACTCCTTGGAGTTTATATCGATTTTCGTTCACCTGCCGACTACGAGGCAGTTGCGTTGCTGAGCCTTCCCGGCGGCCGCGCGCCGACGCCGGCGGGTTCGGATCGCCGTCGGTGACAGACGGCGGTGGCGGTGGGCCGTGGACGCGGGGGAGCGCGCGGAATCGGCGCGGTGAGGATTTGGA